>CAYVRP010000004.1:0-135614 GCA_964454025.1 uncultured Polyangiaceae bacterium | reverse complement strand
CGGGGGCTCGGGCGCGGAGGGCGTGTCGGCGTCGGTGGGGTCGGGGGCGTCGTCGTCCGCGGGCGGCGTGGGCGTGGCCAGAATCCGTAGCACCGCGAGCCGCGGCCCATCCCCCCACGCGGCGACCCGTCCGATCACGTCGTCACCCTGCCGCGCATGGAGCTCGCGGAGCGCGGCCCCGTGCCGTGCGATCACGTCGGGGCGGTCCGCCGGGGGCGCGGCGCGCAGCTCAGCGATGATCTCCGCGAGCGCGTCGATCACGGTGCCCCCCTGCTCGCGAGCCACTCGCGCACGGCGGCCAGGTCGTACCGCGGCGTCGCGCCCACCATGAGGCGCGGCATCCCCTGCCGTGTGAGCCGATCGAGTGAGGCTGGCGACACACCGAGCGCCGCGGCGAGCTCGCGCCGCGAAAGCAGCGGCGTCGGCGGCGTGGGCGGCGCCGGGCGCCGCGCGGCGAGCGCGGCGGTGACCGCCGCCGCGACCACCGCGCCCAGGTCGGACGCGCGCAGCATCACGAGCAGCGGATCGTCGTCGCGGGTCATGATCGCTCCCCGTCGGGGTCCCGCCGGAGCAGCTCGGGGGCCTGCTCGCGGAGGACGCGCTCTACCCGCTCGCGGGTCGTCGGGTAGAGCCGCTGTCCGCGGAGATAGCGAGTGATGGTCGCAGGCGCGACCAGCGCCGCGACGGACAGCTCGCGGGCGCGCCAGGCGGGGATGGGTGGATCGCGACGTGCCATGTGCCCAGCGTGGCCACCCCGGGGGGCGGCGCACGGACTTCCGAATGGGGGGCGCTCCGTTCGGAGCGCGTCACTCCACCACGGCCAGAATGTCTGTCGCGGCCTTGGCCGTGACGCCGCAGCATCGTAGGTACGCCCGAAGAACTCCCGGCGCCGTCGGCCTCATAGTGAACGTGAGATAGCGCCCTATGGTGGCCACGGCGGAGTCCACCGTGGGATCGGGGTTGCCCCCATGCCGACGGATCGCCTCATGCAGCGCCCGACACGGGCCGGCGTGAGCGGACACCGCACACAGATACTCGCCGCACGTCTGCGCCGCGTCGGGGCTCCGCTGGCCGTACATCGTCAGGTAGTGGTCGATCGTGTGGACGATGTAGCCCAATAGTGCCGGCGTCCGCCCCGACCCCTTCGGGGGGTACGGATCGGCCACAGTCACGAGCCCGCCCGAAGCGCCGGGCCAGGCCAGGCGTGCCATTTCGCCCCCTGGTCGGGCGCGGAATCCCCAGGTCGCCGCGTGGTCCAGTCGAGCGAGCGCGTCAGCATCGCCGGTGAGCAGGGACGCGACGAGGGCACGAGCAACGCGGGCGGCTCGACGCTCGTGTCCGTCACCATCCCGCGCCGCGGCCAGGCTCTCCCATCGCTGGGCGGAGGCTTCGAGCTCGCGAGCGGCCTGGTTCCGCGGGTCGTTCGGGTCGCGCGTCCAGGCCGGCGCGGTCGTCCACCCCATCGCCGGCTCGTACCTCGGGCGCGGGGGTGCTACCTCCGCCTCAGCCTGGCCGGGTCTGCTACGCTTCCGTCGGGGCGCCATACTCGGCCCTTCCTGCGCCCCGTCGGTGCCAGCCGACGGGGCGCTGCTACGTGAGTCTAGCCCCTCGCTCCGGTCGCGATCCGGCGGTCCCTGCGGACGGCGAGGGGTGCCGCTACTGCGCGGCGGGGGTCATGGCTCGCCCTCCTCGTCCACGGGCTCGGCCACTTCGTCGTCGGCGTAGGGGCGCAGTATCTCCGGCCGGTAGTGGGCCAGGTGCTCGGCCTCGCACCGATCACAGACTCGGCAGAGCTCGATTCCGCGGCCGTCGTAGGCCCACCATGACGGCGCGTCGGACCACTCGCCGCCGACGCATCGGTGCGGGCTCATGCCGCACCTCCGCGGCGGATGAGGCGCAGCGTGAGCAGGGTGCCGACGCACGACACGAGGGCGAGGATGGCTGCGATGCTGCCCACGGTCATGCGGCCACCTCCTTCCGCGGCGCGAGGGCGGCCGGGATGGCAGAGCGGCGCAGGGGCAGGCCGCGCGAAGTGAGGCGAGCGCGCAGCCAGCCGAGCACGGCGCTCCACAAGAACCGCCGCGCCCCGTCGAGCGTGAGCACGGGCAGCCCCTCCGCGACGAGTCGATCGATGGCCGCCACGGGCAGCCCGAGCGTCGCCGCGAGCTCGGCGGGGGTCAGGATGCGCTCGCGGGTCATCGCGCCGCCTCCTTCAGTACCGCGAGCGCGGCGCGGAAGCGGTCCCGGGCCCGCTCGGCGTCGGTGACGATCGGCTCTGTCGGATGGGCGAGGTACCGCTCGAGCCGCTCCGTCAGCCGCGCGATCACCTTGTCGGCGTCGATCGCTTCGACGGCCTGGCGTGCCGTGAGGGGGACGATCGTGTCCGTCCACTCGCTCCCCTCGCCCTGCCAGCGCGACCAGCTCCCCTCGCGCTCGAGGCGCGCCAGGGTGCCATCGGACCACAGCACCCACCGCCGGCCCCCATACCAGCCGCGATCGCCCGTGCCGTCATGCCCCGACGATCTCTCGTCGCGGACGACGATGCCGCGCAGAGGGGCATACTCGTTGTCTTCTACGGGACGCGAGCCGTCCCTGCCCGCGGTCGTGTAGTGGCGGACGCGCACCGGCGTCCATAGCTCGGCCACCGCGCCGAGCCGGGCCGCGATGTAGCCGACCGCCTCGAGGAGCTCCGCCTCGGCGTCGCGCGCGCCCCCGACGGCATCGCGGATGGTCTCCGCTTCCGCCAGCGCCGCCGTGGCCAGGTCCGCCAGCCTCTCCGCCGATCGTTGCATGGTTGTGTCATTCAGAGTTTCCATTGCCTTGCCTTGCTCGCGGGCTGGGTCCCGCGCCGCGAGGGCCGACCGGTGAGGGTGCGGCCCCCGGACGCGCGGGGCCTAGCCGGTGAGCGAGGCGGCGAGCACGTCGGCCCGGGCTCGCAGCCAGGCAAAAAGCGCGGCATCGGCGGCGTGGGCGAGCTCGGCGCGATAGGGACCCGCGTTAGGGACCAGCGCCGAAACGCAGCCGTGTGCGGCGGTGCTCAGGCGTGCAGCCCGGCTCGACGGCGGAGCGTCAGATACGCTGTTTGCGTCGCCGAAAGTGCCACTTACAAGCCGGATGTCGCAGGTTCGATCCCTGTCCCGCCCACCGGAAATCATGCTGCGCCCGGGGGCCGGGGTGGCGCGATAGGGACCGGGGTGGTCCCCAGCAGCCGCCGAAGCACGGGTAAGGCGCCCTCGGGAGTCGTGAGATTTCGGGCCCGGGAACGGAGATGCCTCTCGTGGGGGCGGGGTGCACGCGAATTCAGAAGGTTTCCGGCGCATCGGGTGCCGCCGGTACGGATCTCGGCGGCGGAGGCGTGGGCCGAGGGCGTCCTTCCACCCCGCAGTGGGGGCTTGGGGCAGGGGTGCCGCCGCTGCCGATCAACCCTCGAGCGCGGGGTCAGCAACGCAGGCGATCGGTCGTTCGCGCTCGAAGCCCGGCAGTGATCGCGGTCGCGCGGACGCGATCAGCAGCATCGCCACGCAGATGGCGCAGAAGCAAACCAGAAGGTGCATTCCGGGGGGCCAGGAGGCCGAGTAGTCAGAGAGGGCCGCGAACGCGCGTCCCGGGGTGTCCCGCCACAGCTCGACCGCGCGGCGGACCTCTCGATCGGCCTGGCGACGCCGGGCGCTGGTCGGCGCCGGCGCCCAGTCAGGGACGGCACGGTCGTCGGTGGTCGGCCAGGGATAGAACGACTCCGGGCGTGCCTTCTCGGCCGGTGCGACTTCTTCCGGGTAGCGAGCCCGGTCGTAGGCGGCCCGCCGCACCCCGTCGAGCAGCACCCAGGCTGCCACGTTGAGCTCCACCATGCGCTGCTCCGCGGAGCGCCCGTGCAAGTCGGGGTGACTAGTCATCGCCTGCAGGCGGTAGGCGCGGCGGATCTGGTCGGGGCTGGCTGAGCGAGGGACCCCGAGAATGGCGTAGAGATCCGTGGAGACGACGTCCTTGCCGAGTCTCATCCGGGGTTCCTCTCGAGCTTGGCGCGCAACCCAAGGGCGGACAAGCCCACCCCGGCGGAGGTTCCCGGAGCCGCTGAATACGCGTAGGATTGTCCGCCGATGGGCGGCCTCCCGGCGTCGAGACACCTCATCTGGGACCTCGGGGGGACACTGATCGATACATACCCCGCCACGGTGCAAGTCTTCCTCGAAACCCTCCGCGGCTTCGGGGTGGACGCGGATCCGGCCGAGGTGCGCGCACTCTATCGCACCTCGACCGACCACGCGATCCGGGTGACTGCCGAGCGGTACCGCCTCGATGCGACGCTCGTGCGCGAGCGGCAGCGGGCCGCCGTGGCGCGCGTCCCACCGGCCCGTTTCCCTCCTTTTCCAGGGGCACGAACGGTTCTTGCGCGGGTGCGTGAGCGAGGTGGCAAGAACCTCCTGGTCACGCACCGCGCTCGCCAGGGCGTCCTGGAGCTGCTCGCCTGCCACGAGTTAGGGGCATGGATCGACGATCTGGTCAGCGGGGACGATCCCTGGCCGAGGAAGCCCGATCCAGCCAGCTTGCTGGCGATCGTCGAGCGCAACGGGCTCGACCGGGCCGGATGCCTCGCCGTCGGTGACCGTGCGCTCGACGTGGAGGCCGGACGCCGGGCCGGGATTCGCACCTGCCTGTTCGGGGACGCGGCACCGGACCTGACGCCGGACCTGCGCATCGAGCGGCTGGAGGAGCTGCTCGGGCACCTCGCAGCTGACGGCTGAGGCACGGCGCCGGCTCACGGGGCCACTCGACCTCAATCGCCGGGGCGCTTCCGCAGCGCGTCAAGCAGCAGCGCGCCAGCGAGGTGATCGATGCCATGCCGCTCCTGCGCCGTCGGGACATGCACCGCTTGCCCCGCGGCCTCGAAGCGCTGGCGGAAGACCGCCAGGGGAGCCGTGTCGGTCGGATCCGATCGGTCCTCCGCCCGGCGCTGCTCGGTCAGCACCGCGTCCACGCGGTACTCGGCGCCGAGGTACCAGAGCCTGAGCGGCCCCAGGCGACCGAGCAGCTTCGACAGATCCACGCTGCTTGCCAACCGGACGACGTCCCGGCGCATGGCATGGGTGTACACATAGCACTGAAGCTCAGGCTCTTCGGGCGCGTGGTACTCGCCGATGTCGACCTCGTCGACGTGGCCCAGGGCCACCTCGGCGAACCACGCGGCGACACCCGTCCGGGCCTGGAAGCGGAACATCGGAGCGCCGTCATGCTCCCACACGGAGGCCCTCGCCGCCGGCGGCTGGTGCGAAGATCAGCCGGCAGCCCCACGGCACTGGCGGTCGGCCGCCGGGCGGCAGTGCCCAGACGACCGGGTAGGGCGGAGCCGCCGGCGGTGCGCACCCGAGCCCATCGGTGAGGACCACGAGCACGCTAGGGTCGAGGTGACGTTGCGCGACCTCCGAGAAGACCAGGCCCAGGTCGGTGCCGCCGCCCCCGCGGCGCCCGAAGCGCTCACCCACGAACGGGCGGTTCGCCCCATGACGTTCGACCCGGCGTACGCAGTGATCAAACTCGATCAAGGTGAGCTCGTGTTCTGGGTGGGAGCGAGCGATGCCTTCGACCTCGGCGACGATCTGAGACGCCAGGGTCGCGGTGCTCGCCGAGCTGTCCACCCCCACGACGACGCGCAGCGCCTCGACCCTTCGATTTGGCAGATACTGGCCGCGCCAGAGGTGCCGGCGGCTCGGCGGCAGCCAAACGCGTTGGTCGCCCGCTACCCGGAGCACGTACTGCCGGAGAGCGTCCCTCCAGGGGACGGTCGGCTGGCGGGCGGCCGCCAGCCGCTCCAGGGCGGCCGTGGGTGGAGCGAGGCCGAGACGAGCCGTTCGGGTGGCGGCCTCGCCGAGGTGCGAGAGCCAACGTCGCTGCAGCTCGACCCGCGCGAACTCCGGTAGCCCCTCGCCGGCGTCGAGGTGCCGATCGGCGAGGGGTCCGCGGTCGCCAGTCGGGGGCCTCGAAGGCGCGCGGAGCGACCGCTCGTAGAGGATTTCCGCTGCCTCTCCCTCCGCCTCCTCGAGGAGGAACGTCCCGGCGGGGAGGCGGCGTTCGGCAGCCAGCAGAACGTTGACCTCGTGGTCGATCGCGCAATCCCAGAGGCTGCCGTCTCGTCCTCCCCGGCGCCAGGGGTGGAGCAACGCGCAGTGCCACACCGCGTGTGCGAGGGCGAAGCGGCGCTGGTCATCGGTCGCTCGCCGGACGAACTCGAGATCGAAGACCAACCGCTCGCCGTCCACCGCGAAGGTCGACCACCCGGGTGACTCGGCCACCACCAGCTCGAGCTTGAAGGCCAGGTAGCCGAGGAAGGGGTGCTCGACGAGCAACGCCGCGCGATCGTCGACCAGCGCCGCCTGAGCCCGCGCCCAGTGGGCCGGGGTCATCGCGGATCCTGGGCGTCGAGCGACGCGAAGCGGGCCTCGAAGGCGGCGCCGTGACGCTGCTTCCAGGCGTCGAATTCTGGGTGGGCGAAGAGCGCCTCGGCGCGCTGGACGAGGTGGTTCGGGTCGCCCGCGCCGAGGTAGTCGACGAGGCAGAGCGTCGCGAAGTCGGTGGGCAGCTCCAGTCCGAGCCGCAGGAGGCCAGGGACGAGCGACGGCTCCCGCTGGACGACGTGGACCGCGGCGGTGACGAGCGCGTAGCGCTGCTCGGTCCGCTCGGGCACCTGGATGGGCGCTTCACCCCGGAGCATGCGTTCGACCCGCGGTGCCACGGCCGCCCAGCGCCGAAAGGAAAGCAGCTCCGCCGCTGCGGCGGCGCCCACCAAACCCTCGACGATCAGCGCGAGAGCGCCCTCGCCGAGTCCCATCCGCTCCGCGAGCTCGAGCTCGAGGCTCACCCGCTCCCAGGCGCGCGGCGTCGGCCAGCCTTGCTCGAGATCGCCCTCGCGGAGCAGGAGCAAGCGCGGCTGGAAGCGCAGCAGGCCGATCACGACGGGGTGCAGGCCCCGCCGCGTCGCCCACCGCGACCAGTCATCGATGTCTGCCTCGACCTCGAGGTGACAGAAGCGGTTGGCGAGGGCGCTGGACAGGGTGAGCGCGACGGCGCGGTCTTCCCCGCGGTTGCCGGCGGCCGCGATGTACCAACCGGGGGGGACGCGATAGAGGTCGCCGAGGCGGCGGTCGAGGATGAGTTCGTAGGCCGCGACCTGGAGGCTGCGATCGGCGGCGGTCAGCTCGTCGAAGAGGATGAGGCCGCGCCCCTCCCGCGGCCAGTCTGCGCTCGTGAGCCAGTGCACCCCGTCCTCGCGGGGCACCGGCAATCCCCGGATGTCCACCGGCTCGCGCTGCGCCAATCGGACGTCCAGGAACCCGATCGCGAGTTCGGCGCAGATCTGCTGGATGATGGCGCTCTTGCCGACGCCAGGTGGGCCCCAGATCATCAGGGGGGGCAGCACCACTGCCTGGGCCGGGGCGTCCCAGAGCGCCCGGAGGTGGTGGACGACGATCTCGCGCACCTCGCCGATGGTGGCGGTGCGCCGCAGGGTTCGCGCGGTCGCCGCGGACATGACGCGGATCTACCACGGCCCCCGGGCGTCAACGCCGGCGTCGCCGCGGGCGCGGTGGCCGCGCCCGCGGCGTGGCGCTATGAATCTCGCCGCCGTGTCTCGCTGGTATCGCCCTCGCCGTGGCCCGCGTTTCGCCCTCCGCCTGCCGCCGCGGGCCGCGAGGGAGCGCCGTTGCCAGGGGGCGTGTTGCGGCGGCTGCCGCGCAGACGAGGGGCATGGGTGCGGCCACGACGCCGGCCCCGCGGAGGACCGCGCGCCCTGCGCGTGTGGGGGCGGGTGTCGAGGGGGTGTGGGCACGACCTGCGACGGGTGCGACGGTGCGTGTCAAGGCGAACCCATCGCGGTTCGCTCGGAGGGGCCGAGCGCGGACGTGGTCGCCGGCGGGGGCATCACTCCACCGTGTGGCGCCGGGGCTTCAGCGCCAGCGCCGAGGACACGGAGGGCCCGCAGGCGCGCCGGCGCCGGCTCCGCGCGTGCCTGCGCGTGCGGCCGCGGCGACGGCGACAGCAGTGACGACGACCCGTGACCGCGCTCGGGACCCGGGGGGAGGCGTCGGCCCGCTCACGGGGCGCGCGGCGCGACCGACGCGGGCGACGCGCGGTCACCACGCGCGGGCGAGGCGGTGACCGAGCTCCGCGAAGCTCGCGATGGCGGGCAGATCCTCGGGCAGGCCCGGGGGAGGCACGAAGCGGCGCGCGCCCTCGAGGACCCGTCGGACGAGGTCGCGGGCGTGCCCGAGCATGACCTTCGAGGCATCTGGGTTCGGGGCGGTGGTGAGGCGCCGGACGTCGACCAGCCAGGGGTGACCACCGGCGTCGACCTCGAAGCGTTGCAGGCGGGCGTCCGGGAGGACAGCGCCGGCGGAGGCGAGGGCTGACAGTGTCGCGACGGCCGCGCTGGTAAGGGCGAGGGTGTCGGTGCGGCTCGCGCCGCCCCGCTGATCCAGGAAGCCACTGAGCGCGGGGCCGATGGATGGCACCGCCAACCAGCGCGCGCCCTCGGCTTCGCCGCTCCCCACCGGAGTGACCACGCCCGGTAGGCACCGCTCCGCGAGCGTTGCCTCCGCCTCGCTGAGCGTGCTCGCGCGCTCTGCCCGCGCGACGTAGACCCAGACAGGGCGCATCGTCATCAGGTCGATCCCCGCGCGGCGTTCTTCGGCCCCGCCGCCGCCCGCGTGGCGGCCTGCGGGCGCTTCCAGCGCGATTCGACCGAGCCGCGGGGCGTCGAGTAGGCGGAGCCACCGCCGGGTGATCTCCAGATCCGGGTGGTACCGGCCGAGCGCGCCGAGGAGTTTGCGGGCCTCCTCGTCACGTCCGGTCCGGATCAGCGCGCGGGCGAACGCGACGCCGAGCTCGCCGTGCTGACGCTGGTCGGACTGGACACTGTCGAGAAGCCTCAGGAGGGTGCGGGTCGCGGTGTCGTCGCGCCCACCCCAGGCATCGATCCCCAGCTCCAGCAGTCGGCGTCGTACGGGCGCCGGCTGCCGGAGCATGCTCTCGACGTCTCCGTGCAAGATCAGCCGCAGTCCCTCACGGAGCGGACCGGCGCCGCTGGGGCTGGGATGCGCGTGGAGCAGGAGCCCCTGGGCGGCGCGCAGCGGTACCACGAGGCGGCCGAGCGCCGGCGGCAGATCGGGCGCCACGGCGTCGAACGCGTGACGGAAAGCCCGGCCCTCGAGCAGCCCCAGCAACATCGACGGCAACGATCGCTCGTCGAACAGCTCGACCACCAGATCGAGGACGCGGCGCATCTGCCCCGAGGAAGCTTCGGAGAAATCGATGCGAGCGAGCGCCTCCGCCAGCGCCGCCACCGCCTGGTCACGAGCGCCGGCACGCCGGACGCAATCGAGATAGAGCAGGACGAAGTCGATGTCGGGGGCGATGGCCAGCACCCCCTCGACGAGGCGCGCCGCCTCGCCGGCGTCCATGCGCTCGGCCGCCGCGAACACGCGCTTGCGGTCGACCTTGCCGAGCAGATGCTGGCAGACGCCGCGGTGCGTGGGCTCGCGCCGCTCGTTGAGCAGCAGGTCCTCCTGGGCGTTGACCCTCAGGTTCAGGACCCGACGGTGCTCGCGCAAGAAGCGGAAGTGCCGCTTCATCTCGGCGACCTCCGCGGGGCTCAATGGATCATCGGCGAGCTTGGGGAGGGGCGACGCCTCGGCCTCCTGGGAGGAGAGCGCAATGGCGCGGACGGCGACCTCGACGGGTGAGGCTGGCTTGTGACGACGGCGTCGTCGGCGCCGACCAGGACCCTCACTGCCTCCCTCGGCACGCCGTCCGGAGCCGCGGTCCAGCGGCTCTCTGACGGGGGGGGTGCCCGTATCCCGCCGCGCCGGCGGCGGGGAGCCCGTCGACGGTTCCGTCGGACGACCACCCATGGGGTGTGAAGGGATACGACCGGCGGGCCTATCGTGTCAAACCGGGCCGGGGCCTGGCCCAGGCGAGCCCGTTCCCCTGCTGTCCCCCGGCCCCGAAGCGGCCGGTCCCGACCGGAACCCCAATTGCCTCCGCGCTCCCCTCAGTCCGGCGCGCGTATCCGGGGCCGCGCGGCGCGGCAAAAAATTCAGCCTCGAACCTTCCGGGACCGGTGAGAGCGCGAAATCACTTCGCTCCAGGGGGGCGCTTCTGCTACTTCTTGCCTTCGTAGCTCGCAGATCTCGTGCCTCGGTTCTCCGCCCGGCTTGGGTCTGTCTGCTGGCCTCCGCGACGGGCGAGGGGCCGGCGCCATAGAGCCGTGCGTCCGTCGGAACCGTGGAAGCAGTGTCAGCAGCGAGGCATCGAGAACGCGATGAGCGCGAAGTTGTTTGTCGGGAACCTTTCGTACTCCACCATGGATCACCAGCTCGAGCAGGCTTTTGCTCAGTTCGGTACGGTCGTCAGCGCGAACGTCGTCGTTGACCGGCAGACTGGTCGGTCACGCGGCTTCGGGTTCGTCGAGCTGACGGACGACGCGGCGGCGCAGGCCGCGATCGAAGGGCTGAACGAAACCGAGCTCGATGGCCGCACGATCAACGTGCGAATTGCCCACGATCGACCGCGTGGTGGAGGCGGCGGCGGCGGATTCCGCGGCGGGGATCGTGGTGGCTTCCGGAGTGACGGGCCGCGCGGGGACGGGCCTCCGCGGGGCCGCGGTGGAGATCGTGGTGGCTTTGGCGGCGGCTTTGGCGGCGGTCGCGGTGGTCGCGGCGGCGGTGGCGGTGGCGGCGGCCGCGGCGGCCGCGGCGGAGATCGCTGGTAGGCTCGTCTGCCGCCTCGAGGCTGGTTCGTGGCGCAGGATGGACTGCGTGGTCGTCGGCGGCGCCGAGTCGGGGCCGTGAGGCTGGAGTCGGCGGTGGGGGCTCGGGCGGAGGAGGGGTCCGGAGCGCGCCATCGGAGCGGCTGGGGGTGACGGCGGTTCGGCCCGGTCGGACCGCAGGCACCTCCATCCGCCGCCCGGCGCGGGTCGCCGTCACCCTGTCACTCGCGGGGCCGGCCGCGCGAGGGCGTGCGCCCTCCGAGCGGGGCGCGCCCGTCCTGCCCCAGGGGCTCTACCGTTCCTCTTCCGGCACGGCCGGCTGATCTCCGTCGTCTTCTTCCCGATCGGGGGGGGGGCGCCCGGAGGGCGGCGCGGCGGAGAACGGTGTCGCGGGGCCGCGCGTCCGTGAACGACGATCCGCGGGTCTGGCGTCACGTCGGCGCGCGGGCCTCGGCGACGGAAGCAGGCGGTCGTATTCCGCGTAGTCCTGCGCGATGGCCTGCAGCGTCGCGACCGGGGGCACGGCGGCGCGCAGCACCACGCTCGACGGAGCCGGCAGCTCCGCCAGGCGGTCGGCAATTTCTTTCGCGGTCCTCGCGTCTCGGGTTGAGACTAGCCATTGGCCCACGAAGTCCTCGACGACCAGGCGCTCGCGCTCGTGCCACATCAGCCCGAGGGGTGGCCGCGGTCCCTCGTCCGGCGCGAATCCTCGCGCGTCGAAGGACCAACCCCCCCCAGGGTCGAGGCGCTTGATCGTGCAGACCGCGTCTCGGGCCAGCGCCGCCCGCAGATGCTCCAGGCGCGGTCGGTGGGACTCGAAGCGGGGCGACACCGTGTACTTCCGCGCGTGGGTCCACTGCGCCGAGAGCCTCGCGAGGCGGACGCCGATGGCATGCTCCCGGAGGTTACCGCGCAAGCGCAGGGCATCGGCGAGCGCCAGCGTCGCCTCGAGTCCCTGGATCTCCTCGGGTGTTCCGGCGGAGGTGACGAGTCCGAGACCGCCGAGCACGAGGTACGCCTCGGTCGCCGGCGGCGCCTCCGGCGCGGGCTTCTCGGTCCCGGTCGCGGTCGACGTTGCTGTGGATGTCGCCGCGCGCGGTGGCGCGCAGCCGGCGGAAGAGAATCCGCCCTTCTCGGCGTGCCATTTCCTCAGCGCCTCGAGCGCGGCGCGCTCGTCGACCGACAGCGCGGCCAGCTCGATCCGAGGGATTTCGCGGTCTGTGACCCTCGCCGCGCGCCGCGCCACCAGCGTCGCCGCCCCCGCGAGGGCGTCGGCGCGGTTCGAGCTCGGCGCGGGGGTCTTCGCCCAGCGCTCGACTTGCGCGAAGTCGGCGCTGATGGCCGCGGTATCGCGCTGGGGGAGCCGGACCCAGGGGCGAACGACGGCATAGGCTCCGCCGGTCGCGATCAACGTCCAGTTGACCAGGCCGCCCGCTACTCCGGCCAGCAGCCAGCGGCGATCGGCCCGACGGCGCGGGCTGGCCGGGGTCATCGGCCCGGCGACGTCTTCCGATACGGGTTTTGCGGCCAGCGGTGGCGAGGACCCGGGGCCGGGAGCGTCCAGCGCGAGGATGGACGGCACCTCGGTCACGGAGACTGTGCCTCCTGTCGGCGGCGCCGCGGCGGAGTCTCGAGGGGGCGCAGCCGGGACGCCATGCGCGGGCGTCAGCCACGGCGGCGGGGGCGCCGCGAGCTGGTCCACCGCGGCCAGCCCCGCTGCTATTCCGGGTTCCAATGGGCTCTCGCCGAGCGAGGGCGCCTGCGCAGCGGGCACCGGGGCGGGGGAACCCTCCGGAGCCCAGGGTGCGAGCACGGGCGCGCGCGGAGTCGGGACCGCCTCGTCATCGGGGCGGGGCGGCGCGAATGGGCTCGGCCCCGGGGGGGGCAGAGGGAACTTCCCGGGCGGGATCATTTCGGCGGGGTCCTAGCATGACCGGGAGCGCCTGGGAGCGGCCGGGGCTCGTCAGTGCCCGGTCGCGACGGGGGGCAGGCGCCGACGCGGCACGATCACCGGATCCCGAGCGCCGGGTAGGTCCACGGGTGCGATGATGCGTAGCTCCTGCCCGGTGCGGATGAGGGAGGAGCCGAGGTTGTTCAGGGACTGGATCTCCGCTACCGAGACGCCGTGGCGTCGCGCCAAGGACAGCAGCGTGTCCCCCGCGGCCACGACGTGGCGGACCTCCCGGGTCGGCGGCTCGATGTGCCCTTGCTCCACCAGGCGGTCATAGAGCTCCACGCCCCGCCGGCGCGAGTAGGGGCTCACGAAGCGGACGTGGAAGTGCCCCTGGTGACCGGGGGCGTGCTTGATGAGATCGGATCCGGGTCCGCGCGTTCCGTCGAAGATGTCGGCGATCCAGGCCGGGTCCCTCCCGAGCGTGAGCGCATAGGCCTCGAGCAGGTCCTGCACCGACTGATCGACCAGCACGAAGTCGAGGTCAGAGTCGACGATCAGCGCCTCCAGGAAAGCCCAGCAGCGCGGCAGGTCGAGGTTCGCCGCGGTTCCGGGCTCGTACCAGCTGCCCGGACGGCGGTGCAGCAGGAACAGGTGCACGTCGGCGTCGCGGCCGGTGCGGTGGCTCCGGTGCGGCGCGAGCGGGCCGCCGTGCGCGGCGCTGATCGACCCGATGATGGCGCGCGGACCGCCCGGGAGCTCGGTCGCGACGCGGTTGAGCGCGCGGGACAGCGACTCCACGGTTTCTTCGGTACCCCAGGCGTGGTCAGGGAGGCTCAGCACCCACGCGTCGCCCGGCGGCATCCGCACGCCGTTGACCAGGAAGCCCGCGTTCGGGTGCCCGACGCTGATCGATCCGAGCCGCTGCATGGGATCCAGCGGCACGGGTTCGTCCGTTCGTGCCAGAGCCCGATCGACCGCGGGGGTGGCCGCAGACGTCGGCGCGGGCAGGCGTAGGCTCGCCCGGGGTGACCCCGCGGGCTCGGCGGTGGCGGCGGCGGCGATCGCGCAGGTCGCAAGCGCGACCGACAGCGCGGTGGCCTTTCGGGACCGCGAGGAAGCGCGCGCGGGGGCGAGGCACGACTCGGCGGTGAACGGGGCCATCACCCGCTCGACTAGCCGGAGCGCGTCGAGACGGGCAAGATTGCCGCCGTGAAGTCCGAGACGGTGGCCATCTCGCGCCGCCGACGCGACCCGTCGGGAGCTTTCGCCAGGGGGCGCCGTCGGGAGCGGGCTCCGCTTCGGCCAGGGCCGGTGCCGCGCCCGCTGGTCGGGTAGCTGCAACAGGGGGAGCGGACGACCGCGGGCACTCGACTCCGGGGCCGGTCACCACCAGTTCGAGGCCGCTTCGGCGCAGCCTGAGGCTCTGGGCCGGTCGTCAACGCCATCGGCGCGCCGCGCGGCGCGCCCGCGCGGCGGGCTCGCGGGGGGCGCTGGCTCCCGACGGGCGAACCACGGCGGGGATCACGACGTCGCGTCGCGACCTCGACGCTGACGGAAACGGACGGTGACCGGAACCGAACGGAACCCGAAGGCTCTGCGGATCTGGTTCTGCACGAACCGCCGGTACGAGTCGGGGACGTGCGCGGGCGAGCTCGCAACGGCGACGAAGACGGGGGGCGCCGCCTCGGCCTGGGTCACGTAGTAGATACGGGGCGCCCGGCCGCCGCGGGTGGGAGGCGGCTGGCGCTCCAGCACCTCGGCGAAGAAGCGGTTGAGCTCGGCTGTCGGGACCCGCCGGCGAAACTCGGCGGCGGCGTCACGGACGGCCCGCAGGAGCTGGGTGACCCCCGCCCCGGAAACCGCGCTGACGCCGATGATCGGCGTCCACCCGGCGAAGTGCAGGGCGGTCGCTGCCTGCTCGCGCACGGCGCGCCGCTCCGCCGCGGGGATGAGATCCATCTTGTTCAGGGCGACCACGACGGCGCGGCGCCGGTCGGCGCAGAGGCCGAGCAGGCGCGCGTCCTGCTCCTTGACGCCCTCGACCGCGTCGCACATGAGGACGGCGACCTCCGCTCGATCGAGGGCGCGGAGCGCTCGCATCACGCTCGCCGCCTCGACGCCGTGCTCCACACGGGAGCGGCGCCGGATCCCGGCGGTGTCCACCAGCAGGTAATTGTGCCCGTTCCGCTCGACGCGGCTGTCCACCGGATCGCGGGTCGTCCCGGGGCGATGATCGACCAGGGAGCGCTCGGCGCCCACGAGATGGTTGAAGAGCGACGCCTTGCCCGCGTTGGGGCGGCCGATGAGCGCGACGCGGGCCGTGGGGTCGGCGGGGTCCTCTGCGGGCGCCTCGCCGCCGGGCGGGGGGAGCCGGGAAACCAGCGCCTGTTCCAGCCGGCCCAGGCCACGGCCGTGGAGGGCCGAAACCGGGATGAGCTCGGTCAGGCCTAGGGCGTAGAGCTCCGCCGCATCCAGCGCGCGCGCCTCGTTGTCCACCTTGTTGGCGGCGAACACGACCGGCTTGCCGCCGCGCCGCAGCAGGGCGACCGCCTCCCGATCCGCCGAGGTGGGCGACGTGCTCCCGTCCAAGAGGCAGAGCACGACGTCCGCCTCCTCGATCGCGGCGAGGACGTGCCGGGCGATGCCTTGCCGCATGGGATCGTCGCTGTCCGGATCGAATCCGCCCGTATCGACCAGGGTGAGGTCGCGGCCCTGCAGGTGAGCGTCCGCGTAGTGGCGATCGCGCGTGACCCCCGGCTGGTCGTCGACGATGGCGGCGCGACGTCCGACGAGGCGGTTGAAGAGCGTGCTCTTGCCCACGTTGGGCCGGCCGACGATGGCGGCGATGAAGGTCATCGGGCGCGACCTCGGGGCGGTGTCGAGCGGGCGTCAGGGCGCGAGCGGCGGGGGCGGCCGGCCCGGGCGGTGGAGGCCCCCTCCCGCGACGGCAGTCCTGCCCGGCGTGGTCGCGGCGCCGCGCTCGGCCCGCACCCGCCGTCGTAGCCGAGCTCGGCGAGCTGCCGCGGGATGTGCTTCCAGCGCGGCGTGACCCGCACGAAGAGCTCGAGATACACGCGGCGGCCCAGGAGCGCCTCGATGCGCTGGCGCGCCGCCGCGCCGACGTCGCGCAGGCGTGCGCCGCGGGACCCGAGGAGGATCGCGCGCTGACCAGCCTTCTCGACGTGGATCGTGGCCTGGACCACGAGCACCTCGCCGCGGTCAGTGGCGGACTCGACGGTCACGGCGACCGCGTGGGGCACCTCGCGGGCGGTGTGGCGCAACACCTGCTCGCGGACGTACTCCCGCACGAAAAAGAGTGCCGGGCGGTCGGTGATCGTCTCCGGGTCGTAGGCGGGCGGGCGCTCGGGCAGCGCCTCGCCGAGCACGGACAGGATGCGCTCCACGTCGCGTGGGTCGCGCACGCTGGCCGGGACGATGGCGGCAAAATCACGGTGCGCGGCGAAGCGCTGGATGACGCCGAGCAGGTCGCGCTTGTCCGCGCAGCGGTCGACCTTGTTGATGACCAGCACGACCGGCGCCTCCGCCGGCAGCTGGGCGAGCACCTCGACGTCGCCGGGCGGGAGATCGACCACGGCGGTCGCGGGCGCGGCGGCGGCCGGCAGCCCGTCGACGCGAGTTCGCAGGCGGTGGGTGTCGGTCATCACGAGCACCACGTCGGCGGCGCGGACGGCGTCGATGGCGGCGGCGTTCATGCGGCGGCCGAGCTCGGTGCGCGGCCGATGAATTCCTGGCGTGTCGACGAAGGCGATCTGCGTGTTCGGCAGCGTGACGACCCCGAGCAATGCGTCGCGGGTGGTCTGTGGCAGCGAAGAGGTGATGGCCAGTGGTTCGCCGAGCGCGGCGTTGAGGAACGTCGACTTGCCGACGTTGGTGCGGCCCACGATGGCGACGTTGCCGGAGCGCATGAGGACGGAAGGATAGGGGAAGCACGGCGTCGTGCCACGCGGAGCTGGCCGGAGGCCCTCGGCCCCGGGCGCTCCGCCCGCCGGCCTGCGGCAGACCATGCAGGATCGCACGGGGCGCGGTATCGTTGCCGCCGCTCCGCGCCCGCCCGATGCCAGCCGCGAACCTGCCCGATCGAGCGGGCCTTCCCCCTGTCGCCGCGACCGGCGGCGCGTCCTCTCCGTCCCGCGGCGGGGCGGTGCTGGCGGTTCTGCTCGTAGTCGGTAACTTGCTCGCCCCGCTGCCTCTGCTGGGGCTGTGGGACCCGTACGAGCTCCGCTTCGTCGAGCTCGCTCGGCGCATCGCCCTGAACGTGTTCGGCGCCCGAGGCCTATACGTCGATGGCGCGGACAACTCGATGATGACCCTCGGGGGACTGGGGTCCGGAGAGCTCCCCTACACCTCGGCGGCGGCCGGGCTCTGGTGCTTCGGGCTCCATGCCTGGGCTGGCCGGCTTCCGCTCGCCCTCTGGGCGCTGCTCGGGGTTGCCGCGACGTATGCGCTGGTCGCGCGCTACGAGGACCGCCGCGCCGCCACCTACGCGGCCATCGTGCTCGGAACGACGCCATTGTACTTCAACCAGGCGCGGATGATGCTCGGTGACGCCCCCACCCTGGCGCTCGACGTTCTGGCGCTGTGGGGGCTCACCGCCGCCGTATTCGGCGGTCGCGACGGCGCGGCGGCCCCCAGCGCCGGTCGTGCGCTCGCGCTCGGGCTCGGCCTGCTGGCGCTCGGGGGAGGGTACGCGTGTCGAGGCGCCATCTTCGGCGTGGTCGTTCCCGCGCTCGGCGTCGGCGTCGCCTGGCTGGTCGCCCTGGCGGTGAATTCTTCGCGCGCCGACCGCTTCGGCGTCGTCACCGGAGGGCTGACCCTCGGCGTCGGAGTGGCGGTGCTGGCCTACGGCGTCGGAGCGCTCGGCGCTGCCAGGGCGGATCCCGGGCGCTTCTACCTGCCGGTCGGCGTACCCATCGCCCCGTCCACCCCGCTCGCCACCTTCGACCTCATGCTGGGGCAGCTCGCTCACGGGCTCTTCCCCTACGGCGGCCCGGCGCTCCTCGCTGTCGGCACGGCGTTCGGCGGATCGCCTGCCCGAGAGCGCCCCGCGCTCGCGGCGGCACCGCTCCGGTTCGTGCTGGTTTCCGCGACTGGAATCGCGTTCGTTGCGCACGGCGCTCTCGCTCCGTCGGTGGGCACGATACCCTTCGTGGCGGTCGCGGGGCTCGCCGCGCTGGTCGGGATCGCGGTTCGGGACGCGGAGCGCCGGGGACGCACCGCGCCCGTCGGCGCGATGGGTCTGGCGGCGGCGACGGTGCTCGTGCTCGCGGATCTGGTCCTGATCCCAGGGAAGGGTTTCGTCGCCTTTGGGCTCGACGTCGACGGCTCGACCAGCGCGGCGCCGCCTCGCTGGTACGTGCTCGTCGCCCTGGGCCTGGTAGGGGCTGCGCTGGTGTCGATCGCGGAGCCGGACGGGGTGTGCCGACCTCGGTTCGAGGCGGCAAGCTTCACGGCGGCGCTCCGGGCGTGGCGCGGGGCGCGACGCGGGCAGCTCGGACTGCTGCTCATGCTCGTCCAGACCGCGCTGGTCGGGGTCGCGGCCGCGTCCGTCGTGCACGAGGCGGGGTGGCGGGTGGCTCCCCTCGAGGCTCTCGGCCTCCAGTTCCAGCGCCTCGTCCGCTGGGGCTGGATCGCCTTCGCCGGGCTCGTCCTGGGGCTGCCCGCAGCGGCGCTCCTGGCTCGCGACGCCGCGCGCTGGATGCACGAACGCACCGGCTGGCCTCGGGCGCGGCTCGCGCTCGCCGGGTTCACCGCCAGCGCGGCGCTCGGGGGCGCCGCCTACTTCCCCGGGCTCGTCACGGAGATGTCACCGCGGAGCGCCTTCGCGGCTTTCCGCGAGCGGGCTGGGGCCGGCGAGGAGATCGCCGTGCTCGGCTTCGATGCCGCGGTTTCCACCTACTACCTCGGCGCGAGGGTCCCGGCGCTCGAGTCCGTCCCGGCCGCGTTCCCGTGGTTGACCGGGGGCGCCGGGCGGCGCTTCCTCGCCGTCCGTGCCGCGCTGCTGCCGGAGCTCAACGCCCTTCATCGTGGCGGCGGGCGCCCCGGCAACCTGCCCGTGGTCGACGCGCGGTCGCCGGGGATCCTCCTGGTTTCTGATCGGCTGGACCCGGCGACGGCCAACCAGAACCCCCTGAACGAGGTGGTGCTGGAGGGCGCGGCGGATCCCCGCTGGCCGCTCGACGCGGATCTCGGGGGACAGGTCCAGGCCCTCGGCTGGGAGGTGGTCGACCGGCGCGGGCGGATCCTGGAGGCGGTGGTCCCAGGGCGTGCCGCCGTCTTTCGCATCTACTGGCGGGTCATCGCGCCGATCGACGGCGAGTGGGACACCTTCATCCACGTCGACGGGCAGGGTCGTCGCTTCAACGGGGACCACGCCACCTTGCGGGAGCGGTATCCGATGCGGTACTGGCGACCAGGCGACGTGATCCTCGACGCGCACCCGTTCACCCTGGAGCCGAACTTCGCTCCGGGGGACTACGACGTCTACTTCGGCTTCTTTCAGGGCGCGCGTCGCCTTCCGGTGCGGCGCGGACCTCACGACCAGGACCGTGTGATCGCGGGAAAACTCCGCGTCTGGTGAACCCTTGCCGCGGTGACACGACTTTCCGTGACACCTCGCGGGATCAAGGGTAAGGCCGACCGGTGAGCGGGCTGTCGGGTCGATCGGGGCCGGAACGGGAAGACGAAGAGGACAACGGGATGAGGAACCGGCGCACGGCAGAGCGCGTCCCCGTCACCTGGTCCGTCGACTGCGAGACGGAGGACACCTTCCTCTACGCGTCGATCACGAACATCTCGGAGCTTGGCATCTTCGTCCTCACCCGACAGCCGCTCGAGATCGGGACGCGGCTCCGGCTGCGCTTCGCGCCGCCCGGCCACCCGCCCTTCGTGCTTCAGGGCATCGTGCAGTGGATCAACCCGGTCCGGGTACTCGGCGACAACCCGAACCCGGGTATGGGGATTCGCTTCGTCGATATCACCAGCGAGGACCGGGAGCGCCTGGTGCGGGTCATCCGCGTCATCGCCTACGTTCGCGGCGAAGGTACGAACTAGCGGACCGCGCGGGGGTGAGGGCGACGTCGATGTCGGGGTCCGCGCCCGTGCGGGGCGAGCGCGGGTTGCCGGCCGCACACCCTGGAGAGCGACTCTCGGTGCTTGGCCAGAGGGGCTTGGATCGGCGACGCCGATCCGACGGACCGTCTCCGCGCCGCCTGGCCAGGCCGGCCGCGGAGGGTGGCGAGCTCACCGAGTCAGCGGCTGGCCGCGGCCGTGGGAACCGGTTCGGCGACCTCGGGCGCAGCGCGGGGCGGCGGCGAGGTCGCGGCCTTGGCCCGCACCGCGCGGTCGCCCGGTGTGACGCCCGGCCCGCCCTCCAGGGCAGCCAGCGCCACCTCCACCCGCTCCGCGTACCCGGGCTCGGCGGCGAGCCGGAGGTAGTCACTGCGGGCGAGGTCGGTCTGCCCGAGCGAGCGGCGGCACTCGGCGGCGTGCCAGGTCGCCTCGAGCCCCACGCCGGTGTCAAAGTGACGCGCGGCCAGATCGTCGAACAGCGCCGCGGCGACGGCGCAGCCCTGCGTGTGGCGCGCGCACTGCGCCGCCATCAGGGCCGCGCTCGCCGCGTGCGGTCCCCCGGCGCCGGCCAGTCGCTCGAAGGCGCGCTGCGCCTCCGCGAAGTGTCCGGCCTGGAATTGGCCCCGCGCGGCCTCGTATTCCCGGTCGTCGGCGATGGCGCTCGGCGGGGGGGGCTCGCCCTCGACCGGGAGTTCGCCGCGGCCGAGGGTGGACCGTGGCGAAGCCGAGGACGGGGCGGCTTCGGCTTCGCCACGGTCCACCACCGTCCCGACCGGTTCCTGCTCCACCTCGGGCACCCCGCGCTCGGTCACGCGCACCGCCTCGCGATCGCTCGGGTGGGTACGCACGAAGAAGACGCTGATGCCGATCATCAACACCGCGACCGCCGCCATCGCGAGCTGCGGCCGCATGGCGTAGCCCGCGAGCACCGAGACGCCGCGCCCCAGGCGCTGGCCGAGCGGGAGCTGGGCGCGAGCGTTGCGCTCGGCCTCCAGGATGCGCGACGCCAGGTCGGGGCTAGGCGTCTCTCGTGGCAGCACCCCCACCTCGCGGGTGGCGCGGAGCCCAGCGCCGATGGGGCCGCACCGAGCGCAGTGATCCATGTGCCGTCGCGCCGCCGCCGCCGTGCGCTCGTCGAGCTCGTCGTACAGCAGGTCGAGCACCACCCGGTCGAACTTCTCGCAATCCACGTCAGTCCGCGTCCTGTCCGCTCGTCGTCAACCTCACCGCAGCGCTCGTGCATACTCCTCGAAGTCGGCGAGCGCCTCCTGGAGTCGGTCGAGGGCGTACCGCATGCGGCTCTTCACGGTGTTCTCTCCCGCGCCAGTGACCTCGGCGATCTCGCGGAAGGGGAGCCCCGCGATCTCTCGCAACAGGAAGACCTCGCGTTGCTCTTCGGGGAGGTGGCTCACCGCCTCCACGATGCGCAGCGCCACCTCGGAGCGTGGCGCGGCCCGTTCCGTCGCGGCGCGCGGGTGCGGGTCGAGCACGTGCTCGCCGAGGGGAACCTCCGTCGCCGCGCCGTGCGCGGGCTGGTCGAGGCTTGGGTGCTGGCGGTAGGCCAGCTTGCGCTGCTGGTCGACGCAGAGGTTGTGCGCGATGGTGAAGAGCCAGGTCGAGAAGCGGGCCTCGTGTTTGAACTCGGCGGCCCGCTGCACGATGCGGAGGAAGACCTCCTGGGTGACGTCCTCCGCCATGGACGCCTGGTGGAGCAGGCGGAAGGCGAAGTTGTAGACGGGCACCTGATAGCGGCGAACCAGCTCCGCGAAAGCGCCGCGGTCCCCCCGCTGGTAGCGGACCATCAGCATCTCGTCGGTGGCCTCGCCCTGGACCGCCGTCATCGCACGCATCTCGACCTCGGTGGCGGAAACCGGCCCCCCCCCTCGGCGGGACGAGCTGGGGGCGCGGGCCGCCGAGGGGGGCTTGCACCAGCGACGCTTCGCTGCCGTTCCGGCGGCGCCCAAGCTGGATTTCCCGAGGCATTCTCCAAGGTCGGACATCCCTTCGGGTCTTGGCCCACCCTTCGGGACGGTACCTGCCCGGCGCAGTCGGAGCAAGGCGACCAGGGCGCCCGGAAACCGCGTCGCGGGGCGATGCTCGCCCCGGGGTGCGCGGGTCCAGATCCCCTGCTCGCGTGGTCTTCGGCACAGGGGCGCGACCCGGACGATCGCCTTCCTGGACGCCGCGCACGGGCGGCCGGCCGTGCGAAGCGATGGCGGTGGCGGCGGCCGGGCATGAGGGCGCAATGGGCGAGTGGCGCCGCGCGCGCGTCTGCTACGCTCCCGGGAACCGTAGCCGATGGGATCCATGGCGTGGATTGGAGGTGGCGGGGACGTGACTGCGCTGCGATGGCAGGGCAAGCTCCGGACGCTGGCGCGGTTGGTCACTCTGGTGACGTTGGTCCTGGGAGCCAGGATCTCCGTCGCGCAGTCGCCGCCGGTCGCGCCGTCCGGGGCTGCGCCGGCGGTTTCGGCCTCGTCCGCCACCGGCTCCCTTGAGACTGCGCGGGCGGCCCCGGGGCCTGCGGGTGTGGCGGCCGAGGCTCGTTTCCCCGAGGCTTCCCGCAAGAACACGTCGCGTCCGACCGCGCTACCTACCCCTGGCGCCTCCGGTGGCGTGTCGGCGCCGAGCAGCGAGCCGGCGCCGGGCAGCGCCCCCCGCGAGGCACCGGGGGGACCAGCGGCCATGGACGGGTCCACCTACCTTGTGCGCATGCGCGACCTGGCGCAACGCATCGATGACCTGAAGGAGCAGATCAGGCGGAGCCATACCCGCCTCAGCCTGCTGAGCGACACGATCCTCTCGGGCGGCATCGGCGGGGCGAGGGCGGAGATCCGTTTCCAGAACGACCTCTCCTCGGCCTTCCGCCTGACGAGTGCGCTGTTCGTGCTCGACGGGCAGATCCAGTACAGCAAGCAGGACGAAACCGGGGCTCTCGCCGAGCAACGATCGATCCCCGTGTTCACCGGGTCGATCCCGCCCGGGGATCACACGCTACAGGTGCAGATCAAGCTCCAGGGCTACGGATACGGGGTGTTCTCGTACCTCAGAGGGTACCGGTTCCAGACGGGCGCCGGCCACTCGTTCACCGTCACCGAGGGCAAGACGATCGTGCTCGAGGTGATCGCCTGGGAGAAGGGAGGCGTCACTACGCCCCTCGAGGAGCGCCCTGCGATCCGCTTCAAGCAGACGGTCAAGGCGGGGTCGGGCGCCGCGAACTCCCCCGGGGGTTCGGGTGCGAACGGCGGCGGGGGCGCGACCAGCGGAGCGAAGACCGGGGGACGGTGATGGCACGGCGCCGCGCACGGGTCGGGGCGGTCGCTGTCTGTCTGGCGCTCGTGCTTACTGCCCGAACCGGGCTCGCCCTGCGGGCGGACGAGGCGGCCGCCACCGCCGAGAGCATGGTGCGCCGGGTCGAGGCGAGCGTCGGCGCCATCCGGGCGGAGGCGGCTCGGGTCGCGCCCCGACCGACCACCCCCGAGCGGCGGATCGCCGAGGGGGAGCTCCACCTTCGCAACCAGGACTACGAGCGCGCCATCCAGATCTTCAGCCAGGTGGATGAGCTCTTCCGGCAGGGCAACGTCCCTGCGTCCGCCCACGCGGACGCGCTCTTCTTGCTCGGTGAGAGCTACTTCCGCAGCGATCAGCTCCTCTCGGCGCGGCGTCGCTACCTCGAGATCCTTGACGGGATTCGCCAGCGCGCCTACGCGCCCTACGCGGGGCGGGCCTTGAGCCGGCTGGTCGACATCGCGCTGAGAACCGAGGACCCCGCCGCGGTGGACGCGCTCGCCGCGCGCCTCGCCGAGCTGCCCGACGCCGACGCGACGGGGTCGCTCCAGTACGCACGAGGGAAGTTGGCCTTCGCCCGGCGAGACTACGTGACGGCGCGCCGCGAGCTCGCCGGCGTCCCGGCGAACGTACCCTTCACGCATCAGAGCCAGTACCTGCTCGGTGTGGTCTTCACGAAGGAGGCGCTGGTCCAGCCCGCCGCGGAACCGGGCGCCGGCGCGGAGGGGGGCGCGGCGCAGCCCGGGTCCATCGTCCGCTTCGCCGCTGCCGTCGATCAGTTCCGGCGGGTCACGCGGCTGCCTGCCGACACCCGCGAGCACCGGCACGTCGTGGACCTCGCGTGGATGGCGATCGGGCGCTTGTGCTACGAGTCCGACAGCTACCTCGACGCGGCCGACGCCTACAGTCACGTGGGCCGGCAGTCGCCCGAGTTCTCGACGATGCTGTATGAGCTGGCGTGGGGGTACGTCCGGCTCGGCGATCACCAGCGCGCCCAGCGCGCGCTCGAGGTGCTCGCGGTCACCGACCCCGATCGTCTCGATCTGGCCGACGGCGCGCTGCTGCGCGCGGACTTGCGGCTCCGCGCGGGTGAATTCGAGCAGGCGCTCGCCATCTACCGCGGCGTGCGGGAGCGTTTCGATCCCATCCGCCGGCGCGTGGCGGAGTTCCTGGCCGCGACCACGGATCCCGTGGCCTACTACGATCAGGTGCTCAACGACGCCGCGCTGACCCCCACAGGGCGGCCTACGCTGCCCCCGATCGTGCTCGGCTGGGCGCGTCAGGAGGCAGAGGACGCCAACGCGTTCGCGCTGATCGACGACGTGAACCGGTCACGGGCGCTGCTCGGCGACGCACGTTTGCTCGCGCGGCGGCTGCGCGCGGTGCTATCGACGACGAGCCGCGTGAAGGCCTTCCCGGAGCTGCAGTCCGCGTTGGAGAAGGTACTGGCCCCGCTCAACCAGCTCAGCCATGCGCGGCGCATCCTCGCGCTCGGCATGGATGACGTTGCCGGTCGGGCCGTGGGTTCGGGGGTGACGACGCCCCGCGCGGCGCGGCGCGCGCTGATGTCGCGGGTCGGGCAGATGCCGGCGTCAGAAGGGGACTTCCAGCGTCGCGAGGAGTCGGGCAAGCGGCAGTGGGACCAGCTCTCGCAGGCGCTGCAGCGCCTCCAGCTCCAGGCCGACTCGCTGCAGGCGCTGGTGAACGGCCTCAAGCGGGTGGTGGAGGAGCCGCGCGAGCTCGGGCTGTCGCTCGATCCGGCGACCTTGAGCCGGTATCGCGCCGAGATCGAGGCTAATGAGCGCGCGGTCGCCGCGCTCCACGGTCGCATCGCCGAGTACCGCGAGGCGGTGGAGTCCGGGAAGGTCCAGATCGGCTTCGGCGATCAGCGCTACGTCGACGACGAGCAGGTGCGGCGGCAGTTCGCGGCCGCTCTGGCCGAGGAGGTGACCCGGGTCGCAGCGGGCGAGGAAGACGAGCGCGCGCGCGACTACGCGCGGTCCATCCAGCCGCTCCTCGACCGCATCGGTCGCGCCGAGGGTCAGCTGCTGCCCATCCGGGCGCTGCTCCTGGGGGAGGCCGAGCGTCGCGGCGAGGAGATGATGGCGGCTGTCGCGCGCGAGGTCGCGAACCTGGAGAGGTCGGGCGCTGACCTCGACACCCTCGACCACGAGGCGCGGGCGCTGGTGGGCGAGGTGGCCAAGCAGAGCTTCGTGCTGGTGGGCGAGCGGCTGAAGAGCATCGTGCTGCGCGCCGACGTCGGCATCGTCCAGCAGGCCTGGGAGGTGCGCGAGGCGGCGCGGCTGCGCGTGCGCAACCTGCGACGGGAGCGTTCGCTCGAGGATCGAAAGCTGGACGACGAGCTCCGCGAGGTGCTCGACGAGGCGGAGGAGGCGCCGTGAGCCGTCGCCGAGGGCGGTTCTCGGCGGCCCGGCGAGCGCGGAGGTGGGTCGCGCTCGGCGGACTCGCCGTCGTCCTGGGGGCGCCGCCGGCCGCCGCCCAGGCGCCGGCTCCGGCGGCGGCGCCGGGGGGGCTCCGGCGCTCGGTGCCGCCGCCCCCGGCGCCATCGGAGGAGCAGCTGCGCGCGCTGCGGACTCTGGAGGCCGCCGCGCGGGACTACGAGCAAGGAGCGGCGCGGTTTCGTGATACGCTGACGATGATCGTCCGCCATCACTACGAGGCGAAGCGGCGGCGTGTCCTGACCGCGCTCGACTCCGAGATCCGGCGCCAGGACGTCGCGCTGGCGGCGGCGCGCGACGAGGCGATCCGCCGGCTGGAGGAGTTCCTCGCTCGCTACCGCGGCCCTGACGCGCACCCGACGGCGACGCCGGACGCGATGTTCCGCCTGGCGGCGCTGTACGAGGAGCGGGCGCGCGCGGCCTTCGAGGCGGAGCTCGGCTCGCGTCTCGAGCCCGCCATCGCCCTCTACCGGCAGCTCATCCGGGACTACCCGGCCTACGCGGAGATCGCCGCCGTCTACTACTACCTCGGGCACGCGCTCACCGACCTGGGGCGCATCGACGAGGGCCAGCAGGTGTGGCGCGCGCTGGTGTGCAGGAACCGGTATCACGTCGCCGACGACCCGAGGGACGCACGGCGCATCGAGGTCACGCCGCTGGAGCAGGATCACGACACCCGGTTCTGGAACGAATGGTACCAGGCCAACCCGTTGCCTCTGGACGCCAACGCCCTCGGTGGGAAGCGCGTGACGGACGTGGCGCGCGCCGACCCGGCCGACGAGCTGGTGTTTCGGGACCCGTACCCCGATTCCTGCGAGATGCAGCCGCAGCTCGTCGCGCCCGGCGCCGACCCGCGCTACGTGGCCGAGATCTGGTGGCAGATCGGCAACTACCACTTCGATCAGGTCGATCCGGGGGCGGGACCCTACGCCTTCAACCGCGCGGTCAGCGCTTACGGGCACGCCCTGCGCTACCGGAGGCCGCCGCTCTTCGGGGTGGCGCTCTACAAGCAGGCCTGGACCTACTTCAAGCAACAGCGGTACCGGCAGGCGGTGCACGAATTCGTGCGCTTGCTGCGCTACGCCGACGAGCAGGAGGCGCGGACAGGCGATCCGGGCGCGGACTTCCGGGCGGAGGCGTTCACCTACATCGCCGGGTCGCTGACCTACGTGGATTTCGAGGGGCCGCCGGCGGATCACCCGGCGATCCCGCGCAACGACGTCCTCGACATAGAAACCGACCCGCTGGTAGCGGAGCAGCGCATGGCGATCGCGATCGAACGGGTCCAGGACCCGGCGATCGTTCCGCAGGACGCGAAGTGGACCGTCGAGGTCTACAAGGCGCTCGCACAGGAGTTCGTCGACATCACCCAGCACCGGAACGCCGTCAGTACGCTGGAGCTGATCCTGGCGCGCTTCCCCATGGATCGTGACGCGCCGCTCATCCAGAACAAGGTTGCCGATCTCTGCGAGGCGCTGTCGCGGCTCGCGCCGCAGGGCTCGGCGGCGCGGCAAGAGTACGCTGCGGCCGCGCTCGCCGCGCGTACGCGGCTGAAGGACTACGTCGGGGTCACCGCCTGGACCGAGGCGAACAAAGACGATCCCGAAGCCTTGCAGCAAGCCGAGGAGCTGGCGAGCCAGGGGCTCAAGCGGGCAGCGGCCGACCACACCAACCAGGCGAAGGCGCTCCGGGCGCGAGCCGAGGAGGTGAGCGAGGAGGGGGAGCGGCGCGAGCTTCTGGAGCGCGCGATCGCGGAGTACCGGCTGGCCGGCGAGGCGTGGCGCGCCTATCACGACCAGGATCCGCACGCGCTGGACGCCTACGAGAGCCGGTTCTGGTACGCCGACGCGGCCTTTCACGGCGTGGAGCTGCAGATCCTGCTCGGGCGGACCCCCCGCCCCGACGAGATCACGGCGGCCACCGCGGCGGCGGAGGCGGTCCGCGACTCGAACGAGGACGATCGATATCTGCAGCCCGCGGCCTACTATCTGGTGACGATCGCGGACCAGGTGGTGGAAGACCAGCATCGGCTCCACGACGAATCCGGCGGGAGCCGTGGCATCCCGCGGCGCACGGAAGTGGAGTTCACAGGCGAGGGGAAGGAGCGGAGGGTGGTGGCGGAGCCGATCCCCGCCCTGGAGCTGGAGCGGATTCGGGCGCGGGACGCGTACAACCAGCGGATCCCGGTCGATCGTGACCCGGAGCAGAATGGGATGCTGTACGCCTTCCAGAGCGCCGACCTCTTCTTCGTCTACGGCGATTTCGCGGAGGCGCGCCGGCGCTTCGAGCCGATCTACGCCGCGAATTGCGGCAAGAACGAGTGGGGCTACCGGGCGTGGGAGAAGCTCATCAGCATGAGCAACTACTCCAACGATGCCCGGGAGAGCCGGCGCCTGGCCGAGGCACCGAGCTGTGCGGTCAACGCCGACCAGCGGAGCAAGGAGGCGGCGATCCGCAAGCCCGTCAGCGAGATCGCGGCCTACATGGACGCCGGAGCGCTGTTCGAGGCCGCGGCGCAGCTCCCCGAGGGGCCCGAACGGAACCAGCGGTGGCGGGAAGCCGCCGCCGCCTACAGGGTGGCCCTCGAGAAGGCTCCTGGCAACGAGAACGCTCCCGAGGCGGCGATGAACGGGGCGTTCGCGTACAAGCAGGTGGGGGAGTACGACAAGGCCATCGCCATGTACGAGCTGTTCATCTCGAAGTACGGGAGCGAGGCCACGCTCCGGTTGCTTCGCGACGGAGATCCCGGGGCCAAGCCCCCGGTCGGTCCCGACGGCGCCCGCTACGAGAAGCGCGTCGGATACCTCAAGGAGGCCTACGACGCCCTGGCGAGCTCGTACATCCTGTTCTTCTCCTACCCCCGCGCGGCCGGGACCTTCGAGCAGATCGCCAGCAACGAGCACTTCGACGACGGGCAGCGTCGCGAGGCGAGCCGACAGTCGTTGGCGCTCTATGCGAGCCTGGGCGACGAGGCGGGCATGCGTCGCGAACGCGAGCGCTTCCGAACCCTCGGGGCGTCGCCGACGGAGATGGCCGAGGCGGACTTCATCGTGGCCAGCTCGGCGCTGAAGAAGTGGGATGAGCTCAGCCCGGACGAGGGGGCCAACCGAGAGGCGCGGGCGCGCGCCATGGCCGCGATGGACGAGTACTTCCGCACGCACCAGGGGCAGGACGCCGCGGCGGCGTACCTGGTGCAGGCGGCGTACTGGAGCGCCAAGACGCGGCGCGCGGCGCGCGCGGCGGACACCCAGCGCTGGTGGGAGCACACGATCGCGGCGTTCCAGCGCTTCCGGAGCCTCGCGCCGAGCAAGGACGGCCAGAGCGCCGCCCTGGGCTCGCTCGAGGCCGCGATGGCGGCGGAGGCGGAGTACACGTTGATCGACCAGGAACTCGCCCGTGAGTTCGACTATGAAACCGGTCACCACCGGTACAAGGGGACCGTGGTGGAGGTCATCAACCAGTACAAGCAGGAGGCCGTCAACGCGAGCCGCTGGCTAGACCGGCTGCAGCACGTCATCGACACCTACGTCTCTCCCGAGTGGACCGCGGTCGCGGTCGCCCGGCAGGGATCGCTCTACGACTCGCTGCGGTCGGGCCTCTACAACACGCGGCCGCCGGCGTTGCGGCTGTTCGACGAGGCCACCGAGCGCAAGCTCCGGCGGGCCGAGGAGAGCGGCGACCCCGATCTGATGGCCAAGGCCGACGCGGTGCGCGTCAGGGTCCAGCAGGCGTGGCGTGACGCGCGGGAGAAGGAGATCAACGCGGCGGATCAGGTGATGATCGCCAAGTACGGGGCCGCCGTGGTGCTGTCCCGGCGCTATCACGTGACCCACGCGGAGTTGACGCGCGCGGTGCGACGCCTGGCGTTCTTCACGGACGTGATCGGTGAGGCGGCGATGCAGGCCTACGCGGGCGGGGTGAAGGATCTCGGCTACGAGCCGGGCATGTTCGTCAAGCAGCGTCCGGGGATCGTGGTGGAGCCGAAGGCCGACGCGATGCCGCCGCCTGCTCCCCTGGTGGTGAGCCCATGAGGGACCGCTCGGGAGCCAGGTGCGCCGCGCGCCGCCGCGAGCTAGCGGCGGCGATGGTGGCCGGGCTGGTCTTCGCGCCGGGGATGGTGACGGCGGGCTGCGTCGCGACCGAGCGCGGGGGCGCCCGCGTCCCGCCGTCCGTCGCCGGAGCGCCGCCGGCGACGTCCGCGGGCGGGTCGGCCTTCGCCGGGGGCCAGACGGGTGGTGTCGCGAGCGCGGCGGCCCCCCGACCGAGGATGTCCGCGGCGGCGTCGCAGGCCTACGCGGCAGGCATGACGGCGTTCCAGGCCGGCGATCTGGAGGCGGCGCGCGCCCAGTTCACGGCCGCGACGCAGGCGGACGCGCGGGCCTTCGAGGCTGCCTACGCGCTGGGGGTGGTCCGGGAGCGCCTCGGTGACGTGGCTGGGGCGCGCGCGGCGTACCGTTCGGCGCTGGGGACGGTGCCGGACTTCGAGCCCGCGATTGCGGCCTATGCGCTCCTCACCGCGCGGACGGCCGGCGACGACGAGGCGGAGGCCTTCTTGCGGGAGTGGCAGGGGCGGGTGGCGAGGAGCGCGGCCATCGTCGCCGCGCTGGCCGAGATACGGTCGTTGCGGGGCGACTCCGCGGAGGCCCAGCGGCTGGCACAGGAGGCGTTGAAGATCGACCCGAACTACCGTCCCGCGATGGAGCCGCTGGCGCGCGACCACTTCCGCAGCCGGAGGCTCGATCTGGCGCTGTACGTCCTCAAGGGGATCCTCGACGGCTACGGCGCGGAGAACCCGCCGCGGGACAAGGACAACGCGCAGGCGCGGCTACTCCGCGGGCTCATCTACGCCGAACAAGGGCGGCGCCGGGAGGCGATCGCGGAGTTGGAGCAAGCCCTGCGGTTGCGGCCGGACCTGGTCGAGGCACGGGTTCATCTGGCCCTACACCTGCTCCAGACCGGCAACGCGGCGGGGGCGGCCCCCTTGCTGGAGGGCGCGATCCGCTACCAGCGCGACAACGTGATCGCGCACCTGTACCTCGCCGACGCCTACCGCCTCCTCGGCAAGACCACGGAAGCGTTGCGAGAGTTCAACTGGGTGCTCGCCGCCGATCCGGGGATGGTGCAGGTCCACTACGATCTCGGCCTGCTCTACCTGTTCTCGGAGGAGGTGCCCGGGGTGTCGCGCGTACGCGCGGCCGAGCTCGCCATCGAAGCGTTCGAAACCTACGCGGCCAAGCGTTCGCGCGCTCCGGTCGGGGGCACCGACGACACCGACGAGCTGATAGCCCGGGCCAAGGCCAAGAAGGCCGTGCTCGAGTCCGAGGCGTCGGCGCCGCCGGCGCCCCCGGTCCCGCCGCCGCCCGCGCCCGCGGCGGTCAGCTCGAGCCCCGACGCAGGAGGCTCGGCGGGCGCCGCGGTGGCGGCAGAGGCCCCCGATGCGTCGTCGGCCGGCGCGCGACCGCCGCCCGACTCCAGCAGCGGCTCCTTCCCGTCCGAGGGGAGCGAGCCAGCTCCGGACCAGGATCGTGGCGCCGGATCACTGCCGCCGCTCGAGGGAGGCCAGCCATGAGGGGAAGGCACGTTGGACTGGGGACGTTGCTGGGCGTGTCCCTGGTCGCGATGGTGGGGCTCGCGCACGCGGAGGAGAAGCGTCGCGTGATCACCATCAGCGAGGTGACGATCGTGGGTCGCATCCAGAAGCCCATCGCGGCGGTGGACGTGAGCCGGATCCAGCCGAAGCTGACGCTCGCGGAGCTCAAGCAGCCCTTCCTCGATCGGATAGAGGAGGCCGTGTATCGCGATCCGTTCTAGCGCGCCGAGTCCGTTGCACCGGGTGGCGGCGCCGCTCCAGACTCCGCCCCCGGTGCCGTGTGGCGACCGCGACCCCCTGGCGCGCGCAGCCCGCTGCCAGGCGTGCCCGAGGCGAGCGACCCAACGCTACCACGGCGCCACGGGCCGCCAGTTCAGCGCGGTGGGCGCGCTCGTTGCATCCCGATTCGGCCAGGCGGCCTGGAACGTGCGCCATGGCGACCGCGTTGCAGGCCCATGGCACCGAGCGACGCCGTCCAAGAGCTCGAGGTTCGGCGCGGACTGGATCGGAGAGGCATGCGGCGATATCTTCGCGCCTCCGCGGGGGCGGTTCTCCCGCTCAGACTGTCGAATCGACCAGCCGCGCGCCCGGGGGCGCTCCCGCGATTGGACCCAGATGACCGAGCTTCTCGCCGCGAATCCGGTCCCTTCGCAGCGAGCCGGGCAGATGACCGCGAAGATGCGGGCGGTCACGCCGACGGGACCCCGGATGTTGCGGGTCGGGTTGGTGCGGGCTGGCCGTGTCGTCGCCGAGCGGGTCTTCGCCCAGCGGGAGCACGTCACTATCGGCACCAGCGAGAAGGCGCAGTTTGTCGTGGCGGCGCGGGCGCTGCCGCCGATTCATCGCCTCTTCGAGGTCGTCGGGGACGCGTACTACCTGAACTTGCTCGACGGGATGACAGGACGGGTGGTTTCCGCCGCGGGCTCCGCCGACGTCGCGGACCTTCGCCGCCGGGCTCCGCGGGGCCGCTCCGGCGCGCACGCCGTAAGGCTCGGTGAGGACTCCCGAGGCAAGGTGACCATCGGCGACGCGACGTTCCTGTTTCAGTTCGTCGCCTCGACCCCGCCGCGGCTGCGTCCGCAGTTCCCGGTTTCGTTGACTCGAGGCGCGTCCGGACTCGACTGGCCGACGACGATGATCGCGGCGATGTCGTTCCTGCTGCACTTCATGGCCATCGGCGCCGTCTACTCCGACTGGCTGGATCCGGTCATCGACGACGAGACGATGGTGGCGAGCCTGGTGGAATCGGTCGCGTCGCTTCCGGCGCCGCCCAGCGTCGAGGAGCCGGAGGCCGAGGCGGTTTCCGACTCCGACGCGGCCAAGGAGAAGCCCACCAAGCCCACGCCGGCGGTGGCCAAGGGTCCGACCCCCGGGGCGCAGGCCGGAGCGATGTCGGCGGTCCAGGCGGCCGCGCTCACCAACGAGTTGGAGAAGCTCGAGATGGAAACGCTCGGCGCGCTGGCTGGTTCGGGGCCGGCGACCGCCGGGGTCTTGAGCGGCGGCGAGGTACCGACCGGAGCGCTGGACCTCGCCGCTGCCAGCGGGGCGGGCGTCGGGGTCGGTGGTCTGGGCGACCTGCGGCTTGGCGGCGGGGGAGGACCGATGCGTCCCGGCTCCGCGGGGTTGGCCCTTGCCAGCATCGGGGTGTCCGGACAGACCGCGGGGACTGAGGGGTCGGGTAGACGTCAGGAGGTCAAGGGCCCCGTCGGCAACGCCTCGGTCGGTGGGCTCTCAGGTGGCGGCAACGTCAGCGACGCGAGCCGCGTCATCGCCGGGATGCGTGCGACCTTCCGCGCCTGCTACCAGCGCGAGCTCGCCTCGAATCCCGACGCCGAGGGGGCCATCCGCCTGACGATCCGCATCGGACCCGGGGGAGAGGTCCAGGGGGTCACGGCGGCCTCGACCGGGAACCTCGGTTCGGCCGTGGGGTGCGTCCAGTCCCGCGCGGCGGCGGCTCAGTTCGCTCCGCCCGAAGGGGGTACCGCTGTGATCACGGTGCCGGTCACGTTCGTGAAGCAGTAGGCGGACGACCGGGGGCGAGTGAACGCCGCGACCGATCGACGCACCGAAGAGGGGGTGCCGGTGGCCCGGTTGGAACCACGGTCCGCGGGTGGGAGGGCCAGGCCACAAGTTGCTGGAATGAATCATGTTCCCCCACGGTGGCCGATTTGACACGGTCGGGTCGCACCCCTAGAGTTTCGAGCATGCGGAGCGCGGCATGAACCACCGGGTCGTGCGGCTGACTTGCCGTGCCTGGCCGGCTGCCATCATCCTGCTCGGTGGCTTCGGCTTGGCGGCGGCCCCGTCGGACGCCGCCCCCGCGGCGTCGGGGGCGGCGGACGAGGTCGCGCCGGCCGCGTCCCCCCTTTCGATGCAGCAGATGCTGGCGGAAGTCACGGGCTTCGTTCCGGGCATGGAGGAGGGGGCGGCGCGGGTGAGCCACCAGGTCGAGCAGGCCCGCGCGGCACGCGACGTGATCAAGCTGCTCTGTCTCCGGGACAAGCTGCGCCAGATCGACGTCGCCGTGGCCTCGGCGCGGGATCGCGCCGAGGCGCTGCGCGTGGCGCCGGGGCGCAACGATCGGGAGCTGGCCGCACACGAGTACCTCGTGCTGACGGTTCTGCGCGATCACGTCGCGGCGATGGTGGCCGAGGCCAATCAGTGCATCGGGGAGGAGGAGGGGTTCATCGGGGACACCGCGGTGACGATGCAGGTTGATCCGGACATCCCGGACGAATCGACCGATCCCTCCGACGAACCATTCCTCAGCGTCCCGCCGCAGACGACCAGCCCCATCCAGTAGCCGGTGGCTCGAGCTGCTTGCACCTCTCGGGCGCGGCGAGCCGCTCCCCCATGCGTGTCCTTGCACCTCCCGCGCGCAGCCTCGCGCTCCTTGCGGTCCTGATCGCCGTCGGGGTACCGTGCGGTCGCGCGCACGCGCAGGAGCAGCCCTGGCTGAGGGATCGCCGGATCGGCGAGGGGATCGGGATCCGCACCGGCGACCTCGAACTGCACCCCGGTGTGGCCACGGAGCTCGGCTACGACTCGAACTATTTCCAGCGCGCGGGCACCGCCGCCGAGGAGATCATCCCGACCCTGCGCTTTCGGCTGACGCCGAGCCTGTCCCTCGCGAGCCTCGGTCCCCAGCGCAGCGCGAGCCAGGGACGTGCGCCGACGCCGCCGGAGGTGAGCTTTCGTGCGACCGGCGCCGCGACCTACGGCGAGCTCTTCGCCCTGAGCGGGGGTCACTCGGCCGTGGAGGCGGCACGCAAGCAGCGCTACCTCAGCGGTGCCCTCGGACTCAAGGCGGACCTCCGTCCCGGCCGCCCGCTGGGGGCCGACGTCCTGGCGGACCTCCGGCGGATCGCGGAACCTTCCAACAGTCCCGAGCAGGAAGTCGCGTTCGATCGGGATCTCGTCCGCGTCGGCGCGGGGGTCCTCTGGCGTCCGCGTGGCGGTGTCTTCGACTGGCGCCTGGGGTACGATCTGCGGCTGAACATCTTCGAGGGTGCGCAGCTGCGCGACCTCAACAACCGGCACCAGTTTCTCCAAACCCGCGGCCGCTGGCGCTTCCTGCCGCGGAGCGCCCTCGTCTACGACGGGGAGATCGGGGAGATCCACTACACCAGCCCGACCAACCTGGTCCTGAAGGACTCCCGACCCGTGCGCACCCGGCTCGGCTATCAGGGGCTCGTCACCCGACGCTTCGGCCTGCTGCTGCTGGGCGGCTGGGGCGCGAGCTTCTACCGCCAGTCATACGCGGCGCCGGTCGAGGATTTCGACAGCTTCATCGGTCACGGCGAGCTCAAGTGGTTCGTCCGACCAACGCCGGAGCTGCCCGAGGACGGGGCAGCGGTGGGGCTCTCCTCCGTGGCCGTGGGCTACCTGCGTGACTTCACGAACAGCTACCTCACCGACTACTACCAGCGTGACCGCGGGTACGTCTCGCTCTCGTACTTCCTCGGGGGGGTCGTGATCCTGGCGGTGGACGGCGGGCTCACGCACGTCAGCTACCCGCGGAGCTACTTCCCGACCGCGGTGGACCTCGACCCGGTCGATGGCGTGATGGACCCGATCGGGATACGCAAGGAGGCGTTCAGCGAGGAGCGAGTCGACGCCCAGCTCTTCGGGGAATACCGCTTCGGCGACCGCGTCGGGGTGAACGCGACGGCGCGCTACACGGCGGCGCTGGATAAGGCGCCGGGAGAGGACGACAACCGCATCCCGGTGACCCGAGAAGGCCGTTACGAGGACCTCTCCTTCGCGCGTTTCGAGCTCTTCTTCGGAGGGCGATGGTTCCTTTGAGCCCAGGGGGTGGCGAGCCCGCTGCGACTTCGGCGGCGGAGGCCTCCGGGGGGACGCGCGGGACGGTGTTCCTCGCTCACCGCGCGCGCGCCGCTCGGGGTGGGTGCCCGGGGCTCGTGATGTTCCTGCTCGCCCTGGCCCTGGCGGCTTGCGGGCCGAAACCCGACAATTCACGGGTGTCTCTGCCCACTCCGGTACAGAGCACCACCATCGGGTCGAGCGACGTGATCGTGGTCGAGATCGTCGGCGAGAAGGACCTCCCCCGGGAGTACCAGGTCGCTTCGGACGGCACCGTGGATCTCCCCTACATCCACCGTGTCGAGGTCGCCGGGCTCGAGCCGCAGCAGGTGCAGGAGGTCATCCGACAGCGGCTGATCGCGGAGCGGGTCCTGACGGACCCGAGCGTCGTCGTGCGCGTCAGCGCCTACAACAGCAAGCGGGTCACCGTGCTCGGCGAGGTGCAGGACTCCGGGAGCTTCCCGTTCGAGCCCGGCCTCACGCTCGTGCAGGCCATCTCGCTCGCGGGTGGGCTCAACGCCATTGCCGACGCCGACCGCATCAAGCTCACGCGCAAGACGGTCGACGGTTCCATCACCGTCGTCATCAGTGTGCGCGCCATCATGGACGGGCGTTCGCCCGACATCCCGCTGCAGTCCGGCGATCAGATCTACGTGGAGAATCGGGCCTTCTGAGGCTCGCGGCCGGGGCTCACCCGGCTGGCGCTGCGGGAGGCTCGCGCCTTCGGGGGCCAAGCTCCTGGCGGACCGTGAACACTGCCCGCAGGCGCGGCGTCGTCACCGCCGACCTCGGTCCCGTCGCGTCGAAGCCGGGTGGCGCGCTGGACAGTGGGATGCCGGCGCCGACGCCGAGCATGACCGCCGGCGACCGGCGCCCGAGGGCCTGGGAGCCAACGGCGACGAGCCACTCCGCGGGCACCACCCACCGACCAGAGAGCCGCTCGGGTACGGCTGGCTGCCGCACCAGCACGGGCGCGGCCACGGCCTCGGCCGTGAGCGTGAGCCGCCGTTCTCGCAGGGGGTCCCAACCGACACCGGCGGCGCCGACGAGCGAGGTTCCGAGCCGCGTGTCGCCGACCTGCACCGCCATGCGGAGCCGCACGCCCGCCTCTGCGCCGGCGAAGAAGTGGTCCCCGCGCCCCTCCACGGCGAGCGACGGGGCGCCGACCAATCCCCGCTCGCCGCCGAGCGTTCGCTCGTCCCCGAGGGGGAGGACCACGACGTAGCGGGCGGCGAGCGCCGTCTCGACGCGAGCCTGGCGGCGAGCGAGCCCCAGCGTGAACCCCGCGCGGGGATCGCGCAGCACCCGGGGTGCGGGGGCCGGGGCGAGCGAGGTCACGCTCTCCATGCCCGCGCCCTGCTGCGCCAGGGTGAGCGGGATCGCCCCGTCGAAGGTTGCTCGGGACCCGAGGGCGACGCTTTCGAGCAGCGTCAGGGAGACGATCCGGTCGACCACGCGCAGCTCGCGACCGGTGGGATCGGGGCTGGGCAGCGCCAGCACGACCGGGCGCTCCAGCCAGCCGATCGCCGCCCCCAGGCGGTGGTGGCCGGCGGCGAGCGGCACCGCCCCTGCGACGCCGAGAAATGGAGCGCTCGGGGGCGAAAGCCAGCGCGCGTCGGCGTCGAAGCAGGTCGAGTAGGTGCTCTCCGGGGCGCAGTCGCCCGCTCGCGCGGGCGGCGCCAGGGCGAGCGCGATGACGACGACGGCGAGGCGGCCGACTCCTGGCCCGCGCTGCGGTCTGCGCGCCACGTTCCCACGATACCCGAGCCTCGCGGCCACCGGCAGTCGGAGCGGCGTTTTCGCTGACCGGCCCCTCGTGGTATGCGGCGCGGGCGGCCGAGCCATGATTACCTGTGCCTCCCCGCTGCTGCTCGGATCGGCGTCGCCGCGGCGACGGGAGTTGCTGGAAACCGTTCGCATCCCTTTGCGCGTCGCGGCGGTGGACGTGGACGAGGCGGTCCGACCGGGGGAGCGCCCGGCCGACTACCTCGAGCGCGTGGTGGCGAGCAAGCTCCTCGCCGTCACGGCGGCGGGGGTGATGGGGGCCTGTGCCGCGGCGCTCGTCGCGGACACCACGGTGGTCCTGGACGGCGAGATCCTTGGCAAGCCAGCAACCGTCGACGAGGCGGAGGCGATGGTCCGGCGTCTGGCGGGCGCCACGCACTCCGTGCTCACGCGCTACGCGATCACTCGCGGGGCCGACGCGAGCGCGCCGGTCGCGGTTCGCACCGTGAGCACACGGGTCACCCTGCGACGGGCCAGCGCGGGCGAGATCCGGCGCTACGCCGCGTCGGGCGAGGGGCTCGACAAGGCGGGCGCCTACGCGATCCAGGGGATCGGCGCGCTGCTGGTCGCGCGCATCGACGGCTCGTATACCACCGTGGTCGGCTTGCCCCTCTGCGAGGTGGTCCTCGATCTCCGGCGCAGCGGCCTGATCGGGGACCTGCCTTGAGGGGTGCCTCCTCGGCGGCGCACGGCAGCCGCGCGCCGGTGCCGCGGGCGCCGTGGTCCGACGGCCTGGTCCTGGCTGGGGTCGGCCTCGCGGTGCGTCTGGCGGTGGTGGTCTGGGCGTGGGGGCGCATCCCACCCGTCGTGGACGGCGCCTTCTACCACGCGGTCGCGCAGCGGATCGCCGCCGGACACGGCTACACGTGGCTCTGGCCCGACGGCGTCGTCACTTACGCGGCGCATTACCCGATCGGGTACCCCGCGCTGCTGGGCGCTCTCTACGCGGTCTTCGGCGCCGCGCCGGGGGCGGCGATGGTGGCCAACGCGATCCTCGGCGCCGGGGGGGTGCTGGCGGCCCACCGGATTGCGGCTTCGGTCACCGGGCGCGCCGGGGCGCTGGTGAGCGGCGTCGCCGTGGCGCTGCACCCGGGGCTCCTGGCCTACACGCCGGCACTCATGACGGAGGGGGTAGTGGCTGCCCTGCTCGCGATCGCTGGCGCCCTCGCAGTCGAGGCGCGGACGGCGCCGGGGGCCAGCGCTCACGTCCTGCGCGGGGTGCTGGCCCTGCTGCTGGGCGCCACCACGCTGGTCCGGCCACAGAGCGGCCTCCTGGCCCCGTTCTTCGGGCTGGTTTCGGCGCGGCGGGGAGGCGGGTGGCGGAGCGCCGCGCGGACCGCCGCGGTGGTCACGGCCCTCGGACTCGCCACCGTGGCGCCCTGGAGCTTACGTAACTGCTTGCGGATGGGGAGTCCCCCGGGGAGATTCGCGCGCGAGGCGTGCGTGTTCGTGAGCGCCAATGGCGGCTGGAACCTGCTCATCGGCGCGGCCCCAGGGGCTACGGGGAGCTTCATGCCCATCGAGGGAGCGAGGGTCCCCCCGGAGTGCCGGGCGGTCTTCGGCGAAGTCGCGAAGGATCGCTGCTTCGGGCGAGCTGGCGCGCGCCACATTCGCGAGGAGCCGCTGCGTTGGCTCGCAATGGCGCCTGCCAAGCTCGCTCTCACCTTCGACGCGTGCGGCGCCGCCAGCTACTACCTTCGCACGGCCAATGCGGGCGCGTTCGGGGATCGGGCGGCGCTGTGGCTCGATGTCATCGAAACCATCTGGCAACGGGCGCTCCTGGTCGCGGCGCTCGTCGGGATCGGGCGCGCGGGGGCGCGCGGCCGCGACGGGCCCCGCGGAATAGGGGGGGGGCTCCGCGTCGCCGTGCTCCTGGCCTCGATCGCAGCGGCGTTCGGCCGGCACGGCTGGATCGGCTACGTCGGCCTGGTCGCCAGCGCTGGGCTGCTCGGCCGGGAGTTGCCACGGCACCCACCCGCGGCGCTGGCCGCCGCGGTGGTGGGGACCACGGCCCTGGCCCACGCGGTCTTCTTCGGCGCGGGTCGGTACTCGATGGTGACCTTCGCGATCCTGAGCGCTCTGGCGGGGACGGCCCTGCGGTGGCCGCTCGGGGCGTCCGGCGCCGCTCCCGCGCGGACCGAGCGCGGCGGGTGATGTTTTGACAGCCCCGTGCCGCACGGTGATACTGCCGTCCGACCCGGGAGACCGATCGACATGCCGCTCATCGAAACGGAAGAGGCTGCCCGTCGGCTCGCTCGCGCCATCGCGAGCGATCTGTCGCTCTACAACGAGGAGAAGATCGTTCGCGGGATCGAGAACGACACCCTGTTCGAGGAGCTGGACGAGGAGATCGAGGAGGGCCGCGCCCTGTTCAAGAGCCGGGTTTCTCCCGAGCTTTACGGGAAGAACTTCTACGATCGAGCCTTGGTGGACATCCTGGTGAAGTCGAAGGGCCACATCAAGAGCCGGATCTGGTAGCGATTTCTGTTGCCCCGGGCGGTGGGACCCGGACGCGATGGCCCTGCGGTTCGTGATCGAGGCGGGTGCGGCTCGCGATCGGCTCGACAAGGCGCTCAGCGCGCGGATGCCGTGGGTTTCCCGGGCGGTCATCCAGCGCTGGATCCTCGAGGGACGCGTGCGTGTCTGCGGGGGCGCCTGTCGGCCCCGCGACGCGGTTGGACCCGGCGCCGTCATCGAGGTCGAGCCCGGCGCTCCCCCGCCGACGAGCGCCTTGCCCGACCCCGAAGTGCGCTTCGACATCGTCTTCGAGGACGAGCACCTGGCCGTGGTGGAGAAGCCGGCGGGGCTCGTGGTCCATCCCGCGCGCGGTCACTCGGACCGCACCCTCGTGAACGGGCTGCTGGCCCGGCCCGGTTTCTTCGGCGTCCTCGCCGACCCGGATGGACGCGCGGGGATGGCCCGTCCCGGGATCGTGCACCGGCTCGACAAGGACACGAGCGGGCTCCTGGTGGTGGCCAAGGACGACCGCGCCCGGGAGGGCCTGAAGCGCCAGCTGGCAGCGCACACCATCGACCGGCTCTACCGTGCCATCACCGTCGGTGTGCCTGCGGAGGGGACCATCGACACCTTGCACGGGCGGCATCCGCGGTCACGGCTGCGATTCAGCTCATTTGTCCGCGAAGGGCGGCGCGCCGTCACCGAGGTGCGCGTGGCCGAGGTCCTGGCCAGCGGGCTCGGGGCTCTCGTGGAGTGCCGACTGTGGACCGGACGCACGCACCAGATCCGAGTGCATCTCGCCGAGCGTGCCAAGACCCCGGTCCTCGGTGACGCCCTGTACGGTGGCGGGGGAGCGGGCACCCCGCTCGATCTGGTGGCGTCGGGCCTCGGACGGCACGCCCTGCACGCGGCGCGCCTCGGGTTCGAGCACCCCGTCACGGGCGAGCAGCTGCTTTTCGAGAGCGCCCTTCCCGCGGCCATGGAGCGTGCCATCGAAGAGTTGAGAGCAATGTAATTGCGACTACTTGCAGACAAATACGTAATCTATTGCATCAGCCATCGACGGCGCGCCTCCTGCAGCCTGAGGAGCTGCCCTCGCTTTGCCCGGCGCGGATGCCCAAGGGCGTCGAGCCGAGGCCGCAGCGAATTGCACCCGAAGCGCCCGAGGGCGGCAGAGCGCTCGGTACCCTAGAGCTTGAGACCTGCACCGTACCTCTTCTCCAGGGCGGCCCTTCCGGCCTCGCCGACGGCGTTGCCGAACAGCTCGAGCGCCCGGACCGAGGTCAGGGAAGTCGACGCTGCCAGGGCCTGCGCTCCCTCGGGTCCGATGTCGTTCGCGCTCAGGTCGAGGGTGTGCAGATGCGTCAGCACCGAGCTCGACGCGACCGCGCTCGCGCCCGCGTCGCCGATGGCGTTCCCGGAGAGGGCGAGGATCTTGAGCCGCGCGAGCGCGGGGGCGCGCGCCAGCGCGGCGGCGCCGCTCGCCTCGATCCCGCAGCCGAGCAGAAACAGCGCTTCTAGCCGGTTGAAGCGCGCGTTCGCCAGCGCGGCCGCCCCCTCTGGTCCGATCGGGTCCATGGTCAGGTCGAGGGAGCCGAGCCCGGCGAGGGTGGGGGATTCGGCCACCGCCCTGGCGCCGAGGGGGCCGATGTCGTTGCCGCTCAGGTTGAGCGCGTGCAGGTTGCCGAGCCGGGGCGACCCGGCCAGGCTCGTGATGCCCGCGTCGCCGATGTCGTTGCCGGCCGCGTCGAGAGCGCGGAGGCCGCCGAGGTGTGGGGACTCGGCGAGGGCTCGCGCGCCTTCCGCACCGATCTCGTTGTCGCTGATCTTGAGGACCTGCACCCCGTGCATCGCCTCCGCAGACGCCAAGACCACGGCGAGCTGAGGTCCCCAGCCTCGCGCGCTGAGATCGAGGTGGGTGACGCCCTCGAGCGCGCCCGCGCGCAGACGGTGCTCCAGAACCTGCACCGTGGTTACGTCGGCGAAGCGCTCCGTGCGTCCTGAGGTGGCGTGCCAACCCTGGCCTCGGTCGGCGTTGTCCAGGCCGGCGGCCACGGGCGACGGCGCCTCGGGCGCGCCACGCGCGGGGGAGCGCCCGCCGCCGCAGGACTGGAGGGCCAGCAGCGCACCCACCACGACCGATGGTGCCCTGAGGGCGGTGGCGGCCGTCCGCACCATGGCCGCAGCCTAACAGCTCGCGCCGTGGGCGGCGACGCTCAGGTGACGCCCGGCGCCCGGGAGCGTCCTCCGCCTCGCGGGCGTCGGCGAGCGGTCGCGCGCCAGACGAGCGCTGCGGTGCCCACCAAAACGAGCGTGACGCCAAGGCCGATGACGACCCACGCCGGGGCGGGGACGGCTCCCCGGGCAAGCCCCGGGGGAGGCCGCTCCACGACGGTGCGCGACCCGAGCACGGGCCGGGCCGTCGCGGGCGGACTGCTCGGTGCCGTGGCAGGGCTCTGCGTCGCCACCGAGACTGACTGGTTCATCGGTGCGCCAGCCATAGCGTCTGGTCCGGGGTCGCTGCAAGCGGGGGCGGGTGATAAGCTCCCGCCCCCCACGCCGGGGCTCCCCTCGGCCCCGAGCCCCCCACCCCCATGATTCCGCCACGGATCCCCGAGGGAGACGACCATGCGCTCGAGCTCTTGGCGCGGTGCTCCTCGGCGATGTCGGCGCTCAGCCGGGAGGTGGCGCGGGCCGTGGTCGGTCAGGACGCGGTGGTCGAGGCCATGCTCATCACCCTCCTGGCTCGCGGTCACGCCCTGCTGGTCGGCGTGCCGGGGCTGGCGAAGACGCTCCTCGTCTCGAGCGTCGCTCGGGCACTCTCGCTGACCTTCGGGCGCGTGCAGTTCACGCCCGACCTGCTGCCCGCCGACATCACGGGCACGGACGTGCTCCAGGAGGTCGAGGTGGGAGCGGTGGTGCGCCGTGAAACGCGCTTCATGGCCGGCCCGATATTCCACCACCTCGTGCTAGCGGACGAGATCAACCGGACACCGCCCAAGACGCAGGCGGCGCTGCTCCAGGCGATGCAGGAGCGCAACGTCACCGTCGGGGGCGAAACCCACCCGCTGCCCGATCCGTTCCAGGTCTTCGCCACCCGCAACCCGATCGAGCAGGAGGGGACCTATTCCCTTCCCGAAGCGCAGCTCGATCGCTTTCTGCTCGAGGTGCACGTCGACTACCCGTCCGAGGAGGAAGAGCGGGAGATCGCTCGGCGGACCACCTCCGGGTCCGATCCGCAGATCTCGCCCGTGCTGGGAGCGGACGAGGTTCGAGCCCTGGGCGCGCTGGTGCCGCGGATCCCCGTCACCGACGAGGCCGTGAGCTACGCGGTGCGGCTCGCCCGCGCTTCCCGCCCGGCCTGCCCTGACGCGCCGAAGGAGGTGTCCCAGTACGTGCGGTTCGGGGCGGGACCACGGGGGAGCCAGGCGCTCGTACTGGCCGCGAAGGCCCGCGCGGCGCTGCGTGGCGAGCCCGCCGCCGACGTCGCCGACGTCGCGGCGCTCGCGCTGTCCGCGCTGCGCCACAGGATCGTCCTCGGCTACCGCGCCGAGGCGGATGGGGTTCGAGACGCCGACGTGGTGGCGGCGATCCTGCGCGGGGTCAAGGTCTGAGCTCACCGCAGGGTGACCGGGGGAGTCCGGCCTCGTGGTGGCTCGGCGGGGAGGGCGCGGTTCGGACCTCCTCGAACCGCCAGGCGCGACCGCGGCCCAGGGGCCGGTCCGGGGTCCCGTCCCGTCCTCTCCTTGCCGCTGGACCCCGCGATCTGGCAGCTTCCCCGGGTCTGGAATGGGCCGCCCAGGAGCGGCGTTCGCCGAGATGGCCATGCGACTCACCGTGTTCCTGATGCCACTGCTGTTCGCCTGGGGCTGCGCCCGGAGCTTCATCCCGAACACCGACGTCGAGGACAGCGCGTTCAACCGTGACGTGATCGCGTTCTGCGAGCAGTATCGCAAGGCCGTGGAGCGCCGTAACACGGCGGCCCTGCTCGAGATGGCCGATCCCAGCTACTTCGAGGACGGGGGAAACGCCGACGCCACGGACGACCTCGACTACGCGGGGCTCCGCGAGTACCTCGAGGGCAAGTTCGCCGAGACGAAGGCGATCCGGTACGAGATCCGGTACCGGCGGGTCGTGCGGGGGCGAAACGACGAAATCTACGTCGAGTACACCTACAGCGCCAGCTACAAGGTCCCCACTCAGAAGGGTGACGTGTGGCGGAGGGCGGTCGCGGACAACCGGCTCGAGCTCATCCCCGCCGGGGACTCCTTCAAGATCATCGCCGGAATGTAGGTGGGCGCGGGCGAGGAAGGCCGGTGGTCGAGAAAGGGGGACCGTGCTGGCGTTCGCCCGCCGGCGCGGCGGGAAGGCGCAGCGGACCCGGCCAAGCTCACCGGGTGAGGATGGTGCAGCGCTGGCCGTCGATGGTGCGGTTGAGCTTGGGATCCGTCGCCGACTCGGCATGCCAGACGGCGCGGCCGTACTTGTCGCTGTTGGCGTAGGTCAGCGTCGTCTGCGCATTGGAGGGGACCCCTGACGCGACCGCCGCGCGCCAGGCGTCGTGGGCCGTGCAGGCCGGATCCGCCACACCGCGGCTCGTGGCCGCGTCCTCGCTGGCGCTCGTGCTCGTTTCCGTGGCCGTGAAGGTCACCGTGAGGCGCTCCTTGCCGAGGCGTGCCCCCGGGCCGAGCTTCCCGCTCGGGATCCCGAACACGACGTCGACCCTCCCGTCACCCCCGAGGGGGACTCGGCCCGCAACGATGGGGACGGCGCGGATCGCGACCAGCACTGCGTCGCGGTTCCACTCCAGCGCCCGGGTCCTGGCGCGCGCGAGGAGCTCCGTCGCCTCGACCGTGCGCTGGACCGCGCCGTCCGTCGGGGGGTGTTCGGTCCGGTCGTCTGCAGGCGCGGCGTCGTCGTCCTCCGTCGTCGCCGACGTCGCCGATTCGACCGGGGCGCGCGGATAGGCGAACCAGGTCAGCCCCACGATGAAGACCGTTGCCAGTGCGGTGCTGGCGATCACGAGCGCCCGAGGCACCGGCTTCGGCGGCGGGCGCACGCTCGGCGGGCGCATCCGAAGCGCGGGCGCGGGGCGGAGCGGGTCGTGGCCGGGACCCCAGCCGCCAGCGACGCCGCCGCCAGCACCAGCCGGGTCGAGGGTTGGCGGCGGGGCCGCGCCTGGTTGCCGCAGGGGTGGGGGACCGGATGGCTCGCTGTGCAACCGCGCAGAGGCTGGCACAGGAGCGATCTGCGCCCCGCCGCAACGGGGGCAGCGCGAGTCGCCCGGAGCTACAGGGGCGCCGCAGCGTGGGCATCGAGCCGGGGGCGGGGTGGTCATGGGCCTACGGCACGCTGGTGCTCTCGAAGAGCCAGGCGATCCTGTACCCTTTTTCTCCGGGCATCAAAACAAACCACAACTCGTCCGCGAAGAGGGTCACCGTCCCCGCCCGCGGGGTGACGATGGGGACTCGCACGAGCACGGCGTCGGGTGGCACGGACCAGGCGATCTGCGCGCGGTGAGCCCCGAGCGCCACCGCTCGCTCACCGCGGAAGACGGTGACGTCCGCGGGCCGATAGACGACATGCCCCGCCAGCGCGCGGTAGTCGAGCCGGGCCAGCCGGACCTCCCAGGCACGGAGCGCATTCCAGCCCGTCACGCCGTCGGCGCTCCCGACCCGGGCCTCGGTCGCGAACAGCGCCGCGAGCGCGGATGTGTCTTCGGCCACCACCGCGGCGAAGAAGCGCGCCACCAGCTCGCGGGTGAAGGCGTCGTCGGGTGGGGCTCGGAGCGCGACGACACCGGACGAGGTTGCGCCCGGGGGGCCGGCGGATGGTCGAGCGGCCGCCGGGCTGGCGACGACCCCAGGGGCGCGTCGCGGCGCGTCCTCCTGCGAAACCGACGCCGGGCGCGGCGTCGGGGAGGCGTGAGCGCAGGCGCCGACGGCCACGACCGCGAGGGTGGCGGCGAGGCGCGCGCGCGCTGCCGCCGAGTGGCAGCGATCAGAGCGGCTCGACGGAGGGCGGCGCGTCACGGGGCACGGTGAAGATCACTCGGGACGGCAGGGTTGTCCACGCGCGAGTGGCCGGCACCGCCGGCGAGGCGATGACCGTGTACCGTGCCTGGGCGATCCGGGGGGGCCTCGCGACGAGCGGGGCCTCTCCGGAGTAGAGCGCGTCGAGGTCGTGTCTGCCGTCGAACGTGCGGTACACCATGCTCCCGCTGCGGTGAACGGCGAAGAGGTGCTCCCCATCGCTCGTCATCAGGTCGAGGTCACTGGTCGGGTAGCCCCGGGACGCCGCGAGGCGATCGACGAGCGAGAGACCCGCGCGCAGTGACGCGACGACCGAGGTCGGGTCGCGGCGGGGGGCGTCGAGCCCGCCCGTCTGGTGGAGGAAGGTCAGAAAAAGATAGAAGCAGACCTCCGCGTCGCTCTCGCCGCGCACGTTGGGACGCAGGAACGTCGCGATGGCCTCGGTCAGTTCGGGGCCGAGGCGATCGAAGCCGTGCACCGCCCCGATCTGGGCGAAGAGCCAGGACCGATGGCGGAACGGCTGGGTGTCTTCGGTCCGGAGGGTGCCCGTGGGAGCCACCCGGACATGTCCGATCGCCGCGTCCGTGCGCATCTCGATCCCCGACTCGATCGGATCGACGAGGGGACGGTCGTCGCTGGGGCGACGGCGCAGCAGCACCTCTCCGTTCTGGAAGAAGCCCACGCCCCAGCCGACCGATGACCCCGCCGATGGCTGGCACCGGAGCACTTCCGCGTGGGCGCGGAGCACTCCCATCGCGTGGTCGGGGCGATTGCCGATGAATCCGAGCAGGCGAGCCATGAGTCCTGTCGTCTCGAGCGCGTGGCTGGCGAGCGACCGACGGCCGCCGCGTGCGACGGGGATGGTGTCTAGCATATTGCGCACGGCGCGGCGGCCAACCGCTACCCGCAGCGGCTCACGCGGCGTGATCCTGGCCGCCGGCGCGCCGCGACGGGGCAATCGCCTGGCGCCGTCCAGGGGCCCGGCGGCCGCACCGTCGCGTTGCCCGGGCGGCTGACGGCTGGGCACGGATCCGCTAGAACTGCGCGAAGACCATGGGCGACCTCTCCCCGGATCTCCAGGCGGCGGCGGCGTTCGTCGCGGCCGGTCGACGGCGCTCCGGCGCGGGGGCGACCGTTCGCGCGCGAGCGTCCTGGCGCGCCGCCGCGGCCTTGCTCAGGGCGGGCGCATGGGTGCTCTTGGTCGCTGGTGTCCAGGGCTGCGCGACCGCGTACCCGACCTTCTCGACGCCGGTGCGGGACGTTCCGCCGACGAGTGGGGAACTCGACCCGGCGCCGCCGGAGGACCTGTTCTACCTGCAGATGCGGAGCGCCAAGATCCCGAAGCGGACGCGAGATGGGCGCGCCTGGGACGAGGTCGGCGGCAAGGCGCCCGATCCCTTCGCCATCGTCTTCCTCGACGGTCGCGAGATCTTTCGCACCCGTCCGCAGGCGGACACGCTCGCGCCGACCTGGCCCGGAAGCCCGGGTGGCAACTTCCGGGTCGGCCCCCGGGCAGAGCTTCGCATCGAGCTGTACGATAGCAATCCGGTCCAGCACCGCCCCATCTGCATGGTCGAGATCACGGGTATCGACGCGGACGCCTTCACCGATGGTCGCGAGGTCCTGTGCGACAGCGGGGGGACGGTCGCGCTCGTCGTCGAACCTGCTCACGCGGTCTGGGGCGTCGGGGCGGCGTTCGAGGTCCACTTCGGAGAGGTCGTGGTCACGCGGGTGGAGCCGGAGTCGCCGGCGTCCCGCGCGGGGCTCGTGCCGGGAGCTCGGATCGTCGCCATTCAGGGCAAGCTGGTCCGAGACATGGTGGAGGGAGAGGCGCGCTCGCTCGTCAACGCGAACCTCCGGACGGGGATCAGCCTGACCGTGCTCGAGGCGGATGGCGCCACCCGCACCGTGAAGGTCCGTGAGGGCCCCATCTACCCGGTGCGGAAGCCGGAGGCCCAGGGCGGCTGAATGACGAGTGATCCGGTGTCGAGGGGGTCGGGTTCGACGCTGCTCGTGGACTGGTCCGACCGCGGGACGCTGGAGGTGCGCGGACCCGACCGCCTCCGATGGCTCGACGCGATCCTGACCTGTGACGTGGGCCGCCTCGGTGTCGGCGCCGGGAGGTACGGCCTGCTGCTCAATCGGCAGGGCAAGATCCTCACCGACGTCTCCGTCATCGCCGCCGCAGATCGCGCGCTGGTCGCGGTCGCGCGGGGCACGGCGCCGGCCCTGCGCGAGTCACTGGACCGGATGCTGGTCATGGAAGACGCGGAGATCCTCGAGGTTTCGGGGGCGTACGCCTGGATCTCGGCGCACGGACCGCGGGCGGCGGAGCTGGTGCGAGCGGCGGCGCCACGCCTGTCGGGGGCCGTCGCGGCGGAGATCGACTGGCTCGGCGTCGGCGGTGGCGCGCTCGTGGTGCCCCGGGGGGAGGTGGAGCGGGCACTGGAGGTACTGACGGGCGCGGGCGAGGGCGTCGTCGTGGCCCGAGGGGGGGAGTACGTGCGTCTGCGGCTGGAGCAGGCCTGGCCGGAGTTCGGCGTGGACTATGGCCCCGACGACAATCCGCACCAGGCGGCACTGGACCACCGCGCCGTCTGCTGGACCAAGGGCTGCTACGTGGGGCAGGAGGTGGTGTGCATGACAGACCAGCGCGGCAAGGTGCGGCGGCGGGTTGCGCTGGTGGTGTTCGATGGTCCGGAGGCCCCGCCCGTCGGGGCGGAGGTTCGCCTGGCGGAGGACGGGTCCGCGATCGGCGCGGTGACCACGAGCGCCGTGAGCGAGGCGTACGGTCGCGGTCTGGCCCTGGCGCGCGTGCTCCGCACGGCGGTTGACGCGCGCGCCGCGGTGACCGTCGCCGGTTTGAGCGGACGCCTCGCGACGGCGCTCTAGCGTCCGCGCGCCGTTGTGGTACGGAGCGCCCGCGGCGAGCGGCGGGCCCATCCTCGCCGCGGATCTCGAGCCGCGTGGCGCCACACGAGCCGTAACCATGCCCCGTCCCTTCGACCTCCCGTCCCGCACGCCCCTGGAGGCACAGTCGGGCCGGTCCCTGGAGCGGCTGGTGGCGCTCATGAGGCGGCTGCTGGCCGAGGACGGCTGCCCGTGGGATCGCGCACAGACGCTGGCGAGCCTGCGTCCCTACGTCCTGGAGGAGGCTTGCGAGGTCATCGACGCGATCGACGAGGGCGATCTCGTCCACCTGTGCGAGGAGCTCGGGGATCTGCTGCTGCAGATCGTCTTCCAGGCCGAGCTCGCCCGGCGCGCGGGCGCTTTCGGACCCGATGACGTGATCCGGGGGATCTGCGAGAAGCTGGTGCGGCGGCACCCCCATGTCTTCGGCGACCTCGCCGTCGAGGGTGCCGACGAGGTCGTCGCCAACTGGCAGGCGATCAAGGCCACCGAGCGGGGACCGCGGGGGCTGCTCGAGGGCGTACCCCGCTCTCTCCCGGCCCTGGAGCGGGCTCGGCGCCTCAGCGAGAGAGCTGCGCGAGTGGGCTTCGACTGGCCCGACGGGCGCGGCTCACGCGAGAAGGTCGCGGAGGAGCTCGGCGAGCTCGACGCCGCGATCGCGAGCGGGTCGCAGGAGTCCAGCGAGCAGGAGCTCGGGGACGTGCTGTTCGCGCTGGTCAACCTGGCCCGGCACCTGGGACTAGACCCGGAGCGCGCGCTGCGCGGGACGGCTGACAAGTTCGCCGAACGCTTCGCCCATGTGGAGGCCCGGGTGCGGGAACGGCACGGGGACTGGCCGCGGGGCGACGACGGCGCGGCCAGCCGCGCGCTGCCTTTGAGCGAGCTCGACGGCTACTGGGAGGAGGCCAAGCGCCGATGACCAGCGCTCCGCCGGCGGCGCGGGCGACGCTCACGGCGGGAGCGGCCGGGATGTCGGCGCTGTCGCGCCTGCCCGCCGAGTGGGCGGCCGTGCTCGCGGCTCGCGGCGAGCCTCGCTACCGCGGCCGTCAGGTTTTCCGGTGGCTCCACGCCCGGGGGATTTTCGACCCGGCCGCCATGACCGACCTCGGGCGTCCGCTGCGTGACGCGCTCGCCGAGGACGGGTCCCTCGAGCCGGGTCGCGTCGAAGGCGTTCACCGTTCACGTGATGGGACGCGGAAGCTGCTGGTCGCCCTCGACGGCGGCGCGCGCGTAGAGTGCGTCCTCATTCCGATGGGCGCGGACCCGAGGGGGCAGGCCACCGACGCGGACGTCGCCGCCGCCGACGAGGAGGAGGAAGAAGAAGAACACGAGCTCGGCACGATCGCCGCGCGGCGGGTCACGCTGTGCGTGTCGACGCAGTATGGCTGCGCCATGGGGTGTTCGTTCTGTGCGAGCGGCAGGGGCGGACTCGGGCGCGGGCTCGACCCCGCGGAGATCGTCTATCAGGTGCTCGCGGCTCGCCGCGAGCTCGAGGACGGCGAGGTGCTCAGGAACCTGGTCTTCATGGGAATGGGCGAGCCGCTGCACCACTATGAGGCCACCGCGCGCGCGCTCCGGTTGCTGATGCATCCCGACGGGCTCGGCTTGGGCACCCGGCGCATCACCGTCAGCACCGTCGGCCTGGTGCCGGGGATTCGGCGCCGGGGTGAAGACTTCGGCGGCAAGCTCGGGCTCGCCGTCTCGCTGCACGCCCCCGACGACGCCACGCGCGACCGGCTTGGCCCGCTGAATCGGAAGTACCCGATCGCCGCGCTCGTCGCGGCGCTTCGGGCCTACCCGCTGCCGCGCCGGCGAAGGATCACGATCGAGTACGCCCTGATCGCCGGGATCAACGACGAACCGGCTCAGGCTCGGGAACTGGCGCGCGTCATGCGAGGGCTCCGCGTCAAGGTCAACCTCATTCCGCTGAACGTCGTCCCGGGGGTGCCATTCGTGGCCTCGCCGCCCGAGCGGGTCGAGGCGTTTCGGGAGGTGCTGGTGCGGGCGGGCTACAGCGCCTTCCTGCGAATTCGTCGCGGGGACGACGTCGCCGGCGCCTGCGGTCAGCTTGCGTTTCGGGGGGGCACGGGCCCCGCGCGGCCTCTCTCGCCGCCCGGAGCGCGAGGGTGATCGGCGGCTCGACCTCGCCGGCGCCTGCGTGACGGGCCGTTCCCTCTCCCGGGCGTCCCCGGCGGTCGGCGGTGCGATCCGGCGCGCGGGGGCTAGCCCACCGACCGCTGGCGCCCGTGCGAGGGCGAGACTAATAGGACGCCGGATGTCCGAACCTGGCCGCCACGACTGGGTGTCCGTCGCGGAAGCCTGGATCGATCAGGATCCAGACCCGGCCACGCGGGAGGAGCTCGCCGCGCTGGTGGTCGCCAGGGACCTGGACGCGCTGGCCGAACGCCTGGGCGCCACGCTCGAGTTCGGGACGGCTGGTCTGCGCGGGGTGGTCGGGGCGGGACCGAACCGGATGAACCAGGCGGTCGTGACGCGCGTCGCGCGCGGGCTGGCGGAGCACCTGCGGGACCGGGTCCCCGACGCTCGCGCGCTGCCGGTGGTCGTGGGTCACGACGCGCGACTCTCGAGCCCCGTCTTCGCCGAGGTGGTGGTGGGTGTGCTCGTCGCGGCCGGGCTCCGGGTCCGCTACTTCGAGCGAGCGGTGCCGACCCCGCTGGTCGCCTACGCCGCCAAGCAGCTCGGCGCGGTGGCCGCCGTGGTCGTCACCGCGAGCCACAACCCGGCCGAGTACAACGGGATCAAGGTCTACGCCGAGAACGCGGCGCAGCTCGGCCCCCCCGCCGACGAGGAGGTGGCGCGGCGGATCGCCGCGGTCGGTTCGGCCCGCGCGGTGCCTCGCCGGGACGCCATCGAGCTGGGGTCGGACCCGGGCGCGGAGCCCGTGTCCGAGGCGCTCTTCGAGCGGTACCTGGCCGAGCTCGATCTGGTGCGGGGCGGCGCTGCGGGCGCGCGCGATCTACGCATCGTCTACACGCCGCTCCACGGGGTCGGGGCGCGGTTCGTCGAGCGCGCGCTGCGGCGCGCGGGCTACGCGGCGGTGGACGTGCTCCCGGAGCAGGCCGCCCCCGACGGGCGCTTCCCTACCGTCCCGCGGCCCAACCCCGAGGAGCCGGGGGTGCTCGAGCTCGCGGTGCGACGGGCCACCGCCCTGGGGGCAGATCTCGTGCTCGCCAACGACCCGGACGCCGACCGCCTCGCGGTTTGCGTCCCGAGGCCGGGCGGTGGCTTCGTCCAGCTCACCGGGGATCAAGTGGGGATCCTGCTCGCCGATCATATCCTCGCGCGCGCCAGCCGAACCCCACCGCCCCTGGTCGTGTCCACGATCGTGTCAAGCTCCATGTTGGAGCGGCTGGTCGACGATCATGGCGCCCGCCTGGAGCGGACGCTGACCGGCTTCAAATGGATTTGCAACGCGGGGCTGGCCCTGGAACGGCAGGGGGGCGTGCGCTTCGTGTTCGGCTACGAGGAGGCGCTGGGGTACGCGGTCCCGATCGTCCGTGACAAGGATGGCATCAGCGCGGCCGTGCTCTTCGCGGACCTCACCGCTCTCTGTCGCGCGGAGGGGAAGCCCGTCCGCGACCGCCTTGACGAGCTCGCTGTCCGGCACGGTCTGTGGGTCAGCCGTCCGCGCTCGATCGTCCGGTCGGGGCTCGCGGGTGCAGCGGCCATCTCGGCGGCGATGGGCCGGCTGCGCGGTGATCCCCCGGCGCGGGTCGGTGGCCAGCGCGTCGTCGGACTGCGCGATCTCGCCGTGGGCGCGGCCGCGCGACCGCCGTGGCTCGGGGCGGCCAACCTGGTCGAGCTCTCGCTCGAAGGGGGCGGGCGGGTGCTCGTTCGCCCGAGCGGCACGGAACCCAAGCTGAAGATCTACACGGAGCTCTGCCGCGAGGTCACCCGCGGCGCAGACGTCGCGGCGCTGGAGGATGGGCTTGCCAGCGTTGCCGACGCAGTCTCGGGTGCGGTTGCAGAACGCCTGGGCCTCTGCTGAAGTCCGTTCTGGCTCGCGGACGGTGTCCGTCGGGCTCGGATCCAACAGTCCAGAGGGAGACATGCACAGAGTCATCGCAGTCGCCATCGCTTCGACGTCGGTGTTCCTCGCCGGGGCGGCCTCGGCTCAAGAATTCGCCGATCGGGGAACGCTCTCCTTCGCCGGTGATCGGCTCTTCGGCTTCTACCGCACGCACGTCGAGGTCGAGCCCGAACCGGATCTCGGCGCCGAGCTGGACGTGGACGGGACCGAGATCGGGCTCTTCTGGCAGGCGAACGCCATGACGCCCTACACCGTACCGCGGTTCAGCGTCGACTACTTCATCATCGATCATCTGAGCGTCGGCGGGAGCATCGGCTACGCTAGCGGGAGCTGGCACGACGGAGACGACGACTTCGACGACAGCGCGTTTCTCTTCGCGCCGCGGGTCGGCGGCGCGTGGATGTTCAACGACTGGGCCGGGATCTGGCCGCGCGGGGGCGTCACCTACTACTCCCTCGAGGGCGGGCTGACCTCGGGGCGGGGGGGCGACACGGACATATCCGTGCTCGCGCTCGACGTCGAGGCGGCCTTCGTGCTCTCACCCGCCGACGGCTTCGCCTTCACGGTCGGGCCGGCGTTGGACCTGGGGTTGGTCGGGGAGTGGGACCCGCCCGGGCGGGGGGACAGCGACCTGCACATGTACAGCTTCGGGTTCCTCACTGCTGGGATCCTCGGGTATCTGAACCTCTGACGGTGGCCCGGCGGCGGGCGCGGGGTGCCCGCCCCGGCCGCGGGCCGGCGGTCCCGCTTCAGGGGTCGTCGTCGAAGGCCACCGTCTCGAAGCTCCGGAGGTCCCCGATCGCGTCGCGAACCGGGCCGCCGACGACCGAGGCGGTTCCGAGCACGACCACGAGCAGACCATCGAGATCGATGCGGCGCCGGATCGCGGCGTTCGCCTCCTCCCGGGAGACGCCGCGAACCCGCTCCCGGTACTGATCGTAGTACCCGGGGAGGAGCCCGTGGAGCTCCTCGTCCAGTGCCAGCCCGACCCGCTTGGCGGGGGTGTCGATCGCGAAGACGTGGGAACGGACCAGATAGCGCTGCGCCCGCTCGAGCTCGTCCTGTGTGATGCCGTCGTCGCGCCACCGTTGCAGCATTTCCAGCTGGAGACGGACGCAGGCGGCCGCGTCCTCGGCGCGAGGGAAGGTCCAGACACTGAACGCGTGGCGACGTCGGTCGACGGTCAGCGTCGAGTAGGCGCCGTAGGACCACCCGCGCTCGACGCGGATCGCGCGGGCGAGCCGGGCGCCGAAGGTCCCACCGAAGACCGAGTTGGCGACCAGGAGCGCGGTGTGATCCGGGTCGTCCGCCCGCGTCCCGAGGCAGCCGAGGAAGATCTGGGTCTGGGTGCGGTCCGGCTTGTCGACGAGCACCAGGTGACGCCCCCGGCGGGGGCGGGGATCGGGGAGGTCATCGATGAAGCGCCTCCCCCGGGGGAGCCCCGCGACGAGCGCCTCGGCGGCCCGGCGCGCCTGGTCCTCGTCGATGTCGCCTGCCAGCGCCACCACGACGTTCTCGGCCACCACCTGCACGCGATGAAAGCGGATCGCCGACTCGTGCGACAGGCGCGCGAGAGACCTCGGGGTCCCCGATACGGGGCAGCCGTAGGGGTCGGTCGGGAAGAGGCGACTACGGAACCAGCGCTGGGCTACGGTGCGATCGTCGTCGAGCGCCTCCAGGAGCTCACTCGCGCTCTCGCGTCGAAGTCGCTCGAACTCATCGCCGGTCAGGTCCGGTCGGGCCAGGACGTCGGCGAGGAGGTCGACGAAGCGCGGGAAGGAGCGGCTCAGCACGACCCCCTGAAACGCGATGAAGCTGTGGGACGCCTCCACGCCCAGCGCTCCGCCCAGCCGATCGATGTGCGTGTCGAGGTCGAAGGGATCGCGCCCGCCCGCCGTCCGACGCATCAGCCGCGCGGTGAACCGCGCGCACCCGGCGTGATCGGCCGGGTCGGTGGAGGCCCCGGCGCGCAGAGCGACGGTGACGGCGATGAGCGGCAGCGCACGACTCGACTCGACGAGCACCCGGGTGCCGGGCGGGGACAGGCTCTCGGGGGTGGTCACTCGCCGCTCCCGTCGTTCTGGGGGGGGCTCGTCTCGACGCCCTCTTCGCCGCACTGAGGGGCCGCCCCGGTCGCCGCGCGTACCAGGATGACGCTGCGCCGATCGCGGGCCAGATAGCGCCGCGCTGCCCGTCGGAGGGCGCTCGCGTCGACGCGCCGGAGCGCCACGAGTCGCTCGAAGGCCAGCGCGGGCTGGCCCAGCACGGACTCGAAGAAGCCGAGGGTGGTGGCCTTGCCCTCCACCGTCTCCAGGCTCGACACGAGGGCGAGCTCCAGGCGGGATCGGGCGCGTTCGATCTCGGGCTCGGTGCCCGGAAGGGCGCTGACCCGATCGATCTCCGCGTCGAGCGCCTCGAGGACCTCCTCGGCACGCCGGTGCGGCCGGGCCGCGGCGTAGATCTCGATCAGCCCCGGATCGCGGAACTGCCCCACGGAGGCGCGGACCTCGATGGCGACCTCGCGCTCGCGCACCAGGGCCTGGTGGCAGCGTCCGGCCCGGCCCCCGAAGAGGACCTCCAGGAGGACCGACACCGCCACGTGGTCGGCGTCGCCGAGCGCCGGGCCGTGGTAGCCGACGGCGAGCTTCTCCGTTGCCGTGGGCTTCTGGAGCTCGACTCGGCGCTCCGCGGGCTGCGGGGGCTCGGGCCAGATGTCCTCGAGCACCGGCTTCCCCGGCGGGAACACCCCGTAGGCCTCCGCCAGAAGCCGCACCACCTGCGCCTCGGTGACGTCGCCGACGACCACCACGGTCGCGTTGTTCGGGGCGTAGTGGGCGCGATAGAAGGCGAGGCAGTCCTCCGTCGTGAAGCCCTGGATGTCATCCATCCAGCCGATGGTGGGCCACCGGTACGGGTGGCGCTGGAACGCCGTGGCCCAGAGCGTCTCCATCACCGTCCCCTCGACGTCGTCCTCGACGCGGAAGCGACGCTCGTTGGCGACGACGTCCTTCTCGCACTGGACCTGCGCGTCCCGGATCACCAGGCGCCCCAGCCGGTTGGCCTCCAGCCTCACCACGAGGTCCAGCTGGTCCGAGGGGGCCGCCACCGTGTACTGCGTCCAGTCGAGGCAGGTCGAGGCGTTGTTCTCGGCGCCAGCCTCCTCGAGCTGGCGGTCGTACTCGCCCTGCGGACAGCCCTCGCTCTCGTTGAACATCAGGTGCTCGAAGAGGTGAGCGAGCCCGGTCTTCCCCGGGCGCTCGTCCCGGGAGCCAACCCGGAACCAGGTCTGGTAGGCGACGACCGGCGCCGAGTGATCCTCGCAGAGCAACAGGGTGAGCCCGTTCGCGAAGCCGAAGCGCTCGACCCGCAGCGAAGGCCCGAACTCGAGGGTGGCGAGGTGGCTCGGTCGCCCATGAGCGGGCGCGCTCCGCGCGACTTCGGAGAGCCAGACCTCTCGCGGCGTCGCCGGGCCCATCAGGCCCATGCATAGGCCCAGGGACGCCGCGCGCGCAAGGCATTTCGTTGCCGTGCGCGCGCGGTGAGCGAGGTCACCGTGGGTCGGCGGCGTGTCCGCGCTCAGGTGTCAAGCTTGAGGATGGCGAGGAACGCCTCTTGCGGGACCTCGACGTTGCCCACCGCCTTCATCCGGCGCTTGCCCTCGCGCTGCTTTTCCAGCAGCTTGCGCTTGCGGGTGATGTCCCCGCCATAGCACTTGGCGGTGACGTCCTTGCGCATGGGCTTCACCGTTACGCGGCTGATCACCTTGCTGCCCAGGGCGGCCTGGATGGCCACCTCGTACTGCTGGCGAGGAACGAGCTCCTTGAGCTTCGAGGCGAGCGCGCGCCCCTGGTGGTAGGCGGCCGAGCGGTGCACGATCACGCTCAGCGCATCGAGCGGCTCCCCATTGACCAGAATATCGAGCTTCACCAGGTCGTCGGCACGATACCCCACGAACTCGTAGTCCATGCTCGCGTACCCGCGCGACACGCTCTTCAGGCGGTCATGGAAGTCGAGGATGACCTCCGCCAGCGGTAGCTCATAGACGATGACGACGTGGTCGGGTGTCGGGTAGGCGATGTCGAGCTGGATCCCGCGTCGCTCCTCGCAGAGCGCCACCACCGGCCCGACGTGGTCGCTCGGGACGTGGATGGTCACCTTCATGATCGGCTCCTCGACGCGCTCGATCTCGCCGATGGGAGGCATCCGGGCCGGGCAGTCCACGGCCACCATCTCGCCGCGCCGAGTGTAGGCGCGGTAGGCCACGCTCGGCGCGGTGGTGACCAGCTCGATGTCGTGCTCGCGCTCCAGCCGCTCCTGGACGATCTCCATATGGAGCAGACCGAGGAACCCGCAGCGGAAGCCGAAGCCCAGGGCCTCCGAGGTGTCCGGTTCGTAGCTGAACGAGGCGTCGTTGAGGTGCAGCTTGGACAGCGCGTCGCGGAGGTCCTCGTACTGGGCCGCGTCCGTCGGAAACAGGCCGGCGAACACCATGGGCTTGACCTCGCGGAACCCCGGTAGCGGCGGCGGGGTGGGGCGTGCGGCCAACGTGATGGTGTCGCCGATCTTGGTGTCCTCCACGCTCTTGATGCTCGCGGCCACGAAGCCGACCTCGCCCGGACCGAGCGAGTCGAGGACCACCGGGTGCGGGCTGAAGCACCCCAGCGCCGTCACCTCGTAGGTGCGGCGGGTCGCCATCAGGAGGATCTTGTCTCCCTTGCGAAGGGTGCCGTCGACCACCCGAACGTTGACCACCGCGCCACGATAGCTGTCGTACCAGCTGTCGTAGATGAGCGCGCGGAGGGGAGCATCCGGGTCTCCCCGGGGCGGCGGGACCTGGGCGACGATGGCCTCCAGCAGCTCGGTCACGCCGTGGCCGGTCTTGCCGCTCGCCAGGATGGCCCCGCTGCAGTCGATGCCGATGACCTGCTCGATGTCCTGAGCGGCGCGATCGACGTCCGCGCTCGCCAGATCGATCTTGTTGATCACCGGGATGATTTCGAGGTCGTTTTCGAGGGCCAGGTAGACGTTGGCGACGGTCTGGGCCTGGACACCCTGCGTGGCGTCCACCACGAGCAGCGCGCCTTCACAGGCGCGCAGGCTGGAGGAAACCTCGTAGCTGAAATCCACGTGGCCGGGGGTGTCGATGAGGTGCAGCTGGTAGGTTTCGCCGTCACGGGCCTGGTACTGCAGGCGCACGGTCTGCGCCTTGATGGTGATGCCGCGTTCTCGTTCGAGGTCGAGCTTGTCCAGGAACTGGTCCACCCGCTCGCGCTCGGTCAGGGCACCCGTCGCGTCGAGGATCCGATCGGCGAGCGTGCTCTTGCCGTGGTCTACGTGCGCGATGATGCTGAAGTTGCGGATGTGGGAGAGGGGGGCGGGCATGCGGAGGGTTCGGCTCCGGGGCGAGGGGGGCCACTTCCGGCCTGGCGGTCTAGCGCGGTCGGGAGGTCGTCACCAGGCGGGGAGGCGCACTACCACGTCGCGAACGCGCCGCGGGAGTCGCGCGGACGCGCCAGCGGCTGCGCTCGGATCGACCTGGTGGGGGCCGCTGGGAAGCGGAGTCAACCGGGCTTGGTCGCGTCGTCGGTGAGCGCGGCTTCGTCCTTCTTCTTGGGAGCTCTCCTAGGGACGTCGGGGAGGGTCATCTGTCCCGGCAGCGCGTGCTCGTAGCGCTTGAGCACGAGGTCGATCCCCTCGCGGATGTAGACTGCGACGGGCACCTGGGTGCGGGTGTGCAACAGATGTAGCCGATCGTTCTGCTCCGGCGTGATGTAGACGGTGGTCGAGATCTTCTTGCGTGACATGGGAGATCCGGTCCGGAGCGACGTGCCAGCCGTTACATTAGATTCCCATACGTGTGTTGTCAATCGGCCCGAGTCGCCAGCAGTTGAACAAAAACCAAGCAATTCAATGTATTGGGCATAGTCCGGCCAGACGTTCTGTCGTACCGGGCGGTTACAGCCAGCCAGCAACTGCTCGGCTGCGGAGGACGGCTTGCCGCCCTCTCTGAAACCGCTGCACGATGCACGGGCGGCCCCGGCGCTAGAGCCGCGACCGAGCGGCCATCCGGCTTGGGAATTCTTCTATGAAGACCAGTTGTTCCGAACGGGGCGCGCTTTCGAGCGGGCGGGGTGCCCTGCGTGGCTGGGGCTGGGGCTGTGCGCGACGAGGGGGCGGGGAGGGAGCGCCCCCGCGCCGCTGCCTCCTGGTGCTGGCGCCGGGTCTGTTGATTGGCTTCCTGCTCGGATCGGGATGCAGTCGGGCCGGACGGCGGGTTGAGGCTGCGCAGGCCAAGGCCGGACGGGCACCGCTGTCGGCGGCCCACGAGCCCTGTCCCCTCGAGAGCGCCACGGAGCGGTTCGACGCCGACGGGGACGGTCGCGCGGAGATCGCGACCGTCAGGGAAGGGGGAAGACCTGTCTGTCAGGCCATCGACCTGAATGGCGACGGCGTCGCTGACCTGTGGACCTACTACGACGAACAGGGTCGCATGCGCCGCCGGGAGTACGCCTACGGTCGAGACTCGGCGATCACCGAGGTGAGGCTGTTCAGTGCCGGCGTGCTGACGGAGATACAACAGGCCACCACGCTCGCCGGCCACATCGACACCTGGCACCACGTGGCGGACAAGAGGATCTCGCGCTCGGAGCGTGACGCGGACGGCGACGGTCGGATCGACGAATGGTGGGAGTACCGCGACCCCGCTCGCCCCGACTGCCCGACCATGTACGGTGATCTCGATGGAGACGGGCGTCGCGACGCCAGGGCCGGCGTGGACCTCTGCGCGACCGGCTACGTCCCGCCGGCGCGCGAGGAATTCCGTTATCGGTCGCCAGACTTCCAGCGGCCCGACTCGCTGCCTACCGAGGTCGAGGAGCGCGGCGAGCTCGGCGGGGAGGGAGCCGGGCATGACGAGTGAGCACGGGAAGCTCCTGGTCACGGCGGGGCTCGCAGGCGCGCTCCTCGGCCAAGCCTGTGCGCGGCGCCAGCACGGCGAGGTCGAGCCCGCGACTGGCGAGAGGCGATCGTCGCCGGAGGTGGCAGAGGACGATCGGTCGCGCTGCGCTCACGAGGGCCGGTCGGACCGCGAGGTCGAAGAGACGGCGAGCGCCCGCGCGGCGAGGCCCAACATTCGTCGCGTCTACGCCATCGTGGGCCAGGGAGAGGACGCGCACCGCGTGCTCCAGTGCCGCGAGGTGGACCAGAACCTCGACGGCGTGAAGGACGTCGTGCGCATCTACGACGACGACGGGGGCCCGCTCCGGGAGCTGGCGGACACGGACTACGACGGGCAGATCGACACCTGGACGACCTTTTCGGCGGGACGGGTGTCGGAGGTCAAGGTCGATCGGAATCGTGACGGCCGGCCCGACGAGAAGCGCTTCTACGTGCGGGGCAAGAAGCTCCGGGGCGAGCTCGACGAGGACTTCGACGGACGAACCGACGTGTGGGAGGTCTATGCGGAAGGGACCCTGCAGCGGCGGGGAGTGGATGGCGACCGAGACGGCAAGGTGGACCGCTGGGATCGCGACGAGATCGCGTTCCGCGCGGCCGCGCGCCGAGAGCGCGCGGAGGAGGAGCAGCAGCGAAACCCCACGCGCGGCGACATGGAGCGTGGCGCGAGCGACGCGGGAACCTCCGATGCGTCGGTCACCGCGCCGCCCCGGTGAGGCGGGGCGGTCGGCGGGCCTCGTCGGCGTGGAGAGGTGGCGGTGACCCTCGTGCGTCTCCAGCGGATCCTCGCCCGCGCGGGAGTCTGCTCCCGGCGCGGCGCAGAGGAGTTGATCCGCCAGGGAAGGGTGAGGGTGGCCGGACAGGCGGTGACGGAGCTGGGGGTCCTGGTGGACGCCGCGACCGCGCGCGTCGAGGTCGATGGGGTGCTCATCGAGCCCGAGCCACTCGTCTACCTCGTTCTACACAAGCCGCGGGGCACCGTGACCACGCTGCGCGATCCGGAGGGGCGGCCCACCGTCGCCTCCCTGGTGCGGGACGTCGGGGTTCGGGTCGTGCCCGTCGGGCGGCTGGACTTCGCCACCAGCGGCGTGCTCCTGCTGACGAACGACGGCGATTTCGCGGCGCGGCTCGGCCACCCGCGCGCGGGTGCGGCCAAGGAGTATCTGGTGCAGGTCCGGGGGCGGGTCGGGCCTGAAGAGCTCGCGCTGTGGCAACGGCCGATCATCGTCGACGGGCGCTGGACCCGACCCGCGAAGGTGAGCGTGGTGCGACAGGCGGGTGGCCGCACCTGGCTTTCGGTCACGCTGCACGAGGGACGGAATCGCCAGATCCGAAGGCTAGGGGAGGCCGCCGGGCAGCCGGTGCTGCGGCTCGCGCGCGTCGCGTTCGCCGGCATCCGTTGCGCGGGGCTCCGACCCGGGCAGTGGCGGAGCCTCACCGAGGCCGAGCTCGCCGGGCTCCGGCGACATTTCGGGATCCCGGCGTCGCCGGTACGGGGGACGCACCGGCGACGCTCGTGACTCGCGGGCTCACTTCTGCCCATGCACCAGCGTCCGCGGTCCATCGCGGAACAGGATCGAGAGCTTCCGTCCCTCGAGCAACTCGGTGACGTAGCCCTCGCCGAACTTCTTGTGGAGCACGAGGTCGCCCACCGCATACGTCCGCTCGACGGAGAAGCGCGCGAACGCCGTCGCGGCCTGTCCGAGCACTCGTGCCTCCCACTCGTTGCGACGCGCCGCCTCCGCTTTGGCACGGTGGGACGTCGAGCTCGCCGCGCTGCTCGCCACGGTGGTCGAGCGGCCGTCCGCGCGCGGCGGGGCGCTCGAGGTCTTGGCGGGGCGGTAGTTGTGCTGAGATCCGCAGGTCTGGCACTCGACCCGCTTGGGACGTCCGTCCAGCATGGCCACGATCCGGTGCCCGAGGTCCATCCGGCACTTGGTGCACCAGGCGTCGATTTCGCTACCCGCTGCGAGTGGTTTCGCCAAGCTTGTCGTCCTTTTCTCGTCGTGGCACTTCGGCCGTCGGCTCGCTGGGGGTCCGACGTATTCGGATCTCCGTCGACGACTGCGGTTTGGTCCCTGCCTCGTTGGGAACGAAGCGGACCTCCGTCTTCACCTCCAGCGAGAGGCGGCTGAGCGCGGTCGCGAGGTGCTCCCCGAGGTTGGTGTGCTGGAGGAAATCTCGCACCTCTCGGGCCACCGCGCTCGCCATCCCGTGCCTGGCCTCCTCGAGCTGCGCGCTGAAGGCACCGAGGAGCTCCTTCGGCAGCTTCAGATCCTGGACGAAGGTCCGCACGCTCTCCGGCCCCTCCGCCAGCTTGCCGACGCCGACCTCCAGGGCACGCTTGATCAGATCGGGGAGGACGCGCTCCGAGCGGGCTCTGTCGCGGTCCTTCTCGTCACCGGAAGGATGCTCGCTGTCCACGTCCTCGCTCTACCGTGGGGGCTGGGGGCCGTCAAACGGCAGGGGACCGGCGGGGCCTCCGCCCCGCCCCGCCGCCGCGGCGAACGGGGACGACGCGCCCCGTCCCGCCGCCCGACGTGCTAGGCATGCCCTGGCGAAGCATGGGACCGATGCAAGTGGAGATCGCCGCTCGACGCGCCGCCGTCCTCGCTGCGATTCACCCCGGCGTGATGGTGCTGCCGGCTCGACGCGAGAGCGCTTGCGGCGGCGTCGGCGAGCCCTTCCGTCAGGACTCGGACTTCTTGTATCTGACGGGGTTCGAGGAGCCGGACGCCGTACTCGTGCTGCGCTCGGACGCAGACGCGCCCTTCGCGCTCTTCGTCCGTCCGCGCGATCCGGAGCGGGAGCGGTGGTCGGGACCCCGCGCCGGTCCCGATGGGGTGAGGGAGCGCCACGGAGCCGACTGGGCGGGGACGCTGAGCGAGCTCGACGCGGAGCTGCCGCGCCTGCTGGAGAACACCCCGCGCCTCTTCTACCGCCTGGGGCGGGATCGGCGCTTCGACGACCGCATTCTCGACGCCCTCGATCGAGTCCGCGCCCGGGCGAGGCAGGGGGTCTTCGCGCCGGGGTCGATCGAGGACCCGGCGCAGGTGCTGGGCCCGATGCGCGCCGTCAAGTCACCCGCGGAGCTCGAGCGAATGGGGCGCGCCGCGGCGATCACCTGTGCCGCCCACGTACAGGCCATGCGGCGCGCTCGCGCCGGCGGCGGTGAGCAGGACCTCGACGCGCTCCTGCTCGCTGAGTTTCGCGCGGGCGGCGCGCGCCCCGCCTACCCCCCCATCGTGGCGGCGGGCGCCAACGCCACCGTGCTTCACTACGAACGGAACGACGGTCGCCTCGTCGACGGCGAGCTCGTCCTCATCGACGCCGGGTGCGAGTACGATCACTACGCGGCCGACGTCACGCGGACGTTCCCCGTCAGCGGGCGGTTCACGGCACCTCAGGCCGACGTCTATCGGATCGTGCTCGCGGCTCAGGCGGCCGCTGTGCGCGCGGTGCGACCCGGGGTCACGCTGGAAACCGTGCACCAGGCGGCGGTGGAGGTGCTGACGGAGGGCCTCGTCGATCTGGGGCTGGTCGAGGGGCCAGCGGCGGCCGCGGTGCGGGAGGAGCGCTACAGGCCGTTCTACATGCACCGGACCAGCCATTTCCTCGGGCTCGACGTCCACGACGCGGGGATCTACTGCGACGCCTCCGGGCCACGGCGGCTCGAGCGGGGCATGGTCATCACGGTCGAACCCGGCCTCTACTTTCCGCCGGAAACCGCGCCGGAGCCGTTCCGAGGGATTGGCGTGCGCATCGAGGACGATGTACTGGTCACGAGCGATGGCGCGGAGGTGCTCACGTCGGCGGCGCCGAGCTCCGTGGAATCGATCGAGGCTGCCTGCACGCGGTGACCGCGGCACGGCCGGGGTCATCGCGCTCGTGCTCGTCTGCGCGGCGCGCGCCGCGCGTGCCGACGACGCCGGCAAGATGGTACCGGGCGCGCCATCCGGGCGTGGTGTGCGGGTCACGGAGACGATGGCTTCCACCCCGCTCGACGCTCCGCGAGCCGCGAGCCGGTGGCTGGCGAGTGCGGCGCTGGGGCGCGCGCTCCGCTTCAACAACCCCTATCGTCTGGCGACGCCCCTCGGCGAGACGCCCGCGTCCCTCTCGGCGACGGCTCCCTTCGTCGACCTCGCCGTCGGCTGGACCCGGGGTGGTCTCAGCCGGATCCAGCACGGTGCCCTGCTCGGGTGGTCGGTCGCGGTGGCGGGCGTGCGCCAGAGCGCCCTCGTGCCCGGCTACCTCGCGGTGATGCGCCCCGTCGCCCGTTGGCACCTGAGGTGGCGCCTCGGGCCTTCGGCCGTGCTCGAGCCCGATCCGACCGTCGGCGTGGAGGCCGCCGTCGGTGGCGCCTGGTACGCGCGGGCCGGGATGGGTCTTACCGTCGAGCTGTCCGGCAGCGCGTTCTACGGGGCCGCCACGCGCGAGCGTGAGCGGACCGTGATCCCGCTCGCCGGGTTGTCGGTCGGGTGGTTCGTGGACTACGAGGTCTGGCGATGAAAGGGGAGGCGCGGCCCCGCGCGCGATGGATCGAGCTTCGCGTCCTCGCCATCGGGCTCGCCGTCCTCGGTGGGCTTGCCGCGGTGCCCGGGGACGTCGGGGGCTGCGGGCAGGCGGCGGACGAGCTCGATCCCGTCGTTTTCTTCCAGCGGGTGCGCGCGATCCAGTGCGAGCAGTGCACCCGCTGCGCGGTGCAGACGCTCCCCTGTCGCGAGGCGTGCGTCCCCGCCGAGCCCCTCCCGGCGGAGTTCGAGGCGGGGTGCGTACCCCTCGTGCACGACGGAGAGGTCTGCTTGCGGGCGCTCGAGGCCGCGAGCTGCCGGACGTTCCGGACCTTCGTCGACGAGGCGGCGCCGAGGAAGCCGTCGGAGTGCGATTTCTGCCCGCCCCGCGGGGGGTCGCCATGAGGCGGGTGGCGCTGCTGCGCGGGGTCGCGCTGGCCGGGTGCGCGGGGCTGCGGCGGATCGCCGCCTCGCCCGCCGAGTACGCGACCTACCGCGCGGTGCGGGCGGCTCCGACGCTCGAGGAGCGCCTCGCCGCGGCCGACGCGTACGTGCGCGACTACCCCGACGGCGCCTGGACGGCCGAGGTCGAGCGGTGGTTCCGCGTGGAGGAGGAGCGCTACTGGGCGCGCTCCTTCGATCGGTTGCCGCTGCTCCGTGCGTACCTCGCGGCCCTCCCCGCCGGACCGCACCACGTCGAGGCGGCGCGCCGGATCCGAGAGCTCGAGCTCGCCGCCGCCTATGCGCGGGAGCGAGAGGCCCGCTTCGAGCGCCGCGCCCGAGAAATCGCGGCGGCGCTCGATGCGGCCGCCCTCGGTCGGCGCACGGTGCTGGAGGAAGTCTCCCGGTACGCGCGGCTGCTCGCCGGGATCCGGACCTGGGGGCAGCCGACCTCGGCGCTCGACTCGGAGTTGTTGCACCGGTGGCGGATCTCGCCGCCCATGGCCCGCTGCGCGGGCGGGCGCTGCGTCAAGGAGCTCACGCTCGAGTTCGCGGTGCCCGAGGCGAGCGAGCTCTCGGCGCGCCGCGCGCCGCTCGAGGTGGTGATCGAGCTCGAGCGGGGGCGCGTCGCGGGGGCGCAGCTCACGGGACTCGAGCTGTGGAACCGCGTCGCGGAGGCGGTGACCGTCAGGCCCGTCCCGCCTGGTGATGCGCTGGCGCGCCTCGATGCGATTGCGGTGTCTCTGCAGGTCGTCGAGAACGCTCTCGAGCCGGTCGTGCCGGCCGCGCGGTGCGCCGCGCCCGCCACCAGCCCGTCGGTGCTGGTGCGGGTTTGCGACGGGGTGCGGGTGGCGATGATCGCGGCCGTGTCCAGCGACGAGGAGGACCGCTTGGTGGTGGAGCCCATCATCCCGCTCGGCTGAACGGGCGCTGCGCGGTCGTGGGTACGGCGCTGGTGCTCGAGCGGGGCCGTGCTAGAGCGGGGGCCGTGCTCGCTGCCCCGCTGATCCCCTACATCCCGACCGAGCGCCTGGTGCTCACGCTCGTGCCGGCGGGGGCGCTCGGCGACGGGTGGCCCTCGGTGCCGATCGCCATCCAGCCGTTCGGAGTGCTCGTGGCGACGGGCGGCTACGTCGGGGCCTGGCTGGCGATCCGGCAGGCGCGTCGCGTCGGGTTGAGCGAGCCCGCCATGACGTCGTTCATCACCTGGGGCGTCGGGGTGGGGTTCCTCGCCGCCCACGTCCTCGAGGTCGTCTTCTACCGTCCGGGAGAGCTGCTCGAGGATCCGTTGGTGCTGCTCCGGCTATGGGAGGGACTCTCCAGCTTCGGCGGCTTCATCGGGGGGGTGGTGGGCGCCTTGATGTGGCGTGCCCGCACTGGCGAGCGTGTGCTCCCCTACGCTGACGTCGTGGCGAGCGCGTTGCCCGTCGGCTGGGCCTTCGGGCGGGCGGGGTGCTCCGTCGCGCACGACCACCCGGGGCTCGAGAGCGACGCCTGGTTCGCCGTGCAGTTCCCGAGCGGAGGGCGCTTCGACCTGGGGCTCTACGAGTTGGTCCTCACGGTCCCGCTCGCCCTCGGCTTCCTCTGGCTGCGGGGGCGGCCGCGTCCCCGCGGATTCTATATCGCGACCATGGCGCTCTACTATGCGCCGATCCGGTTCGCCCTGGATTTCTTGCGCGTCAGAGACGCCCGTTACCAGGGGCTCACCCCGGCGCAGTGGTGCTGCATCGCGCTCCTCGCGGTGGGGATCGGCTTCGTCAGGGTCGCGCAGCGGTCGGCGACCTCGGCGGCGGGGCAGGGGGCTGTCGTCTTGGGCCGGCCGTCGCTCCGCGGCGTCGGTCAGGCGCCGTCGCGGGGCTCTCCGTCGGCGCGGCGGGCCGCCCGTCGAGCGGCGCGTGCCACCCGCGGTTGACCCGGTGCGCGTCCCGCGGGACCCGGTTCGGCGGCGTCTCGGTCCGGGGAGCCAGGGGGGGCACGCGCCCCTCAGATCCGGAAAGTCAGCGCCCCTGGCTCCACACGGGTCGTCAAGGGGAGCCGGCCCGGCGTTTCGCCGTCGAGATCGATCAGGACCTCCAGGCCGGCGCGGATCGGCACCGCGCGCACCTCGCGACCCCTGGCCACCCGAACGCCCGGCGAGCCGGGGTGTGTCCCGCGGTAGATCTTGTAGGCGAGGCCGAGCCCCTGAGCGCGGGTCAAGTCGTGGAGCGCCACCACGTCGAACAGGCCGTCGCTCGGGTCCGCCTCGGGCGCGATCTTCATCCCGGCCCCGAAATACCGCCCGTTGGCCACGGCCACGTTGAGGATGGGTGCCTCGAGGCAGGGGCGCCCATCCACGGTGACGAGGACGGGCTGGTTCTCGTACGCCACGAGAGCGCGTAGAGCACCCGAGAAGAAGGCCAACCGCCCCCCCATCCACTTGGGACTGCGGGTGACGATGCGATCGGTCAGCCCACCGAGGCCGAAGCTCAGAATGTTGACGAAGGCCCGGCGCACCGGCGCGCCGTCATGGCCCTCGAACTCGGCGACACCGAGGTCGACGCGACGTCCCGACGAGGCGAGGATCCGCGCGATGGCCGCCGTTGCCCCGGGGCCGATTTCGAACGTCCTCACGAAGTCGGCGCCCGTGCCCGCGGGCACGACGGCCAGGTCGGGTCCGGGGACGACCGTTCCCGCCTCGTCGAGAAAGCCCTGGCAGGCCTCGTTGAGGGTGCCGTCACCGCCGACGACCACCACGCAGTCGACATGGTCGTCGCGCGCCTCCCGGACGATGCGCGCGGCGTCGCCGGGACCGCGCGTTCGCGCGACGTCGAAGGCGTCTCCGCGCTCGCGGAGGACCCGCTCCACGACCGGCACGGCCGCCGTCGCGGCGCCGCTTCCGGCCCGCGGATTGACGAGGACCCGGGTCTTCATCGGGCGAACGCGGCGCAGGATACACGGGCCGCTCGCCCAGGGAAGCGCGGCGGGCGGCGTCGAGGCTGGCGCAGGGCCGCACGCTCCGGACCGCCGGCGTCCCTCGAGCGCCGCCTCGCGGTCCCGCCGTGCGCCCCCCGGCGTGTCCGCGGAGGAGCGCCGCGGGGCCGGAGCGGGGCCGTCAAAGGTGACTTGACGGCGTTCTTGCGCCACGTATCGTGGATTCCGGCTTCGATGATCCGATGGTCGCGGGGCGTGGGTCTTCGCGGCAAATTATGAGGATTGTCTCGCAGCGATGGCGAACGAGGATGAACGGAAGCTCTTCGTGGCCGGCTTGCCGGATGCTGTCACCGAGGACGTGCTCCGACAGATCTTCGAGGCGACGGGCGGCACCGTCACGGACGTGAGTCTGCCCCGCGATCGAATGACGGGGCGACCGCGAGGCTTCGGCTTCGTGACGCTCGGCACGGCGGAACAGGCCGCCCAGGCTCGGCGCGCCCTCGACGGGTCGCTGCAGGCGGGCCGCTCGATCTCCGTTCGAACCTTCCAAGCGGAAGCGCCACGGCGAGACGGCCCCTCGCGTGGGCAGGATCGCGGGGACTCGCGCGGTGACGGGTTCGTGCGCGGTGCCGAACGCGGTGAGGGGCGTGGTGCGGAGCGGGGCGACGGGCTGGGGCGAGGGTATTCCGGCGAGCGCATCGGGTCCGGACCTGGCGGCGACCGCGGGGCGGACCGGACGCTCTACGTCGGCAACCTGCCGTACGACTGCGCGGTCGCGGACGTCGAGGCACTCTTCGAGGCCAGGGGAGCGGGGCGTCCCGTGCGCGTGCACCTTCCTTCCGCGCCCGATGGACGACCGCGGGGGTTCGGCTTCGTGACGATGGCGACCGCCGAGGCCGCCAATGAGGCCATCCTGGCGCTGCGCGACGCGGATCTCCGGGGTCGGCGCCTGATGGTGAACCTGGCGCATCCCCGGGGCGAGAAGCCGGAGCGCTCCGAGCGGGCGGATCGGGAGCCCCGACCCAAGCGCGAACCGGGGTTGCTCGCGCTGCGGCCCCCGTTGCCGACGGTTCCGCCCTCGGTGGCGCCGCCGTTCCTCGACTCGGGCAAGACCGAGGGGAGGCGCCGCGGTGACCGGCCGGAAAAGAAGAAGAAGCGCGGAGGCGCCGGCACCGAGGGCGAGGTGATGCGTCCCAAGCGCGGTCGCGAGAAGAAGCGGGACTGGGACGATTGGGACGAGGAGTGAGCGCCCCGTACGGAGGGCCGGACTTCTGCCGGACTGCGGCTGCACGTACGAACAGGGGTCACTCTCCCGGCCGATTGCATGGCGCGCGCGGCGCGTGCTAGGAACCGGCCCGAGAGGCGATCGCCCCTCCGGTCGCCACCTTCGGGGCTCCTGTTCGGGAGTTGCCGCGCCCCGTCCGCTCGCAGGAACGCCGACAGACTCCGATGATCTTCGACTGGCTCTACGGCCTGTTCTCGAACGACCTCGCCATCGACCTCGGAACGGCGACGACGCTCATCTACGTGAAGGGCAAGGGCATCGTCAGCTGCGAGCCCTCCGTCGTCGCCGTCCAGCGCGACGCTCGCGGCGACAAGAAGGTGCTGGCCGTCGGTCGGGAGGCGAAGGAGATGCTCGGCCGGACCCCGGGCAACATCCAGGCGATCCGGCCCCTTCGTGACGGCGTGATCGCGGATTTCGAGATTACCGAGGCGATGCTCCGGTATTTCATCGCGCGCGCCCACAACCGGCGCACCCTGGTGAAGCCGCGGATCATCATCTGCGTTCCGTTCGGGATCACAGAGGTCGAGAAGCGGGCCGTCAAGGAGAGCGCCGAGAGCGCCGGGGCGCGTGAGGTGTACCTCATCGAGGAACCGATGGCGGCGGCGATCGGCGCCGGGCTGCCCATCACGGAGCCGAGCGGCAACATGGTGGTAGATATCGGCGGCGGCACCACCGAGGTGGCCGTCATCTCCCTGGCCGGTATCGTGTACTCCCAGTCCGTGCGGGTGGGTGGCGACAAGATGGACGAAGCGATCGTCGCCTACATGAAGCGCAAGTATAACCTCGCGATCGGCGAGCAGACCGCGGAGCGCATCAAGTCGACCATCGGGAACGCGTACCCGCTCGAGCAGCAGCTCACCATGGAGGTCAAGGGCCGAGACATGGTGGCGGGCATCCCCAAGACGGTCGTGGTCAACTCTGACGAGGTGCGGGAGGCGCTCTCCGAGCCGATCAACGCGATCGTGGAGGCCGTCCTCCTCGCCCTGGAGCGTACCCCACCGGAGCTCGCCGCGGACATCGTTGACAAGGGGGTCGTGCTCACGGGCGGGGGCGCGCTGCTCAAGCAGATAGACGTGCTCCTCCGCGAGGAGACAGGCCTTCCCGTCATGGTCAGCGACGATCCGATCAGTGCCGTGGTGCTGGGCAGCGGGAAGACGCTGGACCACATCGAGCTGCTGAAGGAAGTCACGATCGGCTGATGGACGGAGGGGCCGAGCGTGGGGTCCTTCAAGCGCTACCGTGACATCGCCATCGTGGTGTTGTTGCTGGCGGTGCCCTTCTTCTTCCTTCGGGCAAGCGTGCGCCGACCGGAGGACATGAACTCGGTCGATCGCGCCCTGATGACGGTCGCCGCGCCGCTCGAGTACGTGGCTGCGGTGCTCGCGCGCGCCGTCTCGCGCGTCGTGTCCGGATACGTGTATCTGCTCGACGTGAAGGAGGACAACAACCGCTTGGTCTTCGAGAACGCCCGCCTGCGGGCGCGGGCGCGGGAGCTCGAGTCGGCGGAGGCCGAGAATCGGCGGCTCCGGCGTCTCCTCGGGCTCCGTGAGGTGATCCCGGAGGAGACGGTGAGCGCGGTGGTGGTCGCCAAGGACACCACCGAGTACTTCCGGGTGGCGCACGTGGTTCTGGACAGCCCTGCGACCGGACTGCGCGAGAACATGCCGGTGGTGACGCTCGACGGGACGGTGGGCACGGTGCTTCGGGTCGCGGGCGACAAGGTGGACGTGCAGCTCACCGTGGACAGCGGCTTCGGGGTGGACGTCGTGGTCGAGCGCACCGGCGCGCGCGGCTTCGTCCGTGGCACCGGCAACCGGAAGCGCTACGAGGTGCGCGTCGAGTACGTCCAGCGGACTGACGAGGTGGACGTCGGCGACCTGCTGCTGACGAGCGGCGTCGGATGCCGGTTCCCGAAGGGGCTCCCGGTGGCCCGCGTGACGCGGGTGGCCCGGCGCGAGGTCGGCATCTACCAGGAGGTCGAGGCCGAGCCGACGGTCGACTACTCGCGCCTCGAGGAGGTGCTCATCGTGCTCACGGACACGAAGGGGTGCACCGCTACGCACGAGCGCGGGCGGGGGGCCCGCTAGGTGGGAGATGAGGAACCTTGCCCTCATGGCCTTCGGGGTGTTCCTGATGCTCGCGCAGGCGAACGCCTTCCGGCTCTTCTCGGCCCTAGACGGCGTCTTGCCCCCCGCAGCGCTGCCGTACCTGCACGGCGCCACGCCGAATCTCGTGCTGCCGCTGGTGGTTTTCCTCGGGGTTCAGGAGCCGAGCCTGGCGCGCGGCGCCGTGCTGGCGTTCTGCCTCGGATACGCGCTGGACGTGCTGGCCTCCGCCCCCATCGGGCTCTTTGCCTTCACCTACGTCGCGGTCTGGTGGATGGCGCGGATGGCGGGCGTTCGTCTGACGGCGCAGACGCTGCTGCCCCGCATGTCCCTGGCGTTCGCCTTCGCGCTGATGGAAGGGCTGCTAGTGCTGGTGCTGCTGGCCGTCTTCGGGTCCGACACGCGCCGCCCGCTGGAGATGTCCACTGTGCTCTTGCCGCGGGCGCTCTCCACGGCCCTCTTCGCGCCGATCGTGTTCCGCTGGGTGCAGCGCCTGCACCAGGGCGGCGTCGCCCCGGCGCGGGGGGCCATGGAGGCGCGGAGCTAGGCAGGCGCGGCATGGACTTTCTGGTTCAGCGGTCCGACGTCGGCGAGTTTCGGCGGCGCTACCGGTGGATGGTGGTCGTCGTGCTGGCGACGTTCCTGGTGCTGACCGGGCGGCTGGTGCAGCTTCAGGTGATCGAGGGAGAGCTCCACCGTCACGCGGCGCGCATGAACATCGTCCGCCGGGTCCCGCTCGCCACCTCGCGGGGGGTCATCCGGGACGCCAACGGGACGGTGCTAGCGGCGAATCGTCCCTCCTACAACGTCTACGTCACGCCCGGGATCATCGATCTCGAAAGCACATGGCCGCGGGTCGTGCAGTTGATGGGGCTCGACGCCGAAACCCGCGCGACGCTGGAGGCGTACATTCGCGAGGCGCGGCAGGGTCCCCGGCGGATGCAGCAGACGTTGCTCCAGGTTGACGTCAGCCGCGACGTCGTCGCCGCGCTCAAGACCCACGAGGTGCGCGGCCGCAAGGCGCGGCCCGGCGAGGGGCTCGCGGGGGTGGAGGTGGCGCCGGTGCCCGTCCGATACTATCCGCACGGTGAGCTCGGGGCGCACGTGCTCGGCTACATGCGGGAGGTCGACGCGGAGATCCTGGCTCGCCTCGGCGACCACGGGTATCGGTCCGGTGATCGCGTCGGCGCCATCGGGGTGGAGCGGCGCTGGGAGAGCTACCTGCGGGGCCAGCGCGGCTGGAAGAAGGTGGTGCGCGGGCTGAGCCGCCCCAACCTCAACCCCGAGGAGATCGAGGCCAAGTACCTGGACGAGCCCCGGCAGCTGGATCCGGTCCCCGGACGGGACATCTCGCTCACCATCGACATCGAGCTGATGCGCGCCGTCGATGCCGCGATGCGCGTTCACCTCGCGGGGGCGGTCGCGGTGGTGGACGTCCGGACGGGTCGTCTCCTGGCCGCCTACTCGAAGCCGAGCTTCGATCCGAACGTCGTGTCGGGCGGGAGCGGCACCCGGGCCGTGCGCGAAACCTTCCGGCGGCTGTACGCCGACCCGCTGCGGCCGACTCTCGACAAGACGATCTCCGCCGCCTACCCGCCAGGCTCCACGTACAAGCCCTTCAGCGCGCTGGCTGGCCTCGGGGATCGCCTGATCGACTCGCGCACGCAGGTGGTCTGCCGGGGAGGGTACTGGTACGGCAAACGCTACTTCCGCTGCACGGGGGTGCACGGCCACGTCAACCTCCACGAGGCCATCGTGCAGTCCTGCAACACCTACTTCTACGCGCTCGGTGAGGCGTTGCAGAACGCTCCTGGCAAGACCGGCATCGATCGTCTGGCCAAGATCGGGCGTGACTTCGGCTTCGGTACCAAGACAGGGATCGGCATCAACCCCGAGGCGCCGGGCCGGATGCCGACGCGAAGTTGGTACACCCGCCGCTACAAGGGGGCGTTCATGGGCGGCTACACCCTGCTCGCGTCCATCGGGCAGGGAGCCTCGACGGTGACCGTCCTGCAGGAGGCGCTCGCCTACGCCGCCCTCGCCAACGGCGGTACGCTCTATCAGCCACAGGTGATCCGGAGCATAGAAACCAGCGACGGGACCGTCGTGCAGGAGTTCCCGCCGCGGGTTCGGCGCGTGATCGAGCTCGACCAGGACCACCGCGCTCTGGTCATGAAGGCGCTCGCGGGGGTCGTCTCCGAGCGGAGCGGCACCGCCTACGCAGAGCGTATCGCCGGGGTCGACATGGCCGGCAAGACCGGGACCGCCCAGGTGAGCCGGGCGACGCCCCGCGGTGTCGATCCAGACAAGGTCTGGTACTTCAACCGAGACCACGCCTGGTTCGCGGGCTTCGCGCCCTCGGCGGCGCCCGAGATCGCGATCGTGGTGCTCGTCGAGCACGGCGGCGGTGGCGGGAAGAACGCCGTTCCGGTCGCCATGCGCGTCGTCGCCGAGTGGCAACGACTCAAGGCCACGCGCGCGGCGGCGCGCCACGACCCGGACGACGAGGAGCTCTGATGGCACGGGGCGGTGACCGGGTATCGTTTCGTTCCGGGGTGCAGGTCGACTGGTACCTGATGACGGGGCTCGTCGCCGTTGCCACCATGGGCGTGGTCAACCTGTACAGCGCGACCAGCCCCTACATCGGCGCGGGGGCAAGGGCCGGGCTCGCCGACGTCTACGTCACCCAGATCTACTGGCTCGTGGTGGGGATGCTCGCCGGGATCCTGGTGGCGGCCATCGATTACCGCCAGTACGAGCGGCTCGCGTATCCGACCTACGCGGTCGGCATCCTGACGCTTTGCCTCGTCTTCGTGCTCGGGGCGGACACGCGCGGGGCGCGGCGCTGGATAGAGCTTGGCTGGTTCAACTTCCAGCCCAGCGAGTTCATGAAGATCCTGCTCGTGATCGTCCTCGCGAAGCACCTCCACGACGATCCGAAGACCGAGCCGCGCAGCCTGGTGGACCTGCTGCCGGCGCTCGCCCTCACGGCCCTCCCCGTGGCGCTGGTCATGGTGCAGCCCGACCTGGGCACGGCGCTCGTGTACCTGTTCACGGCGGGCACCATGCTCTCCATGACGCGAATCCGGCCCCGGACGCTGATCACCCTGGCGGGGCTGATTGGGCTGGGGGCGACCCTGATCTGGAAGTACGGGATGCACGGCTACCAGCGCGATCGCATCACGAGCTTCCTCGATCCCGAGGCGGACAAGACGGGGGCCGGCTGGCACGCGCTCCAGTCGCGCATCGCGATCGGGAACGGAGGCTTCTGGGGCGAGGGGTTCATGCAGGGGACGCAGAACCAGTTCGGGTTCCTGCCCGACCAGTTCAGCGACTTCCCGCTCGCGGTGTTCGCGGAGGACTGGGGACTGCTCGGGGGGCTGACCCTCCTCGGGACCTACGCGTTCCTCTGCATCTGGTCCATCCACGTGGCCTCCCAGGCCAAGGACCGCTTCGGGGCGGCCGTGTCGATCGGCGTGGGCGCGGTGGTCTTCTGGCATACGCTGGCCAACGCGGGGATGGCGATGGGGCTCTTGCCCGTGGTGGGGATCACGCTCCCGCTGTTCTCCTACGGGGGATCGAGCCTGATCACCTCGCTCATCGGGTTCGGTCTACTGATGGGCGTCTCGATGCGCCGGTGACCGGGCGCTGGGCGGCGGGCTCCGGGGCGGACGGGGGCGCGATGAGCTCAGCGGCGCTCACTCCAGCCGGAACAGGTCGTCGAGGTCCTCGCGCGTGAGCTTCTTGCCCGCCGGGGAGTCCTCGCTGAGGACGGCCGCCACGAGGTCCTTCTTCTTCTGCTTGAGCTCGAGGATCTTCTCCTCGATGGTGCCGGCGGCCACCAGCCGGTAGACGGTCACCACCTTGGTCTGACCAATCCGGTGAGCGCGGTCGGACGCCTGGTCCTCGACCGCCGGGTTCCACCAGGGGTCGAAGTGGATCACCGTGTCGGCGGCCGTCAGGTTGAGGCCGGTCCCGCCCGCCTTGAGGCTGATCAGGAAGACCGGAATGGTCGGGTCGCTCTGGAACCGCTCGATGCGCTCGGTTCGGTCGGTGGTGCTCCCGTCGAGGTACTCGTACTTGACGCGATCCTCGTCCAGGGCGTCGCGGACGAGCTTCAGCATCGACACGAACTGGCTGAACACGAGGACCTTGTGGCCACCGGACTGGACCTCGTCGACGAGCTCGCGCAGCGCGCTGAGCTTTCCGCTGTCGTCGTGGCTGAACTCGCGCGGGAGGCCGAGCAGGCGCGGATCGCAGGCCGCCTGACGGAGCTTGGTCAGGCCGGCGAGGATGTGGAGCTGGCTCTTCGCCAGGCCGGCACGCTCGACCTCGCCGAGGACCTGAGCGCGGACCTCGCGCAGGACCTGAGTGTAGATGGCGCGCTGATCCGGGGCCAGATCGACGATCTTGTCGACCTCGATCTTGGGCGGCAGGTCCTTGGCGACCTCGAGCTTGGTGCGGCGCAGGATGAAGGGGTGGATGATCGCGCGGAGGCGCGCCGCCGTCCGCGAGTCGCCCTGGTCGATGGGGCGGGCGAATTTCTCCTCGAACTTGGGCAGCGAGGGCAGCAGGCCGGGGCTGACGAATTCGAAGATCGACCAGATCTCGCTGAGGCGGTTCTCGATCGGCGTTCCGGTGAGCGCCAGGCGTCGGTCGGCGAGGAGCTCGCGGGCCGCCTGGGCGGTCGCGCTGAGCGGGTTCTTGATGTTCTGGGCCTCGTCCAGGATGGCGTAGTCGAGCTTGATCTTCTTCAGGAGGTCGATGTCTCGGCGTAGCAGGGCGTAGCTGGTGATGATGACGTTGACGTTGCCGAGATCCTTCTTCTGCTCGCGGCGCCCGGCGCCGTGCCAGAGCGCCGTGGTGAGCGTCGGGGCGAAGCGCTCGATCTCACGCACCCAATTGGTCACCACGCTGGTGGGCGCCACGATCAGGGCGCGGAGCCCCTTCTTCTCGTGCTTCAGCGCCATGAAGAGGGCGATGGTCTGGACCGTCTTGCCGAGCCCCATGTCGTCCGCCAAGACGCCGCCCGAGCCCAGGCCGTCGATGAACTTGAGCCAGGAGAGCCCCTGCTCCTGGTATGGCCGCAGCACGGCCTTGAGGCCGCGCGGTCGCTTGGCGGGGGTGATCTCGGAGATGTTGCCGAGCTTTTCGAAGAGAGCGCGCGTGCTGGCCGCGATGGTGGCGGACTCGGCATGTTGCAGGAGCTCCTGCACGCGGCCAGCCTGCGACAGGGAGAGCTTGCCCGACTTGCCGGTGGAGGCCAGAAGCTCGACCTCGCGGTCCATCATGGCGCGGACGCGCTCCGGATCGAACTGGGCGAACGAGTTGTCGCTGAGCTTGACGAATTTCTTGCCCTCGCGCAGGCAGCGCTCGAGCTCGGCGCGATCGACCCCGACGCCCTCGCTCTCGTAGGTCACCTTGACGGCAAGCCAGTCGACCCCGCTCGAAACCCGAGCGTTCATGCCGACGAAGCCGCGGCGCACCTGCGCGCCGACGAGATCCTCCGGCACGTAGAGATCCCAGGTTTCGGGGAGGGAGCCGACGCCTTCGGCCCAGAACTGGATCGCGCGGTCGCCCTCGGCGACGAAGAGCGCGCCGGACTCGTCGGGCGCGAGCCCGAGCGAGGCGAGCTCCTCGGCCGCGCGCTGCTGCGCCACGATGTCGAACCGGATGACCTTGGCCCGCTTCTGCCCCTCGCGCGGCGGGATGATGCGGACCGGGGGTGACATCCCGTCGGCGCGGATCTCGACTTCCTCGTCGCCGTAGCAGGCGGTCAGGCTGGCGCTCACCTCGGTGAGGGACCCCGTCGCCCGCAGGCGGAACGTCGGCTCGAGATCGGTGACGTCGGCGACCTGCGAGAGGTCAGGGAGCTCGGCGCCCATCTCGACCGCTACCCGGGGCAGCCCGTCCGTGATGAGCGCGATGAGCTCGGACGCAGGCTCGGCGATGGTGGGGCTCCGGAGCAGCCTCGCGAGCGCGGCGGGCGCGACGCGGCGATCGAGCGGTCGGGCCGTGCCCTCGCTGGTGTCAATGTGCCAGCCGGGGGCACCCTCGAACCATCCGCCGGAGGCCAGGTGGAAGCGGCGGCCGTCACCATTGCGCACGAAGATGGCCTTGCAGACGATGGTGTCATTGCCGACCATCTCGAGGTCGAAGCGGGGGCGGATTGGCTCGTCGACGAAACGGAGCTGCATCAGCGCCGGCTCGAGCAGCACGCGCAGGCCGACGAGGTGAGGGAGCAACTCCGCGGCGTCCTCACCGCGGATGTCGACGGCGGGATGGCGCGGGTTGCCGCTCTCGAAGCGGGCGAGCACCCGCAGCGCGTCGCGCTCCGGGGTGGGGGAGTGCGCCTGCCACGAGAGCGCCACGCTGGGGAGCAGCGGGACCCGGGCGTCGGTGTCGAGGACCGTGACGGTCAGGCCCCCCTGGCGGACGTGGACGCGAAACTCGAGCGGTCGACTGCGCACGAGGCCCTGGGGCGCCAGCCAGGCGCCGATCCCGGTCGATCGCGCGCTGGCGCTCACCGTCGGGGGCAGCTGCATCCCCGGCGGAACGGCATGCTGCTGCGACTGCACGCGCCGTCGGCGGTCCCGCCGGCGGCTCGCCTTGCTCTGGTCCTGGGGGGCGGGTGCGGCGGCGGCCGCCGCGGGTGGGGGCGCCGGCTGCGGCGGCTGGCGCGGCATCTGCGCCCTCGCCTGGTTGCGCACGGTGATGAGCAGCGCGGCGACGTGCTTGCAGTGCTGGCTCGTCTTCTGGAAGGCCGGGCACGTACAGAACGACGTGATGCCATCTCCGCCGAGGCGGATGGTCGTCTCGTAGGGGTCCGGATCGGACCCCCGGACGCGACCGCGGGCGCTGGACTCGGTGACCTCGACCTCCTCGACGACCTTGCGCTTCTCGTAGTCGAGTCCCCGGAGGAAGGTGCGGGCACCGAGCAGCCTGCGCAGGCCTCGGTCGGAGAGGGTGGAGAGCGTCTCGGAGATGGAAGACAAGCGCCAATCCTTGGGGGGTGAGGCCGAGAGGGGGTCAGCCGAGGGCGGGGGCGAGGACGAGGGCGGCGGCGGCCACGACCTTGGTCAGCAGCATCGCCGTCGGCCCGACGGTGGTGGCCACGACCTCGCCGAGCGCGACGGGGGTGGCGGTGGACGGATCCCGCTCCGCGGGGCGGCGGGGAGCCCGACGAGCACCGAGCAGCAGGGCGCCCGCGCCCATCGCGGTCAGGGTGGCCCCGAGCGACGTGACGGTGCCAGCGAGCGTGAGCGCAGCCAGGGCCTGAGTCGGCGCGCGCTCGGCGGCCGCCGCGGGCTCAGCGCGCCCGCCGAGCAGCGCGGCCAGCGCGCCGAGCAGCGGCATCGAGAGCGCGACCGCGACGTGCCCGGTGCCCCGCGTGGCGACGGCGGCGGCGATCTCGGTGCACGCTCGATAGCTGGGGGTGAAATCCGAAGGGACCTGCGCCACCCCGCGCTCCCGCGGGAAGCGGCGCAGCTGGCGATCGATCTCCGCCACCAGATCCACCGCGCCGCGGGCCACCGCCCGGGTGGCGCTGCCCACCAGCGCCAGTACCAGGACACCGCCGAAACCACCGGCCCAGACCACGAGGGGGAGGACCACGCTGATGCCAAACGCAGACACGGACCCGGGCGCGCCGGTCTTGATCCCGATCGCCCACGCGGCGCCGGCGGCGATCACGGCGCCGAGCAGCACGAGGTAGGGCTGTGCCAGGTGCCCGGCGGCGAAGCCCACCTCGTCCACCTCGCGGACGCGGGCCGCCGTGGGGTCGGCGTCGTCGTCGCGGGTCAGAGCCAGCACGCCCCGTGCGTCGCTGGCGGTCGGGTCAAGGGCGGACAGTGCGAGGGCGAAGGGCGCGGCGGCGAGCAGGAGGGCGGTCGCGGTGGCGAGCGCGACCACGCCCCCGTCCGCGATGCTCGTGCTCTGCCCGAGGCTCCAACCGCTGCCCAGCCCGAGCCCCATGATCGCGACGGGGAGGACGCCCGACTCGAGGCCCACTCCCCAGCTTGCCGCGAGCGTCGGGGCCGTGCCGCCGAGCGAAGCGGGGACGCGATCCCGGAGGCGCCTTGCGCGCGCGCGGTACGGGGCGCCGGCGACATGGGCGGCACCGAGGAGCGCACCGAGGACCACCAGCCCGCTCGCCAGCAGTCGCGGCCAGTGCTCGCCGCCGAGCCAGAGCGAGGCGGCCGCGAGCCCACCCGTCGCGACGGTGACGGTCGCCACGAGGCTGCGCAGGAGCCCGGCGGCGGCAGTCTCGCGGGGTCCGCCCCGGACGACCAGGAGCCCCACGGCGCTCGCGATCGCGGCGAAGGCCTGGACGACCACTGGCAACAGCGCCAATCCCACCGAGCTGCTGGCGGCGTGGATCGCCAGGCTCAGCGGGGCCTGGATGGCCCCGGCGACGGCCACGGTGACGTACAGGTCGAGGACCTGCACGGCGGTGCGTCCCACGTGGCCCCCCACGAGCTCGGCGACCAGCGCTGGGTTCCGGGCGTCGTCTCGCCCGCGCACGAAGGTCGCCTCGACGCCGATCTCCGTCGCCACCGCGGCGGCGGCGCGGTACACCGAGCCCGTGCGCTCCATGAACAGTGCCATCGCGCCGGCGCCGAGCGCCGCGGGTGCGATGAGCGCCGCCCCGCGGGTGGCGGCGCGGGCCACGTCTCCAGCGGTCGCGAAGCCGCCTTCGCCGGCGAACGCGAGGAGGTAGAGGGCGACGTTCACGAGCACGGCGGTGGTGGAGGCGACGAGGGCGGCCGCACCCGTCGAGCGTACGAGTACGGTGATCGCCGCCGGGGTGCTTCGGCGGGCGGCGGCGACCGCGCGCACCGTGCCGGCGCGGGCCAACTGGGCGCCGACCTGAGCGGTCAGGTAGGCGGCCGCGGCGCCCACCAGGAAGCCGAGCGTGGCGAGCAGTGTCGCCGCGAGGCCGGGTGCCGGAGGGGGGCCGAACCGTTTCAGCACCGGTCCTGCGAGGGCGACCAGGAGCCCCGCGCCGGCGACGACACCGCCACGCCGGACCGACCGCCAGAGCTGGGCATCGACCGCGCGCTTCACCGCACTGTCGATGCGGCGAAGGTCCGCCGAGCCGGCGTCGGTGGCGAAGACCCATCGCGCCAACGCGACGGCGAACGCCAAGCCGAGCAGGTTGGTGACTACGGTGAGCCCGATCTCGGTCACGATACGAAAACCAGCGGTCGCGGCGGCAATTTCGCCACGTTCCAGCGGGGAACCGATCCGAGAGAGCGCTCGAGGACCGGGGGCTGTTTCGGGTGACGCAACGCGCCCCAGCCGAGCCGAACTGGATCCGAGCGATACCTGCCGACAGCCCAGACCTCGCCGAGATCCAGAGCCGCCGCTCGGGACGCTCCCCCCGCGGGAGCGACACATCAACGACGCCAAGCCCCTAGCACAAGCCGCCGGGTAGGGGCAAGCCCGGCCGTGACAGAATCCGACGGGCCTGCCGCGACGGGTCGCGGGTCCGGCCCTCAACGGTGGGACCGACCCCGGGCCGGGGCGGCAGCCACGGGCCGCACCGCACGGCCGCGGCGTCACGCCGGGGAACGGGGGCTTCAGGGGGGACCGCCACGCCGGGGAGCCCCGGGGGACCTCCGAGGCCGAGCCCTCACTCCGCGGCCGTCGACTTCGCCTGCATCACCATCAGGTGGTAGCGCCCATACTCGTTTTGGCCGAGCGTGTGCAGCACCTCGAGCAGGAGCCGGTAGGGGGTAGACCCGTCTGCGATGACGATCGCCTCGGACATGGACGGATCCAGCCCCTTGGCCTGGCGGACCAGCTTGTCGGTGCGCCGAGCGGCCTGGAGGGCGTTGCCGAGGGGGACGATGTAGAGGTCCTGGGCGCCGCTGCGCTTGTGGTTGGCGCCCGCGCCGGTCTGCACCATCGAGCGGCGGCTCGGCAGGGAGACGACCTTGTCGTCGCCGACCAGGATCTGACTCTTGGATACCGTCACCACCACGCCCTCCGTGGGCGGTTGGGTGCGAACGATCGACGTCGGCAGCTGCAGGTCGTCGCTCTGGGGCACCGAGGCGGTCGTCACTCCCAGGTTCATGAGCAAGAAGACCAGGATGATGGTCATGATGTCGAGCATCGCGGTGATGTTGAGGAAATTCACCTCGGGCTCGGCCGCACGGCGGCGAATCGCCTTGCGGAGCTCGGCTCGCACCCGGGACACCGGCGCCGGCGGGGTACGGCGGGGAGCGGTCATCGCGATACCTTGAAGTTGATCTCGTCGAAGAGCACCTCGCCCGAGGGGGTGGCCCGCAGCGCGTCAGCGACGTGGACTACCTCCTGGTACGGTGTGCCGGGGTTGGCGCTAATGAACGCCTGCCGCTCGGTCGCGAAGTCGGCGTTGGCGTGCTTGAGGCGGGCCACGCAGGCGTTGAGCCCCGCGTAGTCATACTCGCCGCCGCGCCGCGGGATCGCGAGTCCGGGACCGACCCCGACGCAGCCGGGGGCGACGTTGCCGCCCGAGGCTTTGATGCTGAACCCGTCGTTGACGATGATCACCGTGAGGTTGAGCGCGCTGCTTTCGATCTCTCTGCGCACCCCTCCGCTCGCCGGGGGGGACGTGGTGATGGTCGCGGTGAACGTCACCGCCACGGTGGCGAGGACGAAGATGAGGATGTTGACGATGATGTCGAGAAAGGGGACGATGTTGAGTTCGCTTCCCTCTTCGTCGGGGCCGAGCTCACGCGGCCGGCTCAGCCGGCGTATCTTCGCTCGCTGGGCAGCGCTGAGGGCCGGAGGAGCTTCCATGGCGGTCCCGACGGTCGCCGCACGCGGGGCACGATCAGCCGGGGCGCTGCGCGAGCGTCAGCAGGTTGAAGGTGCGCTCCATCGTGGACTCGAGATCGTGCTGGATCGCCTTGGCCTTGGTGTGCAAGAGCACGTGAGTGATCATGCAGAAGACCGCGATTCCGAGGCCGAGCGCCGTGTTGTACATCGCCTCCGCGATCCCGTTCGAGAGCATCCGCTGCTTGTCCGCCTGCGACAGCCCCGGGGCGGCGATCGCCGCGAACGTCGTGATGAGTCCGGAGACGGTGCCGAGCAGGCCGATGAGGGTGGCGATGTTGGCCAAGGACCAGAGCGCGCCCACCCGCTTCTCCGCCTCGGGCTTCAGCTCCGAGAGCTTCTCGGACAGCGCCGCGTCGATCTCGTCCGGCCCCTTCGACGAGTGGGTCAGGCCGGCGCGGACGAGGTGCAGGATGGGGTAGTCTCCCGCCTCGCAGAGCTTGATCGCACGGTCGATGTTGCCGGCCAGCACGAGCTTTCGGATCTGGGCGAAGAACTCCCTCGAGTTGACCTTGTAGCGGGTCATCTGGAAAAGGGCGCGCTCCACCACGATGGTCAGCACCACCGCCAGCGTGATCATGTTCATGACCATGAAGGTCGGGTTGTGCTTGAAGGCGTCCACCAGCTGGCTAAAGAAACCGACGCCCTCGGCGGCGAACAGGAGCTCCATGCGCAGGCCTTTCCGGGGATGCCGAACGGTGCTGCGGCGTCTTTCCCGCACGACGCCCGCTGCGATTCGGCGGCGAGTATATAGCTGCCACGCGAGAGCCCGCGCAACCCGGCCCGCGCGGGGCCGGCCCGACATCCGGATTCTCCGCGTCGAGGAGGCAGACACCTGCTCGACAGCGCGCTCGTCAGCCGTCGCGCACAATCACTTCGCGTCGAGGCCTAGTTCCAGGTGAGACGGTCGCGGTGCGACGCGATGGCGCCGGCGCTCGGGTGGACGCGAAGGCGTCGTCGTGGGCCAGCCGCACAGAAGCTCCTCGCCACCGTCGGTCGGGCGCGCCCTCTCGGCACTGGCCGCGCTGGCCGCCCCTGGCTGGTGGGCGCGACCATCTGCCCTGAAAAGTTCCCGTACTGAACGAACATCGGGGGGGGACCCAAACTCTCTTGACGGGTTCGGGTTCACTTCAGCAAGATAGCGCCGTCCCGGACTCCAGTGATCATGGATTGGGGCAGTGCTGAACTCGTCGGTCGCCGAGGGTAACGCATCCTCTGCCGCCGTCGCCGGGCAACACGGACGCAACGAAAGCAACAGGCGGAAGGTATTCCATGGCATCCCTCTGGCGGCACTATCAAGATGGCGGTTGGGCGATGTGGATCATCCTCTTCTGGTTGATCTGTGCAGTCGCCGTGATCGCGGAGCGCGCGGTCTACCTGTTTGGCGCGTCGATCAACAAGGACGTCTTCCTCGCCACGATGCAGAAGTGCATCCTCGCCGGCGACGTGGCCAAGGCGGTGAAGATGGCGTCGGCGGCGAACGCCCCGCTTGCGCGCATCGTTCAGGCCGGGCTCGTCAAGGTCAACCGCCCGGACGAGGAGGTCCAGGCCGCGATGGACGAGGCGGCGCTCAAGGAGATGCCGAAGATCAACAAGCGTACGGGGCTGCTGGCCCTCTTCTCCAACCTCGCGATGCTGTCGGGGCTCTTCGGGACCATCACCGGTCTGATCAAGGCGTTCGGCGCGGTCGGCGGGGAATCGGTCGATCCGAGCCAGAAGGCCCGCATCCTCGCCGAGGGGATCTCCGAGGCGATGAACTGCACCGCCTTCGGCCTGATCGCGGCGATCATCTCGCTGACCGGCTTCGCGATCATGCAGACCAAGACCCAGGCGCTCGAAGACGACATCAACGAGGCGTCGGTCACGGTCCTCAACCTCGTGGTCGCCAACCGCCAGAAGGTCAACCTCCAGGGACTCGAGAACGCGTGAGTTGACCGGTCGTCACGGGCGAGTTCGGCGTCGCGTCTAGGCGGTGGCCGGCTCGCCCGTGGTCGTCCCGGCGACCGCGCTTCGGCTCGGGCATCGATTGGGGCGTGGAGCCCCGAACGGGCGAGAAGCGGCGAATCAGGGAGCAAGCACCATGGCATCCATCGACACTGGCCAGGGACATGGCGGCAAGCGGAGCGTGAACTTCGAGCTGCCGCTGATCCCGTTCATCGACTTTTTGCTCTGCCTCGTGTCCTTCCTGCTGATCACCGCGGTGTGGTCGCAGATGGCGCGGATCAACGCCGACGCTCGCGTGCCCGGCCCTCCGCGTCCCGAGGAGGACATCGACAAGCAGGAGAAGCCAAAGGAGCTTCACGTCGAGATGCGGGGCGAGCGCAAGTTCCAGCTCGTCTGGAAGGAAGGTAGCACGGTCGTGAACACGATCGACGTCGACCGCAAGGCGGTGCCGATCGGAAACCAGGACGACATCCAGTATCCGGACCTCGCCAAGAAGATCGAGGCGGAGTGGAAGCAGAATGGTTCGCACCGCAACCCGAACGACAAGAAGTTCGATCGAGCGGTGCTCCACGTGGACAACGCCACCCCGTTCCAGGACGTGATCGCGGTCATCGATGCGATCAACATGCCGAAGCGCGAGTATACGGTTGGCGGCGCGTCGGAGACGGTGCCCGCCTTCATGGTCACCTTCGCGGCCAACTGACCCCGCGACTTGACGCGGCGAGAGGCGACCGCAGCAGCGACGTCACGACGCGATTCTGAAAGGCAGCCGCAGTGTCACAGAAAGCGCTGAACCGATTCCACCAGCCGATCTCGGTGCCGGGCCCGGTCCTCAAGCACCACATCAACCTCAAGTTCGTCCGTAACAAGGTGGCGGGCGGCGGTCAGCGCGGCGTCAACTTCGAGCTGCCGCTGATCCCGTTCATCGACTTCTTGCTCTGCATCGTGCTGTTCCTGCTGTCGAGCTTCTCCGCCTCGGGTGAGCTCCCCATCGACAAGAACGTGCGCTTGCCGAACGCGAGCAACGTGCTCGACATGGTCGAGGCGCCGATGGTCGCGATCACCGGGACGCAGATCCTGGTGGACGGGGTGCCGGCGGGCAACGTGAACGCGATCGTTGAGGCGAACCGGCTCGCCAAGGTCGACGAGCTCTTCAGCGTGCTCAAGAACAAGCGCGAGCTGTGGAAGCAGATCAACCCGGGCAAGGAATTCCCTGGCGTCGCCATCCTCCAGGTGGATCGCAAGGTGCCCGCGCTCGTGGTCAAGAGCGTCTTCCAGACCTCGGCGTTCGCTGGCTACCCCAACATCAGCTTCATGGTCGGGCGTCTCGGCGGCGGTGAAGAGGGCGGCGGCGGCGGGGAGTAGCGTCGGCAGAAGGCCGGTCAGGCTGGTCCCGCGCGCGAGACAAGGTGCCATGAAAGCCGCGGACGGGCGGTGCCCAGTGAGAAGCGGGCGCTGCCCGTCGGCCTTTGGGGGGTGCTCGGCGCGTGGGCGATGGCGCCGGGTGGCGGTGTGGTTCATGCCAGGCGCTCGGGGCAGGCGAGGGGATGGCGGCTGAGCGCAACGATGCGAGGGAGCGGGGGCTTCCCTCGCTGAATCGTGCACGGGCGGAGCGGCAGCGGTCCCTGCGCCGGGGGACGTACCGCCTGCAAGGGCAAGGGACGCTCCGTTTCTGGCTTTGGGCGGGGGTGATCCTGGCGACCTTCGGGGTCGGGTACTGGAAGGTGGCGCAGGGCAAGCTCGAGAGCCAGAAGGCGCAGCTGATGGCGAAGCAGCGCGCCGTGGCGCTGGTGTTGAGCCCCACGGTGGTGCCACATACGGACCGGATCGAACGGTGGGTCGCGGAGCTGGCCGGGCAGTGGCGGGGTGATTTCATGGCGCCCGGTCTGGTTCTGGGGCGGCTCCAAGAGCGGCCGGGGATCTACCTCCGGGTGCACGCTGAGGCCGCGGCGACGCAGCGCGAGCTGCGTCGGGCCGCGAGCGACTCGATGCTGGACGGCTTCGTGGCTTGCCTCTTCGTGCGGCGGGGCGAGGCGGACCCGAGGGTGGGGCCGCCCTGCGAGAGCTCGCCGGACTGCGATCCTGGGCTGCTCTGCAACGAATTTCACGTGTGTGTGCCCCCTCCCCGCCCCTATAACCTCCGGTTGGGGTACTCGGCGCTGCGCGTGCTGACCAGCGACTGGACTGACGAGCTCCACCAGGCCTCGAACGAGCTGAAGCTGCGGGCCTTCGAGCGGGAGCTCGAGCGCGTGAGCAAGCACGACGTGCCCCTGGCGGTGCAGATGATGGACAAGGCGGAGATCTTCACCGCGGTGCTGGACGAAACCCCGCCGGAGGGGTTGCCGGAGAAGCTGGACGGGTACGAGTCGGTGGAGGAGCGCGTGCAGCGGGTGCCCCATTGGGCACGCGTGGGGGTTTGGGAGATCGCGACCGGGCGCGAGGTCCTCCGCATCCGAGCGCGTGCAGACGGGCAGTTCATCCCGGTGGGAGAACAGCACGTCATGCGGGTCCCAGGGGCGGCTCGCACCGAGGATCAGCGGCGCAACTATGCGGCGCAGCAGCGACAGGCGAACGGCTGCGCGCTCGCGCTCGCGGTCAAGGCAGCCGTACAGCGAGGGGCTTCCGCGTCGGCGCGGCCGGCCGGGGGCCCGGCGGAGATGCCGGCCACGCCCCCTGCCAGTGTGTCCAGCGTCTCCGCGCCGTGAGCCCCGTTCACCTCGTTCGGCGAGGGCCTGGCAGGATCTGGCACAAGTCCACGCCGAGCCGCCCTGGCACAACCGCTGCGCCGCAGCTCAGGGGCACCACACGGTCGCGGGTGGACAGCGCCCGTGAGGGGACGTCATCGCGGCGTGGCGAGGCGCCTCCTACGGTGCTCCGTAGCGGGCCCGACTCTCGCTTCGGCGCCAGGGAGTGGGCGATATTCGAGCTCAATCAGGCGGAGCCTGGCGCTAGCGTGGCAGCACGGCGGTCGGGGGGCCCACCCCGGAAGCGGCGAGGAGGGCACCGGTCGAGAGCAGGAGGAGTAGCCCGACTGCGAAACCGCTGAGCGCAGCCCTGAGAAGGCTCGCGTGGGAGGGTGGGGACATGCGAGGTGTCCAAGCAAATGACGTGCCGAGCACGGGGGCCGGCTCGAGCTGGCGGGCGGGCGGGGTGGGCCGAAGTTAGGCGACCAAGTCAGCGCGCCGATCGAAGCGTGGCCGGCATCGCCGAGGTCTTGTCCTGGCCGGGGCAGGCGGCATCCCGAGCGGCGCCTCCCGCGGGATTTCTGCGCGGCGAGTGCGGTTCGAGGTGCCTGAGCCGTGCACGCGATCAGGCTGCCTGCCGGGCTAGTCGGCCGAGGGACCCGGGGATCTCTGGCCTGCGTTCTCGTCGGGCGGCGGCGCTCCTGGGTGAGTGCCGCGCAGGACGAAGCCGTCGCCTTCGGCGACGCCCGTGACCTGACCGCCGTTCGCGAGGTCGCCGAAGAGGAGCTGGTCACTCAGGGGGCGCTTGATCGCCTCTTGGATCAGGCGTGCCAGCGGTCGAGCTCCGTTGTCGGGGTCGTAGCCGCGCTCGGCAAGGAGGCGGCGAGCGGTGTCCTGGACCGTGAGCGTCACGCTCCGCTCGGCGAGCTGAGCGGCGAGCTCACGCACGAACTTGTCGACCACATGCAGCATGGTCGAGGGCGAGAGCGGGTCGAAGCGGATCCGCGCGTCGAGCCGGTTGCGAAACTCCGGGCTGAAGGTGCTCCGGTACGCGAGCTCATCGTTGCCGGACTTGTCGCGCAGCCCGAAGCCGACCGGGTTTCGGGCGAGATCGGCGGCCCCCACGTTGCTGGTCATGATCAGGATCGCGTTCCGGAAATCGGACTTCTTGCCGTTGTTGTCGGTGAGGGTTCCGTGATCCATCACCTGCAGGAGGACGTTGAAGACGTCCGGGTGGGCCTTCTCCACCTCGTCGAGGAGCAGCACCGCGTGGGGCGTCTTGGCCATCGCCTCCGTGAGCAGGCCGCCCCGGTCGTAGCCCACGTAGCCAGGCGGGGCGCCGATGAGTCGGGACACGGTGTGGCGCTCCATGTACTCGCTCATGTCGAAGCGGATGAGCTCGATGCCGAGCGTCCTCGCGAGTTGGCGCGCCACCTCCGTCTTGCCGACCCCGGTCGGGCCGGTGAAAAGGTAGGATCCGATGGGCTTCTCCGGTGGGCGGAGCCCCGCTCGCGCCAGCTTGATCGCGGTCGCGAGCTCGCGGATGGCGCGGTCCTGGCCGAAGACGACGCGGCCGAGAGCCTGCTCTAGATCGCGGAGCGCCGCGCGGTCATCCGAGCTGACCTGGCGGGGGGGGATCTGCGCCATGCGCGCGACGACCGCCTCGACACGGGGGACGTCCACGGTGGCCCCCTCGCCGAGCTCGAGCTTGGCGTCGGCGCCTGCCTCGTCCAGGACGTCGATCGCCTTGTCGGGCAGCCGACGATCGGTCAGGTGGCGGGCGGCGAGTCGGGCGCAGACCTCGAGACACTCGTCGGTGTACCGTACCCCGTGGAACCCCTCGTAGTGGGGCCGCAGGCCGCGGAGGATGAGGGCGGTTTCCTCCACCGTTGGCTCGAGGACCTCGATCCTCTGGAAGCGGCGCGCGAGCGCGCGATCGCGCTCCAGGTGGCTCCGATACTCCTCGAACGTGGTGGCGCCGATGCAGCGGATCTTGCCGCCCGCGAGGACCGGCTTCAGGAGGTTGGCCGCGTCCATCGTGCTGCCCGTCGTCGAGCCAGCCCCGACCACGGTGTGGAGCTCGTCCACGAAGAGGATGGCCCCGCTTCGCTTCCCGAGCGCGGTCAGCACGGCCTTCACCCGGTTCTCGAAGTCGCCGCGGTACTTGGTGCCGGCGAGCAAGGCGCCGAGGTCGAGCGCGTAGAGCGTCGACCCCTTCAGGACGTCCGGCACCTCGCCCGCTTGGAGCCGCGCCGCCAGACCCTCGACGATGGCGGTCTTGCCAACCCCGGCGTCGCCGACGAAAAGGGGGTTGTTCTTGCGTCGTCGCGCCAGGACCTGGATTGCCCGCCGCAGCTCGCGTTCGCGTCCGACGAGGGGTTCGATCTCCCCGGCGGCGGCCCGTTCGTTGAGGTTCTGCGTGAAGCGGGCGAGCGGATCGGCGACCGCGGCGTCTTCGCTGGCTTCGGCAGCCGTCGACACGTCCTCGCCGCCGTCATCGGTGACCTCGTCCGGTTCGCCGCCCTTGGTGACGCCGTGACTGAGGTAGGCCACGACGTCGTAGCGGGTGACGCCCGCGTTGGCGAGCGCCGCGACGGCGACCGAGTCCGGCTCCGAGAAGATGGCCACCAGGACGTGCTCGCCGGCGAGCTCCTCCCTGCCGCTCGACTGGACGTGGAAGGCGGCGCGCTGCAGCACGCGACGAAATCCCCGCGACGGGACCGGCGTGACCGGTTGCTCGTCGGGGACCGCGACCAGCTCACGGGTCAGGTAGCGGTCCAGAAACCGCTTCAGCCCTTCCACGTCGCCGCCGGCCCTGGTCACGATCCGCGCGGTGCCGGCGTCGTGGAGGAGGGCGAACAGGAGGTGCTCCACCGTCATCAGGTCGTGGCGCCGCCGGTGGGCCTCGTGACTCGCCAGCGACAGGGCGATCTCGAGCTCGGTGCTCACCTTCATGGCGACAGTGACCCCCGGTCGTCGGTGCCGTCGGCCGGCTCCGCGGTGCAGCGCAGCGGATGGCCGTGCGCGCGTGCGAAATCCATGACCTGCTCGGCCTTGGTTTCGGCGACGTCGCGGCTGAAATCGCCGACCACCCCGCGCCCGCGGTGGTGGACCTCGAGCATGATCTGCGTCGCCTCGGTTTCGCCGAGGTGGAAGAAGCGCGTGAGCACCAGCACGACGAACTCCATCGTGGTGTAGTCGTCGTTGTGCAGCACGACCCGATAACGGCGGGGGGGCCGCGCGACCGTCCGCTCGGCGACCTCGAGATCGCCCTGGTGCTCGGGCCGGGAGGGGGATCGCTGGCGAGCCATGGGTCCGAAGATGCGCGTCAAGTCTTGGCCGCGACCGGCGTGCTGTCGAGGCCCGCGAACGTCGGGCCTGCGCTGGGGCAAGGCGGGACGCGCACGGGCTCACCGCATGAGGGCGCGGACGTAGCCGAGGAGCGCCTGGGCCGCGTCCGCGAGCCCGTCGACCAGATCGGCTTCGAAGGGAGCAGGGCCTGGCGTCGGGACGCTCACGACCGAGGGGGGAGCGGCGGTCCTCGCCCGGGTCCCCGCGAGGCGCTCCTCCTCTCGCCGCCGGGACTCGGCGCGTTCGAGCCCACCGCCAGCCACGAATGCCAGCACGCGCGGCAACTCGCCCCGGTCGAACCAGATCCCGTGTGTCGAGCAGAGGTCCACGATGACCCCGCTCGAGCGGCCGAAGTTGCGGCGGTGCATGAGGCGACCGCACTCCGGGCAGGGGAGGTAGCGCACCGGACCCTCGGGGGGCAGGCGTGACGAGGGGGGGGCACCGGCGCCGCCCGGGACGACGCGCTGGCGCTCGAGCAGGTCCCGAAGCAGGGCGTTCTCGACGAACTGACCGCCGCAGGACGGGCAGTCGAAGAGCGCGCCGGGTCCCTGGGGCAGCGACTCGAGGGGAGTGTCACAGCGCGGGCAAGCCAGCGTCGAGGCCTGGCCGATCGGCTCCAGGCCCAGGTCGCGCCCGCAGCCAGAACAGTGAACGGCCTCGGCGACGTTCATGTGGTAACAGGCGGCGCACCGCACCGTGGCGAGTGGCGCCCGGCAGTACGGGCAGGCGCGCGCGGCCTCGTCCACCTCGCCGCCGCAAGCTGGACACCGGAAGAGCCGCGCGACGCGCATGTCGCCCCTCTTCTACCACGGGGTGAACCGGCGCCGTAGACGTTCGACCGAGGCGCGCTCCGCGCGTTCACCGTCAGCGTGGCGGGGGCCGTCGACGCGACGAGGCGCGTCGCGTGGCCCTGCTCAGGTCGTCGTCTTCGGTGGCGCCTTCGGCTTCGCGGCCTCGGCGTTCTCGGCTGCGCGCTTCGCCTCCCAGGCCGCGTTCTTGCGCGCGCGGCGCTGGCGTTGCTTCCTCTTCGCTGGCGGATCCTGCGGGGTGCCCATGGTGCGCGGGGTGATAGCGCAGGAGTTCGACGCTGTCCCGCGGAAATGGGCGGGGGGCGCTCACCGGGCGTACCGGGGCGGCTCGCCCGGCCCCGAGAGGTCGACCCAGTAGGTCTTCGTCTCGCGGACGTCGAGGTGGATGAAGCTCGAGTTCGGGTAGTAGCCGACGCCCACGTTCGGGAACGTCAGGACGTAGTCGCGGAGGGCCTCGTTGGGGACGCCCGGGATCGAGAAGTCCAGGGCCTGGCTGCGGCGGTGGCGGGAATTGAGGGCGTAGGACTCGTTTCGGTACCCGCTCACCACCCGGATCGGGCGACCGCCGAAGGTGTCGCTCACCTTGACCACCAGCCGGACGAGGCGCTGGTCGACACGGGGGTGGTCGCCCTCGGCCCCCATCAGGCGGCAGAACGCCATGCGCGCCGCGGGGAGGACGTTCCCATCAGGGCCGATGACGTAGCCCCTCCAGGTCTGTTCGTAGCCGACGAGGGTGACGTATCCCCGCCTCCAGGGCGGCTTGCGATAGGGGTACCAGGAGGGCTCGGCCTGGCTCCGGGTGGGTGACGCGCCGCCGTTCGATCGCGCTGCCGGCGGCCGGTTTCGGCGCTGTTCCGGCGCTAGGGCCGGGCGGGCGCGCGCGGCCAACGTACCGTCGGGGTCCCCTGGACCCGGCACCAGGATGACCTGGCCGGGCTGGAGCCTGTCATGCCGCGTGATTCCGTTTGCCGTGCAGAGAGAGTCGATGCTCACGTGGTAGCGCGCCGCGATCTTTCCCAGCGTGTGCCCGCTCGCCACCACGTGCCGCTGCGGCGTGGTCGAACCGGTGGCCGACGCCGGCGCGGCGCTTGGAGGCCGACTCTCCTCCTGCGGATTCGAGGACAATGGCGCCGTAGGGGCGGTGCTGGCCGACGGGCTGGTCGCCTCTACCCCCGACGGGGTGCCTCCGGGAGGGGGAATGACGAGGACCTGTCCGGGACGGATCGGATCCGTCTCGTCGATGTGGTTGGCGCGGCAGAGCTCGGCCACCGTGATGTGGTAGCGGCTCGCGATCTTCCCGAGCGTTTGTCCCGCGTATACGACGTGAGTACGCGGCGATCCACGGGCGGGCTCGTTGACGGGGGCGGTCGGTCTGCTGGCGGAGCCGACAGGTCGTTGATGTTGCTCGCGCCACCGCCGGGTCGAGTCCCCGGTCGTGTCCTCGGGACCCGGAATGAGGAGGCGCTGGCCGGGGCGGATTGGATCGGACGGGCGGATGCCGTTCGCGTTGCAGAGCGCCTCGACGGAGACGTTGTAGCGCTTGGCGATGGACCCGAGGCGTTGCCCCGAATAGACCGTATGAACCTGCGGCTCCTCCGCCGCCGTGACCGCACTGGTCACGGCCGCCAAGAGCCCCGCGAGCGCGAGCGCGAGCAGGAGCGTCCGCGGGCACCGCCAGTTCACGGACGAAGGAATACCGCGGGACAATCGGCTGTAAAGGCGACGCCCCGGCAGGTTCCCGACCTGTCGAGGGATGACCCGAGTGACTGGGGGTCCGGAATGCAGCGGGCCGCGAAGCCAGCCCAGGCCTTTGCCCCGGACTCCTCTTTGCCCGGGCTTCCGACAAGCCCCGCGCTCCCCGTTCGCAGCCAAGGGAGAGCGGCCCGACGGCCGTTCGAGCCGGTAACCATGGGCGGCCGCCGGGCTGCCGGAGCTGCAGGCCTGTGGCTCGGGGCCACGCTGCACCGGGTGGGGCAGGCGGCCGCTGGTGCCGGGCGCTGCAGGTTCACCCTTCGTCGAGGCCGCTGCGCTCAGGACTCGAGGTGCCGCTCGAGCATCCGGCCCAGGCGCGGCGCCGCCGCCTCGACGTGCTTCTTCGCGGTGGGTCGAAGGCGCTCGTAGGCTGCCTTGATGGCGCGGTTCTGCGCGGACTGGGCCCGCCGGTCGGTGATCGAGAGCAGCGCGTCAGCGACGCGACCACGGTTCGCTTCGAGGTAGGTGCCCGGTTTCTCACCCTTTTCCTGGGCCTCGACGGCGATGGGCTCGAGGGCGTCCACGAAGTCGTCGAGCAGGTGGTCGATGACCTCCCGGATGAAGCCTGGCTTCACGCTCTTGACCATACCGTAGGCGGCCTTGATGGCCATGCCGGTGAGCCCGGACTTGTCCGCGACCTCGGCGTCGAGGACCTGGAGGGCGTCGTCGATCACCTGAGCCCGCTTGTTTCCGGTGCTGAGTCGCTCGCGCAGCGTGGGCATGTTCGTTCCCCTGGGTGGCGTGGGATCCCGGTCCGGGGCTCGACTAGCACCCTTCCGCCGGGGAACAAAGCCGTCTCGGCGCACCGGGCTTCGCCGCGGGTGCTCGATTCGGGTTACCGTAGGGGTCCCCCTTCGGGGCGGCGCCCCCCGGATCCGATGCCTCGCGACCTCGACCGCGGAGTGCGGCTCGGCCGCTACGACCTGCTCCTCAAGATCGGGCGAGGAGGCATGGCGAGCGTCTGGGTCGCGCACGAGCATGCGCAGCGCCCCGAGGACTCGCGCATCGTGGCCATCAAGGCCATCCACTCGAACCTGGCGGAGGAGCCCGAGTTCGTCGCCATGTTCCTGGACGAGGGGCGGCTCGTGTCGCACATCCGGCACCCGAACGTCGTCGACCTGTACGAGGTGGGGGAGATCGACGGGGTGATGTACATGGCCATGGAGTGGGTCGAGGGGGACTCGCTGCACACGCTCATCGCCGAGGCCGGCAAACGGCGGCCGATCCCGCCCGAGATGGCCGTTCGGATCATCGCCGACGCGGCGGCGGGGCTCCACGCCGCCCACGAGCTGCGGGACGAAACCGGTAACCTCCTCGGGGTGGTGCACCGGGACGTCTCCCCCCAGAACATCCTGATCGGGACCAGCGGCCGCGTTAAGCTTGTCGATTTCGGGGTGGCCAAGGCGCGCACGCGGATCGGTGAGGCCACGGAGATCGGGCACGTCAAGGGCAAGTTCGGATACATGTCTCCCGAGCAGGCGCTCGCCCGCCCTCTCGATCGTCGCAGCGACGTGTTTGCCCTGGGGATCGTGCTCTACGAGCTGACCACGGGTCGTCGTCTCTTCCGCGGGGACAGCGACGCCGACACGCTCGCGCTGGTCGTCCAAGGCGAGATCCCGCCGCTTTCGCGGGTGGTGCCGGGATACCCGCCGGCGCTCGAGGGGATCGTGATGAAGGCGTTGTCCCGCAGCCGGCGCGAGCGCTTCCAGACCGCTCGCGACTTCCAGCGTGCGCTCGAGCGCTACCTCAAGGACGAGCGGATCGTGGTGCCTCGGGCGGGGATCGCGGGTCTGCTGCGCAAGGTGCTCGGGGACCGCATCGAGGCTCGCCGCCAGGCCGTGCGGGCGGCCTTGCGGTCCGTGGCTGCGGCGCGGGAGGGGCTGGTACCCGAGGACTCGGCGTTTCGGCCCGTCGATCCGGAGATCGAGGGCGCCTCCAGCGGGACGTCCGACCTGAGCAACGTGGAGGCGATGGGCCTCTCCCCGAGCCAGCTCGGCCATCCCACGGAGCTCACCGGGTCCTTCGTCGGGCCGCTCCCCGACGCACTGCGCGCCGAGGCGCGGCGCAGCCGTGCGATCGCGATGGGCGGCCTCGCCGTGGGCGCGCTCGGCATCGTCGTGGCCGCCATCGCGCTCAGCGTCATGGCCGCCGGCCGTTCGCGCCCGCGCGGCCCGACGCGGGACGAAGCGCCGCATTCGGACAGGTCGGGGGTGCCGGCCGGGAACGTGAGCGCGGCGCCCACCGCCAGCGCATCCACCCCGCCGGGGGCGGACGACGAGGCGATCGCGGTGGACTCGCTCGCCCCCGAGGACGCGGGCGCGTCTCGGCGGCGCGGGCGGAGGTAGCCCCACCCGCGCGGCGCCGGTAGATTCCTGCGGGCACGAGCGATGGTCACGTCGGATCCTCTCGTCGCGGCGTTCGAGCAGGCGCCTTCGCTACAGGCTCTGCTCGATCCCGACGGAGTCGTCTCGCTGGCCAGTCACCGCTTTCTCGCGGCCTTCGGCGAGGACTCGGTCGGCCGCCGAGCCGAGGACCTGCTCGCCGCGACCTCGGAGGGGCTGGTGAGCTTCGTCCGCCGCCTGCTCACGAAGCAGGCCAGCTTCCGGATCGACGACCTGTTGGTGCGGACCGCATCCGGTGGCGAGGTGCGCGTCGAGGCGCACGGGATCCCCCTGCCCGAGGGCAGGGCCTTCCTGCTCGCCCTCGTCGACCAGACGGAGCACGTCACGGCTGCCACGGCGCGCGCCCAGCGCGAGCGCAGCGAAACCATCGCGCGCTTCTCGGGGGGGCTCAGCCACGACGTGAACAACATGCTCTCGACCATCGTCGCCACCGCGCAGGCAGGGCTGCAGGACGCGCTCGAGGGCGAGGGCGATCCGGCGCGCGACTTCCGGGCGATCATCGACTTCGCAGAGCGCGGCGCCTCCCTGGCCCGATCGCTTCGCTCCATCGCCTTCGAGGAAACCGGGAGCTGGCGGCCCGTGGACCTCGCCGAGGAGATCCGCTCCATCGCGGCGGTGCTCAGCCGCGGCTCCAGCGGAGTGCCCATCGTCCTGGACCTCTCGCCGGACGTCGGCGAGGTGGTCGGCGATCGCGCGCGGCTGCATCAGCTCGTCCTCAACCTGATGGTGAACGCGCGGGACGCCACCCGCGTCTGTGGCGGCGGCATCGAGGTGGAGCTCCGGCGCTCCCCCACCGGCGGCGTGCGGCTCGGGGTCGCCGACGCGGGGCAGGGCGTCCCCGAGGAGCTCCGGACGCGGATCTTCGAGCCCTACTTCACGACCAAGGGTGGCGTCGAGGAGGAAGACGGCGAGGGGCTCGGCACGGGGTTGGGGCTCGCGATCGTGGACGCGGTGGCGCGGTCGACGGGCGCGACGATCACGGTCGGGAGCAGCCGGAGCGGGGGGGCGCTATTCTGCGTCGAGTGGCCGGTGACGGCCGTGGTGCGCGCCGAGCCGGCGCCGGCCGTTGCCGAGCAGTCCACCGGCGCGGCCATGACGCTGCTCTTGGCGGACGACGAGGCGGCGCTCGTCGGGGCGGTCGCGCGGCAGCTTCGACGCGCCGGTCACACCGTGTTCGCGGCCCTCAGCGCGGCCGAATCCCGCGATCTCTTCGCCCGCTACGGCGCGGAGATCGACGTCGCGGTCATCGACGTTCGGCTCGGGGATGGCGACGGGCGAAGCCTCGCGGAGGAGCTGCGCTCGGCGCGTCCCGGGTTGGGAATCGTGCTCATCTCGGCGAGCGGCGCGCGCGCGGTGCCGAACCTCGGGCCCCGGTCGTTGCTGCTCGACAAACCCTTCGACTTCAAGGAGCTCACCGCGGCCATCGAGCGGGCTCGGTGCCCGCCCGCCAGGTGAAGCTGGCGGGGGACGGGGTTTGGCAATAGTCTTGGTGCGAGCGGCAGCGGCCGTGGCGATCAGCGGGCCATGGCATCTCATCGACGATGTCCGGAAACACGAACAGGAGCGAACGGGGAGGGCAGGGCGCGACGGCCAAGTCCACGGTGGAGCCGCAGCTCGGGGAGAAGATCCTCGTCGTCGACGATCAGCGCAACATGCGCACTACCCTCGCCATGCTCCTGCGGGGCGCCGGCTACGAGGTAGACGAAGCCAGCGATGGCCGCGAGGGCCGGGAGAAGGGGTCCACGGGCGCCTACGACCTGGTGATCACGGATCTGCGCATGGGCGACCATGATGGCATCGACGTGCTGCGCGCGATCAAGGAGGCGCAGCCCATGACCGAGGTCATCGTGATGACGGCCTACGGCACCATCGAGAGCGCGGTCGAGGCGATGCGTCTCGGGGCCTTCGACTACATTCAGAAGCCGTTCGGTGAGCAGGAGCTCCTGGTCAAGGTGACCAAGGCCATCGAGAGCCGGCGGCTCCATGGCCAGGTGCGTCTGTTCGCGCAGGAGTTCAAGGAGCGATACCACTTCGAGAACATCGTGGGACGCTCGCAGTCTATCCGCGACGTCCTGGCCAAGGTCGTCAAGATCGCCCCGACCGACGCCATCGTCCTCATCACGGGCGACAGCGGGACCGGAAAGGAGCTGGTCGCGCGCGCGGTGCACGTCAACAGCAGGCGGGCGGAGCGGCCGTTCGTGACCGTGAACTGCGCGGCGATCACGGAGACGTTGCTGGAGAGCGAGCTCTTCGGGCACGCGCGCGGGGCGTTCACCGGCGCCGTCAGCGCCCGCAAGGGGCTGTTCGAGGAGGCCGACGGCGGCACGTTCTTCTTCGACGAGATCGCCGAGACGACGATGTCGTTCCAGGCCAAGCTGCTGCGCGCGATCCAGGATGGGGAGATCCGGCGCGTGGGGGAGAACCGGCCGATCAAGGTAAACATCCGGGTGGTCGCGGCCACCAACGTCGACCTGGTCGCGGCGGTGGAGGAGCGGCGCTTCCGGCAGGATCTCTACTACCGGCTGAACGTGGCGCGGTTCCATTTGCCGCCGCTGCGCGAGCGGCGGGAGGACATCCCGCTGCTCGCCGAATTCTTCCTCGAGAAGTACAACCGCAAGATGGGCACGCGGGCCCGCTTCTCGGACGAAGTGATGGAGCGCCTGCTCGCGCACGACTACCCGGGGAACGTTCGCGAGATGGAGAACATGGTCGAGCAGGCCGTGGCGCTCTGCTCCGGAGGGGTGATCACGGTCGATGACATCCTCCCGCAGGCGCCGCCGCGCGCGGCGAGGACCACGGGCAGGACGCTCGCCGACATCGTCGACGAGGCCGAGCGCGAGGCGGTGGAGGCGGCGCTGAAGGCCTTCGACGGCGTCCGGGAACGCGCCGCGGAGGCGCTGGACATCAGTCCGACCACGCTCTGGCGCAAGATGACTCGTCTCGGCATCACGTACGAGCCCCGCTGACCGGATGGTGGCCGGCTTGCGCACGAGCCTGCTGGACTATGATTTGCCCGAGGGACGGATCGCGCAGCATCCGCCGGCGGCGCGGGATGGGGGTCGGTTGCTGGTGCTCCGTCCAGATGGGATCGAGCACCGGAGGGTCACCGATCTGCCGGTGCTGATCCCCGAGGGCTCCCTGGTGGTGGTGAACGACAGCCGCGTGATCCGAGCCCGGCTGCTGGGGCGTCGGGTGGGGAGCGGCGGGCGGGCGGAGATACTGCTGCTCGAGCCCTGGCCTGGCGAGGGGGGCGCGTCTGCGTCCCGGTGGCGGGCGCTCGGACGAGCCAGCCGTCCCTTGCGGCCGGGGGCGGTGGTGAAGGTCGGGACTCTGCGTGTCACGGTGGAGGAGCGGGGCGACGACGGCACGCTGGGGGTCGTTCTCTCCGGGCCGGGGGAGGTGTCGGAGGCGATCGCCCGCGAGGGCACGATCCCGCTGCCACCATACATCCGTCGCGCGCCCGACGCGGCGGACGCGGAGCGCTACCAGACGACCTACGCGCGGCACCCGGGGTCGGTCGCGGCCCCCACGGCCGGCCTCCACCTCACCACCGCGCTGCGAGAGGAGCTCGCTGCCCGGGGGGTGCGGTGGGGGAGCGTGACGCTCCACGTCGGCCTCGGGACCTTCCGACCGGTGGAGGTGGACGACCTCGACCAGCACCCGATGCATGAGGAATCGGTTCGAGTGCCGCCGGAGCTCGCGGCCGCCGTCGCCCAGACCCGCGCCGCAGGCGCGAAGGTCATCGCCATCGGTACCACCGTGGTGCGGGCGCTCGAGTCGGCGCGCGATCCCGCTCGCCCCGGGCATGTCCTCGCGGGCGAGGGGCGCACGCGCCTGCTCATCCAGCCAGGGTACGACTTCGGGGTCGTCGACGGGCTCCTCACCAACTTCCACCAGCCGCGCAGCACCCTGCTCGCGCTCGTCGCGGCCTTCGCGGGGCTCCCGCGCGTCCAGGCGGCGTATTCGGCCGCGCTGGACGCGGGGTACCGGTTCTTGTCATACGGGGACGCGATGTGGATCCCCGAGCGAATATGCTGACGTTCACCACCGTCGCGACCGCGGGGAGGGCGCGGGCCGGGCTCCTCACCACACGACGCGGGGTGGTGGAGACGCCGGCCTTCATGCCGGTGGCGACGCGCGCGACCGTGAAGGCGGTGGCACCCACGGAGGTGGCCGCGACGGGCGCCCGGATGGTGATCATGAACACCTACCACCTGTGGCTGCGGCCTGGTTCGGAGGTGGTGGCCGCGATGGGGGGGCTCCACGAGTTTTCGCGCTGGCCATTCCCCATCGCCACCGACTCCGGCGGCTTCCAGGCCTACTCGCTGGCCGCGCGGACGCGGGTTTCCGAGGCCGGGTTCGAGTTCGCGTCTCACCTGGACGGGCGGCGACTGCTCCTCTCGCCCGAGGAGTCCATGCGCGTGCAGGGCGAGCTCGGGTCGGACATCGCGCTGCAGCTGGACGTCTGCCCGCCGGGGGGGGCCCCGCGACCCGCGCTGGTGGAGGCGGTCGAGCGCACGACCCGCTGGGCGGAGCGGTGCCTGCAGTCTCGTCGGCCCGGCCAGGCCCTGTTCGGGATCGTGCAGGGGGGGACGGACGTGGAGCTTCGCCTCGCGCACGCCGAGGCGCTCGGCGCGCTCGCCGTGGACGGGCTCGCCCTTGGCGGCTTCAGCGTGGGCGAGCCGCGGGCGGACATGCTGCGCGCGCTCGCCGCCGTGGGTCCTCGCCTCGACCCGGCGCGACCCCGCTACCTCATGGGGGTCGGGACCCCGCTCGATCTGGTGGACGCGATCGAGTGCGGCATCGATCTGTTCGACTGCGTGCTGCCCACGCGCAACGCCCGCAACGGCCAGGCGTTCGTGGCCTCGGGCAGGCTATCCCTCCGGAACGCGCGGCATCGGACTGATCCGCGGCCGCTCGAGCCAGGATGTGATTGCCCGGCGTGTGGGGCTGGCTTCAGCCGCGCCTACCTGCGGCACCTCTTCCTGGCGGGGGAGATCCTTGCCCATCGGCTGGTGACCCTGCATAACCTCACTTTCTATCAGCGGGTCGTGCGCGCGGCACGGGCGGCGGTGGTCGCGGGTGGATTCGCGGAGTGGGCGGCGGGCTTCCGAGACGCGCTGCGCGCGGACCGGGACGGAGAACCCGAGGCCGAGGCAAATGCTCGGCGCGGCGGCGGAATCGTGGGATAATCACCAGCCATGGGTGAAGGTGACCATCGGAAGGTCGGCCGCGGCCCTGGTCCCGGGGGCGGAGGAAGGCCGGGCGCGACCGGGCACACGCCTCCGGCGACGAGGGAGGTGCCCCGCGGGGCGCGCTCGGTCCGGTCCGGGGACACCGCGGAGATCGAGGCGCTGAAGGCGCTCAGCGAGCAGTACGGAATCCCGGGCATCGACCTGGGTCAGATCTGTCTGCGGGTCGCCGATCTGGAGCTGTTGCCCCAGGAGATCGCCGAGAAGCACCTGATCTTGCCGGTGTTGAGCCGCGACGATCGCCTCTTCGTGGCGATGGCGGACCCGCGCGAGAAGAAGGTCATCGACGAGCTCGAATTCGTCACCGGGAAGCGGGTCTTCCCCTACGTCGCCATCGAGACGGTGCTGGCGCAGGTGATCGAGGCCGCATACGCGGTGAAGGCGCGCGGCGACGCATACTACGTGGGGCCGAACTGTCCGGCCGAGGTGCTCCGGCGCGTCGGGATCGAGCCCGACGGGACCCCGTCGATCCCGCCGCCGGCCGAGGTCGGGATCCCCTCGAGCACGAACCTGCAGTCCTCGGCGATGATCGTCGACGACGCGGTGGAGCGCATCTCGGGCGCGGACGAGGTCGAGGACGACGACTTCGGAGACGTGTCGCCCGAGCTCAGCGTGGTTTCGGATCTGATCGAGCCGGCGCCGCCGGGTACCGCCGGTCAGAAGGCCATCCTCGTGGTCGACGACGAGCCCGACATCCGCTCGATGTTGGTCCGTCTTCTCCGGTCACGCGGTCACCACGTCTTCGAGGCAGAGCGCGGCATGCAGGCGCTGCGCATCGTCAAGGAGCACGCGCTCGATCTCATCGTCTTGGACGCGATGCTGCCGGAGGTGCACGGCTTCGACATCGCCCGGCGCATCAAGGGGAGTCGTCGCTACGGGCGCATCCCCATCATCATGGTGAGCGCGGTGTACCGGGGTTGGCGGTACGCGGAGGATCTGAAGGCGAGCTACGGGGTGGATGCTTTCATCGAGAAGCCGTTCCGAATCGCGGACGTGCTGCGCGCGGTGGAGCAGGCGCTCGCGACGGGCGGTCCGCCGGCCGAGATGGCACCGCGGGAGATCTCCGCGGAGGCGGAGGCGGCGCTCAATTCCGGCGTTGCCGCGTACAAGGCGGGTCGGATCGAGGAGGCCGTCGACCACCTGCAACGGGGGATCACCATCGACCCGCTCGCCTACCGGCTGCACTTTCACCTGGGGCTGCTCTACGGCAAGCAGAACAAGACCTACGAGGCCATCAGCGAGCTGGAAACCGCCCTCGAGATCAACCCGCGGCACTTCCCGGCGGTGAAGAACCTCGCGGTGCTCTACCAGAAGGCGGGATTTCGCAACAAGGCCGCCGAGATGTGGCAGCGTTCGCTCCTTCTGGCTCCCGACGAGGACACGCGCCAGTCGATCAAGCAGCACCTCCTCCAGCTCCTTTGAGGCCAGGGCACCTCGGGTTCTGGGCTGCGGGGAGCCCGAACCCAGCAGCGTCACTGTGCGCGCGGAATCGAATGCAGTTCAGCTGTCCTCACTGCCGGACGCGGTATGAGCTCGGTGACGATCGCGTCGGCTTGGCCCTCGGGAGGAGCGAGTGCCCTCGCTGCGGTGAGGGCATCCGTTCCGCCGGGGACGACGGTGCCGGCCAGCGATCAGATGCGACGTCGCTCGGCGCCGTGCCCGGGGGTACGATCGTGCCGGCCGCCGCGAGGGGAGAGGCCGCCCCGTCCCGCGCTCCCCCGCGGCTGCCGGGGCCGGCGGCCAAGATCCCGCGCCCGGCGCCCGTCCCCTCGCTCGAGGCAGGGCTGGTTTCCGCGGGCGCGGAGGAGCCGGAGCCTCGTTCGGGCAGGGCCGGGGGCGGGGCGCTGGTGGGTGCCTTTCGCCGGGCCGTGGACGGCCGCGTCGCGACTGCGCCGGTGATGCCCGGGCAGGATTGGTTCGTCGGCATGGGTGAGGTCATCGTAGGGCCCATGACCCTGGCCGACCTTCGGATCCGGGCTCGTCGCGGCGCCGTGACGGCGGCGTCGCTGGTCTGGCGCGAGGGGTTCGTCGACTGGCAACCGCTCGCGGCCTTCCCGGAGGTGCTCGCGGTCATTCAGGATGCCGCTGATCCATCCCCTCGGGGCCTGGCCCCGGCGGAGCGCACGTCGATTCCGGCGCCCGGCGGACTCGGGTCGCCATTCGACCGCGCCGCGCCGGTGAGCGAGATACCGGGTGTGCGGCGCGCCCCCGCGCTCAACGGTGTCCTCGCCACGGCCGTCGCGGGGTCGCTCTTGCTCGGGTTCGGCGCGGGGTACCTCCTCTTCGGTCGCAGGCCGGCGGTGGCGACGGTCGAGACCGGTGTCGGTGCTGCCGCTGAGCTGGCCCGGCGCCGCCCCACGGAGGGAGTCGTTGAGGGCCTCGACGTCGCCTCCAACGTGGGCTCGCGGCGCGACGTGGGGGCGCCGGGGCCGCTGTCGAGCGGTGCGCCGGAGCTGGCGGGCACGATCCCGGCGGACAATCCGGATCGCGTCCCGAGCATCCGGCGCGGGCTCGAGAGCCTCGCTGCACCGCGGATGCCGACGGCGGCGACGTCCGCCGCCCTCATGGCGGAGCCGGTGGGCACCGCTACGCAGGCCCTCGACACGGGGCAAGTGCAGCGGACTGTGAGCCGTCAGGTGGGCGCAGTGAAGCGGGCGTGCTGGCAGCCGGCTCTCGATCGGCGCGCGGACGGGGCGCCCTCGACGGCGCGGGTCGTCCTGACCATCGAGATTCTGCCGAGCGGCAGCGTGTCGAGCGTGGCGGCGACCCCGGACCCCCCGGGCTATTCCGGCCTCGCCGCCTGTATCGCCGGGCGGGTGCGGGGATGGAAGTTCTCTCCGTCCAGCGGCGGAACGGTCGAAGTCCCCTTCCTTTTCGCCGCACAGTAGCCGGTTTCGTCCCGGTCGGAGGAGCGCTCCGCTGGCGCGGTCCGAGCCCGAAAAAAGCACGCCGACCGGAGGTCGGCGTGGTCGAGGTCACCCATAAGCCGGGTTCTGTTCGCGATGCCGGTCGCCCGGCGTCGCGCGGCGATCATTCCTCTGGGACCCGCGTTACCGCGAGCCTCGAGCGGCCAACCCTGGGACTTGGACGGGCCGTCCTCAAACGTCCCTATACTCGGCCTTGCTCCGGGTGGGGTTTGCACTACCCCGCTCGTCACCGAGCGGGTGGTGGTCTCTTACACCGCCATTTCACCCTGACCCGCGTCCCCGAAGGGAGGCGGGCGGTCTGTTCTCTGTTGCACTGTCCTCGGGGTCACCCCCACCGGGTGTTACCCGGCACCTTGCCCTGTGGAGCCCGGACTTTCCTCCCGGATCTGACGATCCGAGCGAACGCCTGGCCAACCTCGACGCCGGGCATCCTACCACGACAGGTCGCAGCGGCCAGGCCGCGGAGGGGGTGCGATCCCCACTCGGTCAGGCAGCCTGGTTCTCATCCAGCCAGCTCCCGCCGCGGTCGCGGCACAGCTCGGTGATGCGTGCTCTCAGCTTGCGCTTGGCCCGGGCCTCGAGCTGCCGGGCGCGCTCCCGGGAAACCCCCAGCCGTCGCCCGATCTCGGCCAGGGAGAGTTCCTCTTCGCCATCGGCCATCATGCGGTTATGGACGATGTACCTCTCACGCGGGGCGAGAACCCCGATGGCGCAGCGCACCGCGTCGGTCACCTGTTCGCGAACCTCCCCGTCCACGTAGGCCGACTCCTGGTCGCTGGTCGCGGACGGGATCGTGTCGACGAGCGAGGTCATCGAGTCGTCGAAGACCTTGGCGTCGAGCGATACATCCCGGGCCTCCAGGCGCCGCATCATCCGCACCACCTGGGTCCGGTTCATGCCGCAGCGCTGCGCCAGCAGTTCGTCCGCCTCGTCGCCCTCGCCGACGAGGTTGGTGACGCGCACCCGCTCGCGCCGCAGCTTGAAGAACATCTTCGAGCGCAGCGCCCCCGAACCCACCCCGACCAGGCTCCAGGAACGGATGATGTAGTTGAGGATATAGGCGCGAATCCAGTAGGCGGCGTAGGTCACGAAGCGGTTGCCTCGCTCGGGTTCGAACTTCCGGAGCGCATGGACCACCCCGAAGTTGCCCTCGGCGATGAGCTCCGCTAGCGGCAGTCCGTAGCGACGGTACTTGAGGGCGATCGCCACCACGTAGCGCAGGTGGGCACGAACGAGCTCTTCCGCCGCCCGCGGGTCCTGCTCGTTACACCACCGCCGAGACAGCTCGAGCTCGTCCTCGCGAGTGAGTTGAGCCGCCTGCTGGGTCATCGTGATGTATCGAGAGAGGGAGGGATCGATCTCGCGTGCCATGATTACCATACGTAACGGTATATTGTTTCTTCCTGGTTTCCTTCCGGCTAACGTCCGGTTCGATACGGCCACTTGGGCGGACCTAGCCAAAAAAGTCAGCCGTACCCTGGGTTCCCGGGCGCATGGCTGTTTCCGCTGCGTGGGGACAGCGGGAACCGAAGGCCCAAGGGCGGCTTGTGGAGCTATACTATATCACGTTACGGAATGTAACAAGTGATACCAGAAGCGACTCCACAAATCAGCTGACCGGCCTGATCCCGCTGCTGTTCCCTACGGCCTTCCGGCGCCACGGGCGGCTGCGGGGCTGCTCAGGCGTTGAACGAGCTTCCGCAGCCGCAGCTACCGGAGATGTTGGGGTTGTTGAACTTGAACCCTGCGCCGTGCGGGTTCTCGACGTAGTCGATCTCGGTTCCGTCGAGGTATTGGAAGCTCAACGGGTCCACGAAGAGCTTCACCCCGAACGACTCGAACGACTCGTCCATCGGAGTGGATTGGTCCTCGAAGTAGAGGTCGTACTGGAACCCCGCGCAGCCGCCGCCAATGACGCGCAACCGCAGCCCCTGACCTTGCAGGCCTTCGGCTGCAGCAATCTCCTTGACCTTGTCCGCGGCGAGCGGGGTGAGCGAAATCATCGATCTTCTCCGGCCTCGTTCGGGCTCGGCTCGAGGAGGCGATGGGGAGTATAGTCGCGGGCGGGTCACTCGCCAGGCCCCGCCCGCGGCGGGCGTCGAGCTCCGAAGCAGGTCACGACCCCGGAAACGCAGACCGAAACGACCGCTCGCGGAGGCAGTGCGAGCAGCGCCACAGGTTGAGCGCAGACGGTTCCCTCCGTCGAAGTCCTCGTGCGGCCCTCGGGGTCGATCACCGAGAGCGGGTGGTCGGGCCAGGCCACGACCACCCGCCCAGCGTCGTCGGCGAGCGGGGCGGGGATGGCCGACGGTTCGGGCGCTGGCGAAGGGTCCCGCGGCCCTCGAGGGACTCCACCGAGGAAGGCACGCTGCAGCTCCCGGCCACGGGGATCATGGCCGAGGAGCTGACCCGTCGACGTCAGCAGCCGGGTTTCCCCACTGCTCGTGAGCGCAGGCGGTGCCGGGAGACTGAAGCCGGACGCGACCAGGCGCACCCGCTGGGTCCCGTCGGCCGGGTCGAGCGACACCAGGCGGTTCTGATCGACGACGGCGACCAGCTCCCCGCCGGGCGCGACGGCGACTCGTCCGTGTACGTCGCCGCCGAAGCTCGCGACCCGGCGGGGGGGACCCGGCAACCGCCACTCGAGCACGTCACCCGAGGCGGTCACCACGAGGCGTCGCGGGCCGAGGTCGAGCAGGAAGACGGGCATCTCTTGGAGCGGAACGCGGACCAAGACGTCGCCCTCGAGGGTGACCTCGAGCACGCCGTCGGCGGCGCCCAGCAGGACCGTTCCGGTCGCCGTAACGACCAGGGTAGGGTGCACCGAGCGCGGGTCGATCGGCAGGCGGTGCCTCGCGCTCGGCACGCCGGCGGGAGTGAGCACCACGAGCTCGGCGCTCGAGTTGACGACGAGCCGCGATCCGTCCAGAGCGACCGCGGGGGCGGTGACCGGGGTGGCGCTGCCGAGCGCGCGCGTGTAGATGCGGGCACCGCTTCCGTCGAGTTCGGTGACCCCGGCCGTGGACGCCACCAGGAGCGTACCGGCCGCCGTGACGAGCGGCGCTTGCACGATCGAGCCGGGCACCCGGGTCTGCCACCGCAGCTCGAGCTGGTCCGGGAGCTCGGGTGCCACCGGGGCGCGCAGGGTTGCCTGCGGCTCCGCGCCCGCCCCGAAGAGCACCTGGGGCAGCGTCGGATCCCGCGGGCGAGCGTCGGCGGTCACGCTCACGGCGGCGCAGGCTCCGGCGACGGCCAGGGCCGCTCCGCCGTGGCGTCCCCACCTGGAGCGGCCGGCGCGCGCGCGCCGCAAGGCGTGCGGTGGTGCGGGTTTCATGGCACTTGCGGGGGCAGCAGGAAATCCGCGTCGATCCGCGGGAGCTCGCCGGACCGTTCTGGCCACTTGGCGGTACGCTCGGCCCGACCGTAGACGCGCCAGACCTCGCCCCGAAGGGGGTCGACGCGTGCGCCATGGACGACCACCGCCAGGCAGGGCGCCGTCGCGCAGCCCTCGCCGATCTCGACCAGGATGGTGGTGCGATGGCCCGAGGTCTGCGCCTCGAGGATCGTCGCGGCGAGCCCTACCGCGGCGCTCCTTCCGGAAGCGAGCCTTCCGCGCAGTTCGGCGTAGGATCGCGTGACCTGGCCGTCCAGCCGCGCCGCCTCCGCCCGCAGGCTGTGCACTCGGCGCACGCGCAGGGGCACCAGACGTGGGGCGTGGCCGACCGCATCGGCCCGGACGAAGATGGTGGTTTCTCCCTCCGCCGACACGCTCATCAGCTGCACGAAGCCGCCGGACTCGTCGACTGTGATCGGACGGCCACCGACCGACACCACCCCGCCGCGTCGGGTGCGCCCCGTGAGCCAGAAGTGGGGTCCTTCGAGCACGACGCTCTCTCCCGGCGCCTCGACCACGAGCGTCGTGATCGGCATCTGGAACCGGAGCTCGCCGCTGGCCGGTGCGGCGCGTTGCGGAGTGACCGTGTAGGGGATGTTCTTGTCGAGGGTCGCGGGGTTGGGTGACGGTCCAGTGAGCTCCGAGAGCACGCCGACTTCTGCCACCCCGCGCCCATCGGGGCCGATGGCTAGCGGTGCCCCATTGACGACGACTGCGGCACCGGGGGCTGCGTCGACCTTCACGCGCAAGGCGGGAGGAGAGGCGGCGAGGCCGGAAGGGTCGGGCTCGATGCGGAAATCCACCGGAACCACCAGCCGGACGTGCTCCGTCGTCCCGTCTGGTCGAGTGAGAGTCAGGGCGAGCTCGTTGTCACCGACCGCGAGCCGATCCCGCAGCGCGACGGACGCCTGGTGTGCGTGGAAGTGGCTCGTGGCGCCGCCGACCCGGGCGATCGTGCCGTCGACGCAGCGCGCGCATTGCAGGAGCAGTACCTCCGCACCTCCGGGGTCGACCGCGACCTCGGCCCGCACCGGATGTCGACCGCGGAGCCAAAGCGCGAGCGCGCCTCCGGCGACGACGGGCACGAGGAGCGCCGCGCCGAGCGCCCAGGCGAACCACCACACTCGCCCGCGGCCTGCGTGCTTGGAGGAGGTGGCGCTGATCAGCGTCGGCGCCTGACTTGGCGACTTCGGCGTCGGGGGGGGAGGCTCCGTCCCCCGCGGCCGCTCAGACCGGCCTCGACGCCCCTGGGGGCCGTCCGCCCCACCGGGCACAACCCACGGTCGCAGGCCGTTCCCGGGGTTCGCCTCCCCCGGCGCGGTGGTCCGTGGCAGCAGGTCGCGCGGTGGAGCCACCTCCCGCGCTGCGGCCGGGAAGGGGGACGGGGCCGGCGCCGGGAGCTCTGGCGCCGCGAGCACCTGGCCGCCATCCGCCGCTCCGGGTGGCGGCACGCTGGTGCCGACCGCCATCGTCACCCGGGGAACGATCTCCTCCGGTTGCTGCTCGGAAGGATCGAAGGTGACCGCCGCGGGCGCCCGCCAGGCCGGCGCGTCAGGACGTGGCCGCGCGTTCGGGTCGCCGGCGCCCGGCGGAACCCCCGGCGAGGCAACCGTCGATGGAACGACGGAGCCCGGTGGCACCTCCGACACCTCTGGGGGAGGGTTGCTGCTGCGAGTCGGGCGCGGCGGCCCCGGCGCGTTGGGGGCCGGGGCGACGCCGAGCATCGTCCGGCGGGCCTGCAGCGTGGCGGGCCGGGCCGCAGAACCAGGTCGTGGTGGCGCCGGCGGGTTGGGAGCCGGGGCGACGCCGAGCATGGTCTGCTTCATCCGGTCCGGGCGTGGTTTCGAGCCTGCCTCCACGGTGGCGGCGTTGCCGCTTCCGCTCACGCGGACGATGGGCTGCCGGGGGGGGGCGCGGGGCGGGGAGCGTTCCGAGGTCGGTGTAGGCCTGCCCGAACCCGCCTCGACCGCACTGGGGCCGGAGACGGGAAGCTGGTTGCCGCAGGCTGCGCAATTCGCGCTCCCGTCTCGGCTGCGGGTCCCGCAGATCGGGCACGTGACCATCGCGGGCACTATACCCCGGCCTGCACGGCCGCGAGAGTGGATCGAGCCCCCGTAGGGCGGCGGCGGTCGCGGTTTCGTGCCGCCGCGCGCCAGGTGTTTGTCCCGCATGTCCCGCCTCCGGTATGGGAGCAGGGAGGCGAATGACGGTCACTCTGCTGGATGTGCTGGCAGCCGGGCGGGCACGGCAGGCTTCGGTCGTTGCCGAGACGGCTGGGTCCGTGGTCCTGGCGCTCGCCGACCAGGTCGTACACCTCCCCCGCCGCTTGACCGCCACCGCGATCGAGCTGCTGCCGGAGGGGGGGCTACGTCTCGACGGCGGCGAGGCGACGAGCGAGGCGGTGAACGAGCAGGCGCTGCGCCTGCTGCTGCACTCGCTGCTCGGACTGACCCGGGGCACGGCCCCGGGCCTGGCGCGCGTCGGGGTTCGCCCTGCGCGCGGCAACCTCGCCGCGCTGGTGCACGAGCTGGAGGTGGCTCTGGTGCCGGTGAATCGAGCCGCCGGGCGCCGGGCGTTGGCGCGCCTCCACAGGGAGACGGTTCGCGCGCTCGCGGCCGGGATCCCGATCCCTGCCGTCCAGTGGGCGCGGTCGGTCGCGGAGGCAGTGTGGGAGGCGAGGCCATCGATCGTCGAACCCGCCGCTGCGGCGGAGGCGCCACGGGCGGAGTCGCCGCCGCTTCCCGCGGTGGCCGGCGCGGGGGAGGCGCCCGTCGCCTGCGCGCGCCAGGATCCCATGCCGTCGCTGCCGGTTGGCCCCGCGGCGGTCGATTCGACCGAAGGCGGAGCGGTGGCGGCGCGGCTCGACGACGTGACGGACCGAGTGCCGATGGCGATGCTCGACGAGGAGGGAGAGATCCTCCCCCAGCGCACCGTCGGCCTCGCGCGGCCGGATCGTCCTCACTTGTCGGCGGATGGTGCGCGGAACGCGGGCGCGGCGGCGACACCGAGCTCGAGAGCCAACGAGAGCACGGAGCCGCTACCGGCGCTCGCGCCAGCGCGTCCGGTGACGGCAGCGGGGCCGAACGCCCCGGTCGCCGTCGAGGCGCCTCCGGTCGCTCCGGCGGAGGAGATCACCGTGCCGATGCCGATCCGAGCGCGGCGCAATGAGCCCGACGCTGGTAGGGTCGCCCCTGCGGGCGGGAGCGCGGAGGCGAGGGGGCTTCACGAGCGGCGCGGCGGTGCGTCGTCCCCCGGCCTGGCCGGTGAGACTTCCGATCCTGAGCCCGTGCCGGCCAGGGCGGAGGCCCCGGCGCCCGAGGTGCCCGAGATCGACGGGAAAGGGGACGCATCCGCAGGCGCTCCCAGCTCGGGCGTGGACAGGGCGGGTCGCGTCGAGCGCTCGCACGACGTCTCCGGCGGCCTCGGCGCCGGTAGTGACTGGTCCGCGCCGGCGCTGCCCCCTGCGGCAGGCGCCGAGCCCTGGCCGTTCGTGACGCGCGCTGAGCGGGGCGGCGCGAGTCACGTCACCCTGCACGAGCCCCGCCGAGGCTCGGCACTGACCGAGGTAGAGGTGTGGCTCGCCGCGCTGGACGGACGCTGGGACGAGAGCTGCGTGCCCGCCGCGGCGGCGGTGCCAGCTCATGGCGCCGAGTCGCCGGTGGGCGGCGGAAGGGGCGCCGGCGAGCCTCCGGTGTCGCCGCGGATGCTCGCTCCGGAGGCGCCCGGTGGGATCGCGGGCGAGGAGGAGTCCATCGGTTGGGTCGCCTCGCAGGTGGTGTTGCCGCTCCCTGGCGTGGTGACGGCCGAGGTCGATGACGAGGTGCCCGCGCTGGGCGCGGCGGAGCATCAGGCGGACGCCGAGTCGACCCCGCAGGTGCTGCGCTCCCGATCGTCCTGGCGGGTGCGGCCCGCCACGGGGGGGTTCGCCCCGGTCGCCAGCGATGTGGACGATCTGGTCGCGCGCTTCGCCACCCAGGGGTCGGGTGCCGCTGCGGTGGCCGAGGGTCTGGCCGCCTTCGTGGACCTGAATCACAGCCCGGTCCCCGCGCCAGCCCGGCCCCGGCTGACGGAGGGGGCAGCGCGACGCCCGCGGGGGTCCGCGCCGACGCTCAGCACGCCGCGCCCGGCGCGTGGCGGTGATGCCGTCGCGCGCACCTTCACCGCCCTGGCCGGTCGCGGACGCTGAGCGGGTTCGGCGCGGCGGTGACGAGGGTGGGTCTGGGGGCAACGGTGGCGGGTGGCGCTTCTGGCGGATGGGCGCGTTGACGCTGGCCGGTGGTGTGCGATTCTCCGCGCCATGCACGATCAGAACCTGGCGATCCTGAAGGGCCTGGTGAGCGTCGCCTGGGCGGACGGCCGCGTCGCCGAGGAGGAAGCCGAGGTGATCGACGCCCTGCTGGGGGCCTTCGAGGCGTCGCCGAGTGAGCGGGTGGAGATCCGCAATTTCGCGCGAACGCCCAAGACCCTGGATGACATCCCGATCACGGACCTGAGCTTCGACGACCGGCGAGTGCTCTTCCAGCACGCGGTGTTGCTCACCTTCATCGACGGCGAGCAGGCGCCAGAGGAGCGCGCGCTCTTGGCCCAGCTCTGCCGGCGCCTCAACATCGCGGAGCCGGAAGGGCAGGCACTCGCGTCGGCGGCCGCGCAGCGCGCTCGGGAATTGCTCCGTCAGCTCGAGTCCACCGCGGAGCCGACCCCCCCGACTACGTAGCGATCAGCTCACCCCGGGGGCGGGCGTCGACGGCCACGAACGGGCCGCCTGGCTGGCGGCTCAACCGTCGTGTCGCACCGGTGCGGGACGGCTGGTTCGCGCCTTGAGGTTCTCGATTTCCCTGAGCAGTGCGATGGGGCTGAACGGCTTCGTGTAGTACGCCGTCGCGCCGGCGGCCGTGGCCCTCGCCCGGCTCTCCTCGTCGTCCAGCGCCGTGATGACGATGACGGGGATGGCCCTCGTGGAAGGATCGGTGCGAAGCCGGCGGCAGACCTCGAAGCCGTCGTACTGGCCGGGGAGCATCAGATCGAGCAGGACCAGGTCGGGCGGCTGGGTCATCGAGACGTCGATGGCCTTGGCCCCCGAGGGAACGGCCACGACCTCGAACCCGCGCGCCTGCACGAGCGCCTCGATCATGCGGCGAATGGAGTCCTGATCCTCGACGACGAGAATGCGCACGCGCTCATGTTAGCTCACCAGGTCGGCTCGCCCAACACCCTGGCGCCCCAGGGCGGGCAACAGGGATGGCCACCACCTCACCCCCGGGAGCGGCGGCTGGCCGCCGTCCAGCGCGCGAGCACGCGGGGGCACGTGCAAGTCTGCGGAGACATCATTGCTGGCGGGAAGCGGTTTGCTGCTCGGCGATGACCTGCCAACCACGGCGCCGGGGGCGATGTCGGCTTCGGGTGAACGGCCCTCGGCGACGGCTCCTCGTGGCAACCTCGAGGACCGCTTCTCTAGGGCGCGGTGGGCAGCCTGACCTCGACGGCGAGGCCGCCGGCGGGGTCGTCGTCGAGCGCCACGGTGGCGCCGAGGACGGTCGCCGCCGCGTCGATCACCAGGAGCCAGACCCCGGCCGGACGTCCCAACGAGGTCGGGTCCACCCGGTGCAGCAACAGATCCTTGCGGGCGCGCGTCGGGACGGAAGGACCCGCGTCTCGGCAGCGCAGGAGGAGCCCGCGCGGGGTGGACGACGCTTCCAGCCACACGGTGGCCTCCCGGGGCGTCGCCGCGATCGCGTGGTCGATGAGGGAGCGAATGAGGAGGGTGAGGGCGGGGACCGGGGCCTGAATGGTCCCGGCCGCCGCGGCCGCGACCTTGAGCTCCACACCGTGCCGGGCGGAGCGCTCCTCCGCCTCGGTCGCTACGGCGCGGCAGAGGGGCGCCACTTCGATCGTCGTGGTGGTCGCCTCGAGCGGGCAGGTCGCGATCCGATCCAGGTCCGCCACCAGCTCACGGATGTTCGCGGCGCGCTGGGCGAGCGACCGCGGGATCGAGGAGCCCGGATCGATTTCTCGCCGCAGGTCCGTCAGATCGGCGTGCAGGCCTTCGACCACCGGCCGCAGCCGGCGGACGATGGCGGCGCCGACATGGCGCAGCCCCTCGAGCTTCGCGCTGCTGGCGGGGGGCGCGGCGGGCGCCTCCGGGGGCGGGCCGACGTCCGCGGCGAAGACCGCGGCGAGCTCGCGGGCATAGGTTTCGCCGAGCTGCTTGGCCTGCTCGAGCTCCCGGCGGAGGGCGTCGACCTCGTGCTGGGCGCTGGCGCCGCCGGTCGGCAAGTAGAGGATCTGTTCACCGCCGGCGAGCTCGAGCCTGCCCCCGAGCCGGATCGCCATCCGGCTCAACCACCGCCGCTCGATCTCCGCCGTCGCGGACTGGTCCGGCCCGAAGGGGACGCTGATGCGTACGAAGTCGCCCTCGCCGCGGACCTCGAGATCGGTTCCCGTGCTCGGGAGCGAGCCCCCGACGCCAGCGGCCGGCGACAGCAGCACCTGCAGCATGCGCCGCAGATCGTTCTCGTCCGCGAAGACCTCCGTGCCATGCCCGGGCGCGAACGCCATGCGCGCGTGCGGCGCGAGAGCTCCGACCAGTGAGGCGACGTCGATGCGGCTGCGACGGCTCGAGGGACCCTGTTGTTGGAGCTCGGACAGCGCGTTGATCGCGTCGTCCAGCGCGTCGAGGCTCCCGGTGATGGCGGGTCCGCGCACCTCGACGATAGCGCTCGGCGCGGGCGCCGTGAGCTGCGTGACCTCCTCGCGGAGCACCCGGGCCGCGCCGCGCGCCTCCTGGGCGAGGAGCCAGGCTAGCTCCGCGCGGGTGAGCCGGTCCTCCGTCACGGCGTGAGCATGCCACGGACCGCGAGCGGAGCGCGAGGCGGTACGGTCGCGCCCCGCGCGGGCGGGGTTCGGTTGGAGGCCGGGCCCTTTCCGCCCTAGGATCCCCGGTATGCCGCGGGCCGGACTCCCCCGCTGGTTCGCGCTCGGCGCGGCCGTCTTCGCCTGTGGACCCACGGGCGCGCCTGGATCGCTGCTCGACGTTCGGGGTGGTGGGAGCGAGGCCGGAGTGGCCGGGAGCGCCCCGGCCCACACGACCGGCGGCGAGGGTACGACGGACGCGGGGACGGAGCAGGATCCGACCGTTGGCGCTCCGTGTACGGACGTCGCCCAGTGTGACGACGGGATCGACTGCACCCGCGACGCCTGCGACGCCGCGTTCGGTCGTTGCCGACACGCGCCTGACGACGGCGCTTGCGACGACGCCGTCTACTGCAATGGCGTCGAGCGTTGCGCGCCGCGCCTCGGGTGCCGCCCGGGGGAGCCCGTGGCCTGCAGTGACCGCGACGCCTGCACCGTCGACGCCTGCGACGAGCAGGTGCGAGGCTGCGTCCAGGTGCCGCGCGACGCTGACGGAGACGGCGACCCCGACGGCAATTGCTTCGCGGATGCGGACTGCGACGACCAGGACCCCGCTGTGTCAAGCCTGGTCCCTGAGGTGTGCGCGAACGGCGTGGACGACGACTGCGACGGGACCCTGGACGAGGGAGACTGCACTCCGGCCGAGCACGACACTTGCGCCGAGGCGCTCGAGATCGCCGCCGATGGGACCTTCGAGCTCACTCTGGGCGGCGCGGCCGCAGACTACGCGGCGAGCTGCGCCGGAGATGGTTGGCGCGACGTCGTGGGCGCGCTGGTCCTCGAGGAGGCCCGCTCGGTGGACCTGAGCCTCGCCGGGACGGGCGCCATGGCGCTGGTCGCCTCCGAGCTCTGCGGAGACGCGGCGAGCGAGCTCATCTGTGCGGCGGGGGTCGGGTCGCCGGCGGGCGGGAACCTGGCCCGAGCGCGGCTCCACGACGTCGGGCCCGGGGCGGTGCCGATCACGGTGTTCGGCGCCAGCGCCGAGCCGCTGCGGCTGGGGATCGCGCTGGGAGCGCCGAAACCCGCGCCCGAGAACGAGACCTGCGGCACCGCCCTGCCGATCTCCCCGGGCGTCCCCGTCACCGCGCCGCTGTGGAGCGTGGAGCAGGACCTGCTGACCTCGTGCGATGGCTGGGGGCCAGACCTCGTCTACGGGTTCGAGCTGGCCGAGGTGAGTGACGTCGAGGTGTACGCGGTTGCGGAGGATGGGCTGGCGGAGCCCATGGTGGCCGTGGTGGACGAACCCTGCGCGGCGCCCGGGGACGACCTGGCTTGCGCGCGCGGCGCACCGGCGGTCGCCCGGGCGCGCTCGCTGCCGCCGGGACGACACTACGTGGCTGTCTCGGCCAGCGCCCCCACCGACCTCACGCTGGAGCTCGACGTCCGGCCGCCGTCGCCGCTGGTTGGCGGGGACACCTGTGCGGAGGCGGAGCCGCTCGCGCCGGGCGACCGCCGGCAAGTCGAGCTCAGGGAGGCGAACGACGACGTCACCCTGTCATGCGGTGCGCAGGCCGTGGACGTCGTGTTCGAGCTCGAGGCCCCGGAGCCGATCGACGTGCTCGCGGTGCTGCGCCTCTCCGAGGGGGACGTCGGGACTTTGGGGCTCGTCCCCGCCGGTTGCGCGGGCGAGGAGCGGGGCTGCGCGAACGGAGCGCAGTCGCCCCTGGCGCTGTTCGCGCCGGGGCTCGCGGCGGGCCGCCACGCGCTCGTGGTCGAGAGCCGCGACGCGCACCCGGTGGAGCTCGCGGCGTTGACCCGCCCGGTGTCGATCCCGCTCCTGGTCGCGTTCGCCGAGACGTGTGCGGACGCGGTGGCCATCCCCGTCGGGGGGGGGACGCTCGTCGGCAGCACTGTGGGGGCGCGCGACGACTACGGGGCGAGCTGCGACGCCGCCGACGCCGCGGGCGCTCCAGATCAGATGCTCACGCTGTCGCTGCCCGAGCGGCGTCGGGTCGTCCTCGACGCCCGAGACAGCGCGTTTTCCACGCTGATCGCGGTGCGCAGCGGCGACGACTGTCCCGGCGACGAGGTGCCGCGCGGCTGCTCCTCGGGGCGCGCGGACCGGAAGAGCTTCCTGGACCTGGTGTTGAACGCCGGAGACTACCACGTGCAGGTCGACGGCTACGCCGGCGCCTCCGGGGCGTGGCGCCTCGAGGTCTTCGTCGGTCCCCCTTGAGCGACGGTTTCCCCGCCGCAGGGGTCGCGCACGTCCGGGGGGTCGGACCGAGAGGTTCCCAGCCCCCGGCCCCGTGAGGTAAATACCTCGAGCATGGTGCGCCGGATCCTCGTGATCACCCTGAACTCGTACCGCGAGGCGGTCCGTGCGCGGATCCTCTTGGGCCTCTTCGCTGCCGCGATCGCCACCGGGGGGTACTCGCTGGTCGTGGGCGCCTTTGCGCTGCGCAACAGCTTGCGCGTGGTGAGCGACCTCGGCGCGCTGTTCATCTCCATGTTCAGCGTGATCACCGCGGTGGTGCTCGCCTCCAGCTCGCTCTACCGCGAGCTGGAGCTGAAGACGCTCTTCCCGATCCTGGCGCGGCCCATACGGCGCACGGAGTACCTCTGCGGCAAGTTCCTCGGGACCGTGCTCACCCTCGCGGGCTTCATCGCCGCCAACGCCGGCTGCCTCCTGGTCGCCATGGGGGCGATCTCGGGGCGATCACTGCAGGCGGTCGCGGGTGGGGCCGGCGCCGTCACCGCTGCCTTCGCCGTCGCCGGGGCCGCGCTGCCGCGCGCGCGGAGCTTCGTGCCCATCCCCTGGGCGGCAGCCATGCTGGCGCTCGGTTGGATCATGGCGAACGGGGCGCCGGACGATCGCCGCGTCCTGGTGGGGCTCGCCTTCCTCACCCTCTGCGAGGTCTGCATCGTCACCGCCGTCGCCACCGTGTTCGCGGCGTTCTCCTCGCCGTTCTTGACCGCCGTGTTCACCTTCGGCGTTTTCCTCGTGGGCCGGTCGGCGGACACGCTGGCGAAGCTGCCCGTCAAGGTGTTCGGCGAGCTGATCCACGACCTCGGCGTCGCGCTCTCCAAGGTGGTACCCAACCTGATGGTGTACGTGCCCAACCGGCCGCTGCTCATCGGGCAGATCCGCGACGTACCGTTGGGCACCTACCTCGGGACCGCGGTGCTCCACGCGGCGCTCTGGACGCTGACGCTCCTGGCCGTCGCGAGCCTCATCTTTCGGCGCCGCGACTTCCTATGACCGCGGCTCGGGTGCTCCGTCGGGTGGCGCTCGGTCTGCTGCTGCTGCTCGTGTTCCAGGCAGCGATCACCGCGCGCCTGGTCCTCGAGGGGGAGCGCGCGCTCGCCGCGAGCGACAGAGCCTTCGACCAGGGCGATGTCCGGACGGCGACGCTCCAGGCCCGGGCGGCGGCGATCGCCTACGTGCCGGGGGCTCCCCACGTGGACGCCGCCTACGAGCGCCTGATCGCCATTGCCACCGGCGCCGAGGCGACCGGCGACCGCGAGCTCGCCGCGGCGGCCTGGCGCGCGGTGCGCGCGGCGGGCAACGAGACGCGCCACCTCTGGGTCGGGCGCGCAGCGGAGGTCGCGCGGGCCAACCAGAACCTCGCCCGGCTCGAGGCGCTCACCACCGAGGCGCCGGCCGACCTGGGAGCGGAGACGGCAGCGGAGCGCCTGGCGCGTCTCGAGGCGGAGGCCTCCGGCGTTCTCGCGCAGGAGGCCACGCCGCGCGCCCCATGGCTCGTCGTGCTGAGCGTCGCCTTCGCGCTGGCGATCGGGGGCTGCCTGGTCGTGGCCACCCGTGGGGTGGCTCCCGACGGGACGCTCGTGCCCGCGGGCCTGCGCTGGGGCGTCGTCGTGTTCGTGATCGGCGCTGCTTGCTGGACCGTCGCGGCGGTAGCCGCGTAGCCTCTCGCTCGTGACCGTGGAGCGGCCTGACGCCTTCACTGCCGCGATCGAGCGCTTCCTGTCCCACCTGTCGGCCGAGCGGCGGGTGTCCCGGAACACCCTGGTCGCCTACCGTCGGGACCTCGGCCAGCTCGGCGCCCACGCGCGTGAGCAGCTGGGGCGCGCGCCGGAGCTCAAAGACCTCTCGAGGGCACTGCTCCGCGGCTGGCTCGCTGGCCTCGCCCGGGGGCGGTCTTCCATCACCCTGGCTCGCAAGATCGCCGCCGTGCGGACCTGGTGTCGCTTCCTCCTCCGGCGCGGGGAGCTGGCGGAGGACCCGACCGCCCTGCTCGGGACCCCCCGGATCCGCAGGAAATTTCCGGTCTTCCTGGGCCCCGAGCCTGCGGGACGTCTGGTCGAGGCGCCGACCGCTGCGGGCGGCATGGTCACTCCCAGGGAGGCCCCGGCGGCGCTGCTCCGCGACCGGGCGATGTTCGAGCTGCTCTACGGCTCCGGGCTCCGGGTCGGCGAGCTCGTCGCGCTCGATCTCGGGGATCTCTCGGCGGACCTCGGCGAGGTGCGCGTCCTCGGCAAGGGGCGCAAGGAGCGGGTGGTGCCGATCGGCTCGGTCGCTGCGCGCGCGCTCGCCGAGTACCTCGCGTCTCGCGCCGAGCTCGCCCGCCCGAGCGACGGGAGCCTCGATCCCGACGCGGTGTTCGTGAGTCGGCTGGGGGCTCGCCTCGGCGCGCGCCGGGTGCAGCAGCTCGTGACCCGCTACGGGGCGTTCGCCGTCGGTCGACCGGATCTGCACCCGCATGCCCTGCGGCACAGCTGCGCCACGCACCTGCTCGAGGGGGGTGCGGATCTGCGCGCGATCCAGGAGCTGCTCGGCCACCAGAGCCTCTCCACGACCCAGCGATACACGCATCTCTCCCTCGAGCGGCTGCTCGCGGCGTACGACGCAGCCCACCCGCTCGCCCACCGCCGCCGCGCTGCACATTGACGGGCTCGGCGCCCTCGATCGACGCCGGCGAGTAGGGCGGCGCCTTGCTCTGATCGGAGCGGCCGCCTAGATCCTGCCCCGTGGCAGCCAACCTTCCGCCGGGCGCCGCGATAGAGCCGTCGCCCCCCGGCGCAGGCCCCTCGGCTCCGCCCCGTTCGGGGCGGGAGCGCGCGCGGGTGCCGGCCCTGCGGGTACTCGGAGGCGCGCTCACCGGCGCCGCGTCGGGCGGGCTCGTGGGCGCCGCGCTGGACGCGACCTGGGCGCGTGCCGCGAGCTCTCCGCCGCCGCCCTGGGGCGCGCTGTGGTTGGCCACCTGGGGGCTCCTGGCCCCAGTCGCGCTGGGGGTCGGGATCGCCACGGCCGTCGCCGTTCGGATCCTGCATGGATCGTCGCTTCCATCGGCCGAAGGGCTGCGCGCGGCGCTCGCCGCAGGTTCTTCCGAGGTGCGGGCGCGCCGGGGCGGGCTGCTGCTGCTGGTGCCGCTCGCCGGGGTCCTGTTCGTCGTCGTCGTCGGGAGGTTGGCGCTGGTGGCGCTGGCCGGTCCGGAGCCGGCGCTCGCGGCGGGGGCGCTCCTGGCTTTGGGGGCGGCGCTCGGCGCGCACGGGCTCGCTTCCGCGACCTTGGCTTCGGCCCCCTGGCTCGGCGTCCGGCTCGCCCGTCTCGGCCTTGGACCCGGGGTCGCGGGGGTTCTGGGGGCCGTCCTGGGCGCAGCGCTGCTCGCCTACGGCGTGACGACGGGGGACGTCGGTGGAGCGGGCGGGCCCCTCGCGCTCTTCGCGGTCTTGCGGCGCGAGGAGCTCGACCTGCGCGCGCCCGGGCTGCTGGCCGGGGTGGCCGCCGCCGCGTACCTCGCGGCGATCTGGCTCCGGCGAGTTCCCAGCGCGCTGGGGCTGCTCGCCGGTGCGCTTTCCCTCCTCGCCACCATCTACGCCGGGGGACCGGGGCTCGCCGGACGTTCGGTGGCGCTCGCGGTCGAGCGATCCGCGCCTGCGGCCAGGCTCACGCTCGCCGCGGCCCGTCGGGTTTCGGATCGCGACGGAGACGGCGCCTCCCCCTGGTTCGGGGGAGGCGACTGTGATGACGCGCGCGCCGCGGTGGGACCGGGAGCCGACGACCTGCCCGCCAACGGGGTCGCCGAGGACTGCTCGGGCATGGCCGCCCCGGCGGCCGAGCTGCCCGCACCCACGGCCTCCGCCGCTCCCTCGGAGGCCGAATGGATCGAGGCGCGACTGCGCCGGGACCTCAACGTCATCGTGCTCTCCATCGACGCGCTGCGCTGGGACGCCGTCGGCTTCATGGGCTCCCCGCGGGGGACCACGCCGAACCTCGACCGGTTGGCGAGCGAGGCTGTCGTCTTCGAGCGGGCCTACGCGCTCGCCTCGTACACCGGCAAGAGCATCCCGCCGATGATGATCGGCAAGTACACCAGCGAAACCCACCGCGGCTGGGCTCACTTCAACCGCATCGACGAGCGCGACACGCTCGTCTGGGAGCGACTGCAACGGGCGGGGGTGCGCACGCTGAGCGTGCAGGGGTACTGGTACTTCTTCCGGAAGGGCGTCGGCTTCGAGCGCGGTTGGGACGTGCTCGACGGCAGCGTGGCGCCCAGCATCGGCTACACCGAGGAGGACAGGACGAGCACCAGCGACGCCTTGGCCGACCGCACCCTCGCGATCCTCGACGAGGCCGCTCGGGACGGGCGTCCCTTCTTCTTCTGGACGCACTACGTAGACACCCACGCCGACTACGTGCCCCACGAGGGCTTCGACTTCGGGCGCTCGCAGCGCGATCGGTACGACGGGGAGGTCGCCTTCATCGATCACCACCTCGGGCGCGTCATCGACCACGTCCGGCGGGGCGCGCTCGGGAACCGCACGGCGATCGTGATCACCTCCGACCACGGCGAGGCGGTCGGGGAGCACGGGATGATCCGGCACGGCTTCGCGGGCTGGGAGCCGCTGGTCAGGGTGCCGCTGCTCGTCTACGTCCCGGGGGTCGCCCCCCGCCGGATCACCGCCGCGCGGAGCCTCATCGATCTCGCTCCGACGCTCCTCGCGCTTTTTCGGGCGCCGGCGCCGACGGGGGAAGGCGACGACTTTCTGAGCGGCCGGTCGCTCTTGCCGGATGTCTTCGCGCCGCCGGGGCACGTGCCCGAGGAGCGGATCGTCTTCGTCGACATGGCGGCCGGCCCCAACAACGCGGATCGCCAGGCGTTCATCGAGCGGGGCCGGAAGCTCATCGCGAGCAACGGGCGCCCGCTGGGGCTCTACGACCTCGTGGCGGATCCGGGGGAGACGCGCGATCTCATCGAAGACCCGTCGCTTCGCGAGGCTACCCTGGCGCGTTTCCAGGCCTTTCGTCGGGGGCTGCGCGTGATCGAGGTCAAGCCGTTGCCGCGTTGACCACGCCGCGTGGGGGCGGCGGTCGCACCCCGCCCGGGTGCGACGACCCGGCGGCCGCGGTGGGTCCTGGGCGACCTCGCCGAGCCCCTCGCTGCCGGTCGAGGGGTTCTCGGGGCGCGACGGCTCGGCTAGAGTCGAGCTGGCCGTGGACGTCTTCTACCTCGAGTGGCGGGGCGTGCGGGTGCGCATCCGGGAAGGCGATACGGTGATCGGTCGCGGCTCCGACTGCGAGCTGCACATCGACGATCCGACGGCCTCGCGGCGCCACACGCTCGTCCGCCGCACGGGTGACGAGATCACGGTCAGTGATCTGGGGAGCCGCAATGGGACCTTCGTCGACGCCGACCGCGTGCTCGCCCCGCGGGTGCTGCGCGGCGGCGAGCGGCTGCTGGTCGGGGAGACGCTCTTCGAGGTGCTGGTGGTGCCCGAGAAGCAGGGGCTGCCCCGGAGCGAGCTGTCGCTGGGACTCGGGCCCGGCGTCGCGCCGGGGGTGGAGGTCGTCGAGCGTGAGCCCCACCCGTTCGCGCGCGAGCACGACGTGACGGCGCCGCACCTGGGCACCGTCGAGGTGCTGGAGGCGCTCGTCCGGAGCCCGCACGCGCGGGAGGAGCCGCAGGCGCTGGCGGCGATGGTGGAGAACTCGGTCGAGCGGCTCCTGGCCACGGCGGAGCGGCGTGACGAGGCGCTGGACGCGGCGGCGAAGCAGCGCCTGATCGCGGTGCTCGCTGAGGTGGAGGGCTGGTTCGTGGACGGGTCCTTCGCGCCGATCGCCCGCGGGCTGCGCCGGCGGATCGGTTAGGTGCGCTCCTCGGCGCCGGTCCACGAGGCGGTCACAGCAGCGAGGTCATCGCCTCGGCCTGCGCGAGCAGGCCCGGGAGGCCGCCCGTGTGCAGGAAGAGCACGCGCCGGGGGCGCGGCTCCAGGCGGGCGAGGCCGAAGAGGGCCTTGCCGGTGTAGACCGGATCGAGCACCAGGCCGGTGCGCTGGGCCACGTCGAGGATGAGGCGCCGTTGCTCCTCGCTCGCCACCCCGTACTCAGGTCCCCTCGCGTGCTCGCAGACGCGCCACGGCGCGGGCGCGCGCAGAGCGGGGTCGAGCGCGCGGGCCTCGTCGATGACCCGGGCGATGATGGCGTCGAACGTGGCACGATCGCCGGCGACGGCCATCGCGATCACCTCGCGCGCCACGTCGAAGGCGCTGGCGCCCAGCGCGGCTCCGGCGGCGGTGCCGCCGGAGCCGCAGGCGTGCACGACGACGTCGAACCTGCGCGGCCCTCCGGCGAGGCCATGATCGAGCTGCTGGCGGACCTCGCGCATCGCCTGCACGTAGCCGAGCGCCCCGCGGCCGTTGGAGCCGCCCTCCGGGATCACGTAGGGGCGCTCCCCGCGCGCGCTCAGCGCCTCCGCGGCGGTCCGCATGACGCGGTCGCGATCGGCGTACTCGGCGGGGGTGATGAAGCGTACCTCGGCCCCCGCCATCCGATCGAGCAGCAGGTTTCCCGTCGTCGGAGCCGGCGCGGAGGGGTCGGCGACGCGCAGGAACAGGAGGGCGCGCAGGCCGAGTTCGGCGGCGACCAGCGCCGTGGCGCGGGCGTGGTTCGACTGCACCCCCCCGCAGGTCAGGATCGTGGTCGCCTGCTCCTGCCGGGCGTGGGCGAGGAGCCACTCGAGCTTCCGGATCTTGTTCCCGGCGGCGGCGCCGCTGGTCATGTCGTCACGCTTGACCCACACCTCGGCGCCGACGAGCCGGTCGAGCTCGGGGTGGTGCGTCAAGGGGGTGGGGAGGTGGGCGAGGTGGAGGCGAGGGAGGGCCACGTCTCGCGCAGCGTACCTCGGCCCGGCGCTCGCCGCACCGCGCGGGGTCCCTCAGGGCGGGGCGGGGTGGAAGGGGCAGGTGAGGTCCTCGAGGCAGCGGTGCGAGGCCGGGTGCGAGAGCGGGTAAGGATCGACCCCGCCGGTGGCGAGGAACCGCGCCACGAGCTGCAGCAGGTACTGGTCGGCGTCGAACGCGGCGCAGGCCTCGGGCGTGCGCAGGCGGTCGCGGCCCTGGGGTGAGAGGTAGGGAAAGAAGAGCGCCAGCGTCGGCTTGTCCATCGCCCACGCCCCGAAGTCCTCCCCACGGGGCGCGCCCACCAGGCGCGGCTCCCACACGGCGTCGGTGCCCTCTTCGCGGGCGGTCGCTGACAGGCGGCCGAGCCGCAGCGGGGGCGCGAGCTCGTGCGCGCCGTCGCGCGCGCGCCCTTCGTCCAGGGCGTCCGGATCGGCGAGGGTGCGAGCGCAGTCGGTCTCCGAGGGGTCGGGGAGGCGGCAGTGGCCACCCAGATCAAGGTCGCAGACCCGACTCCCGGTGCAGTCGTCGTCCGCGGTGCACGCCGGGTGGCATTCGGGCGCCTCGGCCAGGGAGAGCTCGGCGTTGCCGCAGGGTCCGAGGGGCGGCGTTCGCGCGAGACGAGGGAGGGCCTCCAGGATGGCGCTCGCGACCAGCTCCTGGTGGGGTGTCTTGCCCCCGAGCGCGTCGAAGAGTGCCTCAGGGGTGACGTGGTCGGCCAGCTCCGGCACCCCGTCCGCCGCGGAGGGTGCGAGGAACGGCACCAGCCCCGCGCTGCGGGCGAGCATCACCTGGACGTCGACCGGGACCTCCAGCGCGCCGACCGGCGTCAGCAACAGGGCCGCCGTCGGGGCGCGGGCGGCGGAGCCCTCGTGGGAGGGTGGCGCGAGTCCGAGGTGCGGAGCGAACGCGGCGGGGTCGCCCGGCGCGGTGACGTGGCGGGCGAGATCCATCCAACGCCGGAAACGCGGGGTCTGGCGCCCGAGGCCGGCGCCAGCGGTGAGCGCGCGCAGCGGAGCGCCAGCGGGGATGAGGTGCCCCTGGAACTCCGTGCATCCCCGCGGCGCGCTGCAGATCACGACTCCCCGGCCGTCGGTGGTCCCGGTCGCGATGGGGCCCGCACCCCACTCGTACACCGTCGCGACCCGCGGCGTGTCCGGCGCCACCGCGCACCCGGCGTCTGGATCGTAGGACGCGATCGCGTCAGCCCGCTCGTAGATCGCGACGTGCAAGCGATCGTTGGCGTCGGCGGGGATCTCGACCCGGAAGCCACCGGTCGGGGCGATCCGGGCGCACCGCCGCTCCAGGGACTCGACGTTGGTGACGACGACCACGCCGCCGGTCTTCGCGATCGCGCTGCCCGTGGGGTCCACGCAGGCGAACTCGAGCTCGCGCTCGCGATCGACATCGATGGCGGTCAGCCGAAGTGACAGCTCGGTCGGCGCGCAGGCGGTGGCGTCCACGGGGAGCTCGGCGGCGGGGAGGCCAAGGACGGCGGGGCCGAGCCAAGGGCCGGTGAAGGCGCGGAACGCGACCGGATCCGCCGTGCGCAGCCAGGGGTCGCCCAGCGTGCCCGGGGCACCCCGGGCGGCGACCGCGCGCAAGTCCGGGGTGAGAGTGCCCGCCAGCACGGCGGCGGCGCCGCCCAGGGAGCGGCCGAACACGGTGATCTGGCGGTCGGGGCCGCCGACGTCTCGCACCCCGTCTGCGTCGAAGTCGCCACCCCGCGGATCCTCCGCGGGCTCGCTCGCGCCGAGCGCGCGGACGATGGCGACCAGGTCGAGCGCGGTCTGGCGGATGACGTCCCGCACGTGGGCGGGGTGCCCGTTGCGCGCGTCGCGGCCCACGTCGTCGGCGTGGTCACCGTCACCGTCGAGGTCGTGCGCTCGGGTCGCGAGCGCGGCGGTGAGCCCGCGAGCGTGGCACGTCGGCAGGAGGAGCGCCTGGAGGAGCGACGCTGCCGTGGCGTCGGGGCCGTGCCCGGTGGCGTCGAAGGCCACGGTGGCCAGCCCCTGGGCAGCCAGGGCGCCGGCGAGGGGCAGCGCCTCCAGTGCCGAGCCCCCGTAGCCGTGGGCGTAGACGACCGCGTCGAAGGGCTGCGAGCTCGCCCCCGCGACGGACTGCGGGACGAAGATCCAGATCGGGATCCGGTCGTGGTACGGCCCCCGCTGGCCCTCCATCCGGCTTCGGTCGAACGTGGCGTCGGGGTCGCCGCTAGCGGGGCCGCCGCTGAGCAGGAAGGGGGCGTCTAGCTCCGCGAGCACGACGTGGGAGATCCGCGCCAGCGAGTCCGCGAGCGCGGTCCGCTCCTGCAGGGTCTGCACGCCGAGCAACACCGGGGCGACGATGCTCACCCGGTCGCGGAGCAGGGCGCCGTCGATGGCGTGCGGCCGCGCCACGTGAGGTGCGCAATCCGGGGTATCCTCCCAACCGGCCGGCTCCACCGCGCCACCCTCGAGGTCCGCCTCCGGCACGGTTCCCACGACCGTCGCCGGTGTGAGCTGGGGGGGAAAGTCGGTGGCGAGCGCCGCGAGGTCGCCGCGTCCCGAAAGCCCTGCGGCGAGCCGGGTGAGATCCTCGAGGATCGGCGCGGTGGTGAACGACCAGGTGAACGCGACGTGTGCGAGCCCGGTCCCCGCGAGATCGCCGAAGCGCGCGGTCGCCGCGGGGTCCTCGAACAGCCTGGCGACCTGCTCGGCGGTCGAGCGCTGCGCGGGGTGGAAGACCGTGTCGAGCGGGGAGCGCACGGGGTTCTGCTCGGGATCGACGAGGCGATCCGTCAGCACGACCGCGTAGCGAGCGCCGCCGCGCAGGGGCAAGAGCGGGTGGAGCACGAGGGTGTCCCCGTCGCGCTCGTAGAACGGCACCAGGTTGTCCGCCAGGCAGCGGTCGCGAGCGTCGTCTTCCGGCGTTCCCGGCTCGCCCGGAGCGAGCTGCTGGCAGGCCTGAGGGTCGAGCAGGTTCGGCACGTCCAGGATCCCGTCGGCGTCGCCGTCGATGGCCGGCGTGTACGTGGTGCGCGTGAGATCCCGGAGCCCGGAGACGGGGTCGACGCGTTCGTCGACGGTCTCGAGCTCCAGGGTCGGCTCGCGGCGCCGGGGGTCGGTCGCGCCGAAGACCCCCTCGTCCCGCACGAGCAACCCGCGCGCACGCGCGCCCAGGTCCAGCGGCACCGGGACGCCTTGCGCGAGATCCAGCAGGTAGACCGCGTCGTCGGCGAAGTCGAAGGAGGGGCCGTGCCGGCCGAGCAGGGAATCGAGATCGAGCGCGGCCTCGGCGGGATCGGTGCTCTCCCGTGCGAACGGTACCGTGATCGGCGCCGTGACGCCGAAACCGGGGAGGCGGTTCAGCTCGTCCAGCAGGGCACGCTGCAGCCTCGTGGGGGCGGGGAGCGCGACATTGAGCCGCAGCCCGGTCGGGCTCGAGGGGTCGGGGACGGTGAAGAGGTCGCTCGGGAAGGGGGCGTGAGCCGGGCCGTCGACGAGATCGTGGCGCAGCCGCGGACCGTCGCCGGGTGGGGTGGTGCCGAAGTCGCGGGCCGGGACGCGATCCGTGCAGCCGCCCAGCAGCAGCGCGCCGATCGCGGCTCGCGCCGCGACCCACCGGGACCATCGAGCGGGGACCAGAAGAGCCATCTAGTACTGGACTCCGAAGCGGGACATGGCGGCCACCACCGTGGGGTTGCGGCGGCCGTCGGCGTCGGCCAAGGCGTAGCCCGGAAACAAGGCCGCGCCCTCGACGCCGAGCTGGAGGCACAGCCCCGTCGACAACGGGAAGCGCAGCTCGACGCTCGCGTCGAGCTCCAGACCGAGGTCATGGGCGCGCGGATCTCCGCCGTCGAAGTTGACGGCGCGCCCATCCCGGAAAAGCTGCACGGGGTCCACCACGTCGGCGGTGGACTGCGCGATCACCGCGCCCGCCTCGAGGTCGAGGTCGCGGATTGGCCGCAGCACGAAGACGGGTGCGAGATAGGTGGCGCCGGCCACGCTGCCGTCGGTGGCGAGTCCCCGACCCTCGGGGCGCGGGGTCGGTCCCAGGCTGCCGTCGGCGGCGAGGGTCGCGGAGCGCGCGGTCTTCCAGGCCAGGACCTCGCTGAAGAGCAGGGCGCCGACGCGGTGTCCCGGCGCGAAACGGAAGCGGTGGTCGACCCCGTCGTAGGGGTCGGCGTCCCCCGAGGCACGCCCCCACTCGAGCTCCGCCACGAACCGCCCCCAGGTCGAGCCGGGGTCGCCGTCGAGGACCACGGCGCCCGCGCGCACGGCCACACCGTGCGCGCGAACGTCTTCGACGGCGAGCCCCGGACTGCTCGCGCCGGGCAGCTCGAGCGACCAGGCGCCGTGGTTCAGGACCGCCTCGAGCTCTACGAAGAGCATCCCCAGGTCACCCGCGAGGGGGGCCGCGGCGCGGGCCGTGGCGTCGGCGGTGAGCAGGGTGAGCTCCCGCCGCGCGTCCGGGTCGATGGCCTCGTCGAGGGGGGAGCGCTGGCGGCGGCCGAGGAGCCGGACGCCGATCCCCGTGTCACGGTCGATACCGTGCTGGAACCCGAGCTCTGCGCGCCACGCGACGTCCCGGTCACCAAGTTCGGCGAGGGGGTCGCTCACCACCAGATCGCCGGCCGCGTGGACCTCCCAGGTGGCGCGCTCGCCGCCCGGGCGGACGGCGACCGACACCCGCTCGACGCGGGTGCCGGCGACGGGATCACCGAAGCGCGGGGGGTGGTCGCCGTCGTCATCCACGAGCCCGAGCCCCCAGTGGACGGGCTGCTGACCGACGCGCAGCGCGACCGCGGGGTTCGACCAGGCGAGGTAGAGCCAGCGGAGCTGGGCCCGGAGCGGCTGCAGTTGATCCCAGGGCTCGCGCGCCGCGCCGACGTAGCGGTTCGTGGGGCCAGCGATCATCCCGTAGGGTACGTCGGCCTGCGCGACCAGGCGTGCGGCCGCGCCCAGCTGCAGCACCGGCGACAGGCGGAGCCAGTGCGTCAAGCGCGCGCCCTGGTCCAGCCGGTTCGTCGAGGGGTCCTCGCCGAGGGGGAGCAGCACCACCGGCGTCTGGGAGCGGAGGCGGACCTGGTACTCGCCGTGGGCGGCGAGCCGCACCACACCCGGCTCCGGCGCCGCCTCGGGTACCCGCCCCGTCACCAGGAGCCAGCTGGGATCGAGCCGGCGTCGGGGTGTCAGCGCCGGCTGCGGTGACGGCGTGGGTGGCGGGGGCGTGGACGGCCCTCGCGCAGAGCTGCTCGAACCGGTCGGATCCGGGCGACCGGGCGGCGGCGCGCTCGCCGCGGACACCGCGACGGGAGCGTGCGTCAACGCCAGGAGCACCGCGAGCGGCAGCCCGACGGCCTCGACCGCGCGCCCGCGGAAGGCCCCGGCTGCTGGCGCGGTGCGACCACGCGCCTCGCGCCAGCGCGGTCGGTCCGGAGATGCGGACGCCAGCACGCGCCGAGTCTATCGGCTGTCGCCCTCGTGCTCCACCGTCACGGGTACTCGCGTCCGCCGACGGCCGCGGCCGCCCGGGCGCGGGCGGGCACAGGACGAGAGAGGGACAGTCAGGGTGGGCGCAGCAGGGATCGAACCTGCGACTTCATCCGTGTGAAGGATGCACTCTACCGCTGAGTTATGCGCCCGCTGAGCTCGAACGGTCTGGGAGGGGTACGGAGCCGCATGCCGCCGAGCGAAGTGTCGCGGCTTCTACCCCGGGCGCGGGCGCCACGCAAGCCTCGGGAGCCCCGCCTCGCTCCCCGAGGCGGGGGTGCTATATGCTCCCTTCAGCATGGCGGAATTGGCACCGAGGCTCGAGCCCGAGGACACGGACGGCGTCCGGCGACGCGATCGCGTCGCGGGGATCCTCATCCTGTCGGTGGCGTTCCTGGCCGCGCTCTCCATCTCCTGGTGGGCGAAGGTCGAGGCGACGCCCGAGGTGAGCGCGCCGCCGGAGCCGCCGACGACCGCCGGGGTGGTGGGCTTCCCGGATCGGGTCGATATGGTCGCGAACCTCGGCGCGGCGCGCAGGCTCACCGCGCGTCGCCTGCTCCGGGGCATCGTCGCCGACGGGGTGCAGTCGGACGGGACCGTCGACGTGACGAAGCGGGGGCGGATCCGGTACTCCTTCCAGAGCGCGCCCGGAGAGGGCGCCCAGCCCCCGCGCGAGCCCGACGCTCTGCCGCGGAGGCTCTACTGCGGCAAGCAGTCGGTCGAGATCGGCGAGGTCGGGATCGGGGCCGAGCCCGATCAGCCCGCCGTGTCCTGTGCTTCGGCGCCGAGCGAGGGCTTGCCTGCGCCTCGCTGCACTCCGCGGCAGGTCTGGGAGCACGCGCTGCAGCGCGGCGTCCCTACCGAGCAGACGGCCCGGATCGAGTACTTCCGATCGCGCGTCGGTCCCGCCTGGCGCTTCGTGTACGCCGGGCAGAACCCCGTGCACCGGTTCGTACTGGACGGTGACTGCGCCCGGGTGCTTCGGGACGAGGAGGCCCTCCCTGCGCCGCGCTGAGCGCGATGGCGCCGCCGCTCAGGGGGCGCCGCCGGCGCCGCCCTCGGGGAGCAGCCCCGTGGCGGCGTACAGGCGCGCCCAGAGGGCGGCGACGAGCGCGGGGTCGTGGATGGACGAGCCGAGGACGGGTCGCCCCAGTGCCCGGCGGAGGCGCTCGATCGCCAGCTTGCGCTGGCTCGCGGAGAGCTTGTCGAGCTTGGTGGCCACCGCCAGCACCGCCAGCGGCCGCCGCGAGACGCGCGGCGGCGCTTGGAGCAACGCGATCAGCGCCTGCTCCTCCGGCTCGGCCTCGCGGCGGGCGTCGACCAGGATCGCCACCGCGGCCAGCGTCGGTCGCTCCGCGAGGTAGGCCTCGATCAGCCCCGCCCAACCTGAGCGCTCCGCCTTGGATCGCCGCGCGAAGCCGTAGCCGGGGAGATCGACCAGTCGGAGCACCGCGCCGCCGGCGATCTTGACCTCGAACAGGGAGATCTGCCGCGTGCACCCGGGGGTGCGGCTGGTGCGGGCGAGCCCGCGGCGACCCATGAGCGCGTTGAGCAGGCTGCTCTTGCCGACGTTGGAGCGCCCCGCGAAGGCGATCTCGATCCCGGTGGGGGGCGGGAGCTGACCGACCGTGGCGGCGCTGGCGAGGTAGCTCGCCTCGAGGACGCGGGGGACGCGGGTGGCGGCGGGTGGCATGGGCGAAGGCGGCGGCGAGGGTCGGTCAGCGGCGCCGGGGCAGGCGGCGGTACAGGGGCTCGGTCAGGCTCGATAGCTCAGGGCACCGGAGCAGGCGAGCGGTGACGAGGAAGACCAGGCCGAAGGCGCAGGCGCCGATGCCCCCCGGCGCGAGCCTGGCGAGGCCGTCGCCCGCGAGCCACGGCTCCAGCATGCCCGCTGCCGCGCGGGCGGCGGTCAGCCCGACCCCCGAGGCGATCCCGGTGCGGAGCAGGGAGGGGACGATCTCGCGGAGCCCCCGGTGGGGCAGGTGACGCCGGAGGAGCCACCACAGCAGGGCGAACTGGACCGCGCTCGCCCCCGTGACCGCCGCGCTGACACCGACGTGGCCCCAGGGGCCGCGCAGCGCGAGCGCCAGCGCCACGAACGCGCCCAGGTCGATCGCGGACACGATGACCGGCGAGCGCGTGTCACCCACCGCGTAGTAGACGCCTACGAGCTGGCGCACGCCGGCGACGAGCCAGATTCCGAGCCCCTGGGCGCAGAGCGCGCGGGCCGTCTCCGCCGCGTCGGTGGCCGAGAAGTGACCGCGCTGGAAGATCGCGATCACGAGCGGCTCGGACAGCCCCGCGAACAGCGCCGTCGCCGGGATGGCCACGAACAGCGCCATACGCATCCCGAACGCGAAGGTCCTCGCCAGCTCCTCCCGCTCCCCCCGGGCGGCGAGCAGGGCGAGGCTCGGGAGGGTGGCGCTCTGCAGCGCCATCACGAAGATCCCCTGGGGGAAGTCGCAGAGGCGGAGCGCGAAGGCGAAATAGCTCTGCGCGCCGAGCCCGAGCTCGGAGAGGAAGCGTCGCGCGAGGATGACGTCGACGTAGTAGACCCCCAGCCCGACGAGGACCGGGGCCATGCGGGACAGCACCGCGCGCACCCCGGGGTGGAGGAGGTCGAGAGTCGGGCGCTCGAGATAGCCGATGGCGCGGAGGCTGGGCCACTGGGCGACGACCTGGAGCGCGCCGCCCAGCAGCACGCCCGCGGCGAGGGCGAGGGTGCGCTCATGGCCTCGTGCGCCGAGCCAACCCGGAAGCAGGAGGGCGCAGGCGATGAAGCCGAGGTTCAGCAGCCCCGGCGCGAAGGAGGTGACCACGAAGCGGCGGTAGGTGTTGAGCGCCGCGACCCCGAGCGCCGCCGTCCCCATGAAGAAGATGTAGGGGAAGACCCAGCGCGTGAGCGTGACGGTCGCCTCGAACTGGCCGGCCCGCGCGCGGTAGCCGGCGGCGAACAGCTCGACGAGCCACGGCGCGCCCAGGATCCCGAGCCCGGTGACGAGCAGGAGCACGCCGAGGGACAGCCCGCGCATCGCGCGGAAGAAGCGGCGGGCCTCGAGCTCGCCGCGGCGCTCCCGGATCTCCGCGAGCACCGGGAGCACCGCTGTCTGGACGGCGCCCTCGGCCAGGAGCTGGCGGAGGACGTTGGGGATGGTGAAGGCGACGAAGAACGCGTCCGTGGCTGCTCGCGAGAACATCGCGGCGAGCACCTGCTCCCGCACCAAGCCGAGGGCGCGGCTCGTGAGGGTCCCCAGCGCGACGATGGCGGCCCGGCCGGTGATCTCCCGCCGCTCGGCCTCCCCCACGGAGCTTCCCGGCGCCGTCGTCACCCCTGCCGTCTACCGCCTCTGGCCGTCGAGTCGCGAGTTTTTGGGGGCCGCGGTCACTCGATCCCGACGTGGGCGGCCAGGGCCGCTTCGACGAGGGCGAGCGCGACGGCCGCGTCGTCGTCCGCGACCCGGCGGGAGGCGCCGCGGGCGGCGGGCGCGAGCCGCGTTCGTGCGGGACCAGGCAGGCGCAGCCGGGCGCCGCCGCAGGCTCGACAGACGAGCCCGCCGCGCCGCGGGTCGATCGTCGCCGCCTGGCCCTCTGGGCAGGCCCCGCCGCAGGCGACGCACCGGTCGAGGTCGAGCGCCCAGCCGCAGCCGCCGAGCAGCTCCAGGCCGAAGGCGGCGAGCCGCGCAGGGGCGCTGGGCGCGGCCTGCAGGTTCCCGAGGTCGTCCAGCAGGGCCAGCGTCGCGCTCCACAGGGACGGCTCCCGGAGGTGCGGGGGCACCGCGTCCCTCACCCAGCCGAGCGCCCGCCCGGCGATCTGCATCCGCTCGAGGTCCCCGAGCAGCCCGCTGCGAACGGTCGCGATGCGGGCCTCGACGAGCACCATCAGCTCGCTCCCCGTCCGCTCCTCGAGTCGAACGCGGAGCGTGTGGAGCGCCTCCAGCGATCCGCCGAACCGGCGCTGGCTCCGGCGCGCGGCCCGCGCGATCGCGCTGACGCGGCCGAGCGTTTCGGTGAGGAGGGTGACGACCAGATCGCTCTCGCCGACGGGGACGCGCCGGAGGAGCAGCGCCGCCGTGTCGTGGACGACACGGGTCGTGCGGGCGCGGCTCAAGTGGACGCCGCGTGGGCCGCCCTGACCGGGGGGCCATGCTCGAGGGAGAGCTCCTGGGGCATCCCGTCACCGCGCGGCTTGAGCACGATGCTCAACGCGAGCGTGAAGAGGATGAGGAGGAGCACGAACGCGATCGCGACCCCGTAGCGTCGACCCCGCGCGGGCGTGGTAGGGCTGCTGAGCGGCAGCGGGGTGACCCACGCCACGCGGCGGCTCGCGGTGTACCGCGCGAGGACGTCGTCGGCGGAGAGGTTCACGGCCCGCGCGTAGGCCACGAGGAAGCCGCGCACGAACACCTCGCCGGGGAGCTCGTCGAAGCGATCCGACTCGATGCGCTCGATGCTCTGGGTGGGGACACGAGTGGCGCGCGCAACCTCCTCGACGCTCATCCGCAGCTCCTCGCGGCGGCGGCGGAGGTACTGGCCGATGGTGTCCATGGCGGGGGCCCCGAGACTACTTGAGCCCTTGCAGCATGGAACTGCATTCTTCACCTTCGGGGTTGTCCGCCCGGAGCTCGACGCAGTGCTCGAGGTCCTGCCGCGCGGCGGGTACGTCGCCGATCCGTGCCAGGATCCGGCCCCGGGCCAGGTACGCGGTCTGGAGCGCCTGGCACGCCGGGTCCTCGGTCTGCACGGCGCGGGTCAGCGCCTCGACCGCGCGCGTCGGGTCCCCCTTCTTCTCGTAGGCGAGCCCGAGGCGGTAATTCCCCACGCAGAACATCGGCTGGGCGGCGACGCTGCGCTCGAGGGCGTCGATGGCCTTGTCGGTCTGTCCGAGCTCCAGATACGCCCAGCCGAGGTTGCCCCAGGCGTTCTCCGGGGTCGAGTAGACCATGTCGGCCGTCAGGGGCCGGAGCACCTCGACGGCCTGGGCGTACCTCTTCCGGTGGATGAGGATCACGCCCAGCGTGTTACGGGCAGCGCGGAAATCCTCGTCCAGATCGAGGGCGCGCCGCGCCTCGCTTTCCGCCGCGTCGAGGCGGCACTCCTCGTTCGGCCGGCTGCAGAAGTCCAGGTACAGCAAGGCCACCAAGTGGGCGGCGTCGGCGTTGCGGGGGTCGAGGTCGGCGGCGCGAAGCGCATGCTCCAGCGCCTCGCGGGGGTGGTGCTGCCGGAGCCAGAGATCGCTCGCGAGGTCGTATTCGGCCTCGGCCAGCTTCTGCTGGTCTGCCGAGGGGGCGCGGGCATGGCCGGCGGCGCAGCCAGCGAGCAGGGTCGGGGCGGTGGCGAGCACCCAGCACAGCCCATCGCGGAGGCGGGGCACCCTCCGGTCCGGCCGCCCTGGCGCCGCGCCGATGAGGCCCGGAACCGTTGACTTCAGGGGGCTCAAGCCCATGGGAAAGCAGCTACTGGGCTCGATCGGCCTGTGGTTCGATCGCCGGCTCTCCACCTTGCCTCACCCCGTCGATGCGCACTCGCCGTTCGGTGCGCTCCGGGTCCGCTTCCGCTGGGTGGCGCTTAGCCTGGGCGCCGGAAGCCGTCAACGCACGCGCTCTCGCCGCCCCCGGACGTCCGCTCATCCTGGCCCTGGAGCAGCGAGCCCCGACCATACGGGACGCGCGATGCGATCCTCCTCACCATACAGGCCCAGTAGCTCCTGGAGCGCCGGGAGATTGGTCAGCTCGAGTCTTTCGTCCGTGATGGTAAGGTAGCCGGCAGCACGGATTTCCTGGACCGCGCGCCTGACCACGGACACCTCGAGCCCCGTGCGAGCGGCCAGGTCCGTCGGTGCCAGGTCGAGCGCAACCTGTCCATTCGTCACCCCGGACGGGAGGGATTGCTGCGCCAGGCGCAGCAGGGTGAGGACCACTCGTGCTCGGTGATCGCGCACCATGAGGATCTCGACCTGATCCTCGGCGTCCCGGAGCCGCCGGGCGAGCTGTTGCAGCACCTTCGCGCTGAGGGCGGCTTCGCCCGCGAGGACCTGGGCGAACCCGGCCCGGTCGAAGACGAGGGCCATCCCCGCCTCCGTCACCACCGCCGTAGCGACGTGGACCGCCCCCGGGATCAGGGCGGCCTCCCCGCAGAGGTCGCCTGGCCTGAGCGTGCACAGCCCCCGCTCCTCGGAGCCGATGCGCTTGAGGAGGCGCACCCGACCCTGGTGCAAGAGGAAGACCTCCGTTGCCGGTGCGTCCTGCTCGAACAGCACGTCGCCGGCCTCGAGCCGGCGAGCGTACTTGGCGAGGGAACCCTGGGGGCCGAGGTCCGGCGAGGGGAGGTCGGTCATGCGGCTCCTGAGCTCGTGGGCGTCCCTGGGGCGGCCGCAAGCGGGTCGAGGGCGAGGCGGCGTGCCAGAGCGTCGGGGGGCTCCGCCGGGAGCAGGGCGTCCGGCTCGCGGACGTAGAGGGGCTCCGGACCCAACCGGGCTGGCACGGCGTCCAGGCCGAGCACGGCGACCCACCGAGCGTCCGGCAGGTCCGCGTCGCTCGCCGCGTAGCGGACTCGCATGGCACCGCGCTTCGGCGGCGGTGCGGGGTCGCAGCCAGGGGGCATGGCCTCGACGCCGAGTTCGCTCGCGACCTCGCCGACCACCACCAGGGGGCCGCTGGCCGCGAGCTCGGCCAGGAGCGAGGGGAACCTCGACCGTGGGACGACGAGGGGCTCCGGTGCGGGGGCGCCCGGCGTCGAATGGACCGCGACGAACAAGGCGCCGCGTCGCGCGTCCAGGCACGCGATCCTGCGGCCGGGGATGCGGGTTGGCACGGCGCTCGCCATGGCGGTGAGCGACGGGACCCCGACCACCGGGACGGCCAGTCCCAGACCGATCCCCTGGGCCAGCGCCATCCCGACGCGCACACCCGTGAAGGATCCGGGACCGATGCCCACCGCGACCCGGTCGATCCCCCCCCGTGACCAGCCGGATTCGCGCATCAGCTCCGTCACCAACGGTAGGAGCCGCTCGGCGTGCGAGTTCGGCTGCTCATGCGCCCGGTGAGCGACGAGGCGCCCGTCTTCTACGAGCGCCACCGAACCTCTCCGGGTGGAGGTTTCGATGCCGAGGACCCGCACGGAACGTCCCTCTATCACGGAACGCCGGCTCGAGGCACGCGGTGCCGGGCGCGTTCCCTTGCATTGCGCGGCGAAGCGAGTAAGTTGCGCCTTCCCGCCGCGAGGCGGGACGGTTCGGGGCGTAGCGCAGCCTGGTTAGCGCACTTGACTGGGGGTCAAGGGGTCGGCAGTTCGAATCTGCCCGCCCCGACCGCATTTTGTAGGCGCGGCTCGAGCCAGGAGCCCGCCATGAGGTCTTCTTGCCTCCGCTCACGAGCCCGTCATGCCGGTGGGGCGCCGACGAAGGGACGGGGGACCGGGGCGCTCGGCCGCCGGGGTCAGCCCGAGGGATCACGTCCGCCGTCGCCGCACCGGCGCTGCGCGCGGAGAGCGGGCTCCGCGAGGCACCAGGCAAGCGGGCTCAATCACTGACGGGAAGACGGCGAGTGCCGTCCGTCTTGCCGGCTTCCGGGGTCGGGGATCGGGCTCCCGGCCCGAGTGCGAAGGAACGCTCCGGGCGAAGCTGCGGTCGTGGACTTCGCGGCAACGAGTCGACAAGATGAGTCAAGGACGCGATCGGTGAGCGTCCCGTGGGGAATGGCGAGGACAGGTCGGGGCGAACGGCGATGAGACAACGGGCGCGATGGGTCGGGGTTTGCGGACTGCCACTGCTCGCGGTCGCCTGCGGCGGCGAGCCCGAGGGGAGCGGGTCGGGTGGTGGGGGGAGCCTCGCGGGCGTCACGGGTGGCCTGGGAGGCAGCAGCGGGGGTTCCGGCGGGGCGCGGGGGGGCGCTTCGCCTGGCGGCGCTACCGTCGGCGGCGCAGCGGCTGGATCGGGAGGGGGTCTGGGGGGCGGGGCTGCGGGGCTCGGCGGTTCCT
>CAYVRP010000003.1:139673-140566 GCA_964454025.1 uncultured Polyangiaceae bacterium | reverse complement strand
TCAGGAGATCTTCGCCGTCCTATGAGGCTGAAAAATGAGGGGACGATTCAGGTGCCGGTCCCCCGCCTCCTGCACATCGCCCGTCAGCTCGCCGAGGGGCTCGCCGCCGCTCACCAAGCCGGCGTCGTCCACCGGGACCTGAAGCCCGACAACGTCTTCCTGGTGCCCCGGGGCAAGGAGCCGGACTTCGTCAAGATCCTGGACTTCGGCATCGCCAAGGTTTCCACCCAGGGCAGCCGGCTGACACGCGCGGGGACGGTGTTCGGGACGCCGCACTACATGTCGCCCGAGCAAGCGGCCGGTGCCCCCGTCGACCACCGGGGCGACGTCTACTCCCTCGGGGTCATCCTGTACGAGCTCGCGAGCGGTCGGGTGCCGTTCGACGCCGACAACTTCATGGGGATCCTCACCCAGCACATGTACAAAGCGCCGATCCCCATCCGGGCGCTGGTGCCGGCGCCGCCGGACGTGCCGCCCGGGTTGGAGGCGATCGTCCTCAAGTGCCTGTCGAAGCACCCGGAGCAGCGCTACCAGTCGATGGAGGAGCTCCTCGAGGATCTCGTGCGCCTCGGGGAGGGCAGGGTGCCGAAGGCGGTCGGGGAGATGATGAGCCGGAGCGGTGGCTTCAGCGTCCCGACCGACTACTTCGCGGTCGGGGCCAACGCGATGCCGGCACCGATCCCCGGCTTCCCCCCGGCGGTGCCCGCCCGCCCCCGCTGGACGCTCTACCTGGGCATCGCCGTGGCGCTCTTCGCCGTGGGATTGCTGGCGACGATCCTGGGCATGACCCTCACCGGACCCGCGCCGAGCACCGCGGTCGTGGCCCCCCCCCCGCCCGCCGCGGCGCCGCCCGCCCCCCCCCGGCCCCCCCCCGCGGGGGGGGCCCCCCCCCC
>CAYVRP010000003.1:98267-139663 GCA_964454025.1 uncultured Polyangiaceae bacterium | reverse complement strand
TGGCGGCCGCGCATCTGGGGCAGCCCCCCCCCCGCACCCGGGCGGCGCCCCGGGGGGGGCGCCGCCGCGGCGCGGGGGGGGGCGACGCCGGAGCCCAGCGTCACGCCGACGATGGTGGTCGCCCCGAGCAGCGCGTCCGCCGCACGCCAGGTCCTGGTGGCGACGGTGCCTGCCGTGGCCGAGGTCTTCGTCGGTGACCGGAGGCTGGGGTCCGCGCCCCTGGCCATCGAGGTCGAGCCCGGCCAGATCGTCGAGATCACCGCGCGCGCACCGGGCTATCGACCACAGACCGAGCGGGTGGACGCCAGCCGCGAGGCCGTCGTGATCACGCTGGCCCGCGATCCGGGCGCCGCGCGCGGCGCCCGGACGGCGGAGAAGCCGAGCGCCACGGCGACCCGGCCGCGCGCACGCCCTGACGCGGGCTCGCTCAGCGGCGGAGACATCGTCAACCCGTGGGCTCAGTAGACACCGCACCCGCGGCGCCGCCCGCCGACGCCGAGCTCGCCGCCGCGATCCACGCCGCGATGCCGGACGCGGTCGCCCGGATCGCGGACGTGCTGGCCCGCGCGGGCCACCGCACCTGGATCGTCGGCGGCGTGGTCCGCGATCTCGTGCGCGCAACGCGCACCGGAGCTCGGTCGGAGTCGCCCTCGGGGGACTGGGATCTGGCGACCTCGGCGCCGCCCGAAGTGGTGCTGCGGAGCTTCCGCCGCGCCATCCCCACGGGCGTGCAGCACGGCACCGTGACGGTGATGGTGGGCAAGGTCGGCTACGAGGTCACGACGCTCCGCGGCGAGACGACCTATACCGACGGCCGCCACCCGGACTCGGTCTTCTTCGTCGACGACATCGTCGCGGACCTGGCGCGGCGAGACTTCACGGTCAACGCCCTCGCGTTCGATCCGCTCCACGACGAGCTCATCGATCCGTTCGGTGGCCTCCGCGATCTCGACGCCGGGATCCTGCGCGCCGTCGGCGATCCCGCGGCGCGCTTCGCCGAGGACGGGCTCCGGGTGCTCCGCGCGGCGCGCTTCGCGGCCACCCTCGAGCTCGAGCTCGCCCCCGCGCCCGCCGCCGCCATCGCGCCCTCGCTCGGCTGCTTCCGCCGGGTGAGCCTGGAGCGCGTCCGCGACGAGTGGCTGAAGGCGCTGCGGGCCGCGCGGCCGAGCCGGGCGTTCGAGATCATGCGCGAGCACGGCCTGCTCGCGATCACTGCGCCGGAGCTCGTCGCCCTGGTGGGGTGCGAGCAGAACCGCCATCACGCCTACGACGTGTGGACCCACACGCTGCACTGCGTCGACGCCTGCCCTCCCCGGCCCCTGCTGCGGCTGGCCGCCCTACTGCACGACGTCGCCAAGCCGGCCACTCGCGCCCACAGCGAGAAGACGTCCGACTACACCTTCTACGACCACGAGCAGGCGGGAGCCGCGATCGCCGAGCGCCTCACGGGGCGGCTCCGCCTCGCCAACGACGAGCGCGCCTACGTCACCGCGCTCGTGCGACACCACCTCGTGGTGTACGACCCCGGCTGGAGCGACGGCGCCGTGCGCCGCTGGATCCGCCGCGTGGGAGAGGCCCGGTGGCGCGACGTCCTCGCCCTGTGCCGCGCGGACCTGATCGCCAAGGGACGGGACGCCGCCGCGGAGCTGGCGCGGATCGCCGAGCTCGAGGCGCGAGTGGAGGCCGCGCTCCGCGCCGGGGCGACGCTGTCGGTCGCGGATCTGGCCGTCGACGGCCACGATCTGATGGCCGAGCTCGGGCTCCCGCCGGGCCGGCAGATCGGCGACCTGCTGCGAGCACTGCTCGAGCAGGTGACCGACCACCCCGAGCTCAACACGCGGGGAGCGCTGCTCGAGCGCGCCCGTTCCCTGCTCGCCGCCGGCGGCCCCGCCGCGTGAAGGCCCCGCCCGACGGCGGCCCGACCTCAGGCGGTCGGGGCGGGCTTGGGCGCGCCGAAGATGCTGGCCGGGCGCTTCTGCTCCTTCTGCCGCTTCTGCTTCTCGGCCCAGGTCGGGATCACCACGCGCTCCCGGACCGGCAGCTCACGGCCCTCGATGGCCGCCGCGATCTCCTCGGCGTCGAGGGTTTCGCGCTCGAGCAGGGCCTCCGCGAGGCGATCGAGCTCGGCGCGATGCGAGAGGATCACCGACCGCACGAGCGCGTACTGCTCCTCGACGATCCGACGGATCTCGGCGTCGATCTCGCGCGCGGTGGCCTCCGAGTAGTCGTCACGGTGCGACGCCATCTCGCGACCGAGAAACACCGACTCCTCGCGCTCTCCGTAGGCGACGGGGCCGAGCTTCTCGCTCATGCCGAGCTCGCACACCATCGCTCGCGCCAGGCGCGTGGCGCGCTTGATGTCGTCGGAAGCCCCCGTCGTCATCTCGCCGAAGGCGATCTCCTCGGCGACCCGGCCGCCGAGCGCCATCGCGATCCGCGCCAGCGTCTGCTGACGCGTCATCAGGTGGCGATCCTCGCTGGGCAGGAACATGGTGACCCCCAGCGCGGCGCCGCGCGGGATGATGGACACCTTGTGCACGTCGTCGTTGCCCTCGACGAAGCGCCCCGCCAGGGTGTGACCCGCCTCGTGCCAGGCGCTCGTCCGCCGCTCCTTCTCGCTCATGACCATCGAGCGCCGCTCGCTCCCCATCAGGACCTTGTCCTTGGCGAGCTCGAAGTCGGCCATGGTGACGCTGTCCTTGTCCTGACGCGCGGCCAGCAGGGCCGCCTCGTTGACGAGGTTCTCCAGGTCCGCGCCGACGAAGCCCGGGGTCCCCGCGGCCAGGATCTGCAGATCCACGTCGCCCCCCATCGGGACCCGCTTGGTGTGCACGGCCAGGATGCCCTCCCGGCCGCGAATGTCCGGCCGCGGGACGGTGATCCGCCGGTCGAACCGCCCCGGCCGCAGGATCGCGGGATCGAGCACGTCCGGGCGGTTGGTGGCGGCGATGATGATCACGCCTTCGTTCGACTCGAACCCGTCCATCTCGACGAGCAACTGGTTCAAGGTCTGCTCCCGCTCGTCGTGGCCCCCGCCGAGGCCGGCGCCGCGGTGGCGGCCCACCGCATCGATCTCGTCGATGAAGATGATGCAGGGCGCGTGCTTCTTGCCCTGCTCGAAGAGATCGCGGACGCGGCTCGCCCCGACGCCGACGAACATCTCCACGAAGTCCGAGCCGGAGATGCTGAAGAAGGGGACCCCCGCCTCCCCGGCGATCGCGCGCGCGAGGAGCGTCTTGCCCGTCCCCGGCGGCCCCATCATGAGCACTCCCTTGGGGATGCGGCCGCCGAGCCGCTGGAACTTCTTCGGATCCTTCAAGAAGGCGATGATCTCCTCGAGCTCGTCCTTCGCCTCGTCGATGCCTGCCACGTCGGCGAACGTGACCTTGTTCTGCGCCTCGTTGAGCAGGCGAGCGCGGCTCTTGCCGAAGCTCATCGCCTTGCCGCCCCCCGACTGGAGCTGCCGCATGAAGAGGTAGAACATCACCACGAGGAAGACCATCGGGATGACGAACGTCCCGGCGGTCCACCAGAGCGCGCTGCTCTCGTCGGCCTTGTACTCGACCGCGACCTTCTGCTTCAGTAGCTCCGCGGCGACGTTGCCGTCCTCGCTCGGCCCGATGGTGATGGCCGTCTCGTTGCGCCCCTTGGCAGCGGGGTTCTTGATCTCGAAGCGGTACTCGCGACCGTCGACCTCGACCTTCTCCACGTGCCGCTCCGTCTTCGGCGCGGCCGCGAGCGCCATGAACTCGCTGAAGGCGACCTGCTTGCGCTCCGGTCCGGGCGGCTGGAGAAACTTCCAGAACGCCATGAAGGCGACGATGATGACGACCCAGATCAGCAGGGTCTTGTGGGGCTGTTTCACGGGGTGGGCCTCGGGAGCACGGGAGGGTGCCCCGGCGACAATATGCCACCCGACCGCGGGCGCGTCGATCGACCCCGGCCGATTCAGCCGCCCGGATCGGCAGCACCCCGGCCACGGCGCGCGGGGCCGCGCTGGGCGGCCCCGATCTCGATGGTCCCCGATCCGAGATCGACCCGCGCCGCGCGGTCTCCGGGGAGCCAGACGCGCGCGGACCCGAGCCCGAGGCGGAGCGCGCGCTCGAGCGCGACGCGCTGAGCGCGGCCGAGCGGGATCCCGTCGAGGCTCGCGCCCGATCCGTCGGCGGGACCCGCGGACGTGAGCTGGTCGGCGAGCGCCGCCAGGTGCTCCACGATCCGCGGGGAGAGCTGCTCGAGCAGGGGCATCAGGTCGCGCCGGACCCGCACCCGGAGGAACCGCGGGTCCGCGTTCGACGGATCGGTCGCGAACGGGATCCCGTGGCGAGACAGGTGCGCGTGGATGGCGTCCCGGCGCGCCCGGATCAGTGGTCGCACGAGGTCGCCGGCGCGGGGCGGGAGCGCCGCGAGACCGCGCGGGCCGGACCCCCGCAGCAAGCGGAGCAGCACGGTTTCGGCGCGGTCGTCGGCGTGGTGAGCCGTCGCCACGACCGCCGCGCCATACCGGCGCGCGGCGCCCCGCAGCGCCTCGAGCCGGGCCGCCCGGGCGCGCGCCTGCAGGTTCGAACCGCGCGCGACGGCGAGACGGGTGGTGGTGAAGGGCACCCCGTGACTCGCGGCGAGCGCCTGGGCGAGGTCGAGCTCGGCCTCCGCCTCGGCCCGGAGCCCGTGGTCGACCCCGTGCGCGACGAGGTCGAGGTCGAGGGCTCGCCGCAGCCGGGCGAGCCCGTCGAGCAGCGCCTGCGAGTCCCCACCCCCGGAGACGGCGACGAGCAGGCGGGTGCCCCGCCCGATCGCGCAATCCTCCCGCAGCGCGCGCCGCGCGAGCGTGACGAGCGAGGGCGGATGACTCGGGGGCATCGGAGCTGACTCCCCGTCCTCATTCGATCTCGAACGCCTTGCAGAAGCGGATCTGGGCGGTCACCTGGAGGTCGGCCGCGCGCGCGGGCTCCGGCGGGTAGCCGAGGCTGCAGCCCCCCGACCGCTCCCGGTGCGCGCAGTGCTCGCAGGCGAAGCGGAGCGCGAAGCGGCGCGCCTCGTGGCGCAGCCGTGCATCGACCTCGGTGTCCACCACGGCCGATTGTACGGCCAGAACGCGGGGGGCCGCCACCGAGCCCCGGTCCGGCACCACCAGGGTCAGGGGAAGGGCTGCGCCGGCTGCCCCCGCTGAAAGAAGAAGCGGAAGCGGCCCTCCACGTAGCTCGCGCGGTCGGCGGGGATGTGCCCATCGGCGTCCAGCACGCGCGGGTCGGCGAACCAGGCGGCGAACTCGGCCTCGGTGAGCCGGTCGTCGGCGCTCTTCTCGTTCGGGTCGCCGCTGAAGAGCGACAGGAACGTGATCGTGCTCTCCAGGCCCCCCGTCTCGATCCGGTTCGGCTCGACGGAGTAGATGGTCCCGTTCTCGCGGTGACAGGTGTTGTGGAGGTAGAGCGCCAGCGAAACCAGCGGGGGCGACGGGTTGGCCTCGAGGGGGACTCCCGGCGGCGTGACCCCGGGCGGCATCCCGACCGCCATCGGCTCGCCGAGCAGCTCTCCCCGAACGCGGGGAGTGTCGGTCACGAGCACGGTGAGCCCGTCCGAGAGCTCCTGGATGTTGTTGCCACGCTGAACGCGGATGAGGACCTCCTGCTCGCGGTGGGGGTTGGCGCCGAAGAAGGTGGGCTGCAGATCGAAGGGGCCGTCCCAGCAGTCCTCGATGACGAGGCGGTCGCGGCGCACCCAGCCCTCGCCTTCGCCGACGCTGCACGCGACGAGCCCGGGCGAGCAGGCCAGCAGGAGCGCTGGGATGAGCCTCAGGGCCGCCATGCCGGCGAATTGTGCCTGGTACCCGGGGGACCTTCCATCCCCGCCGGGGGCTTGGCGGCGTAGAGGTCGCGGCGACGGCGGCGCCGCCGGGACGGCGGCCGGCGCGCCTGCCCCCGTCCCGAAGGGCCAGCCGCCGCGCGTGCGGGAGCCCGGGAGAACCGGGGCGGCCCGCCGGGGTCACTGGCGCTCGGGGACCGGCTCGCGCCGCTCGCCTGGTTGCCCCGGGGCCTCGGCCCCGCGCAAGCTGGCCCGGATCCTGCCGCCCCCGAGCACCCGCTCCCCCAGGTACAGGACCGCGTACTGGCCCGGCGCGACGACGGCAACCGGCCGTGAGAAGTGGATGAGGAGGCTCCCGACCGCCCCGGCCACGGCGCGGGCCGGCACCGCCTCGGCCCGGTAGCGGACGACGACCTCGCACTCCAGCGGCAGCTCCACGTCGTCGTCGAGGACCACCTCCTCGAGCAGGGCGCCACTGGACGCCAGCTGGTCCCTCGAGCCGAGCCGGACGCACCCGCTCTCGGGCTCGATCCCGGTGACGTAGACCGGGCTCCCGAGCGCTACCCCGAGCTGGCGGCGCTGACCGAGCGTGAAGGCATGGATCCCCCGGTGACGGCCCACCTCGCGCCCGCTCGCGTCCACGAGCGGCCCGGGTCGGATGCGGTCCCTGCCGCGCGCCTCCACCAGCGCCACGTAGCGACCATCCGGCACGAAGCAGAGCTCCTGGCTCTCTGCGCGCTCCGCGCTAGGCAGTCCGAGGCGCCGTGCGTCCGCGCGCACCTCCGACTTGGTGAGGTCACCGAGGGGCAGCAGCAATCGAGCGCGGCCCTCGGGCGCGAGCGCGTGGAGGAAGTAGCTCTGGTCCTTGCCGAGATCGCGCGCCCGAAGGAGGCGCGGCCGGCCGGCAATGTTCTGGAGCCGTGCGTAGTGGCCGGTGGCGACCGCGTCGGCGCCCAGGCGGCGGCGGACCCGCTCCAGGGCGGCGAGCTTGATGCGCCGGTTGCAGACGACGCAGGGGCTCGGCGTGAACCCGGCGAGGTAGGCATCAACGAACGGGCTCACGATGATCCGGTCGAATTCCTCACGGAAGTCGATGACGTGGTGCGCAATCCCGAGCAGCGACGCCGCCACCTCCGCCTCCATCTCGGGTCCCGGGAGGCGAGGCGCCACGGGGTTGGCCGCGCCGTGGTCCCCCAGGCGAAGCGTGACCCCAACCACGTCGTGGCCGGCTTGCACGAGCCGGGCCGCAGCGACCGAGGAGTCGACGCCGCCGCTCATCGCGACGATCACGCGCATCGCGCCAAGTAGTGGGCCGGGTGGCGTGGGGGTCAAGCGGCGGCGCGGCAGGGAGGCCGGCGCGGCGCTCAGGTGGACTGGAGGGTGGTGCGGACAGCGGTCGACGCGCCCTCCACGACCTTGGTGACGAGCTCGATCGTCTCGGCGTAGCGGTAGACGCCCACCTGGAGGGCGATGAGCCTGGCCGGGTCGGTCACCGCGGGGCCGGCGGCAGCCCGCTCGACCAGCGCCTCGCCCGCGGCGACCACCGACCCCACGCGCGCGAGGAGGGCAGCGAAGCCCGCGTCCGGCCGCGCGACGGTCGGGGGACGCGCGCCCGCCAGGGGGGTGGGGCCGCCGAGCCCCACGGACGGTGGGGAGGGCAGAGCCTCGAGCGAGTCCATGGCTAGAGGTCGTTCGCCGGGCCTGCTCGGTTGCGCCGGATCGACTGGTAATACCCGGAGGAGGCGGCTGATGGCAGCCGTCGGGCGCCAGCGCGAGCCTTGCCGGACCGACTGGGTCCGGCGCACCGGAAGGGGGCCAGGTCCGGCGCGGCGGCGGGGCGAACGCCTCCCGCGCCGGGGCGGGGGCGAAGCGGCGTCTCGGCGCCGTGCGCCGCGCGCACCCGCGGGTCCCGACCGCGCCTCGAGCGGCGCGGGGGCGGAAACCGAAGCGGCCTGCCTAGTCGCCCGCGCCGCGCAGGCGCCGGGTCAGCCGGTCCATGGCGCGGGCGTGCAGCCGACTCGCCCAGGACTTGCTGATGCCGAGATCGCGCGCCACCTCGTCGAACTGCTCACCCTCGAGGTAATGGCGGCGGACCAGCGCGGCTTCCTCCGCGGGCAACTCCTCGAGCGCGGCCCCGACCAGCGCCAGAAGCTCCCGGCGAGCCGCGGCTTGCTCGGGATCCGGCGCGTCGTCCGCCGCCGTGACCCCACCGTCGTCCCCGCCCGCGGGGCTGCTGAGTAGCCCCACGGCCATGGCGGTCGCCATCGCGGCCAGGTGATCCCCGAGGCGCTGGGCGGCGACGGCGGGCCCGGCCCCGGGCGGCGGCGCGACGCCGAGATCCTCCAGCGCCGCTTCGCTGACGCGCGCCGCGGCCTCGACCGCGCGGATCCGCGCGTAGGCGCGGCGCGGCACGTGCCCCATGCGACGCATCCCGTCGAGGACCGCGCCGCGCACTCGGTGAGCCGCGAACGCGCGGAACGGCACCCCGCGCGCCGCGTCGTACCGTCGCGCGGCGTCGAGGAGCCCGATTCTGCCGACGCCGATCAGGTCGTCCAGCGAGGCTGGCGAGCCCACGGTACGGTGCAGGTGGCGCGCGATGGCCTCCACGAGGTCGAGTGCCCCCTCGACGAGGTCCAGGACCGCTTGCGAGTCCGGCACAGTGCTCACGGCGGGGCCAATCTAGCGCCACCGGGTAGCCGGAGTCACTGGATGCGTGGCGGTTTCGCCCATGCCATATTCGGGCCATGGCGCGCTGGGGCATCGCCGCGGCCTACCTGCTCCTGACCCTGGTCTTCCTGGGGGTCGAGGCGTACTCGAACTGGAGGTCGCCGTTGATCCACCCGGCCCCGTGGCTCGTCCTCGACCCGTGGACGAGCCACGCCTATTCGAGCTGCATCGGCCTGGCGTTCGGGGGCCTGGTCGTGGCGCTGACCCCGCCGCTCGTGACCCACACGGCGTGGGTGCGGGAGCTTCACCGAGAGCTGCGCCCCATCGCTCGCGCGATGAGCCCCCTCGCCGTGCTCGTGGTGGGACCGGCGAGCGGCTTCGTCGAGGAGGTCCTGTTCCGCGGGCTGCTGCAGCCGGCGGTGGGCCTGCTGCCCCAGGCGCTGCTCTTCGGGGCCGTGCACTACCTGCCGGGTCGAAGCCGCTGGGTCTGGGCGATCTGGGCGGCGCTGGTCGGCCTCGTGCTGGGCGCGGTGTTCGAGCTCACCGGCTCGCTCGTCGGTCCCATCGTGGCGCACACGCTGATCAACTGGCTCAATCTCCGCTACCTCCGGCGACACGATCCGACACCCCCGCCGCCGCGCCTGGGTGGTCTTCTCGGCCTGAGGAGCTGAGGCAGGCCGCGGCGCGCGGGGGGAGAGTTGAGCCGAGCCCGACAATTCACTATGAGTTGAGGGTCGTGGTGGGCGCCCCCCCGAAGGCCGATTCCACTTCGGGGGCTCCCGAGGAAAGGCCGCGCGTGCTGGTCGTGGATGACGAGAAGTTCATCCGCGACATCCTGGCGGACTTCCTGGGCATGGAAGGCTACGCAGTGCGCACGGCGGAGGACGGCCTCAGCGCGCTGCGGGAGCTGGAGGCCAGGCACTACGATCTGGTGATCAGCGACCTGAAGATGCCCAAGATGGGGGGGCTCGAGCTGCTCCGCGAGGTCGCCCGCACCAGCCCGGACACGCTGACGGTGATCATGACCGGCTTCGGCACGGTGGAGACGGCCATCGACGCGATGAAGCGCGGCGCCTACGACTACATCCTCAAGCCGTTCAAGGTCGAGGAGATCGTCCACATCGTGCAGCGCGGCCTCGAGAAGCAGCGGCTGGCCGCGGAGAACCTGCGGCTGCGCGAGGCGCTGTCCCTGTACCAGGTTTCGGAGGCGATCGCGGCGAGCCTGTCGTTGGAGCAGGTGGTCGCGACGATGGAGGCGAGCGCCCTCACCGACGTGCACGCCGATCTGGTCTTCACCTGGCTCGACGACGGGAGCGGGGGGTATCGCGAGCGCAGCCGGGCCCGGAGCCCGGCGGTCCCGGCGGAGGCGAGCCCGGGGCGCCTGAACGCGGACACCATCGCCCCCCGCCTGGCGACGGGGGCGCCCCTGGTGGTCCACGGTGCCCACGCCGCCGAGCTCTTCGCCGATCTGCCGAGCCGGCCGGTGTCGAGCGCGGCCGTGGTCCCGCTCCGCTCGCGCGAACGCCTGCTCGGTTGGCTGGCGGTGGTGAGCCTGGCCACCCCGCGCCGCTTCGACGAGGGGCAGCGGAAGCTGCTCAGCATCGTGGCCTCCCGCGGCGCGGCGGCGATCGAGAACGCGCGGCTCTACACCGATTTACAGGACACCTTCCAGCAGACCATCCGGGGCCTCGCCGCCGCCATCGACAAGATGGACCGGTACACCGCGGGACACTCCGAGCGCGTCGCGCGCTACGCCGTGGCGCTCGCGCGCTGGCTCGGGCTTGGCCCGGAGGCGATCGAGGTGGTGCGCAACGCCTCGCTGATGCACGACATCGGCAAGATCGGCTGCGTGATGAACCTGAACAAGCCGGGCCGCCTCACGCAGCAGGAGTACGACACCTTCAAGAAGCACCCCACGTTCGGGCGGGAGATCCTCGACCCGATCCGGTTCTTGGAGCCGGTCCTGCCCGGAGTCTACCTCCACCACGAGCGCTGGGACGGGCGCGGCTACCCGCTCGGCATCGCGGGAGAGCAGATCCCGCTCTTGGCGCGGATCATCGCGGTCGCGGACACCTACGACGCGATGACCTCCGACCGCGCCTACCGCCTGGCGCTCCCGCACGAGGTCACGCTGGGGGAGATCTCGCGCTGCTCGGGGACCCAGTTCGACCCCGCGGTCGCCGCGGCCTTCACCGAGCACGTGGACGTCCTGCGGGACGAGCTGCGCGACGCGGGCGTCGAGGTCCCCGAGTAGATGCCGCGACGCCTCACCGGGATCTGGCTAGGGCGGCGGCCCTACGGGGCCGTGCTGGAGCTGCAACGGAAGTTGCACGCGGCCCGGGTGCGCGGAGAGGGCCATGACGTCGTGCTCCTCGTCGAGCACGACCCCGTGATCACGCTCGGACGCAGCGCGCGTCCGGAGCACGTTCTCACCGCGGGCGCGGCGCTCGCCGCGGCCGGGGTCGAGGTCTTCGCCGTGGAGCGCGGCGGCGACGTCACCCTGCACGGCCCGGGGCAGCTCGTCGCCTATCCCATCGTCGATCTCAGCCCCGACCGCCGTGACGTTCGCCGCTACGTGGGCGATCTGATCGAGGCGATGCGGCGGACCGCCCTCGACCACGGGGTGGCGGGCGGCACGGTCCCCGGTCAGGTGGGTTTGTGGGTCGATCGCGCGTGCCCGGCGTCCTGGCCCGGCGCGCCCGCGGCCGCGGCGCTGGCGAAGGTCGGCGCGCTGGGCGTGCGCATCGCTCGCTGGGTCGCCTTCCACGGCTTCGCCCTGAACGTGAGCATCGACCTCGCGCTCTACCGGCACATCGTCCCCTGCGGCATCCGGGAGCACCCAGTGACGTCGCTCGCCGCCCTCACCGGACGCGCGCCGGCGGTGTCCGAGGTGGCCCGCGTGGCCTACGCGCACCTGTCGGCGCGGCTCGACGCCGTGCCCTCCCCGGTGGTGGACGACCTCGCACCGGCGGCCCAGCCCGCGGCGGCGCCGCCGTGGTTCGCGGTCTGAACCCGGCCGGGGGCGGACGCCATCAGCGCGGGCGCACCGGGTCGATCGCGTCCATCACCGCTACCTGGATCTCGAGGCGACGATCGGCGGTGATGGGGGAGCCGTCGAGCTCCTGGATCTCGAAGCGGTCCCGCACGGCACCGCGGTCGGTGTGCACCTCGGAGCGGATGATCTGCACCCCTCGCGCGAAGAGCGCGTGCGACAAGGCAAGCAGCAGCCCGGCCCGGTCGACGGTCTGCACCTCGAGCGTCGAGAGGGTGCCGTCACCCCCCTCGAGGAAGCGCACGCTGGCCTCGTAGGCGTCGGTCGGCGGCCGAGTGCCCGCCGCGGCCGATGCCTCGGCCACTGAAACCTCGCCGCGGAGGAGGCGCCCGAGGGTGTCCTCCAGCGCCTGGAGCCGCTCCTGGCTCAGATCCTCGGCCGTCGCCGCCCGCAGGTCCCGCACCCAGAAGAGGTCCACGGCCTCGAGGCGCGCGTCGTCCCGGCGCCGCGTGTAGGCCTCCGCGTGCACGACGTCGAGCCGCTCCATCACGAGCGCAGCGCTGATGAACGCCAGCAGGCCAGGCCGATCGTCCGCGACCACGCAGACGGGAGCCGCGCCGAGATCGCGGGCGGAGTGGAAGCGCCCGACGCGCGCGATGGCGCCACCGCGGCGGAGCGCGAGACGGGCATGGTCACGGATGCCGCGCGCGGAGAAGACGTAGCGATAGCCGCGCGGCATCGAGTCCACGAAGCTGCGGATGGCGTCCGGGGTGGGGTCGACGTCGGTCATGAGGTCATGGCGTCGTGGGGAACGGGAGGGGCAGCGGCGGCAGCGCGCTCGGCAGCGGCGGCAGCGCGCTCGGCAGCGGCGGCAGCGCGCTCGGCAGCGGTGGCAGCGCGCTCGGCAGCGGCGGCAGCGCGCTCGGCAGCGGCGGCAGCGCGAAGGGCGGCGGCCCCCCGTCGCCGGGGCCTGGATCCCGCGTCCCGGAGGTGCGCCCCGCGGTGGCCGTCGCCCCCACGGGAGGCGTCGCGGCGGGGGGCGTCGCCACGGGCGCGTCCGCGCCGAACGCGCTGCCCCCGCCGCTGCCGGCAGACACGAGGGGCGCCGTCGCCACGGGCGACGGCAGCGGCGGCACGTCGTGCTCCTCGCGGCGCAGCAGCAGCACCGCGATCACCAGGGCAGCGCTCCCGAGCAGCGCGACCGCCAGGGACCCGAGCACCGGCAGGACACGACGAGGCCGGCGGCGCTGTGGGAGCCCTGCCGTGGCGTAGGTCGCCGCCGGCACCGCGAGCGCCGGTGCCCCCGCCGCCTGGGCCGATGTCGCGATGCGCCGCTGGATCTCCTCACGGGGAACGTCTTGAGTGCTGCCCTTGCCGCTGGCGGTCGCCGGCGGCGCCGGGGCCGGCTCGTCCTCGGGCGGGAGCGTGGGCGGCACGCGACGGGTCGAGTCGTCCAAGGGCGGCGTGGGCGCGACCGGGATCGGCGCGGGTGGATCGAAGGGGGTGACCAGGACCGGGGCGGGCGCGGGCGCCGCCCGCGGGGGCGCGAGCGAGGGCGGCTCCGGGGTGGCGGCGAGGCGCCCCGCGTGGCTGAGCTGTCCCGCGAAGCGCGCCAGCGCGAGCCGCATCTCGGTCGCGTTCGGGAAGCGCCGCTCGGGGTCCGGGGCGAGGGCGCGGTGGACTACCTCGGCCAGGCCTGGGGGCAGGTCCGGCTCGTGCTCGAGCAGGGGCTTGACCCGCCCCAGCGCCACCTGGGCGACGATCTGGTTCACGTCGTCGCCGTAGGCGGGCCGCGCGCCGCTGAGGACCTCGTAGAGCATCGCGCCGAGCGAGTAGATGTCCGCGCGATGGTCGACGCGATCTGCCGCGTAGAGCTGCTCCGGAGCCATGTACTCGGGCGTCCCCATCACCACGCCCGGCCGCGTGAGCCCCCGCTGGAACTCGTGCGCCTGCCGGAGCTTCGCGATCCCGAAGTCGAGCAGCTTGAGCACCGGTCCGCCGGCAGTCGTGGTGACGAAGACGTTGTCGGGCTTCAGATCGCGGTGCACCACGCCGAGCGCGTGGGCAGCCTCGAGCCCGGAGAGGATCTGCAGGCCGTAGTCCACCGCCTGGTCTCGCGGCAGCTTCAGCTTACGATCGAGGAGCTGCTGGAGCGTCTCCCCGACCAGGTGCTCCATGACGATGTAGGGGGCGCCGTCTGCGGTCTGGTCCACGTCGACGACCCGTGTGACGTGGGGGCTCTGGATGCTGGCGGAGACGCGGGCCTCCTGGAGGAAGCGCTCGGCGAGGCCAGTCCGTGACGCGAGCTCGGGGTGGAGGAACTTCAGCGCGACCGTGGAGCCGAGCACCTCGTGGCGAGCCTCGAACACCGCCCCCATGCCCCCGTCGCCGATGAGGCGCACGATGCGGTATTTGCCGCCGATCACCTGTCCCGGGCTGGGGCGCATCGCTCGAGCAGCAATTGACCACCAGCCTCGCCGGGCGGTCAACCGACGCCTCTTCCCGGCGAGCCCCAGGGGAGGTCCGGTACCCCCGCGAGCTGGTTCGAACGTCGCGCGAGCACGAAACAGAGATCACTGACGCGGTTGAGGTACTCGACGAGCTCCCGACGCACCGGCTCCGTGCGCCCGAGTGTGACCACGCGCCGCTCGGCGCGACGACAGACCGTCCGCGCGAGGTGCAACGCCGCCGCGCCCGCGCACCCGCCGGGGAGCACGAAGTTCCGGAGTGGCTCGAGCGCGGCCTCGTGCGCGTCGATGGTGCGTTCGACCCAGGCGACCTCGACGGGTCCCACGGGCTCGGCGCCGAACCCGCGGGTCCGCGCCGCAGGGCACGCCAGCTCGGCGGCGACGGAATGGAGCGCGCCCAGTACGGCCGCGACGGCCTCGTCGACCGCCGGGGACAGCGCGCAGGCGCGAGCCCAGCCGAGCGTCGCGGCGAACTCGTCGACGGCGCCACAGGCCGCCACCCGTGGGTGGTCCTTGGGGACGCGGGTCCCACCGAGGAGCCCGGTCTGCCCGTCGTCACCGCCGCGCGTGTAGATCTTCATGGGACGACGAGGGGACGCGGGAACCGTGCCGGATGCCGCCCGCTAGGTGGAGAGGATCTCGCGGATCTCGCCCTCGATCCGCGCCGGATCGACCTTCTTCGCCAGGGCGAGCTCCTGCACCAGCAGGCTCTTGGCCTGGTCGAGCAGCCGCCGCTCGCCGAAGGAAAGGTCCTTGTCGAACTTCAGCCGGTACATGTCCCGCAGCACCTTGGCGATCTCGGCGGGCGCGCCGCTCTTGAGCATCTCCGTGTAGGCCCGGAAGCGGCGGTTCCAGGGCTGGATGTCGACGGCGACCTCGGGCGCCCGCAGGATCTCGATGATCTCCTGCGCCTCGCGCTTCTTCATCACGGGGCGCAACCCCACCCGCCCGGTCGCCTCGACCGGGACCATCACCTTGAGCCCGGTAGCGAGGATCCGTAGCACGTAGCAGCTGGTCGTCCGTCCCCCGAATTCCCGAGGCTCGATGGCCGCGATCTCGCCGACTCCGTGGGCGGGGTGCACGGCCATGTCGCCCAGCTTGAAGGGGACCGCAGCCCCGGAGTCTCCCTCGACCCGTACGGTCATCTCGGCCTCCTCGCTCGTGGACGCGGTCTGCTCGGCTTCGCGCCGCTGCCCGGCGAGCGACCCCGACCATCCGGCGGCGATCGACCCGACGGGAGAGCCGGCCCCCCTTAGCACCCCGGGCGTACCTCGGTCAAACGCCAGACCCGCATCGTCAGGCTCCAGAACCTTTCTGTTTCGTGTGGATGTCACCGTTCGCGGCGGCCTCGCGGGCGGCCTCACGGTCGAGGATCTCGAGGACTTCGGCCAGGGCCACCGCGCGCTGCCCGGCGACGAGGCTGGCCGTGTCGAGCCCCACTCCGAGGGCGACGTGTCGACTTGGCCCGGGTACCCGGAGCCCTCGCGGGGCTCCACGGTCCCGCGCCGACGGCCGAAGGGGCTCGGTCGCCCGAACTGTCAACGGGCCGGCAGCGGGTGCAGGTGTCGGTGCCGGAGTGCCGCGAGACGATCAACTCCCACCGTGACGGCGGGGCTGGCTCGGACTTGGCCGCGGGACGAGCCCCGTCGCGACCCCAGGCAGCCCGCTAGCTCTCGCAGCCCATGCCCGCTCGGGGAGCCCGCGGTTGCGCAGGTGAGAGGGGGCCCGGCCGACGCGAGCGGCGGGCGGGGCGAGCGCGAGCCCGCGCAGGGTCAAGGGCCGATCGACGCGCCCGAACGCGAAGCCGAGGCTTGCCCACCCGGCCCGGGGAAGATCCGCCGCGCGCGTCACGAGGCGCTCACGGGCGCTGACCGGGGTGCGAGGTTGCAGCCCGCTGACCCGAGTGAACGCGGTCAGCTCCGGGAGAGGGTCACGGAGCCGGGGCTCGGCGAGGACCGCGGAAAATGGCTGCCCTGGGCGGGCTCCGTGGGGCGCCGCGGTGTCGAACGGAGTGCTGGAAGGGCAGTTGGCCGGCGCCACCTCCTCGTCGGACCTGCGCTGCACCCTCGGGCGCGCGGCGCAGCTCCGCCCGTCCATGCTCGCCGACTCGCGGCCCCTGGCGTGGCGGGACGGCGCAGGGCCGTCCGCGATCTGCCGCGTGCCGGCTGCCGCGAGCCACCGGGAGCCCGCCGCGGGCAGCAGGTCGGTGAGCGGTCAGGGGTGGATCGGATCGGGCATCGACCGCGGGGCGATCGCGCGGACAACCGAAGGAGAAACGGGCACGCGCTCGCCAGGAGCAGCGCCAACGGTGGCGGGACTCGCCAGGCAGAACGCTGCGTGGCGCCGAGCCCCCGCTCAGTCCTCGTCGTCGTCTAGTGTCCCGTCGTCGCCGACGTTCGAGAGGAGAGCACGGCTGTTGTTGACGAGCTCCTTGAGCTCCTTGCCGACCTTGAAGAACGGCAGCCGCTTCGCCGGCACGGGCACCGGCTGTCCTGTACGCGGGTTGCGCCCATCGTAGGGCTTGTAGGGTCGCACCGTGAAGCTGCCGAAGCCCCTGATTTCGATGCCTTCACCCCGCTGGAGCGCTTCGGTCATCGCGTCGAACACACAGTTGACGACCAGCTCCGCCCGCGCCTTCGTCAGCTCACCCCGTGCGGCGATCGCCTCGATGAGCTCGCTCTTGGTCATCCCTTCCTCCACCCTGATGGCCTCTCATGTTTGCACGGCTAAGCCGTGAACTGTCAACGCATTTCCAGGACGGATCATCCCCTTCGCGGCGGTCGGCTCGACCCGGACGGGCCCGCGGAGGACCTAGCGATGGCGCGGTCCCGCTCGCCGGGCTGCTCCGCAAGTGATGCCTGTGCCGGGTCCTCAACCAGCCTCTGGTTCGGGCGGTACTTCCTGTTCCGATGCGGCAGGCCGATCAGTCGGCCGTGGCACCGGAGCTAGCTCCAGAAAGTCGAGGACAGCGCCGGTACCCTCAGTGCGAAACTCGAACGGGACTCGGCCGGCCCCGAGCGCGACCTCGCCCAGCGACAGGACCCAGCAGCTCCCTTCAACCTTCGCGTAGGACCGCTCCACCGCGATCCCAGGCGCCCGGACGGCGACTCGCCCCGCCAGGCTCTCCGCCGCCGCCCAACCCGTCTCGATCCGGTACCAGCCCGCCCGAGGGACCTCGATCGAGAAGCCCGCGCTCGCAGCCGCCGCACCGGTCGCCCGGAACCGCAGACCACGGTTTCCCGAGGCGCAGGAAGGGAAGTCGGGGTGAGCCCAGCCGTCGCGCATCGTGCCGAGCGGCCAGTAGCTCTCCGCCTCGTAGCGGAGAGCGCGCGGAGCGGGGATGGCGCGCGGGACGAGCTCCGGTGCCCCCCCCTGGGTCGGCCACCGGTAAGCGAAGACGGGCGGGCGGCCAAGAGCTTCCCAGAGGAATCGATCGTTCGCGTCGCCCCTGAGACGCGCCACTACGACCCCGTCGGCCGCGGAGCGGACGCGGGGATCGTAGCCCAGGTTGAAGCCGTGGTCCGTATCGACGAAGACGAGTGCCCGGCTCACCCTCGCCGCCGCGAGCACGGCCGGCTCGAAGTAGGGTCGGCCCCCGTCCCGCACCGACAGCGCGCGGTGGTCCTGGCTCGTCACGAAGGCGAACCCCCCGAGGACGAGCGGCAAGGCGAGCGACGCGAGGCGGGCCGTGAACAGCCCCTGGGCCAGCAGCACGTGCTCGAGCGGTAGCGCGTCCGCGTAGAGGCGAGCGCCGCCGCCAGGGTAGCTGCCGTCGAAGTAGAACGGGACGTAGGCGAGCACGATCCCCGCTACCCCGAGCGTCGGCCACGCCAGGCCCCGCTGCCGCCGCGCCCCCATGGCCCCGAGCACGATCAACGGCGCGAGGAGCGGCGAGTTCCCCGCGTCGCGCAGGTGCATGAAGAGGCGAACCCCGGTGACGCCGAGGGCCTGCCAGAAGCCGAATCCGTCGGGGAGCAGCGAGGCGACGAAGTCGCCGTGCTCGTGGCGACAGCCGATGGAGTCGCCGAACCCGTAGCGGAAGCAACCTGGAGGTCCGTCGGCGAGCGCGTAGTAGCGCAGCTGGCTCGACGACCAGGGCTCGCCGGTGACCGCCTGCTGGTGGGCGATCAGCAGGACGATCCCGGGCAAGCAGCCGAGCGCGAGCAGCGGGAGGCGCCGCGGATTCGCCGCGAGCGCCGCGGCGGCGAGCACCGCGAAGACCAGCCCCGAGAAGGGCCGGGTCGCGACGAGCCATCCGGCGGCGAGGCCCGCGCCGAGCGCCGCCGCGGGCGTTCCCCGGAGCGCGCCGAGGAGGGTCAACGCGGCGCGCAGCGCCGCCCAGCCGTGCGACATGGTATCGGCCGTGTGATACCGCTGCGCGACCGAGAGGGCCGACAGCGCCGCGGCGAGCAGGGCGACGTCGTCACGGCGGGCCGTGGCGCGACCGAGCGCGAAGGTCGTCACCACCAACCCGGCGGCGAGGAGCGGCCCGACGGCGAGGGGCGCACCCGCGATGAAACCGAGCGCCAGCAGCGCCGGGTAACCCGGCGGAAAGATCACGCCGAGCCGGTCGGCGTCCGCGGGAGTCACCAGGAAGCGCCCGCCGAACGAGGCGAGCGGGCCCGGCGGGGCGAAGGTGAAGCCGCCGGCGGCGAAGGAGCGCGCCTCGAGCCAGTAGCTCGTCGCGTCGATGATCCGCGGCCCGCCGCGCAGGTAGTGGGCCGTGTAGCCGAGGGAGAGCCCCGCCGCGGTGAGCGCCAGGATCGCCACCCACGCCGGGCTCGGCAGCGCAGCGACGAGCCGGGCCGCCCGCGCTCGCCACCCCACCACGAAGACCGCTCCCCCGACGGCGAGCAGCGCGGCGGCCCAGCTCACCGAGTCGGCGGGCCACCGCGGCAGCACCAGCCAGTCGATCACCGCCACTCGACCACCCACAGGTGGTACGAGACGCGCTCGGCCGCCTCGGCGCGCACGGTGACGTCCATTCGTTCTGGCACCGCGGCCGACCGCGGCACCTCCAGGCGCGGGTGCTGCCAGGAGTCGCTCGCCGACACCTCGAGCGAGCCGCGCCAGGCGCCCACGGTCACGTCCAGGCGCAGGGGGTGCGTCGGCGCGAGCCGGAACACGAGCGCGAACGGGCCGCCGGACCGCGGGCTGCGCAGCCGCACGCGCTCCGTGACGCCCGCCGGGATGATGCGCCCGGCGTCCCAGAGCGGTCGCGCAGGGTGGCGCGGGTGCGGGAGGAGCTTCATGTCGACGTGACCCGCGCCGGGCAGCGACCAGCCGTATTCGTGCTGACGCTCGGAGACGAGGTCAGCGACGTCCATCTCGTCGATCACCGCCGCCGCGGGCTCGAGCCCGACCGGCGAGGCGCTGCCGTCGAAGGGCGAGTAGTCGGGCCGATAGAGCACCTTCGCGGCCCCCGCGCAGATGACGTTGCCGTGCACCTCCACCTCTCCGATCCGCTCCCCGAACCAGATCGGCAGCGTGTCCCACCAGGACGGGTAGAGCGCGTACAGATCGGGGCGATCGTCGGCGGGCATGCGCTCCAGCAGCTCGACGACCGCCCCGAGCCCGTGGCGCTTGGCGCGCGCGAAGGGAAAGTCGTGGTACCCGCCGAGGCCGATGAGATCGAGCGCCGGCAGGTCCGCCGCGTAGGGAATGGCGCCGGCGTCACCGACCGCCACCCGCCGCGGACGTGGCGTGATCGCGCGGCGCAGGAGCAGGCCAACACGCACATGCTGTTCCAGGATGTTGCGGGAGGCCCGCCCGAAGAACCACACCTGCTCGCGAAAGCGGGGAGCCTGGCTCCACCCGAAGGAGCCGAGGGCGGCGGCCGCCGCCGCGAAACCGGCGAGCCGCAGGCCGCGGGCGCGCCGGGTCGACCCAGCGGGCAGCGCGCCCAGCGCCCCCGCTCCCAGCGCCGCGGCGAGCAGGATCCACGCGAGCGCCGGCATCGCATACCGCTCGTTCTGCCAGCGCACCTGGCCGTTGAAGGCCACGATGGCCGTCCAGGCGATCGCGCTCGTCCAGAGCAGGAGCGCGCTCCGCCGCGTCTGCCGCGGCAGGAGCGCGACCAGGGCGAGCACCCACACCACCAGCCCGTGCCGGCCGTCGGCCGCGAGGTGGTAGTGGGTGATGCGATCGACCTGGTACCCGAAGAAGAAGCCCCACGCCTCCAGGATCTCCGCCCACCCGCGGAACGGATCGTAGGCCTCCAGCTTGGAGATGGCACCGGCGGCGGCAGCGTCGCCCGTGAGCATCAGGTTGGCGACGGCGTGCGCGATCACGACCAGGGCGCCGGGCGCACCGACCAGCACGAGCACCGCCGCCCCGCTCGTCCACCGCCGGCGCCTCAGCACGAGGCAGGCCGCGCTCACCCCGAAGATCGCGACCACGCTCACGGCCTCCGGACGGGTCGCCACCGCGAGCGCCCCGGCGGCGCCGACGCCGAGCGCCCGCGCGCAGACCGCGCGCCCGGGGGCGCGCGCCGCCGCGACGAGATCGAACCACAGCGCGAGGGTCAGCGCCCAGGTCCCCAGGAAGAACGCGGGCTCCATTCCGCTCCAGAGTGACCAGTCGAGCACGCCGGTGCCGAGCAGCAGCGGCGGCGCGAGGTAGGTGGTCCAGCGGGGCAGCGGCTCGAACAGGCGGCGCGCCGCCAGCAGCAGCCCGAGCACGGAGACGGCGGCGACCACCGCGGCCCACACCATCAGGTGCAGATCGACGAAGCCGAGGGCGTACCCGATCGCCAGCACGAACGGGTAGCTCAGGCTCGTCCCCCCCGAGCTGAAGCCGTTGCCCTCCGACCATTCGAAGGGGTGGCCGCGCGCCGTGGCGCGAGCGAAGTCGAAGTGGATGAAGACGTCGTCCAGCGGCGCGGACCAGGGCCCGAGCGCGATCAGGTCGGAGAGCAGCGGGTCGCCCCCGAGCGAGGCGTAGAGCATGGTGACCTGCTGGCGCATCGAACGGAAGAAGACGAGCGCGACCCCGAGGGTGCAGGCCGCCGCGTAGAGAAGGTAGAGGGTCGGCTCGCGGCGCGCCGCGCCCCACCACCGGCGCCCGCGGCGGGCGCCCCGGGGCGGCGGCGCGCCAGGGGCGCGCGCGGAGGCGGACGCGACGAAGGGAGCGAGCATGGGGGAGCCGGCTGCGATCTACCATGGGCGCGGGGCGACCTCGAAAGCGCCCCCCGGCGGCGTCGCCGCGACGCCGCCGCAGGGGCTGCCCGCACGCGCCGCGGGCCCGGCCGCGGGGCGGGCGCGGGCGCGGGCGCCGCACCGGCGCCGCCCGCGGGGCTACCGTGGGTGCTATCCTCGGGCTCGTGCCCACGCGGCGACGGCGCGAGCGGTTGGTGACGTTCCTGCTCCTGCCGGCGGTGGTGGTGTCGGTGCTGGTGCTGCTCGGCGTCACCATCCGCAACAGCCTCCAGCTCGAGGCGCTGCGGGAGCGGTCCATCGTGGAGGCCACCTACGTGCTCGCCAGCGACGCCGCGGCGCAGCTCGAGAAGAACCTCATCGATCAGGACAACGTCGTCCGCCGGACCATCGACATCACCGCCCGCGGCGACTTCGGGAGCGGATGGCTCCCGATCTCCGCCCAGCAGACCCCGACCGTGCGCGCGATCCTGCTCCTCGATCTGACCGCGCCGAGCAAGGACGTGGTGGCGATGGTGTCTCGTGGGCGGCTGCGGGAGGACGAGGCCTTCCGGCGCCTGGTGGTCCACGGCATGCTCCCCGATCTCGATCTGGCGTCGCCGCCGCGGGAGCAGCTCCGTCACCTGCACGCGACCTATCGTGGCCGGGACTACCTGGTCAGCTACTGGCAGCAGACGGAGCGCGATCGCCGTTACCTCGTCGTCGCCTGGCACTACGTCCCCCTGATCGTCCACGACCTGTTCACGTCGCTCTACTCGCGGCGCGATCAGCAGAGCCGCATCAACGTCGTGGACGCCGAGGGGCGGATCATCTTCGGGCCGCCGCTCGGGCGCGGGGGCGTGACCATCGGCAGGCCCTTCCAGACGACGCTCTACAAGTGGTGGTTGAACGCGACCATCCCCTCGACCGGGGACATCGGCGCCGCGGTCGCCCGCCGCCGGGTGCTCGAGCTGGTGATGGTGGCGCTCTCGGTGGCGGTGGTGATCGCCGCCCTGGCCGTGGTCTTCGTCGCCGCCCGCCGCGCCCAGCGCCTCGCGGATCTGAAGAGTGACTTCGTCGCCAACGTGTCGCACGAGCTCAAGACCCCGCTGTCCGTCGTGCGGATGTTCGGGGAGATGCTGCAGAGCGGGCGGCTCGAGTCCGAGGAGAAGCGGCAGCACTACGCCTCGATCATCGTGGCCGAGAGCGAGCGGCTCACGGGACTCATCGAGAACCTGCTGGACTTCGCCCGCGCCGAGCGGGGCCGGGCGGCCTACGACCTCAGCGGCGGGCGGCTGGAGGCGGCGGTGACGCGAGCCGTGGAGGCCGGGCGGGCGCGCGCGGCGGGGCGTGACGTCACGCTGACGGTCGAGGACGACCTGCCGCCGGTGCCGGTCGACGCGCGGGCGATCGAGGTGGCGGTCGTCAACCTGATCGACAACGCGCTGAAGTACGCCCCGGGCGACGACCCGATCTCGGTGGTCGTGCGGCGGGCCGGGCGGCGCGTGGAGGTTCGGGTCACCGATCGGGGTCCGGGCGTGCCGAAGGCGGAGCGCCGGCGGATCTTCGACCGCTTCGTCCGCGGCCGGACCGCGGCCCGGGTCCGCGGCAGCGGGATCGGGCTGGCGCTGGTCAAGCACATCGCCTTCGCGCACGGCGGCGCGGCGTGGGTGGAGCCAGCGACGCCGCGCGGCTCGACCTTCGTCCTGTCCGTGCGCGGCCGGTCGCGGTGGCGCCCGGTCGCGGCCGTCAGCGCCGAGCCATGACGGTACGCCTCCCCTCGACCGTCACTCCGGGACCTCACCGTCGCTCGACGCCCCCTGCAGCTCGAGCAACTCCCGATCGGTGAGGAACACCGCCGCGGGGGGCGAACCCCCGGGGCGAGTCGCAGGGGGGGCCGCCGACGTCGCCGCCGAGACGGCGCTCACGGCCTCGACCTCGATCCCCTCCTCCTCGCCCTCGCCGACCTCCTCGCCCTCACCGACCGCCACCTGGGCGCTGCCCGCGGCGGCGGCGGCCTGGGGCGCGGGGGCCTCGGGGGGAGGCTCCGGGAGCGGGATGCCGTCGAGGATGGCGTCGTAGCGCTTCACGGTGGCCGCGAAGGCCTCCCGCTCGTCGCTCGCGATGACCCGCAGGGCGTCGAGGTTGAGCGTCATGGGGTCGATGTACTTGCCGTTCTTCTTGACCCCGAAGTGGAGGTGCGGCCCCGTCGAGCGCCCGGTGGAGCCAACGTACCCGATGACCTGCATCCGCTCCACGCGGTCGCCCACCGCGATCCCGGGTTCGAACCGCGAGAGGTGGAAGTAGAGGGTTTCGATCTGCCCGGGGTGCTCGATCCGGATCAGGTTGCCCGCCGGTCCGCCCCAGCCGATGAAGGTGACACGGCCGAACGACGAGGCATGCACCGGGGTGCCCGTGGGCGCCCCGAAGTCGGTGCCGTTGTGGGGCATCCGCTTCTTGAGCACGGGGTGCAGACGGTTCGGGTTGAAGTGGGAGGTCACCGGCGCGCCGGGCACGGGCCGCCGCCACCCCCCTTCGAACGGCGAGCGCCCCCGCGCGTCGTAGTAGCCCCGCTCCTTGGCGCCCTTGAAGTAGTAGAAGCGCTGGCGCGGCCGCTGCGGGTCACGCGGGACGATCTCGAGGGCCTCGACGCCGGCGTAGCGCACGAAGGCGCCGAGCACCGTCACCTCCTGAGCGATCACCCGGAGGCGATCCCCGGCGCCGAGATCGTCGATGTCGAGGTGTCCCGCGAGCGCCTTGGCCAGGGTGTCGCGGAGCCCCGGCTCGAAGCCGGCGACGGCGGCCGACGCGTCCAGCGGACCGTCCACGACGAAGGCGCCCTGGAAAGACTCGTAGGCGACCTTGAGATCGAGGCGCGTCGCTCGGAGCAGCCCCTCGGCGTTCTCGCGCGCCTGGTAGACCTCCTCCGGGCTGACGACGTACTCGAAGGCGCGCAGGCGCCCCGACGCCCGCTCCACCAGGGCGAGGAAGCTGTCGCTGCGGCCGCAGGCGTCCAGATCGCGGACGCCCTCGAAGGCCTTCACCAGCCGGAAGGCCTCGCTCTTCTTGAGCCCCGCCTCCTGGACGGCGGTGAGGAACGCCTGTCGCCCGATGGTCCCCCGCACCACCCGGACCCCGGGCTTCTCCCGGTCGTCCATCACCCGCCACGGCCCCGGGAGAAGCCGCCGCTCGCGCCGCCGCGGAGCGGGAGCCGCGGGCGCGGGCGCCGGAGCCACCGCCGCGGCCGCCACCGAGGCGCTGGCCGAGGCCGCCGGCAGCCGCGGGAGTCGGCGGTCCGCCTGCATCGCGAGCGCGACGAGCGAGGCGATGGTCGCCAGCCCGATCAGGGTGCCGACCACGGCGGTCATGGTGGGCGACAGGGCTCCGGCGCCGGGCACCGCCGCCCCCGCGCCCCAGGCGGGACGACCGAGCAGAGCGAGCTCGCGATCCCGCGATGTGCGCGGCGGCGCACCCGCGGGATCCACCTCGTCGAGACCGGCGAGCGCCGGCTCCCACGAGCCCGCCGCGGGCTCGCCGCCCAGCGCGGCGCGCGATCGTTCGAGCAGGCGGGCGCGCATGTCCGCGCCGCGCGGCGGGGCAGGCACGTCGCCGGTCAACACCGCGTCGCCGGCGGCGAGCGCCGCCGGGCCAGCCCCGGGCTCGCCGGCGGAGGGTACCGTCTCGAGGATCGCGGCCGTCGGGGCGGCGCTGGGGGGCGGGACGTCGACAGGTATCCCGCTCGGCGTCGGGCCAGCGACGACGCCGACGGTGCCCGGCGCGGCTCGATCGCCAAGCACCGGATCAGCCGGCGCGAGTCGAACCTCGGGCTCCGTCTCGCCGCCCTCGAGCACGGCGGGATCCACCACGCTGCCGACGAATCGGGGCCCGGTCGCGTCTTCAGACGCAGCCACGTCGAGGGGGTTAGCAGCGCGCGCGAACGCGGGCAAGCCGGGCCGGCCGCGGCGCCGGACCGAGGAACCGGCGCCCGCGCGCGGTCTCGGGGGACGTCGGGCACCGGCGGCCTTCCCCGTCCCGCCGCCTTGCCGCAGACTCCGTGGGACATGGACGACCACGTCCGGCAGCTGCTCCTCCTCGGGCGAGAGCACTTCGCGAAGGGCGAGTACGACGACGCCGAGGCGTTGCTGCGCCGGGTGGTCGACCGGGCCACGGGCTTCGCCGACGTCCACCACATGCTCGGCGTCATCGCCCACGCCCGCGGTGACTTCGGGGAGGCGGAGCGGCGGTTCGAGCGGGCGGTGGCGGTGAACCCGAACTACACCGAGGCCAAGCTCAACCTGATGGTCACCTACAACGACCTCGGGAAATACGAGGCTGCCCGGCGCGTGCAGGCCTCGATCAGCAGGCCGGAAGCGGGGCCCCACGTCGCGCGGGACCCGTTCGTCCTCGGCCGGATCGCGAACATGCACGCGGACGTCGCGCAGGCCTACCTCGACGCCGGCATGGTCGTCGAGGCGATCGGCGAGCTCGAGCGAGCGGTGGCGCTCAGCGGCTTCGCCGATCTGAGGACCCGTCTCGGGGTGCTCTACCGCGACTCCGGCGCCATCGCGCAGGCCCGCGAGCAGTTCGAGCTCGCCAAGGCGGCGAACCCGCGCTTCCTGCCGGCCCGGATCATGCTCGCCGTGCTCATGTTGGTGACCGGGGACCCCGAGGGGGCGATCGCCGAGCTGCAGGAGGCAGCGGCGATCGACCCTGACGACAGGAGCGTGCAACTCTACCTGCGCATCGCCCGCGCGCGGCGGCCGAGCGATGCGGCGCCCCGCTGAGGCGGGACGTCGGCATCCCGGGCGAGCGGCGCGCGCGCTCAGGGATCGCGCCGGGGGGTAGGCAGCGCGCGCAAGCGCTCGCGGATGGGCAGGTGCTGCGTGCAGCGCGCCTCGCACTCGCCGCAGTCCGTGCACGCGCTTGCCGGGTCCTCGGTGAGGGCCCAGTGCCAGCGATAGCGGGCCTGCAGCTCGGCGTCGTCACCCCCGAGGAGCCGGACGTTGAAGACGTCGAGGAAGCGCGGGATGGGGATGGCGGCCGGGCAGGGCAGGCAGTAGCCACAGCCGGTGCAGAGCTCGTCGAAGCTTCGCTCGATGTGCTCACGCAGGGCCGCCGCGCGATCCGCCGACGCCGTCTCCACGAGGTCGGCGGCGGCCACCGCCTCGTCCACCTCGCGCTCGCTCGCGAACCCGACGAGCGCGACCGAGACGCTGGGGTCCACGACCAGGAACCGCAGCGCACCGGTGACCACCGAGGGATCGGAGGGGCGCGCGAGAAAGGCGAGGCGGTCGGGGTTACGTGGGATGAGGCCACCGGCCAGGGGGTTCATCGCCACCACACCGAGCCCGCGCGCGCTCGCCGCGCGCACGGCAGCGGCGCGGAACGGGAAGTTCATCGCGTTATACCCGAGCGTCACGCCGACGAACACCCCGCTGGCCAGCACGGCGGCGAGGTCCTCGCCGGCCATGTGCGAGGAGCAGACGAGGTGCCGGATCAGGCCGTCCTGCTGCGCGCGGAGGGCAGCGTCGACCGCACCGCCCGCGAGGCGAGCCTGCCAGTCCTCCCGGCTCATCAGGCACCAAACGTGGAAGAAGTCGATCCGATCGAGGCGCAGCCGCTCGAGGGAGCGCTCGAGCTCGGCGCGCAGCCGGGCGCCGTCGCGCTGCGCCGACTTGGTGGACACGAAGAACGAGCTCCGCGGGAGCGAGCCGAGCGCCGCCCCGAAGATCCCCTCGCTCCGGTCATCACAGTAAGAGGGAGCCGTGTCGAAGTAGTCGATGCCCCTGGCGTGGGCGTGGCGGACGAGGTCGGCGCTTCGCTCCGTGTCGGTCGGGTTCGCGAAGCGCATCCCGCCGAAGCCGATCGCCCCGACTCTCACGCCCGTGGACCCGTAGGGCTTCTTCAGCACGGTCCGCCGGATCTACAACGCGGCGAGCGACCGGTGAAGCCGGCGACTCGGGCGCGGACGGTGCCCCCGGGAAGGTGGTGATTGCGCGTCGAGAAGCGGTATCCTTGTGCGCACATGTCCGAACAGCAGCGGCCCGGTCCGGCGGGAACGGTGGTCATGAACGCCGAGCCGGCGCGCGGGGCGGAGGCGGACCCGCCGCGCGCGCCGGGACCAACGCCGCTGCAGCCCCCGACGGCGAACGGCCCCGCCCTCGACGGCGAACCGCCGCTTCACCTCGCGCCGTCGCCGACCGCCGCGGCGGCGACGAAGCGTACGGTGATCGACGCGGAGGCCAGCGACGGCGTGAGCGTCGCCCAGGCTCCCGGGTACGCGCGAGGCAGGACGGAGCTCGGGGGGCCGCCGCTCGAGCTCGCGCCGGGGGCTGCCGCGAACTGGGGGATCGCCAGCCCGGGCCCGGCGGCGTTCGCGCCTAGGTTCCCCGGCGCCTCGCCGCCGTTGGCGGGCGTGCCGCTGCCAGGCGCGCCGGGTGGGCTGCCTGGCGCGGGGTTCGCCGTCGATCCTCGCCCATTCGGGGCACCGCCGCCGCCGGCGCGGGTCGCCGCGCGCGGGGGTGCCCGGGGGTGCGCCGTAGCGGCGGCGATCGGCGGTGGCCTGGCGATACTGGCGCTACTGGGCGTCGGGGTCGGGAGCTGGCTCCGGCGCCGTGCGGAGCCCGACCTCGATCCGACGCCCGTGGTGACGGCGCCGGCGCCGACGGCGCCCGGGGTCGTCCACGCCGTGGCCGAGCCGAGCGTGACCGGCGGTTCCGCCCCCGCGACCGCGGAGACAACCGGTCCGGTGGCGGTTGCCCCGACACCGTCCGCGGCGCGGCCGCCGGTGACCGCGACCGCCGCGCCGCCTTCCCCCGCGACCACGACGGTCACCGACGCCGGACCTCCTCCCAGGACGCCGCCGACCGCCACGGCGGCGCCCCCCGCCACGCGCACCACGCCGAGCGCGACCGTGCGCCCGCCCGTCACCTCGACCGCGCCGCCACGACCAGCCACCACCACGCCACGTCGGGCGCGACCACGCGGGCTCGACCGCTGAGCCCGGCTCAGAAGCGGGCGACCACGACGGTGACGTTGTCGAGCGCGCCCCGCGCGAGGACCGTGTCGATCACGGCCCGCGCCGCCACCTCGGCGCGCGGCGCCGCGCCGATCAGCCCCGGCAGCTCCTCGTCGTTCACGTGCGCGGCGACGCCGTCGGTGCAGAGCACGAGCGTGTCACCCGGGGTGAGGTCGACCGCTGCCAGGTCGACCGTGAGGTCCTTGTCCCGCAGCCCACCGACGGTGTTGCCCAGCACGTGGCGGAGCTGAGAGCGCGCCGCCTGACCGGCGTCGAGCGCGCGCGCCGTCAGCAGCTCCTGCGCGACGGTGTGATCGCGGGTCAGGCGCGTGAGCTCGGCGCCGCGGATGAGGTGGGCACGGCTGTCGCCCACGTGCAGCACGTAGGCCTCGGGCCAGACGACGTAGATCGCGGTGAGGGTCGTGCCCATCCGTTCGTCCAGATCGAGCTCGAGCGCCGTGCGATGGACGGCCTCGTCGGCGCTGCGCACGCCGAGCTCGAGCGTGTGGAGCAGGTGCTCGCGCAGGGCGGGGCCGGCGGCGACCTGCCAGGGGGCGAGCTCGAGGGTGAAGGCGCCCAGGGAGCTTATGGCCACGGACGAGGCCAGCCCGCCGCCCTGATAGCCACCCATGCCGTCCGCGACGGCCAGGAGCCAGCCCTGGGGCGCCTCCGAGCGCTTCCCGCTGCGCGCGGCGACGCTGCTCTGGTCGACGACCACGGCTCGCCTCAACTGCGCGATCACGAACTGGTCCTGGTTGGTCGCGCGGGCACGGCCGCGGTCGGTGAGCCCGAACAGGTCGACCCGGATCGCCGGCGCTCCGTCCGCCTCCGGGCCCGCCAGCCGGTGCTGGACCCCGCTACGGACCGAGGCGGGAGCTCCCGCCGCGTCTGCAGCCTCGTCGCGAGACGGGTCGAGCAGGGCCATGGAACTACTGCTAGCCACTCCGGCGCCTGACGCAATCGGAGCGCCCGCGCGACCGGACGGGGCGCCCCCCATGGGGCGAGCCGGGCGGTGGGGCCGAGGCCAGGACCTCGCGCAGGACTTCGGCGGTCGGCGTGCGCGCGCCCGCCACCTCGCGCGGGGGGCCAGCCGCGATCACCTCGCCGCCTCGATCCCCGCCCTCGGGCCCGAGCTCTACCATCCAGTCGGCGCCAGCGATGACAATCGGGTGGTGCTCGATCACGACCAGGGTGTCGCCCCGCTCCACCAGGCGGCCAAGCACCTCCCCCAACCGGTGAACGTCCGTGAGGTGCAGCCCCGTCGTCGGCTCGTCGAGGACGTAGAGCGTGGGCTCGTGCCGCGCCGTCGCGGTCAGCTCCGCGGCGAGCTTCAGGCGCTGGGCCTCACCGCCCGAGAGGGAATGGGCGCCCTGACCCAGCGTGACGTAGCCAGCCCCCAGGTCGACCAGCGTGCGCAGCGGCGCCGCGATCCGGGGGTGATTGGCGAAGAGCTCGGCCGCCTCGGCCACGGTGAGGCCCAGCACCTCGCCCACGGTGTGCCCGAGGTAGCGGACGGCGAGGGTGCGCGGCTCGAAGCGGACCCCGGCGCAGCTCGGGCAAGGCGTGACCGCGTCGGGCAAGAAGCTCATCTCGTGCGTGAGAAACCCCTGCCCGTCGCAGGCGGGGCAGCGCCCACCACCCGTCGTGTTGAAGCTGAAGCGCGCGGCCCCGAAGCCGGCCACCTGGGCGTCGGGGGTGGCCGCGAAGAGCCGTCGGACCTCGTCCCAGAGCCCGAGGTAGGTGGCGGGGACCGAACGCGGGCTGCTGCCGATCGGGGCCTGATCGACCGCGAGTGCCCGCCTGACCGCGGTTTCGCCGGCGAGTGACCGGTAAGGTCCAGGCGGCTCGGTGACCAGCCCGAGCGAACGCCGTACGGCCGGGAGCAGCACCTGGCGCACGAGCGTGCTCTTGCCCGAACCGCTCACGCCGGCGACCACGGTGAAGCGCCCCACCGGCAGCGCGACGCGCACGTCCTTCAGATTGTGGGCGGTGACTCCCTCGAGCACGAGCCAGGGGGCCGTCGTCCGCACGGGCAAGGGCGCGCGAAGCACCGGCGGCGCGGCCAGCGCCCGGGCGGTGGGGGAGTCGGCGCGCGCGAGCACCTCCCGGGCACTCCCGGCCGCCACCACCTCGCCTCCCCCGCGGCCCCCGCCCGGCCCGAGATCGACCAGGTGGTCCGCGGCGCGAATCACGTCGGCGTCGTGCTCCACCACCAGCACCGTGGAGCCGAGCTCGACGAGCCGCCGGAGGTTGTCCAAGAGCCGCCCCGTGTCTCGCGGGTGCAGGCCGATCGTCGGCTCGTCGAGCACGTACAAGGCGCCAGTCAGACCCGCGCCGAGCTGCGCGCCGAGGCGGAGGCGTTGCAGCTCCCCCCCGGACAGGGTGCCGGCGGCGCGGTCGAGACCGAGGTAGCCGAGCCCCACCTGGTCGAGGAAGGCGAGGCGACGCTCGAGCTCGGCCTGGACGGGCCGCGCCACCTCGCGGCTGGGACCGGAGAAGCGCCACCCCCGCACCCGGTCGAGGGCCTCGGCGATGGGGAGCGCCGTGAGCTGCGCGTAGGTGAGGCCCTGCACGCGAACGGCGCGCGGCACGGGCCCGAGCCGGGCGCCCCCGCATTCCGGACAGGGCAGGTCACGCGCGGGCGGCGCGGAACCCCGACGGGATCGCGCGGGACGCTGGTCGCCGCCGCGCCCGGCCCGGCGGCGGCCGCGCTGGGCGGCGCCCGGCGCCGCCGCCAGGCCGGTTCCCTCGCAGCGCGCGCAGCGCCCCTGCGCCGTGACGAAGGAGAACCAGCGCGGGTCAAGCTCCGGGATCGCGCGCGCGCAGACCGGACAGGCGCGGCGGGTCGACACCACGAGGAGGGGCCGGCCCGGCCGCGCGACGCGCACCTCGCCGCGGCCCCAGGCGAGCGCGCGATCGAACACGTCCCGCTCGAGGGCGCCGAGCTGCACGTCCGCGGCCACCACGAGATCGACGGTGTGCTCCCGCGACCGGGCGAGCCGCGGCGGCGGGTCGGTCGCCACCTGCACTCCGTCGCAGATCGCGGCCTCGATGCCCTCCCGCGCCGCCGCGGCGAACAGGTCGAGGTGGACGCCCTTGCGGGCCACGACCGCCGGCGCGAGGAGCGTTCCGCGGGTCCCGGCGGCGCGGACCTCGGCGAACGCCTCCTCGGTGGTGCGGGCCTGGATCGGCAGGTCGTGGTCGGGGCAGTGCGCGACCCCCACCTTGGCGAAGAGCAGCCGCAGGTAATGGGCGACCTCGGTGACCGTGGCGACCGTCGAGCGCGGCCCGGCGCGCGACGTGCGCTGCTCGAGCGCGATGGCGGGCGGCACCCCGCTCACGGCGTCCACGTCGGGGCGAGGCAGGGTCGGGAGGAACTGCCGGGCGTAGGGGGTCAAGGTCTCGAGGAAGCGGCGCTGGCCCTCGGCGAAGACGACGTCGAACGCGAGCGTGCTCTTGCCCGAGCCACTCGGGCCAGTGACCACCGTCAGCTTCCCGTGCGGGATCGCGACCGACAGGTCCCGCAGGTTGTGCTCCCGCGCGCGCGTCACCTCGAGCACGGTGCCCGTCCGCGGGGATGGCGCGCGCCGCGGGACCTCGCGACGCCGACCTGTCGCCAGCCCCGCGCGGCGCCGCGCCGCTTCGCGCAACGCGTCGCCGGTGCGGGTCGCGGCGCGCGCCACCTCCTCCGGCGAACCGACGGCGACCACGCGCCCCCCCTCGGCGCCGGCGCCGGGCCCGAGCTCGACCACGTGATCGGCGGCGAAGATGACGTCGAGATCGTGATCGACGACGACGACGCTCGCTCCCCCGGCGACCAGCTCGCGCAGGGCGACCATCACCCGGGCGACCTCGTCGGCGTGCAGCCCCGCGCTCGGCTCGTCCAGGACGAAGAGCCCCGCGCGGTGCCGCTCCCCGAGCGCGCGGGCCAGCTTCAGCCGCTGAGCCTCCCCCCCCGAGAGGGTGGAGAGCGGCTGCCCCAGGCGGAGGTAGCCGAGCCCGAGCCGCTCCACGGGGACCAGCGCGCGCTGGATCGCGGCGTCGTCGACGAACCGCTCACGCACCTCGGTCACGGTGGCCGCCAGCAGGTCCGCCACCGAGGCGCCCCGGTGGCGCACCGCGAGCACCTCCGGCTGGAAGCGCTGCCCGTGGCACAAGGGACAGAGCAGGCGCACGTCGGCCAGGAACTGCATTTCCACCGTCTCGAAGCCCTCCCCCGCACACGCCGGGCACCGCCCGGCGGCGACGTTGAAGGAGAAGCTCGCGGCGGCGAGCCCCCGGCTCACCGCCGCGGGCTCCGCCGCGAAGCGCCGCCGGACGGCGTCCCACGCCTTGGTGTAGGTGGCCGCGTTCCCGCGCGAGGTGCGCCCGAGGGGCGCCTGGTCCACGAGGGTGACGCGCTCGATCGCGTCAGCGCCGTCGATTCCCGCGTGCCGACCGGGCGGGTCCACGTCGGGGACCGCGAGACGGCGCGCCAGGCCGCGGTACAGCACGTCGACCACGAGCGAGCTCTTGCCAGACCCGCTCGGCCCGACGACCGCGACCAGCGCCCCGAGGGGGAGCTCGACGTCCACCTCGCGGAGGTTGTTGGCGGCGGCTCCGCGCACGGTGAGCACACCGCGCGGCGCGGGTCGCGGGCGGCGCGGCGGGGGCGGCGCGCCCACGAGCGCGCGGGCGGTGGCGCCGCCGGCGCGCACCGCCTGGTCGACCGAGCCGTCGACCACGATCCGTCCCCCCGCGGCGCCGGCGCCCGGCCCGAGCTCGACGACCCGGTCCGCAGCGGCGATGAGGCGGGGGTCGTGCTCGACGACCAGCACCGTGTTGCCACGCGCGGCGAGCTCGCGGATGACCTCGGCGAGGGGCGGCACGTCCGCGGGGTGGAGGCCCACGGTAGGCTCGTCGAGCACGAACAGGGCGTGGTGCAGGGAGGTGGCGAGAGCGGCGGTGAGCGTGACCCGCTGCGCCTCCCCGCCCGACAGCGTCCGCGCCTGCCGGTCCAGCGTCAGGTAGCCGAGCCCCACGCGGTCCAGCATCGTGACGCGCGCGGCGACCTCGTCCCGCGCGAGGCGGCCCTGGACCGTACGCGGCGACAGCGCCGCGAGGCGCGCGCGCGCCTCGCGAACGGGGAGGGCGTGCCAGGCCGCGACGTCCAACCCGCCGAGGCGAAAGGCGAGGGCCGCGGGACCGAGCCGTCGCCCCCCACAGGCCTCGCAGGGCTCGTAGGCGCGATAGCGGGCGAGCAGCACCCGCACGTGCAGCTTGTAGGTGCGCGACTCGAGCCAGCGAAACCAGCCCCGTACGCCGGGGAAGCGCCCGGTGTCCCAGCTACCGTCGCCCTCCCACACGCGCCGCCGCTGCTCCGCCGACAGCTCCGCCCAGGGGACGTCCAGCGGGATCCGGTGCCGCGCGCAGAGCCGGGCGAGCTCGGCGCGCTCCCAGGCGGTGCTCGGCGTCGACCAGGGACGAATGGCCCGATCGCGCAGCGAGCGGCCGGGATCGGGGACCACCTTCTCGGGATCGATCCCGACGACGCGACCGAAGCCGCGGCAACGGGGGCACGCACCGAGGGGGGACTCGTAGGAGAACAGGCCGGGGCCGGGGGCCTCGAAGGCGCGGGCGCAGACGGGGCAGCACAGGCCCTCGCGGAGCTGGCGGGTGCCGCTTTCGCCCCGCAGGCGGGCGACCCCGCCCCCGCGACGCCAGGCCGTCTCGATGGCGGCCGCGAGGCGCCCCGCGTCGCGGGGCGTGGCGCGCAGCCGATCCACCACCACGTCCGCCTCCGTCGCGGCGCCGAGCACCTCCGAGGGCGGCGTGCGGTCGAGGTCAGCGAGCCTGCCGCCGTCCTCGCCGGGCAACCACAGCCGCCGGTATCCCTCCCGCAGCAGCGACTCCCGCACCTCGAGGTAACCTTCGAGGTGGGTCGCGACGAGCGGGTAGCCCACGACGACGCGCTCCCCGCCGTGGGCGGCGAGCGCCGCAGCGCCCGCCTGCGCGGGGTCGGCGTCGATCGCCTCGCAGCCGTGCTCGGGGCAGAAGGGGCGCGCCTCCCTGAGGAACAGGGCCGCGACATAGGGCTCGACGTCGGCCATCGTCGCCACCGTCGACCGCGAGCTCTTCACCGGCGCGCGCCGGTCCACCGCGACGCCCGCGGGGACGGGCTCGAGCGAATCCATGGGCGGCCGCTCCAGTCGCTCCAGGAATTGCCGCGCGTAGGGGCTGAAGCTCTCGACGAAGCGGCGCTGTCCTTCGGCGTAGAGCGTGTCGAGGGCGAGGCTGCTCTTGCCGGACCCGGACACGCCGGTGATGGCGATGACCTGCCCCGCGTCGAGATCGAGATCGATCCCGGCGAGGTTGTGGGTGCGCGCGCCGCGCAAGCTCGAACGCCGCATCGCCGGGCTCTCCCGGGTGTCTAGGGCCGATCCCGCGACGCGGCCAGGGGGAAGCGAGGCGGGGGGAAGGTCAGCGGGGCAAGACGCGCCAGACCGTCGCGTCACGCTGGTCCGCGCTCTCGATCTCCCGAGAGGTCTGGACCACGTAGCGGGCCTCCCGCTGGAGCCCCTCGTCCGGGAGGAAGGCCCGGCCACCGTCCCCGAGCAGGACGAGGTCGTGGTCCTGCGCGAGCGCCCGGAGCCAGGCGGCGATCCGACGTGCCGAGCCGCGCTCGTAGCAGATGTCCCCGGTGAGGACGACGTCCACGTCGGGGTGCGTGTCGACGAGATCGCCGAGCACGAGATTCACGTCCAGGGCGTTGGCGTGCGCGTTGACGGCGGCGGCGACGATGGCGGTCGGGTCCACGTCGACCGCGGTGACGGCCGCCGCCCCCGCCCGGCGAGCCGCCAGGGCGACCAGCCCGCCGCCGGTGGCGAAATCTAGGACGCGACGGCCGGCGACGAGCTGGGGGCGATCGAGCACGAACCGAGCGACCGCCTGACCGCCCACCCAGGGGTACGCCCAGTAGGGCGGCGGGCGCTCGCCCGTCGCGGCGGCCTCGGTGGCCTCCCAGATGGCCAGCAGCGACGGCGCCGTGCGGAGCACCAGCTCGGGGACCAGCGACGGCCGCTCGTCCACCGTGTGCTCGACGATGAGCGCCGCGGTGGCGGCCGCATCACGGAGCACCCGTTCCGGGCAGCGCGACTCGAGCGAGCTCACGACGCGCCATCGTGGCACGCGCCCGCGCGGAGGCCAGCCGGGGCGAGGTCGCCCGCCGGCCGTTGCGCCGCGCGCCCACGGCGGCATACTGGCCGCCCCGGCGTGCCCGGAGACATGGCGGACAGGGCGAAGGCGAAGAGCGACCTCCAGGTGGTCGCGCGCAACAAGCGGGCGCGCTTCGAGTACGAGCTCGGGGAGACCTACGAGGCGGGCATCGTGCTCATCGGCAGCGAGGCGCGGGCGCTGCGCGACCGCGCGGCGGACCTGACCGATAGCTGGGTCGAGGTCGACGGCCGCCGTGAGGCGTGGCTCAAAGGGATGCGCATCCCCGAGCTCCGACACGCGGCCTTCGGGCACGAAGAGAAGCGGCCGCGCAAGCTGTTGCTCCACGAACGCGAGCTCGTCGAGCTGGCCACCGCCATCTCGCGGGAGGGCATGACGGCGGTCGCCACGCGCTGCTACTTCAAGGGCGGGCGGCTGAAGGTCGAGGTGGCGATCGCGCGCGGGCGCAAGCAGCACGACAAGCGGCGGGCGGTCCGCGAGCGCGAAGCCGCGCGCGAGGCGCAGGCGGCCATGCGGCGGGAGCGGGAGCGGTGACGCCGACCGGTCGCCGGGCGCGGCTGTCGCTCCCGGGTGGCGGCGAGGCGGAGGTCGTGGAGACGGACGGCGCCCGCGCGGTGCTGGTGACGAGTGTGCCTTACCCCCCTGGCGCCACGCTGGTCGGCGAGGGCGACGGGCAACTCGGCGCCTGCACGCTCAAGGTGCAGCGCTGTCGCCGCGAGCCGCGGTCCGACGCACCGCTGGCGGGCGCGCCTGCGCCAGGGGAGCCGCGGCCTCGCTTCCGGGTGGAGGGGCGGTGGGTGAACCTGTCGCGGCGCCAACGGGAGCGGCTGCGCGGGGACCCGCCCCCCGGTCGACCGTAGCCTCGCCGCGACGCCGCGGATCGAGCACCCAGCCGGCGGCCAGTGCGAGCCAAGCACCGCCGAGATCGGCCTCGGCGCCCCCCGGATAGCCCACCGGCAGCGGGCGAAGGACCATCCCGGCGCCGACCCCGAGCTCCGCCGAGCCGAGCCGGCCCGTCCCCAGCTCGATCGTGAGCCGCCCCGCCGCCCGCGCCGTCCAGGTGGCAAGCTGCCCCGCCACGCCGTCGACCACCGGCACCCGGGGCAGCTCCACCGTGGCCGCGGCGATCTCGGCACCGAACCCGAGCCGCGCGCCCGGCGCGATGGACGCTTGCCACCCGGGCGTCATGGTCAGCTCGGCCCACTTCAGCGGGGGAGCGCCGCCCAGCCCCGGGGCGGCGCCCGCGAGCTGAACGAGCCCGACCCCGAGCGTTGCCCCGTCCGCCAGGCGCAGGGAGCCCTCCAGGCGAGGCCCGGCCAGCAGCAGTTCCGCGCTGCCGACGTCAGCGACCCGCAGTCCCCCCACCAGCGCGGCCCGCGAAGCCGGCGGCGTCGCCGCGGCCGCGAGGCGCGCCTCCTGCTCGACGCGCGCCTGCTCGGCGAGGCGCTGCGCCTCCCGCCGACGCGCCAGGGCGGCCTCCCGCCCGAGCGCCGCGGCGACGAGCGCGATGCGGCGCGCCCGGAGCTGCTCGCTCGTGCCCACGTCGAAGGCGACCTCGCGCACGCCGAGCCGACGGCCGAGTTCCCACAGCTCGACGCGGACATGCCCCTCCTCCTCCCCGATGAGGCGTACGAACAGGGAGCGCGGGACCGGCGGCTCGTCGCCTGGCGCCGGCGGCACCTCCAGGTCTCCGAGCTCGATGGCGACCAGCCGCCGGGTCAAGGTCGGATCGACGAGGTGGCTCGCGCGGCGATCGATCTCCACGACGACCTCCACGTCGCTCCCCTCTGCCCCGCCCGCCGCGGGGGTCAGGGTCAGCAACGCGACCAGGACCGCCAACGCGGCCCACAACGCGTCGAGGTGGCCGCGTCGCCGGACGACGGCGCGCACCGCGCGCTCAGGGCGTTTCGTTCGGGGTGGTGGCGGCGCCGTCGACGCGAACCGGACCAGGCACGGGCTCACCCCCGCGGCTCCCGTCCGGGCGAGCGGGCTCCGCTGCTGGCTCGACGGGCAAGGGGGCCGCCGCGACCTCGGCGCGCAGGGTTTCGAGCCGGCTCCCGGCGGGGTACTGCTTCTCATACTGGGCCAGCAGCTCGCGCGCCCGCGGCGCGTCGCCCTCGCCGAGGGCGGCCTCTATTTGGCGAGCTAGGGCATCTTCGGCGAAATCGCCGTCGGGAGACAAGGCTCGGTAGGCGGAGAAGGCGGCGGCCGCCCCCTTGGCGTCGCCGGCGCGGTCGAGCAGGTTTCCGAGCGTCAACGCCGCCAGGGGGGCGTTCGGGTCCCCCGGGAAGCGGTCAACGATGCGCCGGAGCGCCGCGACGGCGAGCGCGTTCTCGTGGCCGAACCGCGCGATGTCCACCATGGCCATGGCCTGGTCCGCCGAGGCGGACTCGAGCACGGCTTCGAAGCCGCCCTGCCGCTCGATCGCCTCACGGGCTCGCTGGTACTCGTCCTCGCGCCAGAGCTCGTACCATTCGGCGGGTGCGACGGCCGGCGTGGCCGGAGGCGCGAGCTCCGGCGCAACGAGCCCCGTCGGCTCGACGCGCGGCGGCGCCTCGACCGCGCGCAGACGGGGCACCTTGGGCCTGCCACGCGACGGGCGCGCGGGGGTGCGCTCACCGTCCGCCGAGGGGGACGCCGTCGGGGGCGGGGCCGTACCCCGGTCCACGGCTCCCGTCGGCTCGTGGGCGAGTGTCACCGAGGGCGTCGGGTTCGCCGCGAGGCGGACCCCCACGTAGGCGCCCCCCGCGAAGAGAGCCGCGCCCGCCAGAGGTAGGGCGAAGACCCACACCGGCAGGCCCGGGCTGACCCGGCCCCAGCGCGCGCCACGCAGATCCCCCTCCAGTCGCGCCCAGACCCGCTCGACCCGCGCCGGGGTCGCCACGTCGCGCAACGCCTCACGCCGAAACTCGGGAAGCTCGACGCGCGCGCTCATGCCGGCTCCTCGCTGAAGGGCGCCACGAAATGGTCAGCCAGGAAGCGCTGCGCCCGGGTGATCCGGCGCTTGGCCGTGGCGAGCGAGCATCCGGCGAGGTCCGCGACCTCCTCGAGCCGGTGCCGCTCGACGTGGCGCAGGGTCCAGGCGATGCGGTCGTCGGGGTTCATGGTCCTGAGCAGCGCGTAGACCTGCGCGAGCAGCGCTCGCGACTCGGGATCCGCTGCCGGCGAGGCGATGGCGTCGAAGTCCACCGGCTCCGGGGAGGCAAGACCAAACGCGCTGAGCAGGCGTCGCCGCCGCAGCCGGCTGCGCACCAGGCGCACGACGATGGAGCCGAGCCACGACTTGAAGGCGCTCGTCTCGCGCAGCTCCCCGAGCCGGAGCTGCGCCCGCAGGAAAGCGTCGTGCACGACGTCCTCCACGTCGGAGACGCTGCCCTGGATGCGAACGGCGAGGTTCATGGCGAAGGCGGCGTGCCGCCGATACAGCGCCTCGAAGGCCCGCAGATCTCCGTCGCGGGCGAGCGCGACGAGCTGGACGTCGTCGAGCCCGGCGAGAGCCCCCGGGCGAACCCCCGGCGCGGGCTCGCCACCGACCCGACGCACGAGCCGCAGACGCGGATTGGCGGACCCTGAGGCCATCGCGCTTCGGTCCTTCGACGCAGCCTGACCGATTTTCGGCTCACCGGCGACCCACCCGCAGGCGGGGGCCGCGTCGATCGATTAAGTGCTCACAATGACTATGGTAAAGCGCGGCCGCCGAGAGAATTTTCCACCTCGTGAGCCGGTTTGGTACGGTCGCGCATCCGAAAGGTGTTCCGAGCCAGCTCAGGATCCGGCTCGGCAGGAGGATTTCAAATGAGCATCAAGAACATTCTGGCGCTGGCACTGGTGGCCCCCCTCTTCATCGCTTGCGGCAAGAAGGAAGCCGAGGAGCCGGCGGAGCCCGCGAAGGCCGAGGAAGCGAGCAAGGCCGCCGAGGAGAGCAGCGAGGCCGCCGATGAGGACGCCGCCAAGGAGGAGGCCGCCGAGGGCGAGGCCGCCGAGGGCGAGGCCGCCGAGGGCGAGGCCGCCGCGGAGGAGTGATTCACGGCGCACTGCCCGGCGTTCGTCAGGGGCAGTCCCCGTGGCGGCGCCGGCACGGAGGACCGGGGTCGGCGAAGGCTGGCTCCGGTCTTCTTGCGTTCGGCAGCACGGCGCACGAGGGCGCCCACCCGGGTTGCCCGCCGCGAGGCCGAGGGCGGAGGCTCAACCGGTAGCCTCGGGGAGCTCGACGACGAGGCGGGTGCGCCCGACCATGAGCTCGTCACCGTGGGCGAGCTCCTGCTCGCCGCGGATCCTCACGAAGACCCCCGTGCGGGACGCGAGGTCCGTGAGGACCACCGAGCCGGCCTGCTCCTCGACCACGCAGTGTTGGTCGGACACCAGCGGGTCGTCCGGGAAGACGAGGTCCCCGACGGCGGAGCCGATCTGGAGCGTGCTGCCCCGCGCGACCACGCAAGCGCCCGCCGCACCGCCCTCGAAGACCTGGACGATGCGGAAGGACGAGAGCCACTTGGGTGACGAGTAGAAGTACGTCGGGGCCGGGTCGGGGCCGTCGTCGGCGACCGGGTTCTTGACGACGGTGAGGAGCTGGTCTCCGACCACGAACTGGTCACCGAGCTCCAGCTCCACCGGAGAGCGGATGCGAAGAAACACCCCGTTTCCTCCCTCGAGGTCCTCGAGGTAGAGGCGCCCGTCCCGCCAGGAGAAACGGGCCTCGGCGGGGTGGCAGAAGCGCTCGCCGGTGAGCGCGATCTCGCCGCTGCTGCCGAGGGTGACCTCGTCACCGCGCGGCTCGTAGCGCTCGGGGCCGCCCCAGAGGCTGCGCAGCACCAGCAGGCGGAAGCGGACAGGCAGGATCGGGGCCTGCGAGGAAGGAACCGCGGCGAGGGCCGGCGACGCGGCAACCATCGCCTCGGCGGCAGGCGGCGGCGCGGCGTGCGCCGCCTCGACGGCGACCTCCGCCTTCTTCTTGGCGAGCTTCTTGATGTCGACGTTCGGAGGCTCGACGAACAGGGCGATGCCCCCCACCTCGCGGCCCGCGATGATGGCGTCGAACCGCCCCTCTCGGAGCCACATGCACATCTCCAGGTGCTGCCCCTTCATGAGCGCGCGCACGTACTCGGCCACGTCGGGGCGGTGGACCTCGGAGTCGTAGTTGCGCTTGTGGCTCTTGATGACCCGACCGCCGTCGGCGAAAAGGTGCGTGATGATGTGCGGCGCGTCGAGCCCGGAGTCCTCGGTCTGCACGTGGAAGACCTGATCGAGGTACTTGATGTTGTTGTTGAAGCCCATCTGCGCGCGCCGGAAGGTGGGGCGGCGCATCTCGGCTTCCAGGCGCCCGAGCTCGGCGGGATCGAAGCGCGCGATCGCGGCGTCGAGCGCGGCGTGGTCACCGGGGACACCTTCCATGCGCTCGAACGCCATCTGCGCCACCGGCGCGCGCGGATCGATGCGCAGCGCCTCGGCCAGCAGCTGCTGCCCCTCGTGATCGTTCGGCCCCGCCGCTGCCCAGGCGGCGAGCAGGGTCACGGCGTCGTCCGGGTGGCCCTTGTCCACGAGCCAATGGGCGATGCGCGCGGCCTGCGCCCGGAGCTCCACACCTTCGGTCATCGCGTGGAGTTTCCGGGCGGGATCTGCCGAACGCAAGGCCGCATTCGGCCCCGGCTCCCAGCGAAACCCACGGGAAACCGGCCCACGATCCAGGCCTCCGGCCTGGCGGTGGCTCGCGGGCCGTTCGCTGCCGCACGAACGGCGAGGGCGGGAGGTCCGGCCCCGCCGCCGGCGCCTATGGCAGGCACTCCTCGGGGCAGGCGAACACGTCGGTCAGGTCGCATCGCCCGTTGCCGCAGCTGCTGGTCGTCCCGCAGTCTTCCGGGCAGGTGCTCGGCGACTCCGCGGGGCCACACCAGCGGTCCCCGCAGACGTTGGAAGACCAGCAGTCGACCAGGCAGTCGAGGGGGTCCTCCCCCGGGCCGCAGCGGCCATCACCGCAGACGCTGCCGCAGTCTTGGGTGCACCACGCGGCCTCGTCGCCCGAGCACCACCCGTCGCCGCACCAGGTGCCACAGTCCTCCGGGCACCACCCGTACTCGTCCTCGATGCACCAGCCGTCCCCGCACCAG
>CAYVRP010000003.1:19998-98167 GCA_964454025.1 uncultured Polyangiaceae bacterium | reverse complement strand
GCTGCACGACCACTGGTCCTCGTAGGCCCCGCACCAGCCGTCCCCGCACCAGCCGCAGTCGTAGCTGCAGCTATACGAGTCCTCGCCCGCACCGCACCACCCGTCGCCGCACCAAGTGCCGCAGTCCTCGTAGCACCAGGGGGTTTCGTCGACGCTGCAGAAGGCATCGCCGCACCAGCCCCCGCAGTCGGCGCTGCAGATCCGCTGCTCCCACGCCGCGCAGTACCGATCCCCGCACCCACCCCCGCAGTCGGCGAAGCAGTCGTACTCGTCCACCTCGCAGACGTCATCGCCGCAGCCGCCGCCACAGTCCGCCGGGCACCAGGGGGCCTCCTCGCGCTCGCAGCGGCCGTTGCCGCAGTACGCCCCGCAGTCTTCCCAGCAGGTGTCGGCCGACTCTCCCCGGGCGCAGAACCCGTCCCCACAGATCACCCCGCAGTCGCCCGGGCAGAGCACCGGCTCGTCGCCCGCGCACCACCCGTCGCCGCAGGTGGTCCCGCAGTCCTCCTGGCAACGCGACGGCTCGCCCGCGTCGCAGCGGCCGTCGCCGCAGATCGCGCCGCAGTCGCGCGCGCAGCTCACGGCCTCCTCTCCCTGGCACAGCCCGTCACCGCAGATCGCGCCGCAGTCCTGGGAGCACCAGGAGCGCTCCTCCGGGGTGCACGTCCAGTCGCCGCACCAGCCCCCCCAGCAGTCGCTGGGGCAGGTGCCGTACTCGCCGTTCGCGCACCAGCCGTCGCCGCACCACCCACAGTCCTCCTGGCACCACCCCGTCTCGGCGGTGGTGCACCACCCGTCGCCACACCAGCTGCACTCTTCGCACAGGCCTTCCTCGCCCGGAGCGCACCAGCCGTCGCCGCAGGTGATCCAGCAGTCGGTCGGGCAGGAATTCGACTCGTCCCCTTCGCAGTACCGGTCGCCGCAGACCGGGCCACAGTCGCGGCACCAGCCCTGCTCGCTCGGATCGCAGCGGCCGTCCCCGCAGACGACGCCGCCGCAGTCGCTGCACCACCCCTCCTCGCCCGGAGCGCACCAGCCGTCGCCGCAGACAGCACCGCAGTCGGCCGCGCACCAGCCGCCCTCGTCGCTCCCGCAGACGCCGTCCCCACAGGTTGCCCGGCAGTCGACGGCGCAGGCGCCAACCTCGGCCGGGGCGCAGACCCCATCCCCGCAGGAAGACGCGGGGCAGTCCGTCGGGCAGGTCGTGAGCTCCCCCGGACCGCACAGCCCGTCGCCGCAGCCCAGGGGCTGGCAATCCCTCGGGCACGTCGCAGCCTCCTGGCCCTCGCACCGACCGTCGCCGCACTCCGGTCTGCAGTCCGCCGGGCAGGTCGCGGGCGCCTCGTCCCCGAGGCAGTCACCGTCGCCGCAAACGGAGCAGTCCTCCGGACAGGAAGCGGGCCGCTCCGTCTCGGCACAGGCGCCGTCCCCGCAGGTCACCCCGCAGTCCTGCGGGCAGGACAGGCTGTCCTCGTCAGCGTTGCAGACCCCGTTGCCGCAACCCGCTGCGCAGTCCACGCACGCGCTCCCGACCTCTCCCGTCCCGGTTTCTTCGTCGGCGCAGACCCCATCCCCACAGAACCCGCAGTCCGCCTGGCAATTGCGCGAGTCCTCCTCCCCCTCGCAGCGATCGTCCCCGCAGACCGTGGCCGGGGCGCCGCAGTCGTGCGGGCAGGTGGCCGAGGTCTCGCCATCGGCGCAGTCCCCGTCCCCGCAGGTGAGCGCGCAGTCGGTCGAACAAGTCAGCCCGGTTTCATCGCCGACGCAAACGCCGTCGCCACAGAAGCAGTCCTCCGGGCAGCTCCCGACGCCCTCGGGCAAGACGCAGGCGCCGTCCCCGCAGGCCCCCGGTCCCGCGCGGTAGCCGTCGACGTCGAGCGTGGCCCGCCCGCAAGCGAGCACCGCCAGGGCCGCCCCCAGGAGGAGACGACGACGGACGAGCCTGGGGGATGCGCACAGCATGGGGGATCCTTCCCGTGCGTCAGCCGGGCGCGCCGCGAGCCACCGGCGCCACGCAGACGGGACGCGCCGTCTTCGCCTCGGATTATCCCCCGCGGGCGCGATGCGTGCCAAGGCGACGGCCCATGGGGGAACGCCGACACAACGGTGGGCTGCGCGCCTGATCAGCAGTCGGAATGACGCGCTCCCGTTTCGAGGTGCAACCAGGCGGGGAAACCCGGCGCGACCAGGAGCGCACGGTCGCTAGGTCGTGTAGCGGCTGTCCTCGAGCAGGATGACGTTGCTGCGCGATCGCGACTCGCCTGCACTGGTGACGTACACGGCCGGCTTGTCGACCACGGGGCAGGCCTTCTCGCACGCGCCGCAGCCGATGCAGAGGGTGGGATCCACGTGCGGCCGCTGCAGCTTCACGACCGTCATCGCCGGCGATGTTCCGTCGGCGCCGTGCGCCGCGAGGCGCTTCGGCGCCTCGACCGCCTCGAGCCAGATGGCCTTGGGGGAGGTGGGGCAGAACTCCTCGCAGACGATGCAAGGGGTCGCCATCGCCCAGGGCAGGCACCGCCCGAGGTCGTACATCGCGGTGCCGATGCGCACCGGGGGTTGCCCGAGGCCGAGCTTCCGACGCTCGTCGATGCGCGCGATGGCCCCCGTCGGGCACACCTGCCCGCAGAGCACGCAGGAGTGCTCGCAGTAGCCGATGCGAGGGATGAGGATCGGGGTCCAGAGCCCCTCGATCCCCGCCTCGAAGAAGGCCGGATGCAGCGCGTTGTTCGGGCAGACCTTCATGCACTCTCCGCAGCGGATGCAGCGCTCCAGGAACGCCCGCTCCTCGATCGCGCCCGGCGGTCGGATGACCTTCTCGCTGTAGCCCCGATCCGGCCAGTTGGCGATCCTCAGCGCCGGCACCGCCACGGCCCCGGCGGCCGCCGACGCCAGGACGGTCCGGCGGTCCAGATCGGGGGTCACCCGGGTCCCGCGGCGCGAGGGGAGCCACCGGAACCGGATCACCCCCTCGGGACAGGCAGCCTCGCAGTTGAAGCAGAGGTGGCACTCGTCCTGGCGGTGGTGGACCCCTCCCTGCGGGCTGTCCGCGCCTTGACAGTGCACGAGGCACGCCGCGCAGTCGGTGCACCGCTCATGGGCCTTCTCCATCCCGAGCAGGGCGAACCGAGACAGCGTGCCCAGGAACGCGCCGAGCGGACAGAGCGCGCGGCACCAGAAGCGGGGAACGACCCGGTTCATGAACAGGATGGCGACGAGGGCGGCGACAAGGAGCCAGGCCTGGTGGAAGTAGGCCTGGTCCGCGGTCCACAGGCTGCGGGCGAGCGCGTCCTGGGCGGCGTCGCTGCCCGACTGGAGGGCCTTGACGTTGGTGGCGGCCAGCGCCCGCGCCGCGGCGACGCCGACGTACTGCAGCGCCGGGATGGCCCCGAGCCCGATGCAGCGGACCGCGACGCAGATCGGATCCATGAGTCCCCCCAGGGCGCTGCCGAAGAGGGCGGCGCCGAGCGAGGCCCAGAGCAGGTAGTACTTGCCCCGCTGCCAGGGCTGGGTCCGGTTCGCCGCCGCGCGCCGCGCCTTGACGGGGGCGCCCGAGGGCAGGACCCACCCGACGATCTGGTGGAGGGTGCCGAGCGGGCAGAGCCACCCGCAGAAGGCGCGCCCCAGGATCAGCGTGAGGGCGACGACGACCAGGGACCAGGCCAGGCCCCGGTAGAGCGTGTGGGTGCCGAGCAGGGTGACGACGGCGGCGAAGGGGTCGAAGAGGAGGAACGCCTCCACCGGCCACGGGAGCCGCACCGGCGCTTCGGCGCCGGCCGCGAACGTCCCGCGGAAGGTGGTCTGGGCGAGCAGGAAGAGGAAGAGCGACAGGGACGCGGCCTGCACCAGGCGGCGCGCCCAGACGCGCAGCCGGATCCGGCGGCGGATGGGGACACGGGCGACCGAACCCGGCGCGCGCTCCGCCGGCCAGCGGCCGCGGAGCCACGCGAGGAACCGCCGATGGGCGCTGGCGGGCGTGCGAGCGACCGGGTCCAGGCTACACCTCCACCCGGGCGACGGCCTCCCAGCGATCGTCGCCGAGCCCGCGCGCGCGGCCGAGCGCGAGGTAGCCGATGCGTTCGGGGCGCTCGCCGATCAGGGTCGCGCCATAGGCGTCGATGGCCACCGGATCGGTGCCGGCGATGACCTGGTCGAGGTCCTTCGCGTCGTCCACGTTGCCGCCCTGGGGGCCGTTGCGCAGCAGCACGCGCGTCGCGTCGAGCACGGTGAGCGTGGGTCGGAGGAAGGTAGCGAGATCGGCGATCGAGACGTCGATGTCCTGGTGGAGCCGGTTCCTGCGCCCGCCCAGGATCCCGTACCAGTTCTTCATCGCGCCCGTGTAGCGCGCGAGGTTGTGGTGCTTGGCGACGGGGACGTTGATGACCCGATCCGCGCTGACCAGCGGCGCGAAGACGGGCCACTCCTGCAGCACCTCGCCGCCGAGGTGCAGCGACCGGAAGCGGTGCGCGGCCGGAAGTACGACCGTGGCCCCCGCGGCGTGCGCGGCGGCCCAGATCCCGGACCGCTGGAAGCAGCGCTGAGCCTCGTTGCAGGAGACGTCCGTCACCACGACCGTCTTCGCCCCCGCGTCGAGCGCGAGCCGGACGACCTCCGCGACGACCGCGGGGTTGGTGTTGGCCGCGTGGATGGGCAGGCGATCCCACCCGATGTTGGGCTTGACCGCGACCACGTCGCCGCGAGACACGAAGCGGGTCATGCCGCCGAGCGCGTCGATCGCCAGCCGCGTGAGCACCGCGGGGTCCCGCGAGGTCCGCGCGATGGCGAGGACGGGTCGCCCGGGCTCCGCGCGCACCCCGAAGTCGCGCACCTGCCCGCCCCCGACCTCGGGTCCCGCCGTCGCGCCGCTGGCGTCGTGAGCGAGACGGCCGGTGACCGCGGCAGCGGTGAGCGCGGCCCCGCTGGCCGCGACGCGACGCAGCAGCTCTCTCCGGGTGGGGCGGTCGCTCATGCGAGGAAAGTAACGATAGGTGACGGAATCTCACCCCGCCACCGCCCCGGGGGGCGAGCCACGCGAATATCCCAAGTATCGGGATTGAAAAGACAATATGCAGCAGAGCCCCTGTGCGATCGAGGCGGGGCGGGGTCGCCGGTCGCGCGCTTGATGAAAGGAAGGATTGGGGGCAAGCTCTCGCCCCCCCCGATCGCCCCGCCGGCGGAGCCGAGGCAGCGCCATGAAGCAAGGCATCCACCCGAACTACCACGTCGTCACGGTCACCTGCGCGTGCGGCAACAACTTCGTGACCCGCTCCACCGCGCGCGAGCTCTCGGTCGACGTCTGCTCGCAGTGCCACCCGTTCTTCACGGGCAAGCAACGGCTCGTCGATGCGGCAGGCCGCATCGATCGGTTCCGGAAGAAGTACGCGCGCGCGGCCAGGGCGTGAAGGTCGGCGTCGAGGCCGCCCGCCGTCGCTCGGGTGGGCTCGGCGGGGTGACGCCGTCGCCACGGGGCCAGCGGGACAGCGGTCCGTCTTGGCAACGTTGAGCACGCGCGGTGACCCCCCACCCCACCCCTGGCGACGGGCATGATCCCCACCGAGAAGCTCGAAGGTTTCGCGCGGCGGCTCGAGGAGATCGAGCAGCTTCTTTGCGGCGCGGACGTGCTGGCGAGCCCGCGGCGCATGCGCGATCTCAACCGCGAGCGCGGGCGCCTCTGCGATCTGGTCGCCGCCTACCGCGAGTGGCAGCGCGTGGGAAGGCAGATCGACGAGGACCGGCAGGCGCTCGCCGACCCCGAGCTCGGGGAGCTCGCTGCCGAGGAGCTCCCCGAACTCGAGGCACGGCGCGGCGAGCTCGAGCGACGGCTCCGGGTGCTGCTGCTGCCCAGCGATCCCAATGACGACAAGAACACGGTGCTGGAGATCCGGGCGGGCACGGGGGGCGAGGAGGCGGCGCTCTTCGCCGCGGATCTGCTCCGCATGTACTCGCGCTTCGCTGAACGCCGGGGCTGGCGCGTGGAGCTGCTGAGCACGAGCGACGCGGCCGCCGGGGGCTTGAAGGAGGCCATCGTGCTGGTGACCGGGCACCGGGTGTACTCGAGCCTCCGGCACGAGAGCGGCGTGCACCGGGTGCAGCGGGTCCCCGAGACTGAAGCGCAGGGGCGCATCCACACCTCGACGGCGACGGTGGCGGTGCTGCCCGAGGCCGATGAGGTCGACGTGGTGCTCGACGAGAAGGATCTGCGCTTCGACATCGCCGCCGCCGGCGGCCCGGGCGGGCAGGGGGTGAACACCACCAACAGCGCGGTGCAGGTGACGCACCTGCCCACGGGGATGATCGTCAAGTGCCAGGACGAGCGGAGCCAGATCAAGAACAAGGCCCGCGCGCTGAAGATCCTGCGCAGCCGGCTGCTCGACCTGGAGCTGGAGCGGCAGTCCGAAGCCATCCGCGACGAGCGGCGCGGGATGGTGAAGGCCGGCGATCGCTCGGAGAAGATCCGCACCTACAACTTCCCGCAGAACCGCCTCACCGATCACCGCCTCGGGCTGACGATCTACAAGCTCGACCGCGTCATCGACGGTGAGCTCGACGAGCTGGTGAGCGCCCTGGTCGCCTGGCACGAGGCGGCGCGCCTGCAGGCGCTGGGGCCCGAGGGCTGAGCGGGGGCAGAGGCGCCGCGGGGCCGCGGGTCGGGCGGGATCCGGCGGCGCGCCCGCGACGGCGCGGGCGGCTCCGGAGACGCGGCCGGAGCCTCCGGGACCCGCGCCGGAGGCGCGGCGAGCAGGCCTTGGTTTGGCGCGAGCCTTCGGCGATGATTGGCGATGATGCCGTCGGAAGCCCCTGGCTTCACCGGGCTCGAGGTCGATCTCGACGGACTGCTCTGCGCGCTGGTGCTGGTCCCGACCAGCTTCTCCCGCAACCGCTTCTTCGGGCTCTTCGAGCAGCCAGCCGCGCGCCGCGTGCGCCGGCGCGCGGCGCGCGTTCGCGGCGTCGTGCGGCAGCTCGCGGGCCAGAGCCGCGTCCACGCCGAGGTGCTGGGCCAGCAGGTCCTCGCCGACGGGCGCGTGATCCTGCGTTACCGCATCGAGGAGCTCTCCTTCGTGCGGACGATGGCGCTGTCCTCGTTGGAGGCCGCGGCCCTGCGGGTGGCGCTCGAGCGAGCCGGCGCGGGAACGGCGGAGGCGGCGGACCGGCAGGCCGTCACCGAGGCGCTGCGCCGGCTCGGTCACGACCTCGATCTCGAGCCGCCGCCGTGAGGGGCGGGACCCGACCCCGGGGCGCCGAGCCTGCCGCCACGCGCGGAACCCGGCGCGCCGGCATGGGGTCCGGGTGCACGTCCCGCGGCGGGGCGCGCGGGAGCCTTGTCGTGCCGTGGGGCGACGACGTATAGGGAGCCGACATGCAGCGCCGGAGATCCCCGTGGTTGCGCTACCGCTGGCGGCTCGTCGCCGGGGCCCTCCCGGTCCTGTCGCTGGCCTGCGGCGGGGGCGCGCCCCCGCCGGCCTCGCCGGGCGACGCGACGGGCGCCGACGGGGACACCGCCCGCGTCGAAGCGCCCGCGGAGTCCTCGACGATGGTCGCGAGCTACTGCACGGACGAGGGGTGCTTCGACTGCGGCGAGAGCTTCTGCCTGCAGGGGTGGTACTGCGATCTCGGGGTCCGCGGCGGGCCGGCGTGCAGCTTCGTCCCCGAGTGCGAAACCCGGTCGAACTGCGCGTGCGTCACCGCCGTCCTCGGCGGCGGCTGCCGCTGCGACGAGCGCGACGGCGGCGCCTACGTCACCTGCGACTGAGGTGTGACAGCGCTCGCTGCCCCGCCGGTGACCCGGGGGGGCACCCGCGTCGGGGACGCGGCGTCAAGGGCGCTGGGCGACCATGATGATGCGCGGCGAGTAGGCCCCGAGGAAGACGTTCGGAGTCGTCAGATCCCCGCTCGCCTCGGTCACCCGGAAGCCGACGTCGTGCAAGAGCTTGCCGAGCTCGTGCATCGAGTAGAGGCGGATCGTGTAGTAGCACTCCTTCTGGCGGCCATCATCGAAGATGATGGACCGCTTCACGCGCAGCCGACTGGTGATGAAGTCGACAGACGCGTCGTCCATGCAGACGCAACCGTCCCCCTCGAACCAGACCTGGGACGGGCTGTGCCGCGCGACGAAGTCACGGTTCGCCACGTCGATCAGGAGCGAGCCGCCCGGGCGGAGCGCGCGGAACATCCGCTGCGCGACCGCGAGGTTCTTCTCCTCCTCGAAGTAGCCGTAGCTGGTGTTCCAGCAGTAGATGCCGTCGAACATCTCCTCGAACGCCATCTCGCGGACGTCGCCCTGGAGGAAGTTTATCTTCTGGCCCCGCTCCTGGGCCACGTCCTGGGCCAGCGCCAGCTGGTAGAGCGAAAGATCGAACCCGACGACGCCGTACCCGCGGCGGGCGAGCTCGACCGCGTGGCGACCCGATCCGCAGCAGAGGTCGAGGATGACGCCGTTGGTGGAGACGCCCAGCGCCTCCTCGATGAAGCTCACCTCCTTGACGAGCTGCTCGTCGCTGAGGCGATATTCCGCGCGCGAGAAGTCCTCGAGGAAGAGCTCCTCCCACCAGGGACGCCGCAGCGGCTTCTTGTCGGGCTCCTCCCGGATCTCGCGCGGGACCGGGGGCGGACGGCGCGGGGGCGGAGGTGGCCTCGGCGCCGCCGCATCGGGCGCTGAATCGGGGAGAACCTCGATCGGCTCCGCGGACCTGCGCTCCGTCGAGGGCACCTCGTCCAGGTCGAGCTCCTCGAGTGCCGGCGGCGAGGAGTCGGCGAGGGCCTCCACCTCGCGCCGCTCTCGCGCTGGGCGGGGGACCGCGCGGGGGCGGGGCGCGGCCGGGGGCGAGAGGACGGTAGGGGACGTCGCGGCGCTCGCCTCCGCGGCGGCAGGGGTGGGCAGCTCCGCCGCAGCGGCCGCGCTGGAAACCACGGCGACGGGATCAGCGGCGACGATGATGGAGGGGAGGTCGCCGTCCGCCAGCCGCGGCCCGGTGACAGCCCCGGCGACCGCCGGCGGCTTGGGAGCCTCCACGCGGGGCTTCGGCGCCGCCGGCGCTTCGGGGCCGCGCTCGTTGGCGTCCGCTTCCGTGCGGGCGACGGGTCGCGCGGGCGGGGGCGGTGGGGGAGGTGGAGGCGGGACGAGGCGGGGTGCCGGGGCAGGCGGCGGCAAGTCTCCGGACGGTGCGGTGGGCGCCGGTGCTGGGAGGATCGCCGGTCGAGCCGGCTCGGTTTCCGCCTCCGCGACGTCACCTCCGGTCGAGAGCGGGGGAGCCGGCGCAGGCGTCAGCTCCGCCTGGTTCGGCGAGGAGTACTCGCCGACGGCGATGATGCGCATCGCCCGCAGGGAGGCCGGGGCAGGCGGATCGGAGTCGGAGCCGGCAGGCGGCGGTTGGCTCGCCGTGGGATAGGTGACCGCGGTGGGCGGGTCGGACCTAACGCGCGGAGGCGGGCGAGGCGCGGGAGCGGCGGGGTCTGCGGTACCAGCCGCGACCCGGGCGGGCGTAGCGGGGCCGGCGGGGGAGGCAAGCCCACCCCCGGCGGCGACGGGAGGGGTCGCGGGCAGCTCCGGCGAAGCAGCGCCTCTGCTGGCCGCGCCCGGCTGTGGCGAGTGCGTCGGCGGTCGGTCGCTGCCCGCTTCTCTGGAGGCACCCGGGCCCGCGGGGCGCGGCGGAGCGGGTACAGCGGCTGGGGACCGGGAAGCAGTTGGGGCCGCCGCCGTCGCGCCGGGCGTCGACGCCGCGGGCGACGCGGCCATCGAGCGGGCCTTGGCCGCAGACTGAGCGGTCGGAGCCGACCCCGCTGGCGGCGGAGCCGAGGACGCGATCCTGGAAGGTGGGGCTGGCGCACCGGCCGGAGGCGGCGCGCCCGATGGAGGGCCGGGGGCTCCCGCCACCGGCGGCGGCTTCCCGGCCGAAGACGCGGGCGTGGATGGTCGCGGCGCCGCTGCGGGCGAACGCGGCGCCACGGTCTGAGCGACCGCCGCCTCGAACCGTCCCGCCACGGCAGCCACCAGCGGGTCGATCGCCGGAGCGTCCTCGTGAGGCGCCTCCGGCGCGGCGCGAGGTCGCTGCGGCTTGGGTGGAGGACCGAGCGCGCTCGCGTCCGAGCGCCGCGGGCGGGGCTTCGGTGGCGGCTTCAAGCGTCGCGCCCCCGAGACGGCTTCCGCTTCGCTGAAGCTCGGCTCCGGGACAGCGGGATCCGAGTCGTCCGCCAGATCGGGGATGCTCGGCGGTGCCTCGTCATCCAGCGACGCCCGCCCGGTCGGGGTTTCCGCACCCAAGCTCGGATCCTCGGTGCTCATGATGCCACAAGCAGGGACTCACCGTACTTCACCCGTCGCCCCGGCTCCGGGAGGCTCACCGGCCGCTCGCTGAGGACGACGACGGACGACCCGAGGTGGAAGACCCCGATCTCGTCGCCGCGGGCGACCGGGCGCGGTGGATCGAGCACGGTGACGCCGGGTTCCGCCTCACCGCCCCCCAGCGCCTCGATGCCCATGCGACCGACGTTCATCGCTCCCACCATCACCACCACGACCTCGCCAAAGTCGCGCGTTTCGAGGCCGATGGCAACCCGGCTGTTCCGGCAGAAGAGGCGCGGTACCCGATCCGACAGCGAGTTTACCGGGAACAGGTCGCCCGGCATCCCGGTCACGCGATGGACCTCGCCGTCTACCGGGGAGTGCACGCGGTGGTAGTCGCTCGGGGAGAGGTACACGACCACGAAGGCCCCTCCACGGAGGCGGGTCGCATCCTGCTCGGTCCCGGTGAGCTCGGAAACCGAGTACTCATTCCCCTTGATGCTGAGCCGCCCCTCGTCGATCACGCCCACCGCCTCGAGCCGACCGTCCGCGGGGCTCACCAGCCCTGCCGGCGCCACCGGCCGCGCGCCGCTCCGGAGCCGCCGCGTGAAGAGGGCGTCCAGCGTTCGATACGGCTGCTCGCTGGGCTCGGCCTGGGCGAGGTCCACCCGCCAGAGCGCGCAGTAGCCGGCCACCGAGAGCCGAGCGATGGGGGCAGGGAGGCGGAGTCTGCCCATCCTGCCCACCAGACGACTGAGCGCCACCCGCGGCACTTTCGCCAACAAGGGGGCCGCGAAATCGGAAGCTCGTCGCACGGATATCTTCGGTCAGCAGCCGACCCGAGCAATTGTACGCCCCGCGAGCCGAGCGGGTCAATCGCGGCGTACGGCGCGAGCCGCAAGGCAGAGCGCACGCCAGGGCTCGCTTTCGGGCATCTTCCCCGCCTCGTAGCCCACGGCACCAGGTGAACGCTCGTCATCCTCGCCCTGGCCGGCGGCAGGCGCGGCGCGCGCGAAGCTCGGGTGCCCCTGACAGGCGACATCCTCCAGCAGCGGGTCGACCGCCACGGCAACCGCGCGCGACCGTTCGGCGAGCGCTTCATCGTTTGCGTCCTGGGCGAATCTTCCGCGGAGAGCAAACCAGCCACCGTGCACGGAATCGATCCCCTCCACGTCACCGAGCCGTTCGGCGGCCTCCGCCTCCTTTCCTTGCGCGAGTGCAGACCTGGCGGCGCGCCAGCGCAAGCTGGGCTCCTTCGGGTGCTTCGCGAGCGCCGGAGCGAGCTCGAAGCTCGCGGCCTCGTGGTGGCCACGCCGAGTGAGGAGCTCGGCCAGCCGCACCCGCCGGACCAGGTCTCGCACCTCGAGCACGCTGCGGACGGTCAGCGCGGGCGAGGCCGTCGTCGCCGCCGGAGACGGCGCGCGCTCCCGCAGCGCGGCCTCCCAGCGCGCCCGCCAAGCGCCAAGATCGTACCCCGTCACGCTGCGCAGCGCCGGGTCCGCGTCGTCGCCGCCGAGGCCGCGCAGATCCGCGAAGAGAAGCCGTAGCGCGGGCTGACCGGTTTCGGCCCGCAGGAACCCGACGAAGCTGGTCACCTCGGAGTAGGCCGTCGCGGCGATCTCCGGCGTCGGCAACAGCGCGATGGAGTGGCCGAGCGATTCGATCCCGACGGCGTTCCCGGCGAGCAGCGCCTCGCGCGCCACGGCGTCGTGGTCGGTGTCGTCGTCGAAAGGCCGTCGTTCCCGCCAGCGGGTCTCGTGCTGCTTGGCGATGCCTTCCTGGAGCCAGAGCGGCGCGTGGTCCCGCGTCGCCCGGGTGACAAATAGGTGGACGAGCTCGTGGGCGAGCGTGTCCTCCCAGGGATACCCGCGCGTCGTCGCGCGCGGTGACACCAGGACGACGCGGCCCCACCGCGCCACGCCCACGGTGCCGGTCGTCTCCGCCGCCTGGACCGGGAGCCCGGTGAGGGCGGCGAGGGAGAACAGGTCCTGCACGAGCTCGATCCGCAGGGGACGCGGCAGGCGCAGGTCGAATTCGCGCTCGAGGTAGCCGCGCGCGCGGACCGCCCCGTCGACCAGGAAAGGCACGAGCGCGCGGTCACGGGCGTCCTGTAGCCGGATCCAGACGCCATGCCGCCGGTCCTCGACCACCAGCGCGCCGGCGGTGGCCTCCGCGCAGCCGCGCGCGACCGCGCGCAGAGCCTCGAGGTCGGGCCCGGGGTCGGACGCGGATGCCGCGTCGAGGATGACCGAGGCGGTCAGGCAGTCACCCCGGTAGACGGCGAGGCGGGCGCGCTCGACGGCGACCACCGTGGCCTCGCTGTCCACCTCGGCGAGCAGCCGCGCCGAGCGACCGAGGTCGAGCTCCGTCGTCGCGTCAGCCGCCTCGCGGAGCGGGCTCGCGTGACCCGCGGCCAGAGCCACCAGGGCCGCGCCCAGCCCGGCGAGCGCCGCCACGACGGGCCGGGGGCGCGGCGCCGCGCCCCCGACGCGCGGGTCGCGGGAAACCGGGGCCGGAGGCCGGCGCGCCGTGCACGGCAACGTCATCGCAGGAGCCCCTCGGCGTAGCGCCGGACCGCGGGCGCGAGGCGACCGCTCCGCTCGGTGGCCAGCCCCTCCACGACCCGCCGCCGAAACTCCTGGGCGTGATCCTCCTGCTGACCCGGGACCTGGCCGTGAGTGCCCCGGGAGGCGCCCCGCGCCGAACGCTCCTGGTCGGCTCCCTCGCCGGTCGTCCTGCCGGGCGCGGACTGCTCGAGCAGCCGTTGCGCGTCCCGCTGGAGCTCGAGCGCATCCCGCCCGCGTCCCGTGTCCAGGTTCCTGGCCGCGTCGCGCATCAATGCCTCGGCCCGCTCCAGCCGCGTGATGAGCTCCTCGGGCAGCGAACTCTGTCCGTTGCGTCCCCGACCAGCGATGTTGCCGGCGCGATCAGCGTGCCCCCGCTCGTGCTCGGCGGCCTTCTGGAGCGCGCCGCGCGCCCGCTCGTCGGCGAGCCGCCGCACTCGTTCGAGCTCCTGCTCCGCCCAGGCGAGGTGCTCGGCGACGCGCTGGCGCGCTCCCTCGAGGGTGGGAAGGTCCGGCGCGATCCCGGTGGGGTCGTTCGGCCCCCGCTTGCGGCGCGCCTCGTCCAGAGTGGTGAGGGCCTCGCGCCCGCGCTGCACCGCCTCGCCGAGCGCCAGGCGCTCGAGAGACTGCGCCATCGAGAGCGCCTCCTCCCGCGCCCGCGACGCCGCGGAGCGGCTCGACCCGGGCTCGTCGCCTACCGCCGGGAGCTCCGCCGCCGCGCGGGCGATCTCCGCCGCGCGCCGGTGCGCCTCCTGCTTGAGGGGCTCGAGGTCGTCGGCGCGCTCCGCGTCGGAGAGGGCTCGCTCGACCAGGCCGACGTGGGAGGCGTGCTCCTGGATCAGCCGTTCGAGGTCCTGCGCCAGCTCGTCGAACCGCTGATCAGCCTGCGACGCCTCGCCGGCGTCGATCGCCACCCCCCCGCTCGACTCGACACCGCCCGTCTGCCGGGTGGAGAACGAGGGGTCCGGGCGCCGCAGCCGGGCAGCGAGGTGACGCGCGGCGAGCTCGGCCCCGCGCAGATCGTCGGCGCCGCGCGCCCGGCGCATCCGGTCCAGGCTCCCCTCCGCGACGCCGCCGAGATCGCGACCGAGGTCGCCGAGGCGGCCGAGCTCCGCGACGCCCGCGCCGAGCGCCGTCACCGCGGCGTCGAAGCGATGAAGCCCGGTGGCGTACTGCTCGGTCTGGCTCGCGAGCCGCGCGCCCGCGGCCGCCTCCTCGGCCACCTCGGCCAGCCGGGCGCTGACGTCGCGAGCATCGCGTAGCGCGAGGCGCCCGAGCGCCACGTCGAGCGCCAGGGCCACGTCCTCGGCCGCGCGCACGGTGGAGGTCCCGGGCGCGATCTGGACCAGTGCCCGAGCCTGTCCGCGCATGAAGGTCGCGAGGCCCTCCGGCACCGGGAGCGCGTCGGCGGCGGCCTCGAGGGCGGCGGTGACGATCGCGCCCGCGCGGCGCAAGTGCTCCGCCTCCGCGGGCGTGCCCGCGCCCCCTCCCAGCTGCCAGGCCAAGAGGTCCACGACGGCGGCGCTCGCCGCCCCGAGCGCCCGCAGGCGATGCGCCTCGGGTTGCCCGATGGGCGGCGGGATGATCGTGATCGCGGGGCTGCGCCCGCAGCGTGGTGCCTCGGAGGGCTGGTTGTCGCGGGCCTCGATCGTCACCAGGGTGGGCAGGTATCCTCGCCGCAAGAACGGATCGCTCGCGAGCAGGACGTACCCACCGCTGTGCCGCCGCGCCTCTCCGTCGAGGCGCGCCAGGACGCGACGATCCTCGCGGGCGCCGGCCCGAAGGACGAGCTCCACCTGGCGCAGGCCGTGATCGTCGGCGACCGCGTACCGGAGCTCGAGTTGCCCCCCCAGCTCGGTGAGGCCGACGGTGCGGGGAGCCCCGTCGAGCACCACCACGGGCGACTCGTCGGTGACCGCCTCGATCTCGACCCCGTCCGGTTCGACCACGAGGACGTCGCCGAAGCGGGCCGCGACCCGCAGATCGACGTCGTGGTCGAGCCTCCAGCGCGCGACGACGCCCCCTTCGCCGTCGTCCACGAAGGGAACCTCGCTGGTGCCGTCGGTGAGCAGGAGCTGTCGCCCCGGTCGGCGCGGAGACCCGCGGACGCTCACCTCGGCGCCCAGGGCCTCCCGCGCCCCGATCCCGGGCACGAGGTAGCGGTCCACGCGGCGGAGGTAGCCCGGCGGGTGCGACACGATCGTGACCTCGTCCAGCCACACCAGCGGCAGAGGCCCCCGCCCGCGTCGCGCCAGGAGCACGTCGAGCCCCTCGATGATGCGCATCGGACCGAACGCGAAGGCGGCGAGAGCCACCACCGCAGAGAGCGCCGTCACGCGGCGGAACCAGCGCGCGCGCCCCCCGGCCGCCGCCTCGACCACGGCCGGCGACGCCCGCTCGAGGAGCCGCTCGAAGTGGGCACGCGCGAGGGTCGCGGAGGCCTGGAGCGTCCCCGCGGCCGCCCGCTCGAGCAGCGTGAGGGCGCGCTGGGCACGCGCGGCGAGGTCCGCGTCTACCGGCCCCAGCAGCAGACCCAAGGTGCGCCGGGGGTCCCGCAAGGTGCGGCGGCGCCGGACGGCGCGCAGGAGGAGCAGGAGCAGGGTGGCCGTCACCAGCGCCACCGCGCCCAGCCGGGCCGTCGTCGTCCCTGCCCGGGCGGCGTGCGCCGCGACGAAGACCCCCGCCACCGAGAGCGCGAGCCCGGCCCTCCGGGCCGGCGCGGCGACCCGGCGGTGCCAGGCGGCGACGAGCGGCTCGAGACGATCGGGGTACGTCACGGAGCGAGCATAGCGCCGCCCACCCCAGCCCGACACCGGACCCCACCCGCGCTAGACTCCGCCGCGCATGGAGCTTGCGCGGCTCAAACGCCTGCTGCTGGCGTTGCCGGACCACGACTACCGGCGAGGGTGGCTCCATTCGGAGCTGATCCGCCTGGGGGTGGAGCGGGCAGCGACGGTCCTCGACGAGCTCTGCGAGGAGAGCGAGCGGGGCGACCCGGGCGCCCGCGAGGCGCTCCTTTCGGTGGCGATGGTCTTCGCCGCGCTGGGCGAGTCGGAGATCGTGACGAGCCTGCGCGAGGAGGCCGCGGCGCGGCACCTCTTGAGCCTGGACCGCCTGCTCCGTCACGTCCCGCGACGTGACGACGCCGACGACGAGCCCGACCCCGCGCTCGTCCCCGACTACCACGCGGGTCGCGAGCTCACCCTCGGAGAGCGCCGCAGCCTGGCGCGGCGCCCGAGCCGCCGCGCCTTCGACGCCCTGCTCCGTGATCCGCACCCGCTCGTGATCCGCCAGCTGCTCGGCAACCCCGCCCTCACCGAGGACGACGTGGTGCGCCTCGTCGCCCGGCGCCCGGCTCGCGTGGCCGTGCTGCAGGAGGTGGCCTCCAGGAGCCGCTGGCTGTGCCGTCCGCGCGTGCGAATGGCCCTGCTGTTCAACCCCGGCTCTCCCTCCACCATCGTGATGCCCCTGCTCGGGCTCTGCACGCGGCCGGAGCTGCGCCGGGTCGCGCAGGCGACCCAAGTCTCGCCGGTGCTCCGCGCGACCGCCCTCGAGCTGCTCGCCTTTCGCCCGCCGCTCGACGAGCCGGATCCGGACGGGGTCGAGCTCCAGTGACGCCGACCGTTCCCCTGGCGCTCACTCCTCGTCGTCGTCGTCGAGCGCCCAGCCGCGCATCGCGGTGGTGGACAACGCCACCGCGCAACGCTCGCAGAGCGGCGGCTCCTCGTAGCGGACCTCGTCGCCGCGGGTCCAGACGAAGAGCCCCGACCCGCCCGGCGGGCCCGTGAAGGTCTGACCGCACGCATCGCAAGTGTACGACGGCTCCTCACCGGCGGCGGAAACCCGACCGTCTTCGGGGCCGTCCCCGAACCTGGAGGTGACGAGCGTGTGGGTCACGGCCATGTCGCGCGAGCATTATACCTCGCAGCTTCGGCGTCGCCACGGAGGGCCGCCGGATACGGGTCACGCCGGCCATCCTGCCGAATCCGGGCTGACCGCGGGCGCCGGCGCGCTGGTGCCGGCTGGCTCGACTCCGAGCCCGCACGCGTCGGCGAGGAGCTCGGCGACGTCGCGCGGCCGAGCGCGGCCGCCGTCACTCACCGCGGCGAGCCCATCACCGAGCAGGGTCATGCAGTAGGGGCAGGAGGTCGCGACCAGCTCGGCACCCGTGGCGAGGAGGTCGCGGGCGCGCCGCTGCTCGATGCGCTCACCGCTCCGCTCCGGCAGCAGGATCTGGGCACCGCCGCCGCCGCAGCAGAGCGCGCGGCGGCCGTGGGCCCCGCGCACCTCCACCACCTCGAGCTCGGGGACGCGGGCGAGCACCGCGCGCGCAGAGGTGACGGCCCCGGCGTAGCGGGCCAGGTAGCAGGCGTCGTGGACGACGACGCGCCCCGGGATGGGCCGGCGCGGCGCCAGCCGGCCCGCCGCGAGCAGCTCGGCCAGGAGCTGGGCGGTGTGCAGGACCGGGTAGCGGACGCCGAGGTCGGGGTACTCGTGACGCAGGGTGTGATAGCAATGAGGGCAGCCGGTCACGATGCGCCGCACGCCGCCGGCGGCGGCGTAGCGCGCGAGCGTGGCTCGGTTCTGCTCCGCCAGCGTGAGGAACAGGGCCTCGTGGCCGGCGCGCCGCGCGAGGTCCCCCGTGCAGCGCTCCTCGGCGCCCAGGATGCCGAAGTCGATGCCCGCGGCGCGGAGGAGCGCGGCGGTGGCGCGCGCGATTCGTCGCGCGCGCGGATCGAACGTGGCCGCGCAGCCCACCCAGAACAGGACCTCGGTTTCGGGTCGCTCCGCGAAGGTGGGGATGCCGAGGCCCTCCGCCCACGCCGCGCGCCCGGCGGCGGGGAGCCCATACGGGTTCCCCGTCCGCTCCAGCGCCGCGAGCGGAGGGCCGAGCTCGGGTGGAACGGGCTCTCCCCGGACGGTGAGCAGGTGTCGCCGCAGGCCCACGAGCTTGTCGACGACCTCGATGGTCACCGGGCACTCCTCCTCGCAAGCGCGGCAGGTCGTGCAAGCCCAGAGGGCGTCGGGCGAGATCACCGCGGGAACCAGATCCAGCCCTGACGGCGCGCGCGCCGCGGTCACCGGCCAGGCGCGGAGCTGACCCCGCAGCGCGACGATCACGGCCTTGGGGCTGAGGGCTCGACCGGTCAGCGTCGCCGGGCAGCGCGCGGAGCAGCGGCCGCACTCGGTGCAGGCGAAGAGGTCCAGCCGCGCCTTCGGTGCGAGGTGCTCGATGCGGGCGATCCCGAGCGGCGCCTGGTGCGGATCGGCCAGCTCCGCGGCCCGATCGACGAGCGCGCCGAGCGCCTCAGCGGTCGGTGCGAGCGGGCGGAGTCGCCCCGGCGGCCCGAGGTCGCCGAAGAAGACGTTCGGTGCCGCGGTGAGGACGTGGAAGTGCTTGCCGTGAGGCAAGAGCACCAGGAAGGTGAGCACGAGGAGGACGTGCGCCCAGTAGCCACCGTGACCGAGCGCGCGGAGCGCGGGCGCGGGCAGCGGGGCCAGCGCGGCCGCGACCGCGCTGCCGACGGGATCGGGGAACCAACGCGGGGAGGGCGGTGGTGGCGACGGCCCGAGGTGGACCAGGAGAACCTCGTCCGCGGGGGGCCCCGAGCTCCCGGGGGCGACGCGGGCGGCGCGGGCGAGCGTCGCCCCGTCGTAGGTCGCGTCCGCGATCATCATGGCGGCGATGAGGGCGAGCACGAGCAGCCCCTCCCCGTTGAGGGTCAGCCGCGCCGCGCGGCGCACGAGGCGCAGGTACCCGTACCCGGCGACGCCGGCCAGCACGGCCAGGATGGCGAGGTCCTTGAGCCAGCAGTAGGCGGCGCCGAGCGGGAGCCAGCCGCCGAGCGGGGCGGGGCCGAGGACGAGGAGGCAGCAGCCAGGATCGAAGCCACGACCCCAGAGCACGAGGGTGCGCAGCAGCAGCACCAGGAACCCGGCCGAGATCGCGAGGGGGGCGAGCCCGGGGCCGAGCTCCCGGCGCAGGCGGCGCTGCAGGATCGCCTGCGCCACGAGACGGCCCAAGCGGCGCGCGACCTGGTCGCGGGGGAAGGCCGGCGGCGTGCCGCGCTCGCCCCCGGAGAGCGCCCGGAGCCGGCGGCGCATCCCCCAACCGAAGAGCGTGAACCCCAGAGCGAGGGCCACGCTCATGGCGACCGGGCACATGCGGGTCGTGGTTAGCAGCCGGTCGCGCCCCGGCGCAACGGCGTGCCGTCCCCCCCGCCCGCGCGCGACGCCACCGCTACAGGGCGCCCAGCGCGCGCAGCAGGAGCAGCGTGAGGAGCCAGGAGAGAAGCGCGACCCCGACGGCGAGCGGCCAGACGACCCGGCGCGGCTCCGGGGGCGGGGCGGGGGCCTCCGGCTCGGGCGGGGGCTCGATCACCGACGGCGGCGGGAGCAGGCTCGGGCGAACCTTGCGCACGGTCGGGTCCGCCGCCTCGGCGCCGAGCACGGTCAAGATGAGCTGCCCGCGCGCGAGCCCGGGTTCGGGCGCGGGGCCCCCGTGCTCCGGGATGCGGAGGGCGACGACGGTCGGCGGGGGCACGATGCGGCCCGTAGCGGGCAGCGTGCGCTGCACGACCTCGGTCGGCGCGCCTCGCTCGCGGATGCTGACCGCCCCCGAACCGCCGCAGACGTCGCAGCCACCCCCATCGCAGTGCGCGCAGACGAGGTTGCGGGGCAGCTCGACCTCGATCGTCTCCCCGCGCTCCAGCCACCGGCTCACGACGCGGACCTTGTGCCGCACGTCGGGTCCTCGCGGAGAACCGTCCGTCGTCGTGATGCGCCCGAGAACGCTCGCCACTGGTCCGAGCAAAGAGGCTAGCGCGGAACCCGGCCCGCGCCTCGTCCATTCGTGCACCCTCGACGCCGAGCCGAATTCGGTGGCCCCTCCCGGGCGCGACCGCCCCGGGTCAGAGCTCGAAGACGAAGCGGCGCTCGGCCTCGGCCCGCGCCAGGTCGATCTCGGCCGCGTAGGTCTTGGGGCCCAGGCGGACCCCCAGCGTCACCGCGATCGGCGGCGTGGCCGACCCGAGCGCCTCCAGGCGTACCCGCACCACGTAGCGACCCCGCTCCGGCCCCTCGCCCTCCTCCAGGAACACGTTCTCGACGTTCTGCCCGGCGCACTCCTGCCCGGCGCCGGGGCAGTCGCGCTCCTTGACGAGGCCGACCGAGGTAGGGCGGCCCACCTCCGCGAGCTCGCCGTCGGGTCCAGTGACGAGCAGATCGACGTCCGACGCGGGGTCCTCCCAGGCGATGACGAACTGCACGGCGCCGGTCGGCAACCCGCACCCCTCGTCGATGAGCCCGTTGCAGTTGTCGTCCCGCGCGTCGAAGCACCGCTCCACGCCGCTCGGGACGCAGCCGGTGCCGATCACGGCGCCCGGCTCGAGCTGCGCGCCCGACGCCGGCGGCGACGCCGCGACCCGCGGGGCGGCGCCGCCGCACCCGACGGGGGCCGCGAGCGCCAGCACGAGCGCCCCCGCCGGGGCGGCGCCGCCAGGGCCGCGGACCCCGCGCGCGTACCACCGCGGAGCCCGCACCGACGCCGCCGACAGGAGGACGCCGGGGCGCGCCCGGCGCCCCGCTCGGCTCACTTCTTGTCGTCCTCCTTGAAGCTCTTCACCCCCTCGACGATCTTCGGGTTCATGAGCTCGTGGTAGGCGCGGCTGGCGAGCGCCCCGGTTTCACCCTCGACGTCGCGCAGGGCGAGGAGCACGCCCTGCTCCTTCATGAACTTGAGGGTCCGGATCGCCCCCTCGCGGAGCTCCTTGTCCTGCCCTCGCGCCATCTCGTTGAGGCGGTAGCGCAGCACCACGCGCGTGAAGGAGTGCGGCCCGTTGTCGAAGTGGAGGTTGTCGAACTGCGACTCCAGCTGGACGCGTGCCCACTCCTGCGGCGTCTGGGCGATCTCCACGCGCGAGATGGCCGTTGCGTTGTCGACCCACCGGAAGATCCGCCCCTTCTCCAGGTCCTCGGTCGACCAGTACCCGAAGGTCCGGTAGTAGAGTTCCTGGAGCTCGTCGAGCGCCGGCTTGCGGACCGCCTCCTCCAGCGTACCGTACATGGCGACCGCCCTCGCCGCCGTCTCCGGCGTCCCGCCCAGGATGAGCGCCAGGGCCGCGTCGTTGATCATCGCCGGGTCCTTCATCAGCTCGAAGAGCTTGTCCTGCACGCCCGCGTCGAACCCGGCCTTGCCGATGGCGCGGGCGACCTGGTGCCGGGTCTTCAGCTCCGAGTCGGGCACCAGGAGCTCGAGCAGGGCCGGCGCGGTGCCGGGCACGGGGCGCTGGATCAGCGTCTCCAGCAGGCAGCCGCGCACGAACTGGTCGTTCTTCTGGGGCTTGTCCGCCTTCTTGATGGTTTCGGCGACCTTGACCATGTCGTCGGGCGTCGCCACCCAGGCGAGCGCCGCGCAGGCCGCCTCACGGCTCTGCTCGTTCTCCTTCGGCTCGAGGATGTATTCCATCAGCGGCTTGAAGGCCTTCGGGTCACCCCACTCGCTCATGCCGTCGGCGGCGCCGACACCGAGGGCGCGCAGGGTCATGCCGAGGATGGCCAGGCCGCCCTGCAGGAGGCTATCCATGGTGACGTCGATCTCGTGCGGGCGCTTCTTCAGGGCCTTCACCAGGACGTCCCAGGTCTTCTCGTCCTTGAGCTTGCCGGCGTAGCGCATCGCGCTCTGCGCGATCACCCACTCCTCCGGCATCGGCGGCTGCTGCCCCTCCTTGGGCAGGGGCGCGTCCGGATTGGCCCACTTGCGGAGCGCCTCGATGTCCTTGGTGGACTGCATCGCCGCCAGGGCGCGCAGCCCGTTGGCGTGCGGCGACGGCAGCTCGTGGACCCAGAAGATGACGGCGTCCTCGGCCTGCTCCCGGATCTGCGCCAGCTTGTCCGGGTGCAGATAGGCCAGATCCGCGATCATGCGGGCGGCGACGACGCGCTCGTTGTCGTCGCGCTTGAGCAGCATCTCGTAGTCGGTGTCGTCGCTGTAGATCTTGAGCGGGTCCATGCGGAGCCGCTTGGCGAGGGTCGGCACCGCGCGAATGTCACCGATGTTGGCGAGCGCGAAGGCCGTACGCGTCTGCCAGTGGATGTGGGGCTTCTTCTCCAGGTAGCTCACCAGCGCGTCGCCGCCCCGTGGGTCGTTCAGGCCGAAGGTGCCGGCGTCGCGCGCCCCCTCGATGAGGTCCAGGATCTGCTTGGTCTGGAACCAGGCCCGATCCGGGTCGGTCGTGTCGACGGTATCGAGCGCGAGGACCAGGCCCTTGGTGCCGACACCATCGCGCAGCGCCAACAGGTAGAGCTTGCGGCTCTCCTTGTCCGCCCCGCGGAGCATCTTGAGCAGCGGCTCGCGCGCCCGCTCGTCGCCGATCTGTCCCAGCCCGGGCGCCGCCTGCCGCGAGATCTCCTTGTCTTCGTCCTCGAGCAGGCCGATGAGCACGTCGGTGTACTTGGGATCGGCGTGCCGGGACAGTACGGTGGCGACGAGCTGCCGGACGGCCGGGCTCTCGTCCTTGGCGTACCCCGCGAGCTGGTCGACGGAGATGAGGTTGACGATCTTGTTGGGGTCGAACGCGACCATCCCGTCCAGGCGCTGCACCTTCGAGAGGTGGCCGATCCGGTAAAGTGCCATGATCTGGTCGATCGCCGACGCCTCGCCGAGCTCCACCAGTGCCCAGGCGATCTGCGGCTTGTCGGCGGGGCCCGCCTCCTTGAGCGCGGCGAGGAGCGCCGGCTTGGCCTTCTCGGCCAGCGGGAGCCCGTACTCGGCGAGCGCCGTGGCGGCCTGGGCGCGGATGGGCTCGACGACGTGCTTGAGCGCCGCGATGCAGAGGTCGACGCCCTCCGGGTCCTTGGCCCAGGCGAGCTGCTTGAGGGCCTCCATCTTGAGCTCGTTGCTGCGGTCGGAGGCCGCCCACCGACGCCACTCGGCGATCTGCTGATCCGCCGGCATGACGAAGATGCCCTTCTCGATCTCCACCGCCTGCTCGACGCCGATCCGCTTCTCCTCCGCCTTGAAGCCGACGAAGAGGAAGGTGACCAGCCCGCCTACCGCGAGCAGCCCCACGATGATGGCGATGGGGCCGAAGGCACCGCGCTTGAAGTTGGCGGTCCCCACGTCGTCCAGCGCCGCGGCGCCGCGGCCGCCGCCCGGGGGATCCGGGGGCAGGTTACCCTCGTCCGGGGGGAACTTGGCGCCCAGCACGCGGTGGGTAGGGCCCGTGGCCTGCGACAGGGTCGGCTGAGTTGGTTCGCGCATGACGGTTCTCCAGCGCCGGGCGGGGGACCGAGCCCCTCGGCGCCCGACATGGCTCGCGTCCGGCGGGCCTCGATTCCGCCGGGAGCGGCCCGACCTTATCCCAAGCGGCGACGATTGGCGACGAATAGGGAGCCAGAGCGGGCAGCGGCCTGCTAGCGTGCCGCGGCGCGCGCGGGGCCGAGGCTCCGCGCTTGGGCTAGAAAAATCCCGTGCCCGTGGATCCGCCACAGTCCCCTCAGGAGCACCCGCGCGGGGCGTCGCTCGGTCGTCCGCTGCTGGTGGCGCTCGGGGTCACGGCAGCGGCCACCGTGGCCTCGCGCGGCCTGCCCGCGGACCACCAGGCGCTCGGAGTGGCCGCGGTCTTCCTCGGGGCCGCCTACCTGCTCGTGGTGCGGGGCGACGACACCCAAGCGATCCGGCGTCACGGGCTGTCGCTGGGCGGTCTGGTCGAACCCGAGCCGCTCGATGCCCGGCGACTGCTCCGCTCCGCCGGCGCAGCGGTGGGGTGGGCGCTGCTGGTCGCGGCGGCCGTCTTCCCTGCCTTCGGGGTCGGGTTCTTCCTGTGGTGGCAGCCGCGCGGAGCCTTCGTCCCGATGCTGCCGCCCGATCTCGCGGGCGAGGTGCTCGGTCAGCTCCTCGTCATCGCGCTACCGGAGGAGGTCTTCTACCGCGGGTACCTGCAGACCGCGCTCGACGAGGCCATCCCGCCACGTCGGCGCTGGCTCGGCGCACGGATCGGCTGGGCGATCCCCCTCACCAGCCTCGCGTTCGCGCTGGGGCACTTCGCGACTGAGCTGTCCCCGGCGCGGCTGGCGGTCTTCTTCCCGTCGCTGCTCTTCGGCTGGCTCCGTGCCCGGACCGGCGGTGTCGGCGCCTCCGTTGCCTTCCACGCAGCCTGTAACCTCTACTCGTCCTTCCTGGCCCGCGGCTACGGGCTGCTCCCCTGAAGGAGCGGCGCCGTCGCTCCGCCCGCGCTATTCCTCCCCCGAGTCATGATCCCCAGCGTCGTCCTCCGTGAAGCAGTCGAGCGAGCCCTCCTCGAAGACCTCGCCGGCGGTGACCTGACGACCGAGGCCACGGTCGACGAGGACACGCGCGCGATCGGGCGCGCCGTCGCGCAAGCGCCGCTCGTCGCCTGCGGGGCGGACGTCTTCGCCGCGGTCTTCCTCACCCTCGACCCGAGCCTGCGCGTGGAGCGTCTGGTCGACGACGGGGCGGAGGTCGAGGCGGGCGCGGGCCTGTGGGTGGTGGAGGGCGCCGCCCGCTCCATCCTGCTCGGAGAGCGCACGGCGCTGAACTTCGTGCAACGGCTCTCCGGGATCGCGACCCAGACGCGCCGCTACGTGGCCGCCCTCCCACCGGGCTCGCGGACGCGCATCACGGACACACGCAAGACGACCCCGGGCCTGCGCGCGCTCGAGCGCTACGCGGTCCGCTGTGGCGGCGCGCACAACCACCGCGACGCGCTGGGCGCGGGGGTGCTGATCAAGGACAACCACATCGAGGCGGCCGGCGGCGTCGCCGCCGCCGTGGCGCGGGCGCGGGCCCGCGCGCCCCACACCGCCCGCATCGAGATCGAGGTCGAGTCCCTCGCCATGCTCGACGCGGCGCTGGCGGCGGGGGCGGACGTGGTGATGCTCGACAACTTCGCCCCCGACGCGCTCCGCGCGGCCCTGGAGCGGGCGCGGGGCCGCGCTCTGGTCGAGGTATCAGGCCGCGTGACCCTCGAGCGCATCGGGGAGCTCGGCGCGCTCGGCGTGGACGTGGTGAGCGTCGGCGCGCTCACCCACTCCGTCGCGGCGAGCGACATCGCGCTGGACGTGACTCGCCTCGCCGAGTGACCGGCCGCGCGGAGGGACCCGTCCGGTGCAGCCCTCGCGCTTCGACGCCGGACGCTGCGCGGAGCTCGCCGCCCGCCGTGGGCTCGAGCTGGGGCTCCCGCTGGAGGTGCTCGACCGCACCACCTCGACCATGGACGCGGCCTTCGCGGCCGCGCGCGCCCACGCCCCGCACGGCGCGGTGGTGGGCGCGGAGGCCCAGTCGGCCGGGCGCGGCCAGCACGGGCGGGCCTGGACATCCGCGCCGGGAAGGGACCTGACCTTCTCGCTGCTGGTCTACCCTCGCCTGTCGCCCGCGGCGGTGCCCGTGGTCGCGCTCGCCGCGGGGCTGGCCGTGCGCGAGGCGGTGGCGGCCCGCGTCGCCGAGCCCGCGGCCGTCAAGTGGCCGAACGACGTCCTGGTCGGCGGTCGCAAGATCGCCGGCGTGCTGGTGGAGCGGCGTCTTGTCGGCGCGGCGGCGGCCGTGATCGTGGGCGTCGGCCTCAACGTCGAGACGCTGCAGTTCCCACCCGCGCTCGCCGCGACGGCGACCTCCCTCTTGCTCGCGGGCGCGACCGACCGCGCGCGCGAGCCTTGGCTCGCCGACTTCCTCCACGCGTTCGCCCCCCGCCTGGCCGCGCTCGAGCAGGGCTCCACGGTCGAGATCGTACGCGAGCTCGCGGCTCACGACGCCCTGCGCGGCCGCGCGCTCGCCGTCGGCGCGGTCCGCGGGCACGGTGCGGGGATCGCGCCCTCGGGCGCGCTCCTGGTGCGCATGACCGGCGGCACCTCCGTCGCCGTGAACGCCGGCACGGTAGAGCTGCTGGCGGACGACGCCGCCCCGTGACCCGGCGCCCGAGGGCCGGGTCACGCGGCGCGCGGCAGCGCCGGCGCGGGATCGCGCGCCCCGGGGTCCGCCAGCGCGACGGCCAGCAGGCTCCGCCCGCGAAAGAGCCGGCTCATCACCGTGCCCACGGGCACGCCGAGCTCCTCGGCGGCATCGCGGTAGGAGCGTTCCCCCAGATCGACGAGGCGGATCACGCTCGCGTAGGAATCGGGCAGGGCAGCCAGCGCCCGCTCCAGGCGGGGCGCGAGCGTCGTCATGGCCGGGGCCGCGTCCGCACGCGTCCAGGCGCAGGGGTCGACGGCCAGCACGTCGAGCGCGCGCCGCTCGCGCCGCTTGCGGCGGCAGCGCGAGACGAAGACGCTGTAGAGCACCTGCTGGAGCCACGCCTTGAGGTTCGTCCCGGGCGCGAAGGTGGCCTCGAACCGGAGCGCGCGCTCGACGGTGTCCTGCACCAGATCCTCGGCGGCGAAGGGGTCACGCGTGAGCCGCACGGCACGAGCGCGCAGCAGGGGTAGCTCGCCCACGATGCCGCGCCCGAGCGCCGCCTGGCGCAGACCGCCACGAGCGCGCGGGGCGGTGGACGGAGCACCGGGGACGACAGTCGGGGTAGTGGAGCCAGGGCGATGGGTGAGCGGCGTGTCGGCCGCAGCGGTGAGCATCGGTGAAGCACCTCCGGCACCTCGCCACGGCAAGCGACGTGCCAGTCCGCCCGTCGCCGATTTTCCGGGGATCGTGACCGATCCCGCGTCACCGGAGACACGAACCGCGTGTCAAACTGGCACCGGCCTGAGGTCGGCTGCCACGGCGGCAAGCGCACCTGGCAGCTCGTCAGCGACCTCGCGGGCCAGCAAGCCGCGGTCCGCGCCCATGCGCGCGGCCCAGCGATCCGCCGCCAGCCCGTGGAGGTACGCGGCCGCGATGGCGGCCCCCCGGAGGGGCAGGTGGCAGGCGAGAGCCGCGGTGATCCCGGTGAGCACGTCGCCGGCCCCGCCCGTGGCCAGGGCCGGGTTGCCGGTCGGGTTGATCGCCGGGAGCGCCCCGGGTGCCCCGACGACCGTGCGCGGCCCCTTGAGCAGCACCGTGGCGCCGGTGCGCTCCACGGCGCGCGCGACGGCACCGAGGCGATCCGCCTCGACCGCGGCGGCGCCGATCCCGAGCAGGCGCCCGAGCTCGCCGGGGTGCGGCGTGAGCAGGCGCGGCCCTGGCGCCCCGACCAGCGCGGACGGATCGCGAGCGAGCAACGTGATGGCGTCGGCGTCGAGCACGAGGGGCCCCGCGTGGCACCGGCAGAGCGCGGCCACCACGCGCGCGGCGAGCTCCCCTTGCCCGAGGCCGGGGCCGACCGCCACCGCCTGCGCCGTCGCGATGATCGCGGCCAGCGAGCGCTCGAGGTCTTCCGGCTCGAGGCGCGCCGTCATCGCCTCGAGGACGCGACGATCGAGCGCGGCGGCCACCTCGGGCGCGGCGGCGAGCGTCACCAGGCCCGCGCCGGCGCGCGCGGCGCCGCGGGCGGCGAGCAGCGCCGCGCCGAGGGTCCCGGGCGCGCCGGCGCACAGCACGACGCGGCCCGCCTGGCCCTTGTGCGCGCCCGCCGGCCGCCGGCCAAGCAGCGCGGCGACGTCGGCGGGCTCGACCAGCTCCGCGGCCGCGCCCACCGCGGCGACGAGCGCCCCGGGGACGCCGATGTCCGCGACGACCAGCTCGCCGACGCGCTCCAGCGCGGCCGAGGCGAAGAGGCCGGGCTTCGGGTGCCCGAAGGTGATCGTCAACGCCGCGCGGACGGCCACCCCGCGCGTCGTGCCCGTGTCGGCGTCGAGCCCCGAGGGCAGATCGAGCGCGACCACGGGCACCGGCGCCGCCGCGAGGGCCGCGACGAGCGCCGCGCTCGCCCCCTCCAGATCGCGATCGAGGCCGGTGCCGAAGAGGGCGTCGACGGCGAGGTCGGCCCCGGCGAGCGCGTCCGTCACCGCCGCCGGGCTCGCGTCCTGCACCAGCGCGCCCCCGGTGCCCACCAGCGCCGCACACGCGAGCGCGGCGTCCCCCGTGAGATCGGCGCGAGCGCCCGCGAGCAACACCGTCGGCCGGGCGCCGCGCAGCGCGAGGTGGCGCGCGACGACGCACCCGTCACCGCCGTTGTTCCCCCGGCCCGCGACGATCACGACGCGAGCGCCGCGGAGCCCCGCGGCCCGCCGCCGCCCGAGCCAGCGCTCGATCGCGTCGACCGCCCCGCGGCCCGCGTTCTCCATCAGCACGACGCCGGGCACGCCGCAGCGCTCGATGGCGTGCCGATCCAGCGCCCGGATTCGAGCCCGGTCGAGCACCGGGATCACGGCGCGCCCCCCTCGAGCACCACCAGCGCCGCGGCGACGCCCGCGTCGTGAGTGATGGAGAGGTGGCAGCGCCGCACCCCGAGCCGCTCGGCGTGCGCGGTCGCGCTGCCAAGGAGGTGAATGGTGGGCGCGCCCCGCTCGCCGCGCCGCACCTCGAGGTCATGCCACCCGACGTCGCGCGGGGCTCCCAGGGCCTTGCTCGCCGCCTCCTTGGCGGCGAACCGCCCGGCCAGCGCGGCGCCGCGGTCGCCCAGGCGGGGCGCGAGATCGACGCGCTCGCGCGGGGTCAGGATGCGCTCCCAGAACCGGTCGCCGTAGCGCTCGAGGGCGCGGTCGAAGCGGGTGATCGAGGCGACGTCGATGCCGATCCCGACGATCATGGCCCCAACCTTTCCACCGCTCCCGCGCGCTGTCACCCGACGCCCGCCGCGACGCGGGATCGCGGCCCCGGCCGCGGTGCGCGCCGCGCGGTCAGGCGCCGCCGCGCCGCCCGAGGCCGCGCTGGATCGCCGTGCGGAACCCGTCGATGGCGCGCTCGAGCCCGAGCAGGAGCGCGTCGGCGATCAGGGCATGCCCGATGTTGAGCTCGACGACGTGCGGCAGCGCCGCGATGTCGAGCACGAGGTGGCGGGTGAGGCCGTGCCCGGCCGCCACCTCGAGGCCGAGCTCGGCGCCGCGCGCGGCGGCGGCCGCCAGGCGCGCGAGCTCGCGAGCGCGATCGGGCGGCGTGGCGTGGCAGTACTCCCCGGTGTGGAGCTCCACCTGCGTCGCACCGAGCTCCCGGCTCGCCGCGACCACCTCCGGCTCGGGGCCGATGAAGAGGCTGAGCTTGATCCGCTCGCGCGCGCACATCGCGGCCACGCGCTCGATCGCCCCGCGCGTGCCGGCGACGTCGAGCCCGCCCTCGGTGGTCCGCTCCTCGCGTCGCTCCGGCACCAGGGTGATCACGTCGGGGTGAACCCGCGCGGCGATGGCGATCATCTCGTCGGTCGCCGCCATCTCGAGGTTCAGCAGCGTGCTCACCGAGGCCCGCAGCCGCTCGAGATCCCCGTCGCGAATGTGGCGCCGGTCCTCCCGGAGGTGGCAGGTGATACCGTCAGCGCCCGCGAGCTCCGCGAGCTCGGCGGCGAGCACGGGGTCGGGGTAGGCGGTGCCGCGCGCGTTGCGCAGGGTGGCGACGTGGTCGATGTTGACGTGCAGGCGGATCACGGGGCGCTCCCAGTCGGCTCGCGAAATACTCCGCGCGGCGAGCGGGCGCACCCCGTCCTGACAAGCCAGCTGCCCGCGCCGGACAGCCGTTCCTTCATGTGGGTCGCCTCGACCGGCTGGCCGAGGCCGAACGCCGAGCCGAGCAGCGCCAGGTCGCCAAGGTCCGGAGTGGCCGTGCGGTGAGCTGGGGGGCGGAACGCAGGGGCGCAGCCGAGCTAGTAGACCTCGCGGATCGGCCCGAACCGCGCCCCGAGCGCGGCGCGCAGGTGGTCCTGGAAGCGACGCGCGTGAGAGGCGTCGCCCCCGAGGAAGTTGCAATGGAGCCCGCGCTCGTCGCCCCAGACCTCGACGTCCGGCGTCGGGTCGCCATCGTTCGCGCGACCCGGTGCCCGGTAGTGGTACCGACCGCTCTCCGGGTCGTCACCCGAGAAGCCAGGTGCGGAGCGGAGGATCGCGTCGAGGGCGGCGGCGTCTGCCTCGGTGCGGTCGAAGCGGAACTCGACGAGGTGCCCCACGGCTCGACGATCAGGGCGCCGCTCCCGTCCGTCAAGCGCGCACCGACGCCGCTCACTCGAGGAACCGCGGGTCCGGCCCCTCCGCGAAGGAGGTGGCGACCTGACCGTCCCCGAGCGCGGCGCCGTAGATCCTGAGCTCCCGGTAGACGCCGCCGAAGTACTGGTCGGAGTCCGACGAGAACTGGGAGCGACCGAGCCAGTTGTTGATGTCGTTGACGTCGGCGAGGTGATCGACGAACGCCTCCGAACCGTGAAGCTGCCCGTCGACGTACAAGCGGAGCTCGTCCTGCGAGTCGTCGACGACGACGACGAGCTGGACCTCGGTGTGAACGGCGAGCCGTGGGCCGTCGACGAGGAGGCTCTGGGTCGTCGGATCGCCGGGTTGTCGCAGGAAGGCCACGCGCGCAATCGAGCCGGACGAGCTGTCGGTGGCGGGGGTGAGGTTGAGGAAGGTCCGGCCGCAGGCCCCGGGCTGGCCCTCGGGCGCCGTGCTCCCGCCCGAGTAGCAGGTGCTCGCCATGGCGTCGCCGAAATCGAAGACGCGTTGCCACGCGACGCCGCCGTTCCAGACCACCCAGAGCTCGAGCGTAGCGTCCTCGAGCACGCTGATCAGGCCGTTGGGCAGATCCACGTACTGGCCGGAGCTGCCCCCGTCGAGGGCAAGCTCCCCGGCGCCCTCGAGCGTCGCACCGCCGCGGACGATCCCGTCGGCGCCCCCGATCGAGTCGATCACGGAGGTGCCGATACCGTCGAAGCGATAGCGGTGGCGGAGCGATCCGAGGAGCACCTCGCAGTCCGCAGGCGCAGTGGGGCAGAGCGGCTGGACGGCGCCGCCGGCGCCCGCCTCACCGCCGGCGCCCGCGTGCGTCACGCCGCCGGCGCCGCCCGGCGCCGTGCCCCCCTCGCCGCCGGACCTGGCCTCGCCGCCCGCGCCACCGCGACCGGCGCTGCCGCCCGGGCCGTCGCCGCTGCCGCCCTGGCCGCCCGTCGCGCCAACCCCGCTGGTCCCTCCGCTCGGCGTACCGCCCGCGCCGCCGCTCGGCGTGCCGCCCGCGCCGCCGCTCGGCACGCCCCCGCTCGGCGCCCCCCCCGCCGACGTCGCGCCCGCGCCGGCGGCTCCTGACGAGCCGCCCGAGAGCGTCACCCGTTCCGTCCCGGCGGCCCCCGCCGGTTCACCGGGAGCGCCCGCGGGGCCCGTGCCGGCGCCGGTGCTGCTGGCGCCTCCCGTCCGCTCGATGGCCTCGAAGTCGTCCTCGAGCAGCGCCGGACAGGCGGACAGGATCAGCGCGGCGGCCGCGAGGACTCCGTGGCGAGAGCAGGTGGGCAAGGCGGCTCCGTTCGGACGCTCGAGTCTACCGCACCACGGCGTGAAGGGTACGGCCCCCTCGCACGGCGGACGCGGCGGCAGCGACACCGTCCGCCTTGACCACCCCTGGCAGGCGGCGCCGCGCACTGTCGCTTGTCGCCGCTCCCGGCGCGCGTCATTTTGCGCCGGATGATCGACGTCGGCGCCGTGGCCCCGACCCTGGTCGCGCGGGGCGACGGCGTGCACGTGGCCCCGCGCGTCGGCCCGGTGCACTACCCCGCCCGCGGCAACGCGGGGTGCCGCTCCGGCGAGGACGACTCCTTCTGGTTCTCCCACCGCAACGGGGTGATCGTGGACGCGGTCGCGCGCGCGGCGCCGGCAGGGTGGTTGCTCGACGTGGGCGGCGGCAACGGCGCGGTGGCCGCCGCGCTCGCCCGCGCCGGGCACGAGGTGGCCCTGCTGGAGCCGGGCGCCGACGGGGTGGCGGCCGCGCTCGCTCGCGGCCTCGACCCCGTCCTGCACGCGACGCTCGACGACGCCGGCCTCGTCCCCGGCTCGGTGCCCGCGGCCGGGCTGTTCGACGTCCTCGAGCACGTCGAGGACGACGTCGCCTTCCTGGTCCGGCTCCGCGACGCGCTCGTCGCCGGCGGGCGCCTCTACGTCACGGTGCCCGCGTTCGGTTGGCTCTGGTCGCGCGCGGACGAGCACGCGGGGCACTTCCGTCGCTACACGCCGCGGTCGCTCGCGGCCGCGCTCGGCGCCGCGGGGCTGCGCGTGGAGCGGGTCACCTGCTTCTTCTCTTTCCTCGTCGCCCCGGTCCTGGTGGGGCGCACGCTGCGGGATCGCCTCCGTCCGTCCAACCCCGCCAGCGACGACGGCCGCGACCACCGCCCGCCGCGGTGGCTCGGGCCGCCCGTCGCGGCGCTCGCGGCCGTCGAGCGCGCGTGGCTCGCGCGGGGCGGCGCGCTCGCCATCGGCTCGAGCGTGCTCGCGGTGGCCCGACGCGTCTGAGGACGAGACGGTGCGCGCGGGCGGGCCCCGCGCTTGCGTCGGCTGGGGTTCCTCGTTAGCGTCGGTCGCGCATGGGACGGGTCGTCCTCCACGTCGTCGGCGCGCGCCCGAACTTCATGAAGATGGCGCCGCTGGTGGCCGCCTTCGACCGCGACCCGGGCGGCCACGAGCACCTGCTGGTGCACACGGGGCAGCACTACGACGCCCACCTGAACGACGCCATCTTCCGCGATCTGTCGCTGCGAGCGCCGGACGTGCACCTCGGCGCGGGGTCGGGGTCGCATGCCGAACAGACCGCCCGCATCATGGTCGCCTTCGAGCGCCTGGTCGCCGAGCGCCGGCCGGAGCTGGTGGTCGTGGCGGGTGACGTGAACTCGACCCTGGCCTGCTCGGTGGTCGCCGCGAAAGCCAGCGTCCCCGTCGCGCACCTCGAGGCAGGCCTGCGCTCGCACGACTGGGCCATGCCGGAGGAGATCAACCGCGTCGTGACCGACCGGCTCGCGCGGGTGCTCCTCACCCCATCCCCGGACGCGGACGCGAACCTGCTCGCCGAGGGGACCGATCCGGCGCGCATCGCGCGCGTGGGCAACTGCATGATCGACTCGCTCCTCCGTCACCTCGAGCGCGCCCGGGCGGGCTCGGCCCTGGAGCGCTTCGGGGTCGCGCGCGGCGGCTTCGCCCTCGCCACCTTCCACCGCCCCTCCAACGTCGACGACGAGGCCAAGCTCCTGCGGCTGGTAGCCGCGCTCCGCGCGACCGCCGCCGAGCTCCCCGTCGTCTTCCCCGTCCACCCGCGGACCCGCGCGCGCCTCGACGCCGCCGCCGTCTCCCTCGCTGACCTCGCGCGCGCGGGGCTGCACCTGTCGGAGCCGCTCGGCTACCTCGACTTCCTGCAGCTCCAGGACGCGGCGCGGGTGGTGGTCACCGACTCCGGCGGCATCCAGGAGGAAACCACGGTGCTCGGCGTGCCGTGCCTCACCGCCCGCGACAACACGGAGCGCCCGATCACCGTCACCGAGGGCACCAACCGCCTCATCGGCGGCGACCCCGCGGCGATCCCGGCCGCGGTCCGCGCCGTCCTCGCCGGAGACGTGCCCCGCGGCCGCGTCCCCGCGCTGTGGGACGGGCACGCCGGGGAGCGCGCCGCGCGCGCGCTGCTCGCGTTCCTCGGCACGGGTCGCCTCCCCGCGGCCGCGCCGGACGGGGAAACACGCGCCATGACGTCGTGAGGGGAGGCCGGGCCATGCGCGTCCTGTTCGACATTTCCCACCCCGCGCACGTGCACTTCTTCAAGCACATGGTCCGCGGGCTCGAGGCGCGCGGCCACCAGACCCGACTCGTCGCGCGCAACAAGGACGTGACGACGGCGCTGCTCGACCGCCTCGGCTTGCCGTACGAGACGGTGGGCGCCTCCGGCAGGAAGACCCTCCTCGGACAGGCGCGCGAGCTGCTCGACCGCGACCTCCGCCTGGCGCGTGTCGCCCGCGCATTCCGCCCCGACGTCATCGTCACCCGCAATCCGGCCGGCGCCCAGGTGGGACGGATGCTCGGCGTCCCCGCGGTGTTCGACACCGACGACGGACGGGCGGCGGGCGTGCATTTCTGGGCCGCCGCTCCGTTCGCGCACGTGATCACTACCCCCGACTGCACCGACGAGGACTACGGGCGGAGGCACGTCAGGTACCCGGGCTACAAGCAGAGCGCATACCTGCACCCGGACCATTTCACCCCGGATCCCGGCGTCCTCGCGGCCCTCGGCGTCAGCCCCGAGGAGCGCTTCTTCATCGTGCGGTTCGTGGCCATGGTCGCCAGCCACGACGCTGGCGAGGGCGGCCTCCCGGCCGCGGTCAAGCACGGCATCGTCGCCCGCCTGCGCGCCTGCGGGCGGGTCTTCGTGAGCTCCGAGGGACCGCTGCCGGACGAGCTGCGTGACCTCGCCTTCCCGCTCTCCCCCGACCGCATGCACGACGCCGTCGCCTTCGCCGATCTCCTAGTCGGCGACAGCCAGACGATGGCGGCGGAGGCCGCGGTGCTGGGCACTCCGAGCCTGCGCGTCTCCTCCTGGGCCGGGCGCCTCTCGTACCTGAACGAGCTCGAGCAGCGCTACGGGCTCACCTTCGCCTACCTCCCGCGGCAGGCCGACGCGCTCCTCGGCCACCTCGACCGCTGGCTGGCCGAGCCGCGACTGCGCGCCTCGCTCGCCGGCCAGCACCGGCGCCTGCTGGCGGAGAAGGTGAACATGGCGCGCTGGTTCGTCGACTTCCTCGAGGCCGGCGCGCCGCTGCCGTGCGTGCGGCGGCGGTGACGGGGGTTCGGCCGCGCCCCACCCGGGTCGCACCCGTCAGTCCGGTTCGGGCTCGCTGAAGACCCAGTCGGCCGCGAAGTCGTCCTGCTTGGGGGTGGCCAGGATCTCGCCTCGCGGCCCGTCGCGCCGCACGACGCGGGTGAGGCGACTCGCCGTGTCCTCGCTCTCCCGCGCGACCACCGTGATCACGTTGATCCCCGGCTGGAGCTTGACGTCGTGGCTGATGGTGACCTGCTCGCGGCGCTGCCCCTTGGGCGCCGACTGGTAGTAGACCTTGGTGGCGCCGACGAAGACGTAGACGTCGAGCACGCCGTCGGGGTCCCGGGCGGTGCCCTCGAGGTGGACCTGATCGCCGCGGGCGGAGAGCTCCACGGTGCCCAGCTCGAGCACGGGCGGAGAGCGCTGGAGCAGCGGCGAGAAGGCCACGCTGGGCGGCCGCGCAGCGTCCGCCAGCGACCGGGTCTCGACGAAGCCGAAGCGCTCCCCCGCGAGGCGGACCTTGGTGAACTCCCCGAACGTGCCCAGCCGCTCGGCGACGCTGCCGCGCGCGAGGCGTCCGACGACGGCCGCCGCCGCGAGCGGCTGGCCGCGCACCGGCACCTCGTCCGCGACCACGACCGCGGCCCCGTGGGCCGCGTTGATGAACAGGCCCGTGCGCGTGACCGGGATGTCGAGCTTCTCGCGCGCCACGACGTCGAGATCCCGATCGGTGACGGAGAGCTCGACCTTGACCACGTTCTCCTGGAGCGCCGGGAGCACGTCGAAGGTGAAGGCCACCTCCCGCTGCTCTCCGGGGGCGAGGCCGGAGACGTCGAAGCGGCCGTCGTGGAGCAGGAGGCCGTCGCCGGTGAGGTTGCGGAGGTTGGCCTGCGTCTCGTAGGCGCGCCCCGTCCCCACGTTCTTCACCGTCAGGTACATGGTGACGCCCTCGGCGCGCGCGAGCTGCCCGTCCCCGTTGGCGTTCCGGTTGTCGACGAGCTGGTACGTGTAGGCGAACACCGGGCGTGGCAGGGCCTGCACCGTCGGCCGGAACGACGCCTCCCGCGGGGCCTCCCCGCCCTCGGCGAAGAACCGCACGGCGACGAAGTCCTGGCGCGTGACCGCGCTCTTGGGGATCCGGCAGGCGCGCTTCGCGCTCTGCGGCACCGGGGCCGAGGAGCCGGGTTTTCGGCCCTCGATCTCGCACCACCCGAGCGGCGCGCGCGCGGTCAGCGTCTGCCCCGGCGCGAGCTTGCCGAACACCAGCTCCTTCTCGTCGTAGTACCCGCCGTCGCTCTTGGTGACGGCGCGGAGCTGATAGATCGGCTCGGCGCCGCGGTTGGTCACCGTCACCTCGAGGTTCATCGCCTCGCCCGCGGTCACCACGTCGCCCGGGCGATCGGTCTTGACCACCACCTCGTAGTCGCCGGCGCGCGGCCCCGGGCGGGCGTCCCGCGGCGGGGCGCTCCAGTCCACGCCCAGCCGCGAGAGGTCGGCGGCGACGGCCGCGAGCTCGGCGTCCTGGACCCGCTCGAGCAGCCCCCTGGACTGCCGGAGCTGGCCCAGCCGGTCCTGGCGGGGGAGCTTGGCGACCAGATCGCGCGCGAACCGCACCGGAAAGTCGAGCTCGAAATCGTCGTCGATGTCGTCGCCTCGATCGATGATGGCGAGCCGCTCCGGCTCGGGCAGGTTGTAGCGGAGCTTGAAGAAGGGCACTTCCCGGGCGCGCCGCGCCGAGGTGTCGAGGCTCTGGGAAAGGTCGCGCTCGCCGAAGCCGTCCGACCGGAACAGGTCCATCTCCAGCGGGTCAACCGTCATCGGGTCGAGCTCGACGTCCGGGGTGACGCCGACGCCCTGGATCGAGTAGTCGCCCGGCGTCAGGTACTCGGCGATGGTGAGCTTGAGGGCGGCGCCGTCGGGGGTGATCTGCGGAAAGACGAGCTGCACCGTTCCCTTGCCGAAGGTCCGTTGCCCCACGACGACGGCGCGATCGAGGTTCTTCAGCGCTCCGGCGACGATCTCGCTCGCGCTGGCGCTGGCCCCGTTGGTGAGGACCACGATGGGGTAGCTCGGCTCCGTCCCGCGACGCGTCGCCTCCTTCTGATCACGGCCCTCGCTGTGCCCCACCGTGGCGACGATCACGCCCCGCTCCAGGAACCGATCGGCCACCTTCGCGGCCTGATCGAGCAGCCCGCCCGGGTTGGCGCGCAGATCGAGGACCAGCCCGCGCAGGGGCTCGCCGGCCCCGAGCTTGGCCAGCGCCGCGCCGAGCTCATCGTCCGTGTTGCTCTGGAACTGCTTGATGCGAACGTAGCCGACGCCGGCGCCGAGCGGACGGGAGTCCACCGAGCGGACGTTGATCACCTCCCGCGTCAGCTCGAAGGGCCGCGACCCCTGCCACCCTCCTTCACCGTCACGGTGGATCCACACGGTGACCTTCGTCCCGGGCACCCCGCGGAGCCGCGCGACGGCGTCGTCGAGCGGCATGTTCAGCGTGGACTCGTTGTTGATCTTGGTGATGCGATCGAGCCGCCGGAGGCCCGCGCGCCCGGCCGGCGTGTCCGGCATCGGCCGCATCACCGTGAGCGCCTGGTCCCGGATCGAGATCACGATCCCCAGGCCCCCGAAGTGGCCGGAGGTCGACAGGTTCATTTCCCGGTAGTCCTCCGGGCTCATGAACACGCTGTGCGGGTCGAGCTTGCGGAGCATGCCGTTGCAGGCGGCGTACTCCAGCTCCCGCAGGTCGACGTCGGTGTCGCGGAGCTGCTCTTGGAGGAACGCGAAGACCTCACGGAGGCGGGCGGCGACGTCCCACAGTGCCTGGACGTTGTCGACGCGGAACTCGCGTTCGGCGTCGTAGACGCGCACCTTCACGCTGGGGGACTTCTCCTCGTGCAGGATGATCACCTGCGCCACCTCGACCTGGATCAGGTTCAGGGCGGAGAGGAACATCTGCCGCGGGTCGATCCGCTCGGGCCTGACGTAGTGCTTGCTGATGGTGTCGAGCGTCGGCATCACCGCCGCGAGCCGCGTCGGCTCGTAGGGGGTCAGCGCGCGACCCGGGTGGGCCACCGCGTGCGCCGCCTCGAAGCCGCGCCAGAGCCCCCCGACGCCGAAGGTGAGCCCGAGGTAGGTGGTCGCCCCGAACAGCGCCAGGACCAGGGTGACCCGGGCGATCCGTTCGAGCAGCCGCGGCAGCGTGGAGAGAGGGTAGGTGCGGTTCAAGGGGCTCCGTCTCGCGCGGCTACTCCGGCGGTGACTTCCCGGCGCGTCCGGCGGCCGGGCCGCTCGCCGCGGCGGCAGGGGCCGGCCGCGGGTCCCGGCCCTCGCCCCCCGGCGTCGGCTCGTCGCGCTGGATAGAGTAGCGGACCAGCGCGCGCAGCGACCGGTTCCGCTCCACGTTGCCGAGCAGCAGCTTGATGTCCTCGTAGACCGAGGGATCGACCAGCAGCGCGCCGAGGGTGCCGCGGCCGGCGCGTACGTCGGCGACGATGTGGCGCAGGTCGGCGCTCATGGCGTCGAGGTTCGCCATCATCGCCGCGGATCCCTCGTCGCCGTACAGCAGGCTCCGCGCCGGGCCGTTGCCCTCGCGGATCCCCTTCAGCGTGACGGCGACCTCTTCCGCAGCGGAGCCCACGCGCTCGAGGGCCGCCCCCGGGCCGTCGCCGTAGATGAGATCATGGGTGAAGCCGGGTCCTTGCTCGACCCGGTTCAGCACCGCGTTGGCGTGGGAGATCGTCCTGTGCAGGTCGCGGGAGGTCTGCTCGAGGCTGCCGACCAGGCTCGAGAGCCGATCCGCCTCGGTCGGGTCGCGGAGCAGGCGGCTCACGTAGCCGTCGCCCTCGTTCACCTTCTGGAGGATGCCCGCGACCGAGTGCAGGGGGGTGGCGAGATCGGCGCGGAACCGCTCGTCCGCCAGCGTCCCCGTGGTCGACTCGAGGTTGCTCATCACCCGGTCGGCCTTCTCGCCGATGGCGCCGACCCGATCCATCATCGCCTCCAGGCCGCCGCCCTCGGCGCTCCGGATGGCGCCGCCGGGCGGGATCTCCGGCTGCGCGGCGTCGCCGACCGAGATGACGACCATCTTGTCGCCCAGCATGCCCTTGCCGGTGATGGAAGCGAGGCTGTCGGTCCGGATGCGGCTCGCCGCGTCCCGGGCGACGGCGATGGTCACGTACAGCTTCGGATCGTGGCGCTCGTCCGCGTAGTCGACCTTCTTGACCGTGCCCACGTCCACGCCGCCCATGCGCACGGGCGAGCCGGGCTTGAGCCCCTGCACGTCGTCAAAAACGATCAGGTACTGGTGCTTGGCGCGAAAGAGCCCCTGCTCCTGGCCGATGAGCGAGATCACCAGGCCCATGGCGGCGAGCCCCGCGATCACGAAGGCGCCGACCTTGATCTCCCGCGAGTAACCCATGGGCCAGCCCAATCTTTGACGCAACGCCTGGGGACTGCAACCTCGCCCTCGGACGACTCCCCGGGGCCGCGGCGCCACGGCGCCGGCCATCGCCCCGAGGGGGTGCGCTCAGGCGTTCAACAGAGTTTCCACGTCCTCCTGCGCCGGGGCGTTGCCCTCGATGAAGTCGGTGACCCGCGTGTCGGAGGAGGCCCGGAACTCCTCCACGGTCCCGTGGGCGATGACGCGCCCGGAGTGCACCATGGCCACCCTATCGCTCACGGTGAAGGCGCTCCTCATGTCGTGCGTCACCACGATACTGGTGATGGCGAGCTTGCGCTGCAGGCCGATGATGAGGTGGTTGACACGGGCGGTATTGATGGGGTCGAGCCCCGTCGTCGGCTCGTCGTAGAGCAGGACCTCCGGCTGCACGGCGATGGCGCGCGCGAGGGCCACGCGCTTGCGCATTCCGCCCGAGAGATCCGCCGGGTCCATGGCCTCGATCCCCGGCAGGTTGACCAGGCCGAGCGCCCAGGCGACGCGCTCCTGGATCTGTTCCCGGGTCATCTGGTTGTGGTAGTGCTCCTCGAGCCCGTAGGCGACGTTCTGCCCGACGCTGAGCGAGTCGAAGAGGGCGCCGGCCTGGAAGAGCATGGCGATCCGTCGCCGCACATCGGCGAGCTGACGCTCGCGCATCCGCGTCACCTCCGCCCCGTCGAAGACGATGGACCCGGAGTCGGCCCGCAGCAGGCCGATCAGCATCTTGAGCATCACGCTCTTGCCCACCCCGGAGCCCCCCACCACGGTGAGCACCTCGCCGCGACGCACGTCGAGGTCGAGGCCCGTATAGATGACCTTGGGCCCGAAGCGCTTGCGGACGTTCCTGAACTGGATGAGGACGCTCAAGGGGCTCGGCTCCCCGGGGCTCGATTCGGCCCCAGAACGGGCGCTCGCGCAAGGCGCCCCGGACCTTCCGCCCCGCGCGCGGCGTCACCCCTCGGGCTCGATTCGCTCGATCCCGACCTCGGGGGCCCCGCCGCCACGCCACCGGTCGCGCCGGAGCGACCCCACGATCGAAACCGCTCCGCGCAGCCCGTCCGCCGCCGCCCCGAGCCCGGGGCCGAAACCCGAGAGCCGGCTGCCGTCGGCGAGGCGGAGGTCGAGCTTGAGGTGGCCGCCCCGCACCGCGCGCGCGGCGACGACGGTGCCGGCAAAGCGAAACCGAGGGGCGGGGTTCCGCTCCCCGAACGGCTCGAGCCGGTCGAGATCCCGCAGCAGCCGCGCCGGATCGTCGCCCGGTCGGGGGACGAGCGGCGGCGGCTCGACCGCGAGCGCGGGGGCGCGCGCGGCGCAGGCAGCCGTGAACGCCTCGCGCAGCTCGTCGAGCCGCTCCGCCCGCACCTCCAACCCCGCAGCCGCCTGGTGGCCCCCGTAGCGCTCGAGGAGCGGAGCCACGGCGGCGACGGCGTCGAAGAGGGGGAAGCCCCGGGGCCCGCGCACCGAGCCGCGCCCAACGCCCGCGTCGTCGAAGCCGATCACGACCACGGGACGGCCGAGCTCCGCGGCGAGCCGCCCCGCCACGATGCCGACGATCCCCTGCCCCCAGCCGGCGCCACCGAGCACCAGCGCGCTGCGCTCGCGGTCGCCGCGCCGCTCGATCTCGGCCGTGGCCTCGGCCAGGATCCGATCCTGCTCGGCGCGCCGCTCCGCGGTGCGCTGCTCGAGCTCGGCGGCGAGCGCCGCCGCGCGCGGCGCGTCGGCGGCCAGCAGTAGCTCGAGCGCCGCGTCGGGCGGCCCGAGGCGGCCAGGAGCGTTGAGCCGGGGGGCGATGCGGAACGCCACGTCCTCGCTTCCGACCGGGGCGTCGGCGCCGAGCGCGGTGAGCTCGGCGAGCGCCCGGAGCCCCGGCCGCTTCGGCTGCCGGAGGCGGGCGAGCCCGGCGCGCACCAGGACCCGGTTGTCGCCGTCGAGCGGCGCGACGTCGGCGATGGTGCCGATGGCGACCAGATCCAGCGTGTCGCGCAGATCGATGTCGACGCCGAGCTCGCCCCGGAGCGCCGCGGCGAGCGTGAGCGCGAGGCCGCAAGACGCGAGCCCGTCGTAGGGGAAACCACAGTCGGGGCGGTGCGGGTTGAGGAAGGCGTGGACGGGAAGCGGCTCTTCGGGGACCAGGTGGTGGTCGATGACGACGACGTCCATGCCCCGGCGCCCGAGGTCGGCGAGCACAGCGTGGTCGGAGGAGCCGCAGTCGCAGGTGACGAGGAGCGTGGGGGCGGCGGCGACGATCCGCCGCGCCGCCGCCGGCGTCACCCCGTAGCCGCCGTCGAAGCGGCTGGCGAGGAGCGGCTCGACGTCCGTGTCCAGGCGGCGCAGCGTCTCGGTGAGCAGGGCGGTCGCGGTGATGCCGTCGCAGTCGTAGTCGCCGAAGACCACCACGCGCTCGCCGCGCCGCACGGCGTCCGCGAGCCGGGCGGCCGCCGCGGCGCGCCCGGCCATGGCGTCCGGCGGGGTGAGGTGCGCGAGCCTGGGCTCGAGGAACCGCGCGGCGGCGCCGGGGTCCGCGATGCCGCGTGCGACCAGGAGGCCGGCCACGGTCACGCTGAGCCCGGTGGCGCGAGCGAGAGCGACCGCGGCGGCGGGCTCGCCCATCAGCGCCCGGTCCTCGCCAGGGAGCGCGGCCACGGGGTTCGGCGGGGCCATGCGCGGAGGGAGGAACGCACGGCGAGCGGGGCGCGTCAACCACCGTGGCCCTGGCGCGCCGCGGCCGCCGGCGTTACGTATCCGCTTGAGGAGAACCCCGATGACCCAGGGATACGGCTACTCAGCGAGGGCGGTGGGCGGGTACGCCCCGAGCCTCGTCGACCGGCGTGCGACCTTCATCGTCCGCACCTACAACCACCTCTTCGTGGCGCTCCTCGCCTTCGCCGGACTCGAGGCGGCCCTCTTCACGACGGGGCTGGCGGCGCCCATCGCTGGCGTCCTCGGCCGCAACTGGTGGCTCGCGCTCGGCGGCTTCGTGGCCGCAAGCTGGCTCGGGAGCCAATGGGCGCACACGGCGAGGTCCCGCGCGGCGCAGTACGCGGGGCTGGCGGCGATGGTGGTCGCCGAGGCCTTGGTCTTCACCCCGATCCTCTACGTCGCGACCCGGATCGCGCCCGACACCCTTTTTAGCGCGGCGCTCGTCACCCTGCTCGGGTTCGGGGGGCTCACGGCCATCGCGTTCGTGACCCGCCGGGACTTCAGCTTCCTGCGCGGGATCGTGCTGTGGGGCGGGGTGACCGCGCTGGTGGTCATCGTGGCAGCGATGATCTTCGGGCTCACCCTGGGGGTATTCTTCAGCGTCGCGATGGTGGCGCTGGCCGGCGCTTCCATCCTCTACAACACCTCCACCGTCCTGCACCACTACCCGGAGGATCGGTACGTCGCGGCGGCGCTGCAGCTCTTCAGCTCGGTGGCGCTGATGTTCTGGTACGTGCTCCAGCTCTTCCTTTCCTCGCGCGACTGAGGGGACCGCGCGGGGCGGGGCCGGGGACATCCCCCCGGCGAAGCCGGAGCAGGCCCGCGCCGGGAGTCCCCGGGTGGGCTCGCGGATGGGCGCCGCACCCGCGGCGGATGCGCCAAAGAGATCGTAGCGCCGCCCGACCCCGAGGGCGGTCGCTGCCGCCGACCGGCCCCCACCTCACGCCGTCGCCGGCGTCGGCCCCTGCTTGGGGCGCCGCTCCTCCCCGATGGCGCGACCCTTCTTCTCGACCTTGGCGAAGAAGGTGCGATCGAGCGCGTAGGTGAGCGGCAACGCGACGTAGATCGACGAGTAGGTTCCGCAGACGATCCCGAAGGTGAGGGTGAGCGCGAACTCCTTGAGCGTGCCCGTGCCCCAGACGAAGATCCCGAGCAGGCTGATGATGGTCGTCAGGCTGGTCAGGATGGTCCGGGACATCATCTCGGACAAGCTCTTGTTGATGATCGCGGGGAAGGTCGCTCCCCGCATCCGGCCGAGGTTCTCGCGGACGCGGTCGTAGACGACGACGGTGTCGTTCACCGAGTAGCCGACGATGGTGAGCACGGCCGCCACCGTCGAGAGCGTGAGCTCGTGGCGAAGCAAGGTGAGGAACCCCACGGTGATGATGGCGTCGTGGGCGAGCGCGAGGACGGCCCCGGGGGCGAACCGGAGGTCGAACCGGAACGCGATGTAGGCCATGATGAGCACGAGCGCGATCGCCAGGCTCAGGATGGCCGAGTCGCGGAGCTGCCGGCCCGCCTTGGGGCCGATCCACTCCGATCGCAGGGGGTTCTGGGCGCCGTCGGGGAGCGTCGTCGGGAGCCGCTCCTCGCCGAGCCGCGACTGCAGGGCCTGCATGAGCTGGTCGCCCTTGCTCATCAGCTGCAGCTCCACCTTGTGGTCACGAGCGCTCTGCAACGAGGGGTTGTTGGCGCCGGGGCGCAGCTCGATCCGGAAGGCCGGGGTCACCTGGGCCGCGAACCGCTCCCGCAGCCGGGCAAGCTGCGCCGCGTCCACCTCCTCGCGGAAGCGGACCGTGACCTTGTCACCACCCGGGCTGATCTTCACCTCCGAGGCCTGCTCGCTCGGGGGGCAGTCTGCCTCCGGCAGGCCCTCGCCGAAGCAGACCACCCGGTCGATGGCGGCCGCGGCCTCCGCGCTCACGGTGCTCACGTCCTGCACCCGGATGATGTACTGCGCCTCGTGGGTCGGGCTCTGGACGTGGATCACGTCGGCCCCGCCGAAGCCCGCGGCGTTGACCGCCTGCCGGATGTCAGCCGCCGAGATGGGCGGGGTGAACGCGACCTCGATCTCGGTGCCGCCCCGGAAATCGGTGCCCAGCTTGGGCCCCGGCCAGATCAGCATCCCCAGCGAGAGGAGCACGAGGATGGCGCTCGCGCTGACGAAGTACCGGCGCGGGCCCATGAAGTCGAAGACGCGGTTGACAGGAAAGAGCTGCATGCTGCTCGGTCCCCCGGCGATCAGCCGATGCGAAACTTCGTCTTGCGAGTCATGGTGCGCACCCAGAGGTCATAGAGCACGCGGGAGACGAAGACGCCGCAGAAGATGTTGACCGTGGTGCCGACCATCAAGGTGAAGGCGAACCCCTTGATGGGTCCGGTGCCGTACTGGGCCAGCACGATGGCCGAGATGAGGGTGGTGAGGTTGCCGTCGATGATGGCGCTGAGCGCCCGGGAGAACCCGATCTCGACGGCCGCCCGCGGGCTCTTGCCCTCGCGGTACTCGTCGCGGATGCGCTCGTTCTGCAGCACGTTGGCGTCCACGCCCATGCCCATCGTGAGCGCGACGCCGGCGATGCCCGGCAGGGTCATGGACGCGCCGAGCGACGCCAGGATCGCGAGCTGCAAGAAGATATTGAGCAGCACCGAGAGCGCGGAGACGAGCCCCGCGTACTCGTAGTAGGCGAGCATGAAGAGAAGCACGAGGGTGCCGCCGGCGACCGCGCCCTGCACGCTCAGCTTGATCGCGTCGGCGCCGAGGGAGGGTCCGATCCGCTGCTCGTTGGAGGGGGAGATGGGCGCGGGCAGGGCGCCCGACCGGAGCACCATCTCGAGCTTGCGCGAGTCGCGGAGCTGGATCTCGGGATCGCTCGAGCCCATCGTGATCTGGGCATGGCCGCCGGTGATGGCGGTGAGGATCTCCGGCGCGCTCTCCACCTTGCCGTCGAGGATGATGGCGAAGCGCTTCTTGACGTTGGCGGAGGTGACCTTGCCAAAGATGCTGCCGCCCTGCTCGGTGAAGACGAGCCCCACGTTCCAGCCGCCGAGGGAGCCCTGGCTCTGGTCCGGCTGGGCGCGGGCGTCCCGGATCATGTCGCCGGTGATGTCGGCGCGGCTCTTGAGGAAGTACGTGCGCCAGCCCGCGGGCGCCTGCTTCAGCGTCACCTCGTCGATCGTCTGGTACTCCAGCCCGTAGCCCACCTCCCGGTCAGGCGGGAGTTCGAGGGTGGCGACCCAGTCCTTGAGCCGCGCGAGCGTGGCCTTCGGCTCCTCGCCCTTGGGGATCGGCAGGTAGGCGAAGGTGACGACCTTGACGATGCGATCACCGTTGGCGTCGAGCCCCACCGGGACGCGCTCCCGCTGGAACTCGAGCCCCTCGAGCGGCCAGGCGCCGGCGCCCCGCTTCTCGAGGTCGGCCTTCACGGGAGCGAAGAAGTCGTTCTCGTCGTCGAGGAGCTTGAACTCGAGGCGCGCGGTCTGGCTGATCACCTCGCGGATCTCGGCGAAGCTCCGCTCGTCCTCGCCGGGCACCTCCACGATGATGTCCTCGGCGCGGGTGGAGACGGCCGCCTCCTTGAGCCCGAGCTCGTCGACCCGCCGGAGGACGATCTCCTTGGCCTGGCCCACCGCGGAGTCGCGGATCGCCGACGCCGCGTCCTCGCGCACGGTGTACACGACGCGGTTGCCCTGGATCTCGGGGTTGCCGAGCTCGGCCCGGAACTGGTCGCGGAAGCGGGCGTCGATGCGGGCCTCCACGTCCGCGGGGTCGGCGAAGGTGAGGACGAGCTGGTTGGCGGGCTGACGTGGCGCGGTGACGACGACCTTCTCGCGGAGCCGCGCGAGCTCCTCCTCCGTGAGCGCCTGGCTCCCGCTGTGGATTCCGTAGGAGGTGGCGAGCAGCGCGCGCATCTCCTCGTAGTACCGGTCACGGCGGTCGCGGATCGCCTCGTCGACGTCCACCGTGTAGACGAGCCGGAGCCCGCCCCGGAGGTCGAGACCGCGGCCGAGCTTCATGTTCACGCGCGGCGGCAGCTCGTCGCGCGGGGCGCAGAGGTAGTCCGGGCAGGGGATCCGCCCCCCGCTCATGTCGCTCAGCGTCGGCCACATGGACACGATGGCGATGAGCGTGATCGAGGTGACGAGGCCGAAACGCAGGCGCCAGTTGAGATCGACCACGTCGAGCGCCGCGATCAGCGCCCAGACGGCGAAGACGGCGAGCGTCGTCATCGCCCAGAAGGAGTCGAAGAAGACCGCGGCAGCGGCTCCGCCGGCGCAGGCCGCGGCGACCCAGAGCGCGTTGCGGCGCCGGCGCAACAGGTACCCGAGGCCGCCGAGCAGCACGGCCAGCCCGGCCAGGACGTAGGTGAGGATCTCGTTGATCGGGTTGCTCACGGGCTCGGCTCCAGCAGGCGGCGCGCCTCACTTCTTCTCGGGCTGGTTCTCCCCCGTGTCCCGGCCGAGCAGGCTCGTGCGCAGGACCTCGACCTTGACGCCGGCCGCGACCTCCACCTTGGCGTAGCGGTCGCCGAGCTCGAGAAGCTTGCCGACCAGGCCGGACTGGGTGAGCACCCGATCGCCCTTCTTCAGTTCGGCGAGCGCCTTCTCCTGGCGCTTCTGCTGCGACCGGCTCATCCACCACATGAGCAGGAAGAGCGGCGCGATCATCAGGAGCATCGGCAGCAGGGGGCCGAAGCCGGTAGGGTCGCCGCTCCCGGAGGGCGCGGGCGGGGGCGCCGGTGCCGGCACCGGCTGCCCGACCTCGGTCCGCAAGGGCTGCTGCGCGGGGAGGTCCTGGTACGCGAAATGGGCCAATCGGTTCTCCGGGAGCGGCGGCTATACCCACTTTGGAGGGGTCACGCAAGCCGGCGCCGGGCCGCCGTTCGGCGGCGAGACGGCCCGGATCGGGGCCTCGGGGCGGAGGTGAACGGGTGTGGAGAGGCCACCGACCCCGGCCAGCCGGATAGGGGCGCGCCTTGACAGCCCCCGAGCACATCGGTAAGCGTTCGGCCCCTCCTTGTCCGGCTCGGAACCAACCTCGAGGTCCAACCCGCCCCCACGGGAGGGGGTTGGACCACAGGCGCGTAGCTCAGTGGAAGAGCACTACCTTGACACGGTAGGGGTCCGCAGTTCAATCCTGCGCGCGCCTACTGCGCCCTTCGCGCGGGGTGCTCCCCCGCGGCGGTCTGGGCGCGACCCGAGCCACCATTCCCCCTCCGGGCAGCGGTCAGCCGCGATGGCTGCTTGACGCATGAGGGCGTGGAGCTGCGGTGCGCTCGACACGGCGCCACCCAAGCTGTGGGGCGCGGGCGCGCGAGGGGCAGGGACGGCCGCGGCGCGCCGCGCGAGGGGGCGCGCGAGCGGCCGGGCGAGGAGCCGTACGGCGAGGGGACAGCGCCCTGCGCCGTGAGGCTGCAATCGAGAACAACCAGGGAGATCACGCACACACATGGCAATGGGGCGACGATTCAGCCGCGAGCCGCGGGGGCCGCAGATCCGGATCAACCACCGCATCCGGGTGCCGGAGGTCCGCGTCGTCGACGATGATGGCTCGAACCTGGGGGTGATCCCGACCGAGGAGGCCCTGCGCCGCGCGCAGTCGAAGGGCCTGGATCTGGTCGAGGTGAACCCCAAGGCGGCGCCGCCGGTGTGCAAGATCCTCGACTTCGGCAAGTACAAGTACGAGGAGAAGAAGCGCCAGCGCGAGGCGAAGAAGCGCCAGACGGTGGTGGAGGTCAAGGAGATCAAGCTCCGACCGAAGACGGACGATCACGATCTCAACGTGAAGGTGCGCGCGGCCCGGAAGTTCCTCGAGGCGGGGAACAAGGTGAAGGTGATCTGCCGGTTCCGTGGCCGCGAGATCACCCACCCCCAGATCGCCGCCCAACAGCTCGAGTTCATCGTGTCGCACTGCGAGGACCTCGCGAACGTCGAGCAGCGACCCACGATGGAGGGGCGCGCGATGACGATCATCATCTCGCCCAAGCCCCAGGTCTTGCACCGCCTCGCCCAGGAGCGCTCGCGGCAGACCGAGGAGAAGCTCAAGGCCGGGAAGGCCGGGCTCGACCCCGCCGGGGCGGTCGAGGACGACGAGGACGACGAGGACGACGAGGACGACGAGGACGAAGCGGGCGGCGATGACGACGAAGCCTGAGCGCCCTTCGGGCGCGATCGTTGCCCGCTCCGCGGGCGCGTGCTAGCTCGTGCCTCGCGGGAGGCGCGCCATGGGCATCGGCTTCACGGAGATCCTGATCATCGCCCTGGTCATGATGCTCCTCTTCGGGGCGTCCCGTCTGCCGACCATCGGGCGAGATCTCGGCACGGGTATCCGCGCACTGAAGGAGGGCCTCTCCGGCATCGATGGGAGCCGGCGCGACCGCGCGCCCACCAAGCCGGCGGAGGCCAACGCCGCGCGCCGGGCGCGCGCGCAGCGCGCCCGGCGGGAGAGGGCGTAGCCCCCTGTCCTCGGCGGCGCGGGGGGGCGCTGACGCACGGCCCCGCCGCGCGCCGGTGAGGTTCGGTCACCCGCTGAACGCGCCGGCGAAGTAGGCGCCAGCGAGCCCCCCGAGCACCACCACGAGGACGAGCAGCACGATGAAGGTGAGGTTGGAGCTCGGCGCGGGGCGCCGGTGGCTGGACGGCGCGGGGGGGTAGGCCTGGTCGAGCGGGTCAGCCGGGGGTGGATCGGACTCGCTGAGGTGGCGGGCGCTCGGGTCCTCCTCGAGTGCGGCGAGGTTGAAGGAATCGACCGCTCGGGGCGGCGCCGAGCCGTAGGCCGGGACGATCGCGTCGTCGCGGCCGTAGCCGCCGAGCTCAGCGCCCCACTCGTCACCGCGGTCGAAGGCGTCGATCTGCAGCGGCGCCGAGCCGAGGACCTTGCCCGGGGCTCCCTCGCCGTCTTCGAGGGACCGGAACTCGAAGAGCACCTCCTCGATCATGGACACGATGAGCGAGGCCTTGTCGCCGCTCTTGCGCCGCGCCCGCGCCGCCCGCTCGGCGGCGACCGGCTCGACCAGCTTGGCGATGTCGAAGGACGACACCGCGCGGTCGAGGTGGAAGAGCATGTTGTTGAGGTCCTCGCCAAACTGGCGCGCTGTCTGGTACCGGTCGTTCGGGTCCTGGGTGAGAGCGCGCGCGAGGACCCGCTCGATCTCGGGCGTGACCCGGGGGTTGAACTGCCGGATCGGGGGGACGGTGACGGACTGGACCAGGCGGACGGTTTCGAGATCCGTTTCCCCCATGAACAGGCGGCGCCCGGCGAGGAGCTCCCAGAGGATGATCCCGACGGCGAAGATGTCCGTGCGGGCGTCCACGGGGCGACCCAGGGCAGCCTCCGGGGAGAGGTAGCTGAACTTGCCCTTGATGATCCCGGGCTCGCTCTTCTCGAGCTGGCTGTTCGCCTTGGCGAGCCCGAAGTCCACGATCTTCACCTCGCCGTGGCGCGTGATGAGCACGTTGGGCGGGGACATGTCGCGGTGCACGATGTGCAGGTGGTTGCCCTTCGGATCGCGGGCGTCGTGGGCGTAGGCGAGCCCCTCGCAGATACGGACGCAGATCAGGCAGGCCTCCTCGACGGGGATCCGCTGGCCGATCCGCTTCTGGTGCTCGATGACGCCCTTGAGGTCCGCGCCGTCCACGTACTCCATCACGATGAAGTAGGTGTTGTCGCCGACACCGATGTCGAACACCTGCACGCAGTTCGAGTGCGAGAGGTGCGCGCTCAGGCGCGCCTCGTCGAGGAACATCCCGATGAACTGCTTCTTCTCGGAGAGGTGGGGCAGGACGCGCTTGATGGCGACGGTCTTCTTGAAACCCTCGAGGCCGGCGCTCTCCGCGCGGAAGACCTCCGCCATCCCCCCCGACGCGATCTTCTCGATGACCCGGTAACGTTGGCTCTGCTGTGCCATCGATCGCTCAGCGCCGTGCGCGGCCGCTCACGGACTCCGCCCCGCAGCGTAGGTGCCCGGCTCGCAGTCGGTCAAGCGCGACGGGACCGCTCACACGACGGAGGCCGCGCGGAGGCCCGGGCGCGTCGCCCCGCGCGCCAGGCGTCGGAGCAGGGCGAGATGCCCCGCCGGCACCGGCTCGAAGGAGGTCGCGTCGAAGAGGGCCGCGATCCCGGGGTCGCTCTGCCTCATGGCGAGCAGCGCGGCCACGATGCGCCGGCGCAGCTCGGGGGCGACGAAACGCGTGGCCACGATCACGTCGGCGGGGATGGGCCCGACGAGGAGCAGCACGCGCATCGCGCCGAGCGCGCCGGTCACCGCCTGCCAGGGGGCGCTGGCCAGGAGGCCGCTCACCGGGTCGACCCCCACGTGGCATGCGCCCACGTCGGCGACCCCGTCCCACCCCGCGCGCGCGATGGCGTCGTGACGGGCGAACGACAGCTCGCGACCGAACGCGCGACTGAGATCGATCCCCTGAGCGCGCAAGTGCCAGCGGGGTACCACGCAGGCGGAGGCGCTCCACGGCGAGCCCCACGCCACCGGCGCCCCCGCGAGGTCGGCGACCGAGCGCAGCGCCGAGTCCGCGCGCGTGAAGAGCGCCGAGTGGTAGCCGACGGCGAAGGGGCGCTGCACCACCGCGAGGAGCGCGACGCCGACGCGCTCCTCGCCCTCCAGGGCGACGAAGGGCGGCGCCCAGGCCACCTCGCAGCGTCCGTGCACGAGGTCGTCGACGATCGCCTCGTAGGAGTCGACCACGCGCGGCACGAAGCGAACGGCCGTCAGCGCCGTCAACCGCGCGCAGAACGCCGCGGCGAGATCGGCGGTGGTCGTCGCCTTGGCGACGACCGCGAAGCGTTGCTCCACCATCGTCATCGGCTCCGCCCCGGGTGGGCGCAGGATAGCACCCGGGCGGTCGCGCTGCGCCGCGCTCGCCGATCGCGTCCGTCGCGGGGGCGGCGGGCGCTTGACCGCGACCCGTCGCTGCTCGTAGATCGCGCGCATGTCCCACGACGAGGGCCAGGCGGGGCGGGGCGACGGGCGCGGGCGTGCTCCGCTCGAGCATGTCGAGCCACCGGAGGAGACGCTGGCCGAAGACGAGGCGCCGACCCCGGCTTGGCTGCCCCTGGTCGGGCTCGGGCTCGGCCTCGCCGGCCTGCTCGGTTGGTTGCTCGTACCAGCCGCCTCGAGCCCCACGCAGGCCGCGGCCGCCCCCTCGGCGGAGGCTGCGGGGGAAGTGGAGGGGGAGCAGGCTTCACCGCCGGAGGCCACGCGACCAGGTCACGGCGGTCCGCCGCCCGGCAGGGAGTTCGACCGGCGACCCCAGCCGCCGGTCGGGGCGCAAGGCGACCTCGAGCCGGCGCGGCCGGGCGCCGGGATGCCCTCCTCGACCCCCCCGTCGGCGCCGCCCAGGACGGGGCGGTAGGGCGGCACATCGCTCGATCGACTGGCGCTGCGGCCACCCGAGCGGCGCTACACGGCGACGACGCGGCCCGCCTCCCCGGCTGGACCCCCGGTGGCTCCGGTCATCCCGCCCCCGCCAGCGCCGTTTCGGCGCCCGTGGACGAAACGCCCTGGCCAGGACCGCCCTCCGCCCGAGCTGCCGACCTGGCGGCAGGGGCCCCTTCCGGGCGGGCGGGATCGAGAGGTCCGGGGTCGGGCTCGGGGAAGCGAGGCGGAGGGGCTCCCGGCGCGGCGAAGGGGCGGCGGGGGGCGCGGGGACGAATTCGCTTTTCGGCGGGCGGCGATGGTGTAGGTTTCCGCCCCTCGTCCCGGGGCCGTAGCTCAGCTGGGAGAGCGCTTGACTGGCAGTCAAGAGGTCAGGAGTTCGATCCTCCTCGGCTCCACTGTAGAAGACGCCGCGCGTTGAGCGCACCGCGAGCGGTGCGGCCCCACGCGCGGGGTTCCGAGGCGCCTGGGGCGGCGGGCGGACCGTTGCGGCAGGGGCGAGCACGACCCGCGGCGCATCGCCCGGTCCGAGCCGCGATCAGGGTTCGGTCAGGCGCTGCGCGAGGTCGAGCGCCGCGAGCATGCCGGACGGGCTCGCCTTGCCCTGCCACGCGATGTCGTAGGCCGTGCCGTGATCGACGCTGGTGCGAACCACCGACAGCCCCATGGTGACGTTGACGGCGGCGCCGAAGGCGACCAGCTTGAGCGGGATGGTGGCCTGGTCGTGGTACATCGCGACGACGCCGTCGTACTCCCCCGCGTGTGCTTTCCGATAGGCTGTCTCCGCGCCGATCGGCCCGGCGATGACGGCCGCCCCGCGTAGCCGCCGGCGCGCCGCCCGCAGGCCGGGCAGGATTGCCCTCCGCTCCTCGTCGCCGAGCAGCTCCGTCTCGCCGGCGTGCGGGTTGAGCGAGCAGACCGCCAGGCGAGGGGTAGCTCGCCCGAGAGCGAGCAGGAGCCGGCCGAGCCAGTAGGTGGCGTCGCTCACGCTCGCCGCGTCGAGCCGGCGAGGCAGGTCCGCGATCGCGACGTGCGTGGTGGCGAGGCTCGTCGTCAATCGGTCGGAGACGAAGCACATCACGGTGGTCCGGGCGTGGTCCCGCTCGCGAAGCCACTCCGTGTGACCGAGGAACGCCGCGGACCCAGGGGCGCCCGAGCGAGCGATCACGGCCTTGCTCACCGGCGCAGTGACGAGCGCCCGACCCGGCCCGGCGCGCGCGAGGGCGAGCGCGGCGCCGACGTAGCCGAGCTGGGCAGCGCCGCTCCGCCGCGTCGGGCGGCCGGGGGCGCGATCACGCGCGGCGAGCGGCGAACCGACCTGGACGACGCCGATCTTCCCGAGCGGTGGGGGAGCGCCGGTGAACGGCACCAGCCGCCGCCGCGACACCCCAACCACCTCGGCCGCTGCGTGCAGGGTCGCCTCGTCGCCGACGATGACGACGGACGAGCGCGGGCGTCTTGCCGCCGCGGCGACCGCGACCTCGGGGCCGACTCCGGCGGGACAACCCATCGAGATCACGAGCACTGGGCGCCTCCTGCTCCGAGCGAGCTAGCCTAGACGGCGGCGCGCAGCTACCCCTGGCCCCACCCGGGGACGACTTCGGTCGCCCTTCACTGTTCGTCGTCGTCGGAGCTGCGCGCGGCGGCGGCCCGGGGGCTCGAACGGCGCGCGGGGGCGCTGCTCTCTCCGCGCGGGTCGCCCGGACCCGGCCCGCGGAGCTTGTAGCCGGAGCCGCGCAGCGTTTCTAGCGGGAGCGCGTCGCCGAGCTTCGCGCGCAGGCGACGGACGTGGATGTCGACCGTGCGGGGGCCGCCGTCGTAGCGGTTGCCCCACACCCGGGCCAGCAGGTGATCCCGCGAGAGGACCCGCCCGCGCCGCTCGCAGAGGTAGGCGAGCAGCGCGAATTCCTTGGCCGTCAGGGTGACGGGGCGCCCGTTCACCGACACCTCGTGGGCAGCCCGATCCACGACGATACCGCCCACCTTGTGGCGCTCGTCCGTCGCGAACTCGCTCCGGCGCCACTCGAGCAGCCGGATCCGGGCGTAGAGCTCCTCCGGGACGTAGGGGTGGAGGACGAAATCGTCGAACCCGGCCGCTGGATCGACCAGCGCCACCTGCCCAACCGTCACCGCCACCAGCGCGCCTACGTTGTCGAAATATGGCTCCCGGCGAACGGCGCGGAAGGCGGCCATCGCCAGATCGGGGCGGTCGAGCGCCTCGAAGAGCAGGGCTCGGGGCCGGATCGCCTGCTCGTCGTCGTCGTCCTCGATGAGGTTGACCGGATCCTCCCAGAGATCGAGCGTGCGCACGTTCGCCCCGAGCAGCGCCAGCGTGGCCGCCGCGCCGTCCTCGCGCTCCAGCATCGGTCCGTGACCGATGACCGCGACGAATGTGCGTTGGGGTTTCATGAAGCGATCTTCGGCCGTTGGTCCGGCGCTGGGCACCTGGCTCCCTCGGCCAGCGATGCCAGCGACGGCGCCCGCGCGAGGCCCCGGGTCCGGTCCGGTCCGGTTCGCGTCGAGGGCCGCGGTTTCATCTCCGAGCCTGGCTACCCCGCTCCTTGTTTCAGGACCGTTGCCGGAGAGCTTCGCACCTTTTCGCGTTAGGTGTCACGGGCGGCGATCCGCGAACCGCTCCGGGCACGCGGAGACGCCGGAAACCGGGAGGCGCGAGCACGCGGCGGGCGGGCGCTGGAAGGCCCCCCGGCGCCCGTCCCGCTGCGGGCCTGTTGCCGGAAGACGCCCCGCGCCGGGGTCCGGGATCGCGCCTGCCTCCGGCGCTTGCTGGGCGAAGGGGGGCGCCGACCGCGAGCTCCGGGGAGTTGCTGATGCAGAGAGGCCCGATACGTGGCAAGATTCGAGGCGCCTCCCCGTGGTGTCCCCCCCACCACGTCGTCGGTGCGTTGGCTCGACGCCTGGCGAACGACCGACACGAAACCGTGCGGCAAGTGACCGTCGTCCGCGCCGCGCCGGTCGCTTGCGCCGCGATCGCGGCTCACCGCGGGATGGTCTTCCTTCCCCCAGCATCGACCACGCCGCCCTTCTTCGCCGTCCTCAGCCCGTCGCGACTCAGCACCGCCCAGCACCGCCTGCCCGATGCCACGAGGAGGTCGGCTGGATCGGTGCCGCGTCGCACCAAGAGCGCCGTCACAACCGGCACCGCGTCTTGACCGAACTCGCCGCCAAACCTTAGAATTTTCCGCTCAGACCGGTGCGCTTGGCGCACCCGAACGTCCGTTCAGAGCAGCAGTGGCGACCGAACGCGAGAAGATCCTCCTGGCCGCTCAGAAGTACGTCGACAAGCGACAGTACGACCGGGCGATCAAGGAGTATCAGAAGATCGTCCAGCAGGACCCGCGGGACGCCCGGACCCTGTTGAAGATCGGGGACCTGCAGGCGCGCATGCAGGCCTACGCGGACGCGGTCGCCACCTATGACCGGGTGGGGCAGTACTACGCCTCCCAGGGCTTCGCGCTCAAGGCCATCGCCGTCTACAAGCAGGTTCGGGAGCTGATCCGTACGCACGCGCCGGAGCTGGCCGATCGCTACGGGCACGTGGCGCCGAGGCTCGCGGAGATCTACACGCAGCTCGGGCTCTCTGGCGACGCGCTCAGCGCCTGGGACGAGGTCGCGACGCGCTATCAGCGCGCTGGTCGCGATCGCGAAGCCATCCAGGTCTTCGAGAAGATGGTCGAGATCGACGGCAGCAACCCGCTGCCGCGGGTGCGGCTCGCGGAGGCGCTCTGCCGGGTGCAGGATCTGGACCGGGCGGTGGCGACGTTCTGGAGCGCCGCCGAGCTCCTGAAGGAGCTCGACCGGAACGAGGACGCGCTCAAGGTCATCGAACGCATCCTGCACTTCCGCCAGGATCCGCAGTACGCCCGCGCCGCCGCGGAGATCTACCTCAAGCGGGGGACCCGCGAGGACGCGCTGCAGTCGCTGGCCAAGCTGCAGATCTGCTTCCAGTCCAACCCCAAGGATCTGGAGACGCTGGCGCTGCTCGCGCAGGCCTTCATGCGCATCGACGCGGAGGCGAAGGCAATCGAGGTCTACAAGGAGATGGCGCGCATCGCGCGCGAGCAGGGCCGGCGCGACGTCTTCGAGAACCTGATGGCGCACCTCCGAACGGTCGCGCCCCACGACGAGCAGGTGGCGGCGCTGGAGAGCCTGGTGCCCCGCACCAACTCGATGGGACCCCCGAGCTCGGCGTTCGAGCCAGCCGCGTCCTCCGCGCCGGGGGTTTCGACCAGCATCGCGCCGGTCGACGACTCGGAGCTCGAGATCATCGAGGAGGACGCGGACAGCGACGCGGTGCCCGTCGACGAGGAGGCCGAGGCGGCCGAGGAGCTGCAGACGACCGGCGAGGTCTTCGACCGGACCGGTCACGTCCGCAAGGCGCTCGTGGACGCGGAGTCCTTCCGCCGGCTCCGCCTGTACTCGAAGGCGGCGGAGGTGCTCACCATCGCGCTCGAGCTCGATCCCCGGGCGATCGAGGTGCGCAACGAGCTCAGGAAGATCCACGAGGAGTCCGGCAAGCTCGACGAGGCAGCCAACGAGGCGGTGGTCGTGGCGACGCTCGAGCTCGAGGCGGGACGCTTCGACGCGGCGAAGGCCGCCGCGCGCGACGCGCTCCGCCTGGTCCCTGATCACACCGAGGCGCTGGGCCTGCTGGGCTCGCTCGGTGAGCCGGCGCCCGGGGCCTGGGAGCACCCGAGCCCGCCCCCGCCGGCGCCCTCGCTACAGGGCTACGATCCGCAGGCCCCGCTGCCCTCGTACGATCTCGAGGAGGTGAGCGCGGCGCTCGCCATGGGGACCGATCTCGACGGGGGCGACGATCCGTTCGGAGACCTCGGCAACGCGCCGCTGCCAAGCTTCCCGCTCGTGGGCGAGGACGAGCCCTTCGGCGGCGCCCCGGAGTACCCCACCGCCGTCGCGCGCCCGGGCTACGAGCGCAGCCTGGCGCCGCCGGTGCTGCCCCCCTCGCCCGACCCGCGCTTCTCGGGGCGGTACTCGACGCCCGGCGCGCTGGACCCATACGCGACGGGCTACGCACAGGTCGGCTACGACCCGCGGGTCCCCGCGGGCCACGAGGCCCCCGCCTACGATCCGCAGTACGCCCAGGGCTACGAGCAGCCCGGCTACGAGCAGCCCGGCTACGGGCAGCCCGGCTACGACCAGCCCGGCTACGAGCAGCCCGCGTACGACGCGCAATACCCGCCGGGGTACGACGCGCCGTGCGCACAGGGCGCCGCGGGGTACGCGGCGCCCCCGGCCGACGCCAACCACGACGCCCTGGAGGAGGCACTCGAGGAGGCCGAGTTCTTCTCGGGCCGCGGCCTCCACGACGACGCGCGGGCGATCCTCCTGGACCAGCTCACGCGGACGCCGAACCATCCGCTGGTGCTCGAACGGCTGCGCGAGGTGGAGCAGGCGGCGCGCGCGTCCGGCGAGAGCGGCACGATCGAGCGGTCCCGCCTCCAGGCCTCCCGGGGTCCGGTGGCGCGCAGCGGCGAGCAGCGCGGGGGCGCCTTCGAGATCGCAGCCAGCCTGGGCGCGGTGGAGCCGCCCCCGGCGCGAGGGCGGAAGGGCGGCCACGCGATCCACGACGAGATCGACGTGGACCAGGTCTTCGCCCAGTTCAAGGAGGGCGTGCGGCAGCAGGTGTCCGAGGCCGACGCCGCGACTCACTACGATCTCGGCGTCGCCTACAAGGAGATGATGCTGCTCGGTGACGCCGTGAACGAGTTCGAGCTGGCCGCGCGCGACCCCGACCGCGAGTGCACTTGCTACGCGATGATCGGCATGATCGAGCTCGAGCAGGGGAACCTCGACGCCGCGGAGGCGGCGTACAAGCGCGGCTTCGAGGCCAAGAAGAAGACGGTCGAGCAGGAGATGAGCCTCTACTACGACCTCGGGATCGTGATGGAGATGAAGCGGCAGCCCGAAGAGGCGCTCTACTATTTCCGCAAGATCGCCCGGCGCGACCCCGCCTACCGCGACATCGGCGACCGCATCGCGGAGCTCGAACGTTCGCTGGGTCGGTTCGTGGCCCCGCCCCCCAAGCGCTCCGTGGGCGAGGACGCCGAGTTCGATGCCGTCTTCGACGACCTGTTCGAGAGCAAGTAGGCGCCACGCCTCCCCGGTCAGGTCCGGTCGACGACCGAGGCCAGCAGCTCCGCCTGGGCGGCGAGGGCGGCGGCGACGGTGGCCTCGCCCCGCAGCTTCCACACGTTCGAGCGGTGGTGGGCCACCTCGACCCGCAGGTCGAGCCGATCCCCCGGCGTCACTGGCTGCCGGAGCTTGGCCTTGTCGATGCCCAGGAAGTACAGCCGGTGGCGCGTCGCGTCGAACGGCTCCGAGGCGTAGGCGAGGATGGCGCCGATCTGCGCGAGCGCCTCGATGACGAGGACCCCGGGCAGGATCGGGTGCCCGGGGAAGTGGCCCTGGGTCCACGCCTCCCCATGGCTCACCATCTTGTGGCCCACCACGTGGCGATGGGGGACGAGCTCCGTCACCCGATCAACGAGCACGAACGGGTAGCGGTAGGGCAGGATCTCGAGGATCCGCGGGATCTCGAGGGTGATCTTCGCCACCAACGAGTCCCCCGCCACCATCACTTCGCCGCCGGGACGGCCGGTTTGGCGGTCGCGGGGGCGGCGCGGGGCGCGGTCGTCCCGGCCGCTGCGGGCTTGCTCGCGGACTCCGCGGCCCCGCCCTCGTTGTACATGCGGATGACCTGGTCGGTCAGATCGAGATCGGAACGGAAGTAGGGCACCGCCTGCTTGTCCACCACCAGGTCGTAGCCGTCCCGGCGGGCGATGCGCTCGATGATCGCCATCGTCTTGACGTAGATCGGCTGCGTCAGCTCGTTCTGCTTCTGCTGGAGCTCCTGGTTATACTCGACGAACTTCGACTGGAGGTTCACCACCTCGCGCTGCCAGTCCTCGACGCGCTTCTGGAGTGCGGCCTTGCTCAGCACGCCGCGCTGGCGCTCGATGTCCTCCTTCTCCTTCTGCAGCTCGTCCTGCTTGCGGTCGAGCTCGCGCTGGCGGCTGTCGAAGAGCTTCTTCAACGTCGCCTGAGCCCGCAGGCCGTCCTCGGTTTCCATGATGGCCTTCTGGGTGTCGATGACGGCCACCTTCGCCTGCGCGCGGGCCGCCGGGGCGGCGACGAGGCAGGCCAGCGCGACCAGGAGAGCGGCGAACCAGGCGGACGGACGGGGCAGGCTCATGGGCGGGCATTAGCCGCGTCCGCCCCGCCGGTCAAGGACGGCATCCGGGCGTGGAACGCGCGGGCCACGCGCCCGTCACAGGATGACACAGCCGTCGGCGGCCGACCCCGGGAGGGCGAGCACGCCGGACTCGTGCTGGTCGCGCCGCACGGCGATGTCGTAGAGCTCGCTCAGGACGGTCGGGTGCTCCTTGATGAGGTCGAGGAAGCCGTCGCGCGGCAGGTGCAGCGTGACCGTCGGCACCTTGGCGATCACGGCGGCGACCGCCGGGCGCCGGAGCACGAGCCCCATCTCGCCCACCACCTCGCCCACGCCCAGATCCGCGACGTGGATCGTCTCCGCCCCTCGCCGCTGCCGGACCTCGACCTCGCCCGAGGCGACCAGGTGCAAGCCGTCCGTCTCCGCGGCCTGCTCGATCAGGCGCTCGCCGGCGTCGTAGGTGCGAGTGACGAAGCGAACCATCACCCCCAGGCGCTCGCTGGCGTCGATGCCGGCGAAGAGCGAGCTGTTGCGGACGAGGTTGGCGACCATCCGCCCTCGGCAGTGGGCGGCGAGCTCCTCGCCGACCTCCGGCACTCGCTCCGCGACCGCGTCCAGGGCCTCCTGCCCCGCCGAGAGGGCGATGGTGGGGCGCACCGTGACCACGCTGGCGGCGGGCGGGGCGCGAGTGAGCAGCGCCACCTCGCCGAGCAAGGCGCCCGCGCCGAGGCGCATGAGGGCCGCGCTGGTGCCGTCGCGTCGCGTCCGTCGCAACTCGAGCTCCCCGCGCACCACCAGGAACGCCTCGCTGCCCCGGACGCCCTGGCCGATCAGCACGGCGCCGACGTCGCGGTAGCTCAGCTCGAAGGTCTGTATCACCGCGCGCAGCGCCGCCGGCCTCAGGGTCGACAGCGGCGCGATCGAGGCCGTCGGCGGCGGCCCGCCCCCCGCGCGCCGCGCCGCGCGCGCGGCGACGGCCGCCTCGACCGCCAGGGCCGAGCGCGAGCGCGCCTGCTCCGGCGCGAACGGCTGAAGGTCCGGCGGGGTCAGCGCGGGGGGCTCGGGTGGGCGCGGGATCGAGACGTGAGAGCCGCGCGCGAAGCGCGTCGCCGTGCGATCGTAGGATGGGGCGGCGTCCTCGCCGAGGTCGCGCAGCTCCCGGCAAGCCGCCACCGCCGCCGGCAGCAACCCGGCATCGAAGGCGTTCTCGAGAGCGACCTCGAACGCGCTCGCGGAAAGCGCGCGCTGCTCGAGGCGCGCGAAGCAGCGACCGACCACCAGCGGTGCGATGGGATCGTCCGGAACCGCGGCGCGCCGGGCGCCAGCCCAGCAGAGAGCCCCCTCGACGTCCCCGGCCAACACCGCGCTCACAGCGTGATCGAGGGGCCCGAGCGCCATCGTGGGCTCGGTCGGCTCAGGAGGCGCCGCTGCCATGGCGCCACCATACACGAACAGGGCCGCAGCGGATCCCCTGCGCCCCGGGGGCAGGGGCGCCGAACCCAACCGGCCGACCGCACGTTGGGGAGCCACCGGCAGGAGCGCCGGCGTGACGCGGGGAGGGGCGGGGTGCCCGTGCCCCCGTCACTCGCCCGATGATCGCGGGGTCCCGCGACGCGATCGGGTGAAGGCCGTCGACACCGCGTCCGCGGCCGCCCCCACCAGCGGCACGACCGTCGAGTAGTCCATCCGCGCCGGCCCGATGATCCCGACCGCACCAACGACCGGCCCCCCCTTCTCCCGGTACGGCGCGGCGACGACGCTGAGCGAGCAGGGCGAACCGGTGACCTCCTCGTCGAAGAAGACCTGAACGTGCGTCGAGGCGAGGGTCCCGTCGAGCAGGGACACCAAGCGCGCCTTGTCCTCCAGCACCCGATATAGCTCGAGCAGATCCTCGGAACGATAGGGTTCCCCGCGCTCGAGCAGCCGCCCCACCCCCTCCACGACCAGGTCCACGCCACGATCCGCGTCACGCAGCGCCCCCTCGACGAGGGTCAGCCCGAGGCGCGTCGAGACGGCGAGGTCATCGTGGGCCACCGCGAGGCGGGCCGCGAAATGATCCCGTAGCGCGGTCAGCGTCTGACCCTCCACCACCTCCTCCAGCATGCGGTGGATGCGGTCGATCTGCGCCTCGTCGAGGGAGGGCTCCACCGCCACGTAGCGGTTCTCCACCGCGCCGTCGGCGAACACGACGACCGCGAGCAGCTCGCCCGGGCGGGTGACGATGAAACGCAGCTTGCGCAGCGCCCGGTCGACCGTGCGCGGGCGCGCCGCGACCGCCGGCGCGCCGGTGAGGTCGGAGAGCAGCCGCCCGCTCTCCCGTACGATGTCCGAGCCGGGCTGCAGTCCTGCGAGCCAGCCGTCGATCGCCTCCGAGCGGGCGCCGTCGCCCGCGTTGGCCTCGAGCAGGGCGTCGATGAAGGTGCGGAACCCGAGGGGCGTGGGGACGCGGCCCGCAGAGGTGTGCGGCTGCGCGAGGTAGCCGTCGTCCTCGAGATCCGCGAGCACGGAGCGGATGGTGGCCGGGGAGAGGTCGAACCCGTACTTCCGTTGCAGGGTGCGGCTGCCAACGGGCTCGCCAGTGGCGACGAATTCCGTCACGACCGCGTGCAGGAGCGCGCGGGCGCGGTGGGTCAGCGCGGACACCGTACCCAGACTGTCGCGACGAGGCTGCACCGTCAACCCAGGCGGTCCCGAACGCGCCCGGTCCCCTCCCCACCGCGGCGCGCGAGAGACGTGGCGCCTCCCCGTGGCCGAGGAGCCAGGCGAATTCCTTGACAGTTTTTGCGCGCCCCCGGATGATCTCCCGGTTCGTTGCCCGCCAATCGGAGGTCCCGTGACCACGACCGTACTCGCTGTAGACGACAGCAAGACCATCCGCCGGGTCCTGGAGATCACCTTCGCGGGTGAGGAATTTCGCACGATCCTGGCCGAGAACGGCGGCGACGCCCTCAGCAAGCTGGCGCGGGAGAACCCGGGGGTGGCCGTCGTGGATGCGCAGCTGGGAGGCGAGAGCGGGTATGACCTCTGTCAGCAGCTCAAGGAGCGCGCGCCGAACCTGCCCGTCGTCCTGCTGTCGAGCAAGCAGCAGCCGTTTGACCGCGCGCGAGGCGCGGGGGCCGGCGTCGATGACTTCATCGACAAGCCGTTCGACACCCAGCAGCTCATCGACAAGGTGAACGCCGTCGTCCGCAAGTCCGCGGCGGGCGCCCTGGCACGGCCCGCGACGGCAGCAGCGCCCGCGGCCCCCGCGGCGCGTGCCCAGCAGCCCGCCGCAGCGCGACCGGTCGCCCCGGCGCCCGCCCCAGCGGCGCCCGCCCCCGGTCGTCCCGCGCCGGGCCAGTTCGCCCCGGCAGCGCGGCCAGCCGGGTCACCACCGGCTTCGGCCGTGCCACTGACCCGCCCGGGCATGGGACCGGTACCGGGCGGTCGTTCCGCCCCGGCGGCGCCCAGCCCTGCGGCGCGTCCCGCCGCGGCCCCGGCGCCGCGTCCACCCTCCTCGCCCCAGGCAGCCCCCGGGGCACCCGCCCCGCAGCCCGCCGCCGCGGTCCGATCGCCCACGCAAGGCGCCGCGGCGGCGCGGGGTGCTCCGGCGGCCGCGGCCGCTCCGGCAGCAGCGGCCGCTCCGGCTGGCGGCCCGGGGGCCTCGGTGGCTCTCCCCGCCGGGCTCGCCACCCAGCTCGAGCAGCTGGGGCTGACCGCTGACCAGGTCCAGGGTGTGCTGTCGCTGTCTCGGGAGGTCGTCGAGAAGGTCGTCTGGGAGGTCGTGCCCGTCCTCGCCGAGGCGCTGATCAAGGAAGAGATCGCGCGGCTCACGGCGGAGTAGCCCCGGTCCCTCCGAGGGACGCCGCCCTGGCGGTGGCGGGCGAGGGACGCCGCGCATGGGGAGTGGAGTTCGGGGGCGGGGATGGTATTGCGTTCGCCCCATGAGCGAGCTCCCCAAGGCCTATGAGCCCGCGGCGGTCGAGCCGCGCTGGTACGACTTCTGGATCCAGGAGGGCGTGTTCCGCGCGAGCGACGCCGAGGACGATCTCCGGCCGACCTACACCATCTCGATGCCCCCGCCGAACGTGACGGGGTCGCTGCACATGGGGCACGCCCTCTTCGGCACGCTCCAGGACGTCCTCATCCGTCACCAGCGCATGCTGGGCAAGAACACGCTGTGGCAGCCAGGGATCGACCACGCCGGGATCGCGACCCAGACCGTGGTGGAGCGGCAGCTCAAGCGGGAGGGGCTCACCCGCCACGACCTGGGGCGCGCGGAATTCATCGCGCGTGTCTGGCGCTGGAAGGAGGAGAGCGGCGGTCGCATCAGCGAGCAGATGCGCGTGCTCGGCTGCAGCGCCGACTGGGATCGGCTCAAGTTCACGATGGACCCCGATCTGTCGCGCGCCGTCCGCGAGGCCTTCGTGCGGCTCTATGAGGAGGGGCTCGTCTACCGCGCCACTCGGCTCGTCAACTGGGACGTCGAGTCGCAGACGGTCCTCTCCGACCTGGAGGTGGAGAACGAGGAGGGCGTCCAGGGCGAGCTGTACGAGTTCGCCTACCCGGTCGTCGATCCGGACCCGGAGCGCGGCGTGACCGAGCTCGTGGTGGCGACCACGCGCCCGGAGACGATGCTCGGCGACACCGCCGTCGCGGTGCACCCGGACGATCCCCGCTACCAGCACCTGCACGGCAAGCGGCTGCGGCACCCCTTCGTCGACCGCGAGATCCCGATCATCACCGACTCCATCCTGGTCGACATGGCCTTCGGCACCGGCGCGGTGAAGGTCACGCCCGGCCACGACTTCAACGACTTCGCCACCGGCAAGCGCCACGGCCTGGCCGAGATCAACATCCTCAACCTCGACGGCACCCTCAACGCCGAGTGCGGCGAGTTCCAGGGGCTGGATCGCTTCGTGGCGCGCCAGGCGGTCAAGGCGCGCCTCGCGGAGCTGGGGCTCGAGCGCGGCTCGAAGCCGCACACGATGACGCTGCCGCGCTCGCAGCGAACCCACGCCATCGTCGAGCCCCTGATCAGCACGCAGTGGTTCGTCCGCACCGCACCGCTCGCCGAGCCGGCGCTGGCCGCGGTCCGCGACGGACGCACGGAGATCGTACCTGCCGAGTGGGTCAAGACCTACGAGCACTGGCTCACCAACATCGCCGACTGGTGCATCTCGCGGCAGCTGTGGTGGGGCCACCAGATCCCGGCGTTTCACTGCTCGCTGTGCAAGCACGTCACGGTCACGCGCGAGGAGCGGCCGGCGGCGTGCGAGCGCTGCGGGACGCCGGATCCGAAGCAGGACCCCGACGTGCTCGACACGTGGTTCTCGAGCGCGCTCTGGCCCTTCTCCACCCTCGGCTGGCCCGACGACACGCCCGCCCTCCGTCGCTTCTACCCGTCGAGCGACATGGAGACGGGCTACGACATCCTCTTCTTCTGGGTCGCGCGCATGATGATGATGGGCCTGCATTTCATGGGCGACGTCCCCTTCCGCCGCATCCTGCTGCACGGGATGGTGGTGGACGAGAACGGCGACAAGATGAGCAAGGTCAAGGGCAACACCCTGGACCCGCTCGACCTCGTCCGGGGCGCCGACTTCGAGACCGTGGTGCAGAAGGCGCTCCCGGGCGCGCCGGTCAAGGAGGCGCTCTCCAAGTTCAAGAAGGCGTATCCGTCCGCGGCGCAGATGGGCGAGGGCTTCCCGGCCTTCGGCGCCGACGCCCTGCGCATGAACCTCTGCAGCTACTCGCCGCAGGCCAAGCGGATCGCCCTGTCGCCGAAGCGGCTGGAGGGCTACCGGAATTTCTGCAACAAGCTCTACAACGCTGTCCGCTTCGCGCTGGGGAGCATCGCCGACGTGACGCTCGACGGTGCCCCGCCCGGCGCGCCCGCGCTGCTGGCGAACCGCTGGATCCTCTCGCGCCTGGCCGTGGCGGCGGAAACGAGCACCCGCGGCATCGCGGACTTCCGCATCGACGAGGGCGCCAGTGCGCTCTACCACTTCGTCTGGGACGAGCTCTGCGACTGGTTCATCGAACTCTCCAAGCCCGTCTTCGCGCAAGGCACCGACGCCGAGCGGGCGGAAACCGCGGTGACGCTCGCGCACGTCATCGAGACGACTCTGCGGGCTCTGCACCCCTACGTCCCCTTCATCACCGAGGAGCTCTGGCAGCGGGTCCCGCGGCCCGCGTCACGACCCCGCTCCGTGGCCCTCGCGCCGTACCCCACGGCGGCGGACGGCTGCCTGGACCCGGAGGCGGAGCGCGACTTCACCGTGCTCTCCCAGGTGATCTCCGCCATCCGGTCGGTGCGCAGCGAGCACGCCGTCGACAAGCGGGCCCGCGTCGCGGTGGAGCTCCGGGCTGGCGAGGCGGCGCTGCGCGACCTGCTCGGGCGCCAGGTGCGATGGATCGAGGCGCTCGGCCAGACGGCAGGCGCGCCCGCGATCGCCGCCTCCGGGGGGCCGCGCCCGGCGGGGAGCGTGCTCACCGTGGCCGGCCCGGTCGAGGTCCTGGTGGCACTCCGGGGGCTGGTCGACCCGGCGAAGGAGGCCGAGCGCATCGAGCGTGAGCTCCGGAAGGTGGGCAAGGATCTCGAGGGCCTCGACCGGCGCCTGGGCAACCCGAGCTTCGTCGAGAAGGCGCCGCCCGACGTCGTCGCCGAGGTCCGCACCCAGCGCGCCGCGCTGGAGCAGCAGCGCGAGAGGCTGCGCGAGGCGCGGGTCCTCTTGGCGGAGCTCTGAGGAGGCGAGCGCGGATCTCCGGCGGGGTGGCACCGTCACCCGCGGAGCGCGCGGCGCTAGGGCCGCGCGGGACCGGCGCCGCTCCCCGGGGCGGCCGGCGGCGGGAGCTCGACCGCGAGCAGGAGCGGATCGAGGTTGACGCGCGGCTCGAGCCCCCGCTCAACGGAGTAGGTGAAGCTCGCGGTGACCGCGCCGAGGGGCACCGTGCCCCGCGCGACGACGCGGGCGCTCTCCGCGCCGACGAAGGCCGCGACGTCGGACGCCGGGGCCGCGCGCGCCCGCTCGACGCGGGCGAGGCAGGCCGGCGCGCCCCGGCAGCGCTCGGCGGCCACCTGGGCGCCGAGCTCGCGGAGCCAGAGCCCGTGCCAGAGCCCCACGCCGACGGCGACCTGGCCCTCGATCTGCTCCGCGAAGCCGCGGAGCTTCGCGGTGTACTCGGCGCGTTCGTTGCCCTTCGCCTCCCGGGCTCGCAGCACCACGAGGTAGGCACGGGCCATGGCCGCCAGGTCGATCTCGGTCGCGGTGCCCGGCCCGATCTCGGGCTCCGCGAAGGGGACGAGCACGGTGATGGCCTCCGCCGGGCGGCCCGTGCGCGCGAGCGCGCCCGCGCGATCGAGGACGAGGCGAAGCCGCGTCGCGCGGGGCAGCGCGGGATCGTCGAGCTTGGTCGCCACCTGGTAGAGGGTGGCGTAGTCCGTCGCGCGGCCGCGCAGCGCGGCCTCTGCCTCGGCCAGCGTGAGCAGGAGGTGGGAGCGGTCGCCCTCCGCGGTCGGATCGGCGAGGAGCGCCTGGAGGCCGGCGCGGCCGCGCTCGGCCGCCGCCGCATCGTCGTGGGCCACCGCCCGCCAGAGCTCGAGCGTGGCGCGGGTCGCGCGGTGGCGCGGATCGATCGTCTCCGGGAGCGCGGCGAGCAGGGGCGCCGGGTCGTCGTCCTGCGCGAGCATGGCGGCGACGCCGAGAATCGCGGCCTGGGCGAGCGGCTCCCCCGCGGCCGACGGCCCGAGCGCGATCGCGCGCCGCCCGAGGTCGGCGCGCTGCGCCGGGCTGACCACCACCCGCGCTCCCTCGGCGCGCGCGGCGGCCGCCTCGAGCCCGGCGCGCAGCAGCTCGACGAAGAGCGCGAGCCCCGCGAGGCGCGGCTCGGCCTGCGCGGCCTCCCGCGCGCGCGCCTCGAGGTCGGTCACGGCTTCGAGCGACCGCTTCAGCGCCGTCTCGGGCGCCGTGTCGGTCCGCGCGAAGCTCGAGTAGAGCCACGGCATCACGTGCACGAGCCCGAGGTACGCCTCGATGGCGAGGCGGTCGCGCCCGCCGCCGTCAGCCCACGCCTGCTCGAGCAGCCCCCCGAGCGGCCCCACCCGGCGGTCCTCGCTCCACGCCCCGGCGCAGGCCACGAGGTTCGCGTTGGTGCGCGGCAGCCCGGGGCAGGCGGTGCCGCCGAGCTCGGCGAGCGCGAGCGTGGCGGCGAGCGCGAGGTGCCGCTCGGCCGCGGCGCGATGCGGGGCCAGCAGGGCGGCAGCGTCCCGCGCGCGGCCGAGCGCGATCAGTCCCCGGGCCCGCGCGACCAGCGCCTCGGGCGCGGACGACACCGGCGACCCTACCACCAGCTCCGCGGCGGCCAGCTCGGCGCGGGCCGCCGCGAGCGGCGCCGCAGCCCCGGGCGGAGCGGGCGGGAGCGTCCGCTCCGCCGCCGCGAGCGCAGCGCGGGCCGTCTCGACGTCGAGCTCGCGCGCGGCGCAGCGCGCTAGCTCCAGCTGCCGCTCGGCCGTGTCGCCCAACGCGAGGGCGGCGCGCGCGGCGAGCAGACGGAGGTCCGCCCGGTCGAGCGCCTCCGCGGCGCGGGCGATGGCGGCGCAGCGCTCGGCGGTCAGGCCCGACGGGGTGGCCAGCTCGAGCGCGGCGTCGGCCAGCCAGCGCGTCGCGGCCGCCGAGGAGAGCGCGGTGATCGAAGGGGCAAGCCCGTCGAGGGGCCGCCCGGCGCCGAGCCGGAGCTCGACCAGCGCCGTGGCCGCGCCGCCGGTGGCGAGGGCGAGCAGGGCGCTCGGCTCCGTGCCTCCCGCGGCGAGGTGGAGGAGCGGCGCCTGCAGGGCGCCCGCCGGCGCCCGTACGGCCTCGCGATCCACGGCGCGAAGACGCCCGAGCGCGTCGTCGATCTCCTGCCGCAGCGACGGCGGCAGCGCGCCCAGGACGTCGCCGGGCCGAAGCCGCGCGAGCGCGGCCGCGAGCGCCAACCGCTCCGCCTCGCCCGGGGCGGCGGCGCGCGCCGCGGCCGCCGAGGGAGCGGCGGCGGGCGCCGCCGGAGGAGCGGCGGCGCGGCCGCAAGCGCCGAGCGCGAGCGCTCCCCCCACCCCGAGCCGCGTCACCGCGCCGATCCCTGACCAGACTCGAGCCGACATGGGACCCGAGCCTAGAGCAGTCCCACCACTTCGGCCACCGCGGCGTGCAGCGGACGGCCCCCGCGCCGTCGGAGCGCGTGCCCGCGCGTCAGCGGATGACGACGACCTCGGGATCGTTGATCACGAAGTTGCAGAGGTTCGGCGGTGCGACCCAGTTGATGGCGTTGTACCAGAACTGCTTGGTCTGGTAGATGGTCTGCACGCTATGAAACTCCGGCCCGTCTCCGTTGTCGGGGATGTAGCAGGGGTTGTATTGATCGCGCTGCGTGTTGTCGGGGAGCGCCTTGGCGGGGACCCACTGGTTGGCGTAGATCACCCACTCGTCGCCCCAGGCGAAGATGCGGCCTCGCTCGTTCACGGTATGAGCCACCGCGATGGGTAAGCCGTTCGTCGGGTCGGTGGCGGCCACCAGCGCGCCGGCGGGCGCTCTCACCTCGAAGCCCTTGAAGGCACCGACGTAGTCGAGCGAGAAGGTGAGCTTGGTGTACGGCTGGGGCTGGTCGTCGAATGCGATGGGCGTCGTGATCCCGGCATTGCCGCCCCATCCCCAGAGGCAGTTTCGCATGTCCTGGGTGGTGTCCCCGCCATAGTAGACGGGGACGCTCTGCCCCGCCCCCTCGGGCGCCGTCTCCGCGGGGCCGTAGGACACGCCCGAGAACTCGATGAGCTGGCTGGTCGCGGCCGGCTCGGTCGACTGGCTGACGAACCCGGTGAGCGAGATGATCCCGCCGCCGGTGTCGAGCACCCACCGCTCGACGGCGGCCTTCTCCTCGGCGGAGAAGCTCCAGCCGTTCACGTTGGCGACGATCAGGATGTCGAAGTTCGAGAGCCAGGCGTCGTCGAGGGTGGGCTTGGTGGTGACCATGGTGGCGGTCGCGGTACCGTCGCTGTTCGCGTTGAGCCACTCCGTGAAGACGCTGGTGTCCTTGTCCGCGTCGCTCGCCGCCGAGTCGAGCGTGCCGAGCAGGGCGAGGCGGAGGCAGACGCACACGCCGTTCTCGTCGCAGATGAGCTCGCGCGGCGTGATGTCGCGAGTGTCGTTGGGATCGACGGTGCCCGGCAGGGGTTGATCGACCAGGGTCGTGCCGCCGGTGTTGCCCGGGATGGTCCCGTTCCCGCCGCTCCCGGGCCCGCCCTCGATGGCGCCGGGGGTGGGAGGATCGTCGGAACCCGCGCTGCAGGCGGCGGCCAGCACGGCCGCGGCGACGAGCGCGGCGAAGCCGTCAGAGCTTGGAAGCCAGGTGCGAAGCCAAGCAGTCGTCATCAACCTCAACCTTTCGTCGCGCGGCGCTCTGCCGACCAGGCAGCGCCGACCAACACCGGGGTCGCTCAGTCGCAATAGTGACACCCGACCCCACGGCCTGCCAACCGCCGAACCTGCTCGCACGCGGGGTGGCAAGACCCGAGGTAGACGCGCGGCCGGCCCTGGCGGGGAGGCGGCAGGTCACTTATGTCCAGCCGGGTCAACGGGAACGGCAGGCGAGCGGGTCCCGGATCGGGCGCTATCATGACCTCCGTGGGCCGCGTGCGGCCCGGCCCGCTCGCCATGATCAACCCCACCCTCTCGCTCACCGTCCTCGTGCCCGAACCGCTCGTTGACCTGGTGTCGGCCTGGCTCTTCGAGGCCGGGGTCGCGGGGGTCGAAGAGCAGGAGCCCGATGAAGACGGGCGCGTCGGCCTGGTCCTCTACTCGACGGACGAGGCCGAGCTGGCGGGGGGCGCGGCGCACCTCACGAGAGCGCGCGCGGCGCTCGCCGCCCGCGGGGAGCCCGTAGAGCCCTTCACGGTCACGCGCGGCACCGTCGCGGTGGACTGGGAGGCGGAGTGGCTGCGCCACCTCCGCCCGGCCCCCCTGGGGGATGGCTTCGTCGCCACGCCCGTCGACGGCGCGGCGCCGCTGCCGCGCGAACGGCGCCCGCTCTGGTTCCGACCCGCCTGGGCCTTCGGCGACGGCACGCACGCCACGACCCAGCTCGCCGCGGCAGCCGTGGAGCGCGCGGTGCGCGCGCGGCCCGGGGCGAGTCTGCTCGACGTCGGCACCGGGTCGGGCGTGCTCGCGCTACTCGGGCGGGCCGCGGGGGCAGGGCGCACGCTCGGGATCGACGTCGACCCGAAGGCGGTGGCCGCCGCGCGGGAGAACGCGGCGCTGAACCCCGACGCCGGCGCCGTCGAGCTGGAGACGACGCCGCTCGCCGACGTCACGGGCTGGTTCGACGTGGTGGTCGCCAACATCACGGAGTCGACGCTCTTCGAACTCGCTCCCGAGCTCGCGCGCGTCACCGCGCCGGGCGGCCGCCTCATCGTGACCGGGCTGGTGGCGGGGGACACCACGCGGCTCGAGGACCGCCTCGCCGAGGCCGGCCTCTGCCGCCGCGCCCTCAAGGAGCAGGCGGAGTGGGTGCTCCTCGAGCTCGAGCGCGCGTGAGCCCCGCCGCCTCGACGGGGGTCACGGTGAGCACGACGTGCAGCCCGGAGGCATAGCTGAAGTAGGCGCGCGCGGGGGCCGCGTCGTTCGCGCGAGCGAAGCCGCGGCGCATGATGTCGCCTGGATCCGCGAACGGACTCGGGTCCGGCGCGCGCCGGTAGACGCGCGCGGCGATGTCGTAGCGCTCGGCACCCGGGCCCGCCGCGCCCGCCGGGAGCGCGAAGCGACCGCGCGCGAGCAGCCACCGGCACCGCTCGAGGAGCACGCGGAGCGGATCGGGCGCGCCCGGCTCGACGCGGAGCGCGGCGAGGCGCCCGTCGTCGCCGAGCTCGAGGGTCACGCGCGCGGCGAGATCGGTCCGCTCCGCGAGCGCCTCCCACCCCGCCACCCGCGACGCCGCCGCAGCCGGCAGCGCGCGGAGCAGCGCCGCCTCGAGGTCGCGGGGATCGTCCCCGGAGCCCTCCGCGCCGTAGGCGAAGGCACTGGTGGGGGGCGGGCTCCCCGTGGCGCTGGCAGACGCCGCTCCGGACGGGGCGGTCGCGGGGGAACCGCCGGCGCTCTCCGCGGTGCGCGCGGAGGCGGCCACGGGCGGGCTCGCCGCCAGGACGTCGCGCGCGGCGGGCGCCGCCGCCGGCGCGGGGGGCGTGACCGGCCGGCGCGCAGGCACGGCGGGGGCGGCGGCGGGGGCCGCGGGGACGAGGGCGGGCACGGCCGGCCGCGGGGCGTCCGCAGCCTCGAGCAGGGCGTCGATCTCGAAGGTGTCGCCGTGGACGGCGTTCGGAGAAGGGAGCTCGAGCGCGCGACCGCGGTCGACGGCCGCCGCGGGGCGCGCCACGACCAGCACGGCGACGCTCGCGTGCAACGCGAGCGACCCGAGTAAAGCCAGAGCCAGCGCGCGGTCCTGCGCCATCTTCGCCTGCTGACACCGCCGGGGCGCCGGCGTTCCTCCCGGCGCTCCGGGCAACCACCACCGTAGCAGCGCGGCCCGGAGAGGCGACGGCGCGGCCGGTGGGCAACGGGAAGCGGACTTGGTACGAATCGCTCCCGCGGCCGGGAGGTCGGACGCGTCGACCCAGCGGATGACTGCTCAAGAGCAGGGCGCAGACCCCTTGCCCACGGGGGCCGAGGGCGGCAGCGCGGCGGCCAAGCAGGCTGCCCCGCCTCGGCTCCGCCCGCTGGCGTTCGTCGTGGCGGCGGCCGGGCTCGTGCTCGCGTTCCTGGCGGTGGCGCCGGATCAGGACCTGGGCTGGAACCTGCCGGTCGCGATCCTGGGCTACCTCTTGGCCACGATCGCGATCCTCGACGGCCTCGGCACCCTCGACGGCTACCCGACCGCGCGCGATGGCGGCGCGGTCCCCGCCCCAGACCCCTCCCCTCCCCTCCTCGTCACGCCCGCCACCGGGCGGCGCGACGCGACCGGGGCGGAGCCCGCGGTGGCGGCAGACGTCGGTCGCTCTGCCGAGCCGGGCGCCGACGAGGCGCCGGTCCCCTTCCCCTGGCTCCGCTTGATCGAGCTCGCCTCCGCGGGGGCGGGCTGCTTCGCCGCGCTGAGGCTGGCGGTCATGGGCGCCCTTCCCTGGCCGAGGCTGTCCGCAGCGCTGCTGGTGACGAGCACCTTCCTGTGGGTGGTGGTCGCCGTCTTCCGCGTCGCCGCCATGCTCGCGCCGGGCGCGGCCCGCGCGCGCCCGCTGCTCCGGCGCCACGGCTTCTGGCTCATCGCGATCATCTCCGGGCTGTACTTGCCGCGGCTGGGGAGCTTCACCCTCGTCGATCCCTGGGAGACGCACTACGGAGAGGTCGCGCGGGAGATGCTGGTCCGGGGCGACTGGATCACGCTCTGGTGGGCCCAGGACGGCCTCTTCTTCTCCAAGCCGCCGCTCGACTTCTGGCTGCAAGGGATCGCCTTCTCCCTGCTCGGGGTGCAGACCGCGCCCGATCGGGTGCTGGAGGGGGTCGCGCGTGGACTCGAGCCGGGGCCGGAGTGGGCGGCACGCTTCCCGGGGTTCCTGGCCGCGCTCCTCGGCGCCTACCTGCTCTATCGGGGCGTCGCGAGCGCCTGGGGGCGGCGCGCCGGGCTCATCGCGGGGCTCTTGCTGGCGACGATGCCGTACTGGTTCTTCCTCGCGCGGCAGTCGATGACGGACATGCCGTACGCAGCGCCGCTCGCGGCCTCGCTCGGCCTCTGCCTGATCGGCTTCGGCGCCGAGCCCGAGGCGCGCGCGCGCCTCTACCCCATCCGGCTCGGGACGCGCGTGATCACGCCCAGCGCGTACCACCTGTTCGCCGGGGCGCTGCTGATGGTCGTGTTGCCGCAGCTCGTCTACCTCGCGAGCCGCAACCTCACCTGGCTCTTCGCCACCGAACCCCGCCTCTTCTTCCGACTCCACCCGGACGCCTTCCTCGTCGGCTCCGGGGGCCACAACTGCGGGCTCCCCGGCAACCAGGCCTGTGCGCTGCTCTGGCCGCGGAGCGAGGGGATCCTGGCGCAGCCGGCGGTGACCGCGCTCGGCTTCGCCGCGCTCACCGGGCTCCTGCTGGCCGCCACCCGGAACGAGCGGCGCCGCCAGCGGCTCGCCTTCCTCGGCGCGTGGCTGGTGGTCGCCCTGAGCATGCTCGGCAAGGGCGCCCCCGGGCTCGTCATCCCGCTGTTCACGATCGCCTGCTTCCTCCTGGCCAGTGGACGCCTCCGCGACCTGGACCGCCTCGAGCTCGCCCCGCTGGTGCTCATCCTCGCCGTGGTCGTCCTGCCGTGGTTCGTGCAGAGCTACCTCCGCCACGGGTGGCCGTTCCTCGACCGGCTCCTCTTCCATGACATGTACAAGCGCGCGTTCGTGCACGTGCACGACACCAACGCGGGCGCGGACACCTCGCTCCGCTACTACGTCGCGCAGCTCGGCTACGGGACCTTCCCCTGGTCGGGCCTGGCCGCGCTGGGGCTCGTCTCCGGGCTCCGCGCGCGGCCGGCGGACGGCGCGTGGCCGCCCCAGGCCGCGGCCCTCCTGCGGCTCTGGTTCGTCACCGCGTTCTCGCTCTTCACCCTCTCGCTCACCAAGTTCCACCACTACGCGCTCCCGGCGACTCCGCCGCTCGCGGCGCTGGCGGCCCTGGTGGTCGATCGTGCGCTCGGCGACGGACGGCCGCGGGCCGGGTGGCGCCGCATCGCGTACGGCGCCGCGGCCCTGGGAGCGGCGACGGCGCTCCTCGGCGCCATCCACTACGCCCGCGCCTCCCGCCTGGACGGGCTCGTGGTCGAGGGGAGCCCCGGCGCCCCCTGCTGGCCCGTGGCGACCGCCGCGTTCGCGCTCGGCCTCGGCCTCGCGTTCGCCCTACCTCGACTCTGGCCGCGAGCCGACGCCGCGCGGGACCCCGGCGAGGACGCGGCTCTCGCCGCCATCGCGCTCCTCGCCTGCCCCCTCCTGGCCCTGGTGGGCCGCGACCTCGTGGCGACGATCGGGAGCCTGCCCGGGCCCACGCGGCTGATGCACCTGTTCGTCTACAACTACGAGCGCCCCTGGCCCCCGACGCTCGACTTCGCGCCCGCGCTGCTCGCCTTCACGGTGGTGGCGACGGTCCTCACCGGCCTCCTGATCGTCCCCGCGGCGCGGAGGCACGCCGCGACCTTGCTCCTGGCGGTGGGGGTCTTGTTCACGGCCTGGTCGGTCAACGTCTACCTCGTCGCCGCCGCGCCCCACTGGGGCCAGCGCGAGACGATCGCGACCTACTACCGCCGCCGCCAGGGCCCGGAGGAGCCGATCCTCGCCTACCAGCTCAACTGGAAGGGCGAGAACTTCTACACGGGCAACCGGATCGCGGTCTTCGTGTCGGACAGCGACGCCTTCAAGGCCCACGTGGCGGCGCTGCGCGAGCGGGGCCGGCGGGTGATCTTCGTCGCCACGGAGCACCGCCGGGTGAAGAACCTCGAGCGCGACCTCGGTCCCGTGAGGCGCCTCGAGCGGCTGATTTCGCCGGCGCAGAACAACAAGTTCGCCCTCGTCAGGGTGGAGCTCTAGCCGAGGATGGCGGCCACGCTGCTGCTCGCGATCGTCTATGTGGCGTTCGTCGGCCTGGGCCTCGCGGACGGCGCGTTCGGCGTGGCGTGGCCGGCGATGCGCGCGGAGCTGGGCGCCCCGCTGGCAGCGGCCGGCGCGGTATCCCTGGTCGCCGGAGCCTGCTCGACCGCGTCCAGCGTGGCGAGCGGCCGCGTCCTCGGGCGCCTCGGCACGCCCCGCCTGGTGGTCCTCTCCTTCGCGCTGACCAGCCTCGCCCTCGCCGGCTTCGCGCTGGCGCCGGCGCCGGTGGCGCTCCTGCTGCTGGCGGTGCCGCTCGGCCTGGGCGGGGGCGCCGTGGACGCGGGTCTCAACCACCACGTCGCGCGGTTCTACTCTTCGCGCCACATGAACTGGCTGCACTGCGCCTGGGGGCTCGGCGCCGCCCTGGGACCCCTGATCCTGGCGGCGCGACTCGCGAACGGCGGGTGGCGCGCCGGGTACGCGACCCTGTCGCTGGCCCAGCTCGGCGTCACGGCGACCCTGCTCGCGACCCTGCGCCTCTGGCCCCGGGAGGCCCCGCCCGCGCGCGCGGCGACGGCCGCCAGCCAGGCTCGCCCCTGGTGGACCGCCGCCGGGCCCTGGCTCGGCGTCGCCTCCTTCGCGGCGTACACGGGGACGGAGTCCGCGGTAGGCCTCTGGTCGGCCTCGCTCCTGGTCGAATCGCGGGGGCTCTCGCCCGCGCGCGCCGCCGAATGGGTCGGTCTGTACTACGCGGCCATCACGGGCGGGCGGCTCGCGACCGGCGTGGTTTCCGACCGCGTCGGGAACCGCGGGCTGGTGCGGCTCGGCCTCGGGATAGCGGGATTGGGGGCGCTGCTGCTGCTCGCACGGCGGTCGCCGGGCGCGGCCGCGCTGGGCCTCCTGCTGCTCGCCCTGGGCTTCGCCCCTGTCTACCCAGGGCTGATGCACGAGACGCCCCGCCGCTTCGAGCCGGAGGTGGCGCGCGCGGTGATCGGCCTGCAGGTGGGCGCGGCCTACGTGGGAGGGCCGCTCCTCCCCGCCCTGATCGGGCTGGGCGCCGCGCGGCTCGGGCTGGAGCTGCTGCCCCCCTGCGTGCTCGCACTCGTCCTGCTGACGGTGGCGACGACCGCGGCCCAGGACCGGCTGGCGCCGGGGCGCCCGTAGCCGGGATCAGGAGCCGGGGTAGCGCACCGCGAGCTCCGCGGCGAGCTGCTGCAAGAAGGTGAGATCCTGGTGCTCGTCCCACTCGCGGTCGAAGCGCGCGAGATTGCGCGCGAGCGCCCGCTCCGCCGCGTCGCTCAGGCATGCCCGCACGGCGGGGAAGAGCTCGCCCTCCTCGAGGGTCAGGTGCGCGCGAAGGAAGGCCACGTACTCGCGGGCCGCGGCGACCACCCCCGGGCATGCCGCCGCCCCGGGCGCGCGCGCCAGCGCGGCGCGCCGCAGGGCCGCCACCAGGTAACGCTCGCGGTGGTGCTCGCGGCGCACCTGAGCGATGGGGCCCTCGTCCCAGGCGTGCCCCGCGCGCACCAGCGCAGGGATCAGGAGCCCCTCCTCCTTCTCGTGGTGGCCGAGGTCGGCGTACTCGCGGAAGAAGCCCAGGAAGCGCGCGAGATCCGCCGGGTCGACGTCGTCGCCGGCCCCGAGCGCGTCGAGGTAGCGCTCGAAGGCGTCCAGCACGCCGCGGATGGCCTGGTGCTCCCGAGCGAGCAGGTCGACGGGGTGCGGCAGCGCCTCCTCGTCCACGGGCGGAGCATCGCGCGGGTACCCGACGGCGGCAACCGCGGCGCCGCGTCGACCGGGGCGAACCGGAGCCCGCCTCAGCGCGCGCTCAGGGCTCGCTCCAGCGCGTCGAGCAACCCCTCCACCGTGTAGACCGCGGCCTCGACGGCCACCTCGAGGCCCGCCGCGCGCGCGGCAGCCGAGGTGACCGGCCCGATGGAAGCGACCAGGGGCGAGGGGGTGGGCGGGGGAGAGCCGAGCGCCGCGGCGAAGGCCCGCGCGATCGACCCCGAGGTGAGCAGCACGGTATCGACCCGACCCGCCGCGACGAGCGCGCGGAGCTCGGCCCGCGCGGCGTCGCCGAGGGGCCGCGTCTCGTAGGCCACGACCGCGTCCACGCGGCAGCCCGCGGCGCGCAGCCGCTCGGGGAGCACCTCGCGAGCCTCGGCGGCGCGGAGCAGCAGCACCCGCCCGGGCGGCTCCCCCTCGAGCAACGCGTCCGCGAGGGCCTCCGCCACGTACGCGTCGGCGATCCGATCGGCCACAATCCCGCGCCGCTCGAGGGCGGCGGCCGTGCGCGGTCCGATCGCCGCCACCTTGGCGCCGCCGAACGCGCGCGCGTCGCGCCGCTGCCGCTCGAGCTCGGCGAAGGTCGCGGCGACGCCGTTGGCGCTCGTGAACACCACCCAGTCGTGGCGGTGCAGGCCGGCGACGGCCGCGGCGAACGGTTCCGGCGCGGGCGGCGGGGTGATCTCCACCAGCGGGAAGACGATCGGCTCCGCCCCGCGCGCCCGGAGCGCGGCGACGGTTTCGGCCGCCTGGCTACGCGGCCTGGGCACCAGGATGCGCCGGCCGAACAGGGGCTGGCGGTCGTACCAGGCTAGCGCGTCGCGCAGCCCGACGACGTCGCCCACGAACAGGATCGCCGGGCTGCCGAGCCCCGCGGCGCGCACGGCGGCCGCGATGGTGCCGAGGGGCGCGGTCACCACCCGCTGCTCGGCCCGCGCCCCCCACTGCACCATCGCCGCCGGAGTGTCGGGGCCGCGGCCGCCGCGGATGAGCGCCGCCGTGATCGGCTCGAGGCGGCGCACGCCCATCAGGACGCAGATGGTATCGGTGGCCGTGGCGAGGCGCTCCCAGGCCTCGGGCGACCACTCCCGCGCCTCGCGATCGCTGCCGGTGATGAAGGTCACGCTCGACGACAGCCCGCGGTGAGTGAGCGAGATCCCCGCGTAGGCGCTGGCGGCGACCGGCGAGGCGATCCCGGGGACGATCTCGAAGGGCACGCCGGCGGCCGCCAGCGCCAGCGCCTCCTCCGCGCCGCGCGCGAACAGAAGCGGATCGCCACCCTTGAGGCGGACCACCCGCCGGCCCGCCCGCGCGAACGCCACGAGCTCGGCGTTGATCCGATCCTGCGACGCGCTCGGCCGATCGTAACGCTTGCCGACGTCGTGGATCTCCGCACCGGGACAGAGCTCGAGCAGCGCGGGGTGCGAGAGCGCGTCGTGCAGCACCACCTCGGCGGCCTCGAGCACCGCCCGACCCCGAACGGTGATGAGCTCGGGGTCCCCGGGGCCGGCCCCGACCAGCCCCACCTTGCCGCGCATGACGAGGGCCCAGATAGCGCGCCCGGGCGCGCGCGATAAGCCAGGAGCTCCGTCGCTGGCGGCGGGACACGGCCGAGGCCGCGCGGGCCGCCGGCGGCCGTGCCGCCGCCTGGGCAGGCCCGGGCGCGCGTGTTACGAGTGCCGCGTGTCGCTCCACCGCCCCACCGCCGCCCCACCGCCGGTCGCGCGCCGCCTCGTCGCTGCGGCCGCGATCGTCGCGGCGTCCGTCGCCACCACCGGCTGCGGCTGCGGCAAAGAGCATGGCGACCCCATCCTGTGGCTCGACGGCACCACGGTGGGGAACCAGTACGAGTCCTCGCCGATGGCAGGCCCCTGGCTCGACTTCCCGGGCGGCCGCCGCTATCGCCTGGTGCACTCCCTCGGCCGCGTCCCTACCGAGGTCACCGCCTACCTGTCCTTCGAGCCGGACGACCTTGCGAACTTCACCACCTCCGCCGGCAACTCCGCGCTCTTCGAGCAGGTGACCGACGAGTACGTCGACGTTCACAACGACGGCTGCCCGGACTTCTTCGTCCGCGTGGTCGCGTCCGTCCCGGTAGAGGAGTAACGCGGGCACAGGGGCCAGGGCACGAGCGCGCGACCGCGACCCGCTGCGGCGTTGCTCCCATCCCCGCGTAGCGCCCTCTCTCGGCGGGGGACGGCGGCGCGGCGGCTTCGCCCTCGGTTGTAAACCTACACGGCAGGGGGGCCGGAGCGCTCCTCTGTCGCGGCGCGCGATCCAGCGGATGCTGGAGGAAGGGTTCGTGCCCAGCAACGTCAGCTTCGTCCGCCCCGACGAGCATGGCGAAGGAGAACGGAATCGAGATGCAGACTGTCCCTGTCAGCCGTCGGTCGTGGATCCTTGCGGGGCTGGTGGTAGCCGGTGTCGTGGTCAACGGCTGCTCCGGACCCGGTGATTCGAGGAGCACCGAGGGTGCCGGAGGCGGTGCCGGTGCGCAGACGGCCGTTGGGGGCAGCGACGCCGCTACCGGTGGCGCTGCCCCCGGGGGCGCGGCGGTCGGAGGGATGGCCTCGGGCGGTCGCGCCACGGGCGGCGCGCCCAGCACCGGCGGCGCGCCCAGCGGTGGCGCCAGCACCGGCGGCACGCCCAGCGGTGGCGCCAGCACCGG
>CAYVRP010000003.1:0-19898 GCA_964454025.1 uncultured Polyangiaceae bacterium | reverse complement strand
CAGCGGTGGCGCCAGCACCGGCGGCACGCCCAGCGGTGGCGCCAGCACCGGCGGCACGCCCAGCGGTGGCGCCAGCACCGGCGGTGCGCCCAGCGGTGGCGCCAGCACCGGCGGCGCGCCCAGCGGCGGCGCCAGCACCGGCGGCGTGTCCAGCGGCGGCGCCAGCACCGGCGGCACGCCCAGCGGTGGCGCCAGCACCGGCGGCACGCCCAGCGGTGGCGCCAGCACCGGCGGCGCGCCCCGCGGCGGCGCCGCGAGCGGGGGCGCCGCGCCGGGCGGGCCGAGCAGCGGTGGACCCACGTCCTGCGGCGCACCGGGTCCGCAGGGGGAGCGCTATCCCTTTCCGCAGAACGTCCGCTACCCCCATGGCGTGCAGTCGAGCGCCGTCAGCAACGACCACGTCAGGGAATGGTACGACAGCTGGCGCGACCACTTCCTCCAGGAGTGCAACGGCAACCTCCGACCAGGGGTCGACCCGCTCACCACGTCCCTCGTCGAGGCGCAGGGGTTCGCGACGATCGCGGCTGCCTACATGGGCGACAAGGACGCGGTAGATCGCCTGTACGCCTTCTACCTCTCGAAGACCGCGAGCTCGAGCTGCGGGCTGCAGGGCTGGAAGGTGGATTGCAACGGTGTGATCGACCAGGGCGCCGCGACCGACGGAGACATCGACGTCGCCTCGGGGCTGATCGTCGCCCACTGGCAATGGCCGAACGACGGGTACGACGAGAAGGCGAGGACCCTGCTGACGAACCTGAAGTCGGTCATCGCCAACTGCGGCGGCGTCTCCGCGCTCTACCCGGGATGCTCGGGCGGGCGCCCCTGGGGTGGGTGCAACGAGACGGACATCTCGTACTACTCGCCCGGGTTCTTCCGCTACTTCGCCGAAATCTCCGGGGACGAGGCGTGGACCAAGCTGGCGGACGACACCCACATCATTCGCGACGCCGCCGCTCACCCTACTACTGGCCTGGTTCCCGACTGGCAGTCCGTCAGTGGGACTGCCGGCGCGGGCAGCCGCAAGGGCTACTTCAGCTTCGACGCCATCCGAGCTCCGTTCAAGAGCGGGCTCGACTACCTGTGGAGCGGCAACGCGGCGGCCGGCGCCTGGTGCGAGAAGCTCAGCAGTTGGGCGTACGCCCAGGGGGTGGGGACCATCGTGGACGAGTACAACCTCGACGGCAGCCGCGTGGGGAGGAACCACAACATGGCGGTCGTCGGGAGCCTGGCGGTCTGCGCCATGGCCAACACACAGGACGTCGCCGACGCCTTCGCGCAGGAGGCGGGCCGGCTGAACGACAGCTACTGGTACAGCAAGTATCTCGGCAACCTCTACCTGCTGGCGATCACCGGCAACATGTGGAACATCGATCTGGTCCCGCGCTGCGACTAAGGGCCGGACGATCCACTCTCCTCCGGTGTTTCGTCGCGCGTCGGGGACTGCCGGCAACCGACGGCTGTCGCGACCCCAGTTCGACGCCGCGATCACCTGTCCTGCTGGTCGCCGCTCCCGGGTGTGAGCCCCGCGGGGGGCCGCCCCGAGCCCGGACGCGAGCCGCGGCGCGCCCGACCTCGGGAGGAGGGGGTCACCCAGGGTACGTCCACGCCGTCCACTCTCCTTCTGCGCCGCCATCTTCATCGTCACCCTGGTCCCGGCCGGGGCGGTGCCGGCCGCGAGCGCCGGGGACACCAGCGTCGGCGACTGCGTCAGGTTCGGGCTCACCCGGACCGAGCCCGAGGTCGCTGACGCCGTCGACAGCCCCTGCGGGATCCCCGCAAGCCATACCCTGTCCTGGCGCCTCGTCTGCGGTGACGACGAGTGGCGCCGCGAGGACAGACCGGGGCCGGCGACAAGTAGCCGCCACGCGGGCCTCGCCCTCAAGCGATGACGCCACGGCCCTCGCCGAGCCGGAGCTCCGGGGCACGGTCGAGCACGAGGGATCTTCTCACCACCGGACCCTCGCCTGCGTGAGCTTCGATCCGGGCGCCGTGCGCCGCGGAGCAGTCGCAGGCCTGGTTCCGGCGGAAGATGGGGCGGTCGCGCTCCTCGTCGCGGGGGACCGCGGTTGACGATCTCGAGTGTCATTGCGCCCCGCAGGCAGATCGCCCTTGCGTCGTCGGCCTCGCAGTCGTGGACGACGTTGTCCTCCGGCCCGATGATGGCCTCCGGCTCGAGGCCGAGGTCCGACCCCGTCACCCGGCCGCTGAGCGCCGCGCCCCGGTATTCCCGCAGGTTTCGGAAGACGCCGCGGCGCACGACGAGCCGGGCGGCAGACTGCACCAGGGTGGCGCCGCTCCCGCCCGTCTCCCCGTCGTCCCTGCACAGTCCTCGGACACGCAGCCCTCCACGGTGGGGTCGGGGCCGGTGCCCGCGGCCAATGCCCGCCGGTTCGGGTCCGCGCGGCGGAGGCGGGTGAGCCCGCGGATGTCGTCGCCAGCGCGGGTGGCGCGCTGGTGCCCGACCGTGACGTTGGCGGCGACCGGCTCCGGTCCGACGGCGGCGCTCCTGCCTTCCGGGGCCTCTTCGACCGGCTCCTCCAGCGTGCTGGGCAAAGACGCGCGGACGGAGAAGATCCCGCCGCCGCCGCCCGTCGCGCGCCCGCCGTTGGCGCCGCCACCGCCCGCCTCGCTGCCGCCCGCCGCGCGCCCGCCGATCGCGACACCCCCCGACGGCGCACCGCCCGGCAGGTCCCCGGCGCACGGGCGCGGCGGCCCGATTGGCGGTCCCTCGACGGCGCCAGCGAACGGGAGCGCGACGAGCCCCAACGACCATGCCCGGCGCGGCGCCGTCCCGGTGCCCCGGGTTGCACCGGGTCCGCCCCCCGACCGTCGCCCCCGGGCGGCAGGGAGTCAGGGCCGGGTGCGGAAGATGCAGGCCTGCCAGGGGCCGAGGGTGAGCGTGCCCCGGCCACCTGCGTCGAGGTCGGGCCGCGCTCCGTTCGCGAGCAGCAGCGTGGCGGAACGCGGATCGAACCAGTCCCCGACCGGCAGCGTCGCTGCCTCACCCGACCAGTTGAGCGCGACCACGAGCCGGACGTCGCCGAGGACGCGCGCGTATACGTACGGTCCGGGCTCCGGGCTGAGCGGCAAGAAGTCGCCGTAGACGAGGGCGGGTTCACGCTTCCGGAGCGAGATCAGCCGGCGGTAATGGTGGAGGACGGAGCCGGGATCCCTCTCCTGATCGGCCGCGTTGATCTGCCGGTAGTTCTCGTTGACCCGGAGCCACGGCTCGACCGTGCTGAAGCCGGCATGCGGCTCGGCGGACCACTGCATGGGGGTGCGCGCGTTGTCGCGGGAGACGGCTTGCAGCCGCGCCAACGCGCGCGCCGGCGGGACGCCGCGCGACACGCTCTCGTGGTACTCCCCGAGCGACTGGATGTCGTCGTAGTCCTCGGGCCGCTCCCAGCGGACGTTGGTCATCCCCAGCTCGTCCCCCTGGTAGAGGAACGGCGTCCCCGGCGCGGTGAGGAGCAGGGTGGCGAAGAGCTGGGCCGACGCGACGCGGTGCTCACCGTCGTCGCCGAACACCGAAACCAGTCGCGGGAAGTCATGGTTGCCCAGGGTCGTCGTGGTCCACGCCCCGTGGCGCGTGAACTCCGCGTACCAGTCCTCGAGCGCGCGGCGGAGCGCGGCGCGGTCGCCGCGCGAGAAGATCTGATCGAACTGGAAGAGCATGCAGAGCTCGCGCCGAGCGGGGGCGACGTACCGGACGGCCCGCGCGGGGTCCAGGTAGTGGCACTCGCCCACGGTCATGACGTCGTAGTGGGCGAGCACCTCGCGGTGCATCTCCTGCAGGTAGTCGTGAACGCGGGGCGTGTCCGCGTAGTGCTCGATCCCGGGCACGTGGGCGTAGCGCGCGCCGAGCGCCGCGGGGTCCAGCGCCGAGTCGGGGTACCCTGGCGTTTTGGCGATGAAGTTGATGACATCCATCCGGAAGCCGTCGATCCCCCGCTCGAGCCACCAGCGCATCATCGCGTAGACCGCGCGCCGGAGCTCGGGGTTGGCCCAGTTGAGGTCCGGCTGCTTCTTCGAGAAGAGGTGGAGGTAGTACTGCCCGGTGGCCGGATCGAGCTCCCAGGCGGAGCCGTGGAACCACGAGCGCCAGTTGTTGGGTGGTCCGCCGTCGCGCGGATCGGCCCAGATGTAGTAGTCGCGCCGGGGGCTCTGCCGCGAGGCGCGCGACTCGACGAACCAGGCATGCTCGTCCGAGGTGTGGTTCACCACCAGATCCATCACCAGGCGCATCCCCCGCCGGTGGGTTTCGTGGAGCAGGTCGTCGAAGTCCGCGAGCGTCCCGAACTCGGCCATGATTTCCTGGTAGTCCGCGATGTCGTAGCCGTTGTCGTCGTTCGGCGACCGGTAGATCGGGGACAACCAGAGCACGTCGACCCCCAGCCGCTGCAAGTAGTCGAGACGGGAGAGGATGCCGCGAAGATCCCCGATCCCGTCGCCGTTCGAGTCGGCGAAGCTCCGGGGGTAGATCTGATAGACGATGGCTTCCTTCCACCACGACCTTCGCATGGGTTGCCTCGAGTGACCTCGGATCGGGGCGCCGCGCCGGCGGCGGGCGCGGGCAGGCGCCCATACCACGCTCGGCGGGCGCGGGCAGTGTCCGTCCGCGCGGCGTCGACGGTGGTACCGTCACCGGTGGCCAGGCCGCGGACGCCGTCGGACGCGGTGCCGACGACGACCCGTGGGGCGACGCGGTGCGCGAACCCGTTCTTGCGACCGCGCCTTCCCCCGTGAGGCGGGGGTGCGCCGGCACCGGGCGCTGGCGCCCGAAGGCCGCCTCGAGCGCAGCCACCTGGTACCGGACGTCGCGACGCCGCTCGCCGGGGCGCCGGGCGAGGCTCCGGACGGACGACCCGCCAACGCGCCCGGCAGCGCCGTGTCGAGGGAAGGCGGCGGCGGCAGCGGATCCCGCGCGATCCGGTGCACCTGCTCCTTGGGGGTGCCGGCATCCCATCGTGGGCGCGTCCCGCCGCCGTCGAAGCAGGTCGCGTCGGCGGTTTCCTCGCAGCCGCCCTGGTCCGCGATGACCTAGGGCACTTGCCGCCGTCGAAGGAGCCGGCGGTGTCATCGACCGGCACCTGTTCGGGGCAGTCCGCCGGGATCGGCCCCCCGCCCGTCGCGGCGCCGCCGTCGGCGCCGCGCGACCGCATTCCCCCAGTACTCCTCGCAGATCGCGCTCGACGACGCGCCGTCGGTGCCGCTGCCGCCGGTGCCCGCGCCACCGCTCGCGCTCCCTCCGGTTCCGGCACCACCGTCGCCTTCCACGGTGTTCGTGGTCGTCGATCCCTCGCCGCAGGCCGCGATCGCAGCGCAGATCGTGAACACCCCGAGCCAACCCGACCAGCTCACTCTGGTCGTCATGCACGTCCTCCCGCCTGGCGCGCTCAGGGGCAGAACGTGCGCCAGGCGGTGGTCGTGCCGCAATCGGTCCGTCTCGGTGGCTCCGCGGGCGGCGGCGTGATCTCGCGGTCACACCGCGCCAGTGGCCGCGACGTCACGCGGCGCTTGTCGGCCGACGCGGCCTCGTGCCGTTGGCAGCGCGGCAGGTTGGCCTCCGGTGGTCACCGCGCTGCGCGCCCATGACACGGCGATCACCCTCGGCGGCGATCACGAGCCGAGGTAGCGTCGTCGATCAGGGTGGTACGTGGTTCGCCTGGCGACTCCGCGCGGTAATCGCCGGTCACGGGGTGCGGAGTCGGCGGCGGTAAGGATGGGACATGAGAACGAGCGCGCTCGCAAAGGGTGTGGGGTTGATTCTCTCGCTGGTTGCGGTCGCCTGCGGCGGCAAGGACGACGACGGGCCCCGAACCGCCGGCCCCGGCAGCGGCGGCTCCCCGGCGAGCGGCGGCGCCGCCACCGGCGGCAGCGCCGAGGGCGGGACCGGAGGCAGCGCGGCGGGCGGCACCGGTGGCGGTGCCGCTGGCGGCGAGGCGTCAGGCGGCGGTGCCGGCGCAGAGGCCGAAACCCGCGGCGGGTTGGTCCAGTTCGGCACGATGTACCACTACCCCGACCCGGGCATGATGCGCTCGTTCGCGAACGCGCTCTTCTGGGACTTTAGCGCCGCGGACAACCCCGGCGCCGGGGACATCACCATCACGGCCGATCCCGCTGGCTTCGCGATCACCCTCGCGGACCAGGGCACCGGCGACTACGGCACGGCGGAGGTGACCGGCACGCTGAGCGGCGGCGAGCAGGTGACGGTGTCGGCCGCCGGGAGCGAGATCCCCGCCTTCACCACCGTGGTCACCTACCCGCTCCTGCTGCTGCTCACGGCCCCGAGCCCGGCCGACGGCGAGAGCGTCGTCACCGTGTCGCGGAGCGCCGACGTGGTGCTCGAGTGGGATCGGGGCGAACCGGGCGTCGAGCTGCTCGTGCAGACGGAGCCCGCGGAGGGGGGAACCTCGTACGCCACTCTGGCCCCCTCGGAGGCCGGGACGCTGACCCTGTCGAGATCGGAGCTGACGACGCTGGCGAGCGGCACGGAGCGCACCCTCTACACCGCGCGCACGACGACCCTCGAGGCGGGGGGCTTCCCGATCGACGTCACCGCGATCGGCGCCGTGATGACCGCCGATCGCACCCGACGGGTTTCCCTGGTCGTGGAGTGAAGGGACCGTGAGACGGCGAAGGCGTGGGATCCCTGGCGGCGGGGCCGTCGGGCGTGCAGCCGCGCCGGCGCCAGGGCAGGCTCTTGGCCGCGTGCGATCAGTACGCCTCGAGTGCGTGCCGGGCCACCTGGCCGTCCCAGGAATCGTCGTTCTCGCTGGCGAAGACGAGCGACCTCTGGACCGCGCGCGCTTGCTCGGCGTTCAAGGTCCGGAATCGTTCCGGCTTGTGGTCTGCCAGGGTCGGGTCAGCTCCCGGGTCGAGCGCGTGGATCGCGTGGTCGATCGCACCGCTACGGGGCTCGGTGAGAAGCCTGCGCCCCGGGGCGCAGGCACGCCGGCAGGTACCAGCGCCGGCGCTCCGGGTCGAGAAACGACAGCGCCGCTGGGCACGCCTCGATCGAGGAGGCTCGAACCTCGCGCCAGTCGGCCTCGGGGTCGAGGGCTCGAGCGCGTCGTCGCTCGGCCTCGGTACCGTACGAGTCGAGCACCTCCGCCTCGTGCAGGGTGATGGCTCCCCGGCGAACGCCGGCGAAGGCCCGTTCGATCGCCCGAATGATGCGCTCCACCGGCTCCCGCGCGCCCCCTCGGTTCTTGTGCCGAACGCGAGGTGGGGCGCCGAGGACCCCGGATGAAGGTGAACCGATCCTCGCGGGACGCCCGGCGCCACCGCGAGATGCCCCCACGCCGTCCGGTCAGCGCCGGTCTGAGCCTGGATGTCGGCGACGAGGACGGCGCCCACGACGCACTCATCCGGGCGATGCTGTCGCTGCGGCGCGGTGGCGAGGGCGCGGTCGGCAGACGTCGCTCCGGGAGGTTCCTCACCGAGCTGCCAACGAGAGCGGCACGGGTCTCCGTCGCCGAATTCCGCGGCCTCACAGCCGAGGCGGTCCACCGCGTCCTCGCGAGCGCGGCCCCTCGGGCGCTGGTGCTCGCCGCCACGGGCGGCCCGCGTGAGCAGCACCGCCCGCTACGGCTCGAGCGGGACGTACTTGCCGAGCACCGGCGTGAACAGGATCCTGAGCTGTCGGGGGTCGTCGGTGATGATCGGTGGAGAGGTGATCATGGCGTCGAGCAAGAGGTACCCGTCCTCCGACACGAGGTTGAGGCCCGGCTCGACCGAACCGGGCGGACCGTAGGACCACGTCCCCCCGTAGTCGATCCCCGGCCCGCGCGTCACCTCGCCCCCGCGGTCGCGCGCGCGCGCGTAGTAGCGCCCGTCCGCGGTGAACTCGACCCCCACCTCCTCGCCGGCGATCTGCGGGTCACCGCAGCGCTGCCAGCACCGCACCAGGAGCGACTCGAGCTCTTGGGCGGTGGCATACGGGACTATGGACATCGGCGACTCGGTGCACCCGGCAGGCACCACGTCGCCACCCTCGTCGGCCTCCCCTCCGCACCCGACGAGCACGGTGCAGGTGATCACCACCACGACGTGCCACTTCGTCGACGGTTCCCGATTCGGCTTCATTTCCATTCCCTCCTGCTTCGGGCGGGCGCCGGCCCGCATCGCGGGGATTTCGTCGCCGCGGCGGCTCAGGGCTCGTCGCCGCAGAGGCCCCCACGGCACTGGATCACGAGCGCCGCGGCGCACATGGGGCACGACTCGAGGCACTCGTCGAGGCTCGCTGCGAGCTCACGCCACTCGTCGCTGGCAGCCGCCTCGCGGTTCAGCGGGGCCTGGCCGCAGATCCCGTTGGCGTAGGTGTGGCACCCGGTCGAGACGACGGTGCAGTCCTCATCGCCGGTGCACTCGCGATGGGCAGCCAGGAACTGACGAGCGCGCTCGATCTCGGTCGAGCAGTCTCCGTCGTCGCCGCAGGACGCCGCCACGAGCGCGCTCGCGACGAACGTGCCCAAGCGAATGATGCGTCGATATTCCGACATGGTCTGCCTGCTCCTCGCCGCCGTCGACACAGGGTGGAGTGCCCCCTCTCTCCGGTCAAGAAACGGGGCGCAGATAGGATCCCCGGACTTCGCTCCCCCTGGTGCGATGCGAGTCCATGGCGGGGCGCCGAGGGCCGGTGCTCAGGCAGGATCGGAACGCCGGGGCGCTACCGGGAGCGGTCGGCGGCGAGCCTCGAAACCGATTGTCGGCCCTGTGTCGCGACGTTCGCGCTCAGCGGCGAGACCTGAGCCAAGCGAGCGTGTCGTCGGCATCGACGTGTCGCTGGGCGGCCTCCGGCAGGGGCTCGACGCTCGGCGGCGGTGGCGAGACGTGTTGACGACCGGACTCCGCCTCGACCCCACGCAGCATTCGGAAGCTGGCACCGAGGTCGCAGCCGTGCTCGCGTGCGATGCCCTCGCGGATCGCGCGCACCTCGTCGACAATCGGATCACGGATCATGCGTCCTCCTCGTCGAGCAATTCGAACGGGGTGCAGATGACAGGAGGGCGGTAGCCCGACCTCCAGCACAGGACCTCGCGTCGCGGGCGGATGATGGCGTTCGCGATGTGCGTGCAGTTCCAGGTCACGAGGAAGTCCGTGCCGTGGACGGTGGCAAGGGCGATGTGAACCGCGTCGAGGGCGGCCTTCGCGGGCAGGGCTGCCGCGGAAATGAAGCCCTCGGCGAGACGCTCAGCGTCCGCGTGGATTGCCAGCACCGGAATACCGTCGAGCAATCCGAGCCGGTCGAACGGGTAGCCGTCTGGGAGAGGAGAACGGCCGTCTGGGACACGGGGACGGCCGTCTGGAACGGGAGAAGCGTTGCTGGGGACACGCCGACCTGCGGCTTGACCGGACCCGCCGGCCGTCGCGGCGCCGGGCCGACCTGGGAACCGACCGAGTGCATGAGGCTCTCTCGAGTGCCTCGTCGGCACACGGGGCACGGGCGGTGCGGGACGCGCAACCGAAGAAGCACGCCCGACCTCGATCGCGGGCTCGAGCGGTCGCGCGCCGCCCGTTCATCGGCGGCTGGCCGCCTAGAATCGCAGGCCCGCTGCCAGGCCGATCCCGTCGCCGACGCGGGCGGGGGTGACGCGCCAGGTCGCCGTGATGGCGCGGACGTGGGGGCGCGAGGGCGCGCGGAACCGCGGCCCCGTGTTGCGGACGAAGGTGTGCCACCCCGTCACGGTGAGGGCCGCGCCGGCGCCCATGATCCCGACGCCGACGGGTACGAGGGGGGAAACCCAGTCCGAGAAGCGTCCCTCGCGACAGGAGAGGGAGTAGTCGTACTCGTCGCTGCACGTCTCGTCGTGAATTAGCGCCGTCGCGAAGAGGCCAACCGTCATGAGGCCGGTCCCTTCCGCCAGGGCGACGATGCCCGTCGTACCCACTCCGGCCCCGAGTCGCCGCAGGTGGCGCCGCGGGGTCCGGATCCGAAGCTCCGCGTCGCCGCTCACCGAGAGCAGGCTCCACGATCCCTCGAGGTCGGGATCGTAGCCTTCGACTTGCACCCGGTAGTCGCCCGGGGCCAGGAGGACACGGCACGGTGCGAAGCAGGTCGCGACCGGCTTCACGCCCTCGGCGTCGGGGGTGATCTCGATCCAGAGCCTCGGCTCGTCCGAGCGCAGGACCACGGCGAAGCGCGGCGTCGAACCGCCCTCGACCGCGGGCTGCGCCAGCGCGACGCGCGGGCCCGAAAGGACGCCGAGGAGGAGCAGGCCCGAGTGAAACCAGCGCACCGGAGGTCCACCGTGCAACGGCCATGCCGCGTGCCACGGGCGCGACTCTTGGCAGGGCACCGCGGAGGACCCCGCGCGGCCGTGTTCTCGCGAGCCCCCTGCTCTGTCGCACCCGGTGCACGGGCGAGCGACCCACTGTGGCACGCCCGCTACAGGCGTCGCGATGCCGGCGCTGGCTGGTATCCATCGCCCACCCTCGGCAGCGCCCGCGCCCCAAGGGTCCCGGCAGGGCCGGCTGCGCTACACCGCAGCTCGGTCGCGTGGATCGAGTGCGCGGCCACTACGGCTCCCTGGGTTGAGCGGCGAAGTCTGCGCCGGGCGTTCCTCGTTCATTGCCGGAACCGCCCGCGAACCGGGCGGCTTCCGGTGTAGGCTGCGACGGCGAGGGCGAGATGTCGTCACCAGCACCGCAGCGTTCGGCGACGCGAGCATCGCGGAGACCCGCCGCGTGGCTCGCGGCCGTGCTCATGATCGGCGGAGTCGCGGTCGGCGTCTCGCTCACCAAGCCACGGTGCTCCCCGCCGGGTCCCCCGCCGTCATCGGATCGCCCTGCCCCGGCCAGCGCCTCCTGCGCGGATCCCGCCGAGCCCGGCTGCTCGCGGTGTCTATCGCACGTGAACCCTGACGGGACCCCCTTCGTCCTCGAGGGCGGCGCCGAGGGGTACACCTCGGGGCGTTCGCTGCCGGACTTGCCCGCCGCGCTCAGGCCCTGCGCCCGGTGCCGGAAGGAGCACCGCCTGGCGCTGAGGGCGCTCGCCGCCGTGACGACCTGTCAGGAGGTGCAGGTGAACGACGCCGGCGTCGTGAACTACGGCGAGAGCGTGAGCACCGAGGGGTACTGCTCGCGTTACCGGACAGCGCACGACTTCGGCATCGACCCGTCGTTCTACGCCGGCAGCTGCGAGAGCTACTGCTGGCAGCTCTTCGTGGCGCGGCAACATTGCCCGCAGTAGGGGGCGCGCCGGCCTCTCCCCGTTGCCAGGGTCCGTGGTGCGTGATTCCATTTCACGCATGCGGCGGGGGACGGCGTGGGTGCTCGTGGTTTCGGCGGGGGTGCTGCTGATCGCGCTCGCGGGGACGGCGACGGTCATCGCGTGGCGGGCCCTCGCCGGACCTGCGCGCTCGGTGCTCGGCGGTCGCGCCGCTCCGGCGCGCCGGGTGCTGCCGTCCGCCTTCGGCTCCCACCGGACCGTGCTGCTCGCGCCGGCGCCCCGAGCCGGCGAGGGGCTCTCCTTCGTGGGCAAGGCGGGTGAAGACGCGACGGGCTACCCCTACCGCGCGGTCGACCCGCTCCCGCTCCGCGCGCTGCTCCACGCCCGGCGCTTCGCGGAGCTCACGGTGATCGTGGAGCGGCTGCAGGCCGACGCGGAGCAGGACCCGACGCGCGAGAACTGGGCCCTCGGCGCCGTCGGCGCCTTCGCCTACCCCGACCCGGCGCTGGAGGTGCCGCTCGACGCCTGGGTCGCCGCCCACCGGGAGTCGTTCGCGCCGCACGCGGCCCGCTGCGCCTACGAGGGCGCGCTCGCCTGGCAGGCGAGAGGCGGGGAGTGGCTCCGCGACACCTCGCGCGAGCACCTCGCCGCCTGGGATCGCCACCGCGAACGCGTGCAGGGGCTCTGCGACCGGGCGCTCGCCCGCAACCCGCGGGCGTACGGGGCCCACCTCGAGGTGATCGGCGACCACGTCGGAGACACCTCCGAGGTGTACCGGCGCGCCCTCGCCGCGCTGCCGCGATCCTACGAGGTCCGGCGGTGCATGATCTGGCGCGTCTCGCCGCGGTGGGGCGGGAGCGAGGCCCAGATGCAGGAGATCGCCGCCTCCGGCCTCCGCGACCTCGCCCAGAACCGGCGCTTCGCCTGGTTGCCCGGCGACGTCGAGCTCATGCACCACTACGACGCGATCGCGGCCAAGGACCCGGCCGGGGCCCTCGCCGCCATCGAGCGGGCGCTCACCCACGGCGAGAGCGGGGACTTCCTCTTCGCGCGCGCGGAGCTGCGCCGCGATGCCGGGGATCGCGCCGGGGCGCTCGCGGATCTCGATCGCGCGCTCGAGCTCTGGCCGCTGAACGCCCGGCTCCACTACGCGAGGGGCTCCCTCCGCTACGAGCTCGGTCGGCGCGAGGAGGCCGCTCGCGATCTGGTGCGCGCGGTCGAGCTCGGGCCCGCGAAGAACCGCCGGCACCAGCCCTGGATGGCGGAGGTGATCTCGTTCCGCGGCGAGGAGCTGCTGGGCGAGGGGCGCCCGCTCGAGGCCGAGCAATGGATCGAGCGCGCGCTCGCCGTCGATCCGAAGTGCGAGCGCGCCCTGAAGGCCCGCGCGCTCCTGGCGGCCAACCCGCCCGGGCGCGCCCCGGAGCAGGTGGAGGCCGCCCGCGCCCGCGCCGCGCAGGAGGACTCCTTCGAGGCGTATCGCGCGCTCGACCAGGTGCTCGCCGAGCGGGGCCGCTTCGCGGAGATCATCGAGCAGTGGACGCAGTACCTCGCGCGTCACCCGCAGGACGGCCGAGCCTTCCTGGAGCGCGCGGGGACCCACACCCACCTGCGCGCCGGCCTCTCCCCGGCGCTGGCCGACGCGCGGCGCGCCTGCTCCCTCGGCGTGCAAGCAGGCTGCCAGCTCGCGCGCAAGATCGAGAATCGACAGCGCCGCGACGCGGCGCGAGCGCCATGAGCGCCGGCGCCGGCCGGGCTCGGACCCCCGCGCTCCACAGCGCCGGGCACGGCGCTTGCTCCGTACCGCGCGGTGGCGCGCGGGATCGGTCTGGGATGGGTGCTGGCGGGGGTCCTGGCCGGCCTGTGCCTCGCGCGGCTCGCGCGCGCAGAGCCCGACCCGGTGCGCGAGCATTGGCGAGCGACCGTGCGCACGGCGCTGGAGCCGGTCGAGCCGGTCCCCACCCCGAACCAGATCCCGGCCGAGGCCCGGGGTCAGCCGCCACCAGCCCACTACGGGGCGCAGATCCTCGCCGCCGATCTGGTGACGATGGGGTGGCCGTGGTCGATCCCGCGCCCCCGGGTGACGCCGAGTACCTCGTGCTCCCGGCCGTGCTCTCGATCGCCGGGCATCTCACCGCCGGGCCGACGCTCCACGCCCTGCACCGGCAGCCGCGGCGAGTCCTGGAGAGCGATCTGCTCCGGGTGGGCGCCGTGGCGGCGGGAGCCGGGCTCACCGTGGGCTTGGCGCGCGACGAGGACGGGCGGCTCCCCGCGGCGGCGGTCGGCGCCATCGGCGGTGCGCTGACCGCACTCGTCGTCGACTGGTCGGTGCTGGGCCGCGTGCCGGGCCCCCGCCGCGTCGAGGGGCGGTGAGGATGCCGCGCGGCCCGGCCTGCTCCCGCTCGACGGCGCGCTGCGCGCGAGTGCCTACCTCGTCGCCGCGCTCATCGGGAGTGCCCTGCACGCCCCGGTGACGGCGATCCCGGTCCCGGATCCCCTGCTCGGCGTGGAGCCGCACGATTGCCGTGCGGGAACTCACCACGGGCCGGACGAGTCCCAGGACTGCGCCTAGACCGCCTGCACGGGGCCGCTCCCCTTCACGAAGGGCTGCTGGTCCCCTTGGCGGCGACCCAGGACTCTGGCGCCGGGATGCGCACGTTGGGCGCGGCGAGCTGGGGCGCAGGAACGCCTCGGCCCCGCCTCAGCAGTCCGACGTCCCGCCCTCGCCGCGGCAGGCGCGGAGCCAGCGAAAGTGGAAGATCCGGCGCGAGGTGCAGGCGCCCTGGGGCGCGAGCGGGTCGTCGCAGTCGGCGGCGTCGGTGAGGATGCGCTCGATCTCGAGGTCGATGCGCTCGCCGTTGGCGAAGCGCGGGGTCATCCGCGTGCGCAGCCGCGCGCCGGGGCAGCCGCTCGAGGCGGGCACCTCGTACTCGATCGGGTCGTCGAGCGACACGTCCGCGCGAGACGCAGCCGAGATCGGCGCCAGGGTCACGTCGAAGATGGGGACGTTGGCCCCGCGCTCGGTCCCGTCCTCGCCGCGCCCGGTCGCGACCCAGACCAGCACCGGGCCCACCGTGCCGGTGACGAGCGGCGGCGTGCAGTCGTCGCTCACGCCCTCGATCCACAGCTCGTACTGGCCCTTGCCCTCGTGCACGGGCCCGGGCTCCGCGAGGGTCCGCCCCCCGCAGCCGAGCGCGAGCGCCGCCGCACCGAGCGCCCCGAGCCGCGTCGCCGCGACAGCGGCGCATCGCGGCGGTGCGTACCTCGGCGGGGCCACCGGGCGCAGGCTACCCGATGGCCCGAACCGAGGCCAGGCGCAGGGCGCTGCCGGCGGAGCTAGCGGCACGCGTCCGGTGCGATCGCGCCGGGCAGCGCCCCCGTGATCTCGCCGAGCGCCGCCTCGCGCGGCTTGGCGGCCGCGGCGAACGAGAGGCACCGCGCTGCGGCCTCGAGCAGGGCCCGGTTCTCGGGCGCGGGCGCGCTCGCGGCCGCGACCTGGAGCGCGCTGCAGCAGTTCAGGTAGTCGAGGCGGACGCCGCCCGCGGCGCGCGCCGAGCCCTGACCGCGCGCCGCCGCCGCGCTCCAGCCGAGCGAGACTCGGCCGAGGTCGCCGCGGTTGTGGGCGCTCTCGCCGCGGAAGCGCGGGATGGCGGGGCGGGCGCGGGAGCCGGTGGTGAAGCAGGTGAGCAGGCCGTCGTTGGAGGCGACCAGGAGCTCGAAGGTGCCGTCCCCGTCGACGTCGGCGAGCAGGGCGGGGGCCTCGATCCCGCCCCGGAGCTGGGCGAGGCGGGCGTACCCGCCGTCGGCGCGCAGGGCCACGAGGTCGCCGCGCTCGGTGCCGGCGATGGCCTCGAGGGTCCCGTCGTCGCCGAGATCGGTGACCACCGCCGAGGACGACACCCGCCCCTCGACGGCCCGGAACGCGAGGCGGCTCGCCCCGACCCCGAGCAGGCCGTCCTGCCCCTCGCCCCACCAGGCCGTGGGGGCGACGAGCACGCCAGGCTGGCCCGACAGCGGCGTGGGGGTCCCGAACAGGCCCTCGATGCCGCCGTCGTCCTGCTGCAGGACCGTGCCCCAGCGGAGGTGCCCGCTCGCGCCGTCGTGGACGGCGACGTCGCCGTAGGACCAGGCGGCGAGCACCTCGGGCCGGCCGTCGTGATCGAAGTCCGCGATCACCGGCGAGGCGTGCATCCCGGAGTCGTGCACGACCTGCCACAGGACGAACCCGTCACGGCCGCGGCGGGCCGCGAGCACGCCGTCGCGGGCGCCCGCCACCACGTCGTCCTGGCCGTCGCCGTCGAGATCGGCGATGGCCGCCGCCGCGATGAACCCCCGCGCCCCGTACTCGTTGGGGCCGGTGGTCGCAGTCCAGAGCGGCGCGCCGGTCTGCCCGTCGAGCGCGCGCAGCACGCCCGACTCGTCGCCGACGACGACGTCGACCTGGCCGTCGCCGTCGAGCTCCGCGAGCGCGGGCGCCGGCCGCACCTTGCCCTTGGCCGCCGAGCGCCAGCGGATCTTGCCCTCGAGATCGGCGGCGACCACCTGCGCGTTGTCCGCGGAGAAGTAGATCCGATCGCCATCGACGGCGACCCCGCCGACGTCGAGATCGCCGCTGCCCGGCGTCCGGATCAGCCGCCGCCGCTGGCCCGTCGCCGCTGCGAGCAGGATCACGCCATCGGTCGGCTCGTTCAGGCCGTCGAGCGTGGAGCCGTGGGTCCCGATGACGAGGGTGTCGCCGGCGAGCGCCATCGTGGGCCGGAACGTCGTCTTGCCGACCCGCGCCGGCCACTTCGGCTGGAGCGTCACGCCGAGCTGCACGATCTGCACCGGCGGGGTCCGCTCCCCGCTGGGCGCCCGCGGCGCCACGAAGCCGCTCACGTCGAACTCGCCCGCGCCGGCGGCCGGGACCTCGGCCACCGGCGCCTCGGTGGGCTCGGGCTCCACGAGCAGCGGCGAGTCGACGAGCGTGACGGGCGGGGGGGGCGGGGCCGCCGGGGGCGGGGGCGCGGCGGGCGCGCAGGCGAGCAGCGCGAGGCTGGTCGTGGTCGGCAGGGTCCGGCGGTGCGTCGAGGCGGACATCGGCGCCCAGCGTACCAGGCGCGCGAGCGGGTGGCGCCTCGTCCCCCGCTCGACCTCGAGGACGAGCGCGCCCGCGCCGATCGGCGCCCGTCCGGACGGGGCCAGCCGCGCCCGGTTCACGGGTTGAAGTACGGATCGTTCGCCATCCTCACGAACGCGGCCTCGGAGGCGGAGGAGGAGCTGATGCGCCAGTCCGTCTCCTTGTCCACGTCGAACCAGAGCAGGGCCTTGATGAGGGGGAACTCGCCCTGCAGGGCGGGGACGATGCCGTCGATCCAGGCGCCCTTGTCCCCGCCGAGCTCGGTCGACGCCATCTCGCCGATCACGATCGGCTTGCCCTTGCCGGCGAGCAGCGGGTAGATGTCCTCGAAGACCTCCACGAACGACTGCCACCCGCCGCCGTTCGTCGTGCCCCAGTTGTAGCCGTCGACGCAGGTCCAGTCGACGTAGTCGTCGCCGGGGTAGTAGTTCAGGGCCGCGTTCCACGCCTCGCGCGGCTCGTCGGTGACGTTGGGACACCAGGCCCAGACGAGGTTGGTGGCCCCGCCCTCGACCATGGCGTCGTGCACGTGGCGGTAGGCGGCGAGGTACAGGTCCGCGCTGCCGCCGTTCTGGGCGCCGCCCCAGGGCGACCAGTCGCCGTTCATCTCGGCGCCGAAGTCGACGAAGAACTTCGCGCCGAGATCGCGCGCGTCGGCGGCGCGGGTGGCGAGCATCGCGTCGTAGTCGCCGGCGACGATGTCCGCGAGGGACGCGCTGAACACCTCCCAGTTCACGAACGGGATCCGCCCGGCGTCGAGATCGTCGCGGGTCGGTCCCCGCGTCCAGTCGTCGTCGAAGTCGTAGTAGGTCAGGTGCAGCGGCAAGGGGCGCCCGAGCTTGGCGCTGGTGGCGTCGATGCTCTCGTCCCCGTAGTAGAGCCCGAGCAGGGCCCCGCGTTCGGGTTCGAGGATGTCCGAGCCTCCGCTCGGTGAGCCCGCGGCGCCGCCGCCCGGTTCACCCCCCATCTCGCTGCCGCCCGTCTCCCGGCCGCCCGTCTCGCTGCCGCCCGTCTCGCTCCCGCCCGCGGCGCCGCCGCCCGTCGACTCGACGCCCCCCGTCGCCGCGCCGCCGCTCAGCGAGGTGCCCGCGCCCCCGCCCGTCTCGCTCCCGCCCGTCGACTCGACGCCCCCCGTGTCCGCACCGCCGGTCGCCGCGCCACCGCCGCCCGTGCTCGGTCTGCCACCGGGGCCGGCACCGCCGGTCGCCGCGCCGCCGCCGTCCGTGCTCGGTCCGCCGCCGGAGTGGGCACCGCCGGTTGCCAGGCCGCCGGTCGCCGCACCCGCGAGGTTTGCTCCACCCGTCGCGCGGCCACCCGTCGCGCTGCCGCCCGTCGCGCTGCCGCCCGTCGCGCCGCCAGTCGCTTCAGCAGCCGTCGCTCCGTCCTCGGAGTCCTCAGGCTCGCCGCAGGCCACCCCGAGCCCGAGCACCGCGGCCCCCAGGACCGCCAACCTGCCGCCACCGAGCCGCCTGCCACCCATGCGCCCCATCCTCTCCAGCTTGCACCGATAGAGAGCGGACCGGGTCGGATCGGGTGAAGGATTCTCACCGAGCGGTGGCGCCGGTGCCGCGCCCAACGGAGCACCCGCGCCCCGGGGAGGGGCAGGCTGGGGTACGCTGGAACGGGATCATGGATCGCCACCGACCCCTCTCCTTAGCGCTGCTTCTGGGGTGGGTGGTCTGGGGCGGGGATGGGGCAGCCCTGGCCGAGCCGGGTGCCCCTGCCGGCGAGGCCGCCGCGAAGGCGCCCGCGACCGAGCCGGTGGCGACGGTCCGGGTCGTGCTCTGGCTCGACGCCGTCGCCGACGCGGGCTTCGCCGAGCGGGTCGCCGGGCAGACGAGCGATCTGCCGGTGTCGCTCCAGATCGTGCCGCGCGCGTCGCTGCCGCCCTCCGAGACGATCGCCGTGGCGGAGGCGGAGCGCATCGCTCGCGAAACCGGGGCCGCCGGAGTCGCCTGGTGCACGCGGCCCCGGCCGGGCGCCGATCGCCTCACGCTCCACCTGGTGGCCACTGAGGGACACCGCTTGCTCGTGCGCGAGCTCGGGGATGGACGCCCGGTCTCCGACGGCGACGTCAGCTCCGCGACGCTCGAGACCGCGGCGCTGGTGCTCCGCGAGGCGCTGCGCGCGCTGGCGGAGGGCGCCCCGATCGGGGAGCCCGTCGTCCGTGAGCCGAACGCCGAGGCCCCGCCGGTAGCGACGGCGACCGCGCCGGCGCGGCCCGCGCCGGCCGCAGCCCGCGCGCCCACCTTGCACGCCGCGCTCGGCTGGGCCACGAGCCTCGACGGCGTCGCGCCGTTCGGCCATCAGGGGCCCGAGCTCGGGCTCGGCGTGGAGAGCGCGCGCGCCGGGTTCGAGCTCTCCGTTACGCCAACGCTGCCGGTCCGGGCCACGGACGAGCTGGCGACGATCCGGCTGCTGCGCCCCTCGCTCGCGCTGCGCGGCGGCGTCCGGATCCGCGCGACCGGGCGCCTCGCCTGGGAGCCGGGGCTGCGGCTCGGGGTCGTCGCCTACCGGCGGACCACGGAGCCGGGCGCCGAGGGAATGGATCCGACCGGGGCGCGCACGATCGTGTCGCCCCTGTTCGGACCCGAGTCCAGGGTCGGGGTCCGCCTCGTCGGGGCCACCGAGCTGGCGCTCGCCGTCGGCTTCGAGGTCGTGCCGCGGGTGCCTGAGATCGGCTACGAGATCGCCGGGGAGCTCCGCCCGGTCCTCAGGCCGTGGCAGCTCCAGCCCCGAATCGCCCTGAGCCTGGGAGCCGGGAAATCCGCCGGGCGTTGACCCGGAGCGGTGACCTCCGACGACGCGCCTCGCGGGGGGACCCGCTCGCTTTGCTCACGCGCCGTGGTCGAGGCGGAGATCGCCCGGCGCGGCGGGCCGCTGCGCACACGGCGCACGCCGCAACGGTCCCGCTCCCCCGTTAAAACGTGAAGATGCAATCCGGGGGGGCGGCGACGGTCGTGAACTCCATGAACGGATTGAGGCCCCCGAAGACGAGCATGCCGTACCCGATCCAGTGGACCTGATGGTCCCTCCGGAGCGCCGGCTCTCCTCGTGTCGTGAGGGTGACCCAGCGGTCCGTCAGTGGATCGTAGGCTCCGCCGGGGGTGTCGGTCCCGCCCCAGACGATCATCTGCGTGCCTGTCCAGACTGCGGGACCGTCCGAGGGTGGAGCGTCACGCGTCGAGATAGTGCGCCAGCTCGCCGTCGTGGGGCTGTAGGCCGCCCCCGCCGCCCCACTCCACAGGATCATCTCCGTCCCGGTCCAGACCCCTTCGTACCAGTTTGCGGCAAGCCCCGAGGGAGGGAGCGGGCTCCACGTTCCCACCCCAAGATCGAACGCGGCCCCATCGGTGAGCCTCACCACCCCCTCGGAGTCGCTGATCACCGTTCCGCCCCACACGAGGAGAGCCTCCCCGGTCCAGAAGGCCCGAGGGAAGAGGCGTGGCGAGGGCGCCCCCTCCGCGGGCAGGCTCCGCCAGGTATCGGTGCCGGGGTCGTAAGCCTCTAGTGCAGCGAGCGGGCGATACTCCGGGTCCTGGCCACCGAAGACCATCATCTCCGTCCCGGTCCAGACCGCCGCGTGCCAACTGCGCGGTGTGGCCACTC
>CAYVRP010000002.1:0-141537 GCA_964454025.1 uncultured Polyangiaceae bacterium | reverse complement strand
AGGAGCACCAGCGGGCGGAGAAGGAGCGCGAGCGCGCGGAGAAGGAGCGCGAGCGCGCCGCCCGCCTCGAGCTCGAGCGCCGCCTGACCGAGCTCGAGCGCCGCCCCCGGTAGCCCGCGCGTGTCAGAGCTCGCGCTGGCCGCGGTCGAGCCGAGACGCCGGTCGACCTCGTCTCTCCGGGCCCGAGCCAGGACAACCTGAACGCGGTACCTGGTGGGGGGGCCGGTGCGAGATCACGTCCGTCGCGGAGCCGTGAACCGGACCTCGATCGGTCGCGCCGCAGCGTCACCCCTCCTCGAGGGGGGCGGGGGGCTCGGTGCGGCGTCGCTCGCTCACCGCCTCCTGATCACGGGCGAGCTCCGCGTGGACCGCGGGCGTCAAGAGGTGCCGGGGGAAGAACAGCGCGCCGGCCAGGAGCGTCGGGGCGACGGCCGAGCCGATGACCACGGCCACCAGGTGCGAGTACTGGTCCTGGGTGACGATGCCGTGGGACAGGCCGAAGAGCGCGGAGATGGTCCCGAAGGTCAGGCCCGTCGACATCAGCAGCGTGTAGTACCAGCGCTCCCTCGGTTCCTGCCGGAACGCGGCGACCACGGGGAGCAGGCCGAACACCTTGGTGCCGAGCTTGGCGCCGAAGAGCGCGAGGAAGACGAGCGGCGCGGCCGCCAGCGCCGGGACCGAAACCAGCGACCCGGCGCGCAGGAAGTAGAACGGGCTGAGGAAGCCGATGGTGAGGGTGCGGAGCCGCCGGATGAACTGGTGATCCTGCGCGAAGTCGCGGGACAGGAGCATGCCGGCGATGTACGCCGGGAGCACGGCCTCGCTCCCGGCCCAGAGCGCCAGCGCACCGAGCCCGAAGAGGATGAAGAGCACCCACTTGGTGCGGAACGCCGCGGTGCGGTTGGCATAGTGGTTCACCAGGCGCGGGGTGACGCGGGGCAGCAGGGCGAACGCGAGGGCGCACACCGCGACGAAGACCGCGGTCCTCCAGGTGAACGGCGCGAACAGCAGCCCGAGGGCGACGACGGTGCCGAGGTCGGTCACGAAGCAGGCGCCGAGGACCCCCTTGCCGAACTCGGTCCGGTTCAACCCCGTCTCCAGCATCCCCGCATAGACGACGGCCATCGAGGTCGTGGAGAGGGCGATGCCGGCGAGCCAGCTCGCGGCCGGATCCCAGCCGAGCGCGAAGCGGGCGATGGCCGCGCAGCCCAGGAAGGGCGCGGCGAAGCTCACCAGCCCGACGCCCAGCACCTCGCGCCAGCGGGTGCGCAGGGCCGCCGGATCGAGCTCGGCGCCGGCGAGGAAGGTGAGGACCACCGCCCCCGTGCTCGCCACGAAGACCAGCCAGGGCTCCTTCGCGCCCAGCGCGTCGGGGCCGAACCAAGCGGTCGCCGCCGCCCCGGCGATGACACCCACCGTGATCTCCAGCAGGGCGTTGGAGATCTTCAGGCGGGTTCCGAGGAAGGTCGCGACCAGCGCGAGTCCGAACCAGAGACAGGCGATTGCGTACGGGTGCTGCATGGGACTCCTGGGGGCAGAGGCTCGCAGGAGTCATCGGCCACGCACGCGGCGGAGCGGTTGTCGGCGGACTCCACCGCCTTCTTCAGGGCGGGCAATATGTGGCCCATGCCGGCGCCGAAGTCAACGGCGCGCGGCGAGGACCGGGGCCTTGCCGCGGGCGCGGCGGCGCCCTCCGGGGCGGCCCCCGCGCCCAGCCGACGTGCGCAGCGTCCGGGGTCGGTGCCCGGCGACGCGCGGTGTCATCGGGGCGCGGGGTCGACGGACGGGATGCCCCCTCCACGCTCGGGTCGCCATTGCGATTCCCGAGGCGAGCCGATACCCTCCTTATACGTTCGGCGCGGCTTGCCTGGGCAGCGCGCCCATCGAGAGGGAGCCAACATGACCCTGATCTCCGGCGTAGGTTTCAGCGAGCACCGCAACCCCGATCAGGCAGGGCGCGACGCCGTCCGGCAGGCCCTCGATCGGGCGGGGATCGATCGGCCGGACTTCGTCTTCCTGTTCGGTGGCATCGGGTATCGGCAGGAGGCGCTGCTCCGGGCGGTGCGCGAGGCGTCGGGGAAGGCGCCGGTCAGCGGCTGCTCGGTGGAAGGGGTCATCGTGCCCGGGGCCGTTCATGAAACCAACTTCGCCGTCACCGTGTGTGTGGTGAAGTCCGACGAGATCTCCTTCCGCAACGGCGTCGCGACCGGGATGAGCAAGGACGCCGACGCGGTGGGGCGCGAGGTCGGCAAGGCCATCGGGCTCGCGGAGGCGACCGACCCGCTGCTGTTGGTGACCCTCGCCGACGGGCTCACGTTGAACTTCGACGGCATCCTCCGCGGCCTGATGCACGGGTGCCCCTCCCAGCACCACGTTCCCATGGTGGGCGGTACGGCGAGCGACGATTGGTCCTTCCATCAGACCTTCCAGTACTGCAACGACAGCGTCGTGAGCGACGGGGTCGTCGGCACGCTCATCTCGGGTCGGGCCGAGCTGGTGACCGCGGCGCGCCACGGGTGCGTCCCCATCGGGGAGGAGCTCACCATCACCAAGAGCGACGGCAATCGCATCGTCGAGATCGACGGTCGTCGCGCGCTCGACGTGATCGACGAGTACCTGACCGTGGAGGAGCGCGGCCGCGACTGGAAGAAGACCAACGTGTACCTCGCCATCGGCGTCAAGGCGCCGGAGTTCATGAAGCACTACGATGACTACCTCATCCGCTTCATGCCGATGCGGGACGAATCGGGCGGCGGCGTCTACGTGCCGACGGAGCTCGCCCCGGGGACCCGGTTCTTCATGACCCGGCGGGACCACGCCAAGATCGGGAGCGGCAACGAGCGCCTCGCGGAGGAGATGCGGGCCACCCTCGGCGCCCGGAGCCCGCGCTTCCTCCTTCAGATCGAGTGCATCGGCCGCGGTCAGGTCATCTTCGAGGACCAGGAGAAGCAGGCGCTCCTGCGGGCGGTCCAGGACGGAATCGCTCCGGGGGCGCAGCACTGGTTCGGGGGCTACACCTATGGAGAGTTCGCCCCGGTGGGGGGGGTCAACTGCTTCCACAACTACAGCCTGGTCATGACCGCCATCGTCTAGCGGCGATCTCGGCGGACCCCGACGCTCCATGTCCGACCCAGCCCCGCGGCCGCCCCAGGACCCGACGCAGGCTGCTTCGGCGTCGGAGGACGCGCGCTCCAGCGAGCGGCTGAGGGTAGAGAACGAGCGGCTCCGGCAGCAGGTGAGGCGGCTCATGGCCGCCGAGAACAAGCTCTATACGCTGCAGGGCCACCTCAGCGCGCAGCAACGCGTCTACGTCCGGCTCTCGGAGCTGGCGCGCACGCTGACCACCCTGCTGGACGTGGACAAGATTCTCCGCGCCGTCGTCGAATTCGGGCTCTACGGGTTCAACTACGAGCGCTGCGTGGCCTTCCTCGAGGAGGCGAGCGGGGACGCCGTCCTCTATCGCGTCGCCGCCTATGACGGTTACTACGAGGAGGTCGCCGCGCGGGGGATCGAGGCCGTCGTCCTCACGGGCCGGGAGCCCGCGCTGGCGGCCGCGCTGGCCGACCCCGGCTTCGCGTGCCACTCGGGGGAGCACCTGAGCACGGCGGGGCGGGAGCTCGGCGACCTGCTCCAGCTCGACGAGTACTTCGTCTTCGCGCTTCCGCGCAAGGCGGGCCGCCCCATGGGCTTCATCGCGGCCGGGAACACGCGCGCCCAGGCCCGGTATCAGACGGAGGTTGCGGCGGACGGCGAGATGCTCGTGGCCTTCTCCAACCTGGCGAGCCAGACTGCCACCGCGATCAGCCAGGTGCGTTCCTACCGCGCCCTGGAGCGAGAGCGAGAACTGCTCGATCAGATGGTCGCGGATCGGACCCGGGAGCTCTCGGAGGCGCTCGACGCTGCCCACGAAGCGGTGCGCGTCAAGGCGGAGTTCCTGGCGAAGGTGTCCCACGAGCTGCGGACGCCGCTGAACTCCATCGTCAACGTGCCGACCGCGCTGCTGGACGACTACGCCGAGGTCGAGGTGTTCCATTGTGCGGCGTGCGGGGGCGACTTCCAATCGGACGACGCGGCGGAGGGGAGCAGCCCCGCGTGCCCGGAGTGCGGCGCGCCGCTCGTCGCGGCGCGCCGGCGCGTCTGCGCGGGTGATCCGGATGAGCACTTCCGGTTCCTGGGGCTCCTGCAGCAGCAGGGCAACCACCTGCTGGCCCTCGTCGAGGACATCCTCGACATGTCCCGACTCGAGTCGGGGCGCGTGGAGCTCAACGTCACGAGCGTGGATGTGGGACCGTTGCTGGAGGAGATCCGGACGACGCTGGAGAGCGCCCGGCAAGGGGTGGACCGCACCATCATCTACGCAGCCCTCCCCAGGCCGGTGACGCTCGTCGCCGACCGGGTGAAGCTCAAGCAGATCCTCTTGAATCTCATCGGCAACGCGATCAAGTTCACCAACCCGGGGGGAGTGATCCGCGTCGACGTGGCGCGGCGCGAAGAAGCGCCGCCCCGGGTGGTCTTCTCGGTGTCCGACGATGGGATCGGGATCCCTGAGGACCAGATCGACGCCATCTTCGAGAGCTTCCATCAGGTGGACGGCTCCCACACGAGGGCGTTCGGGGGGGCGGGGCTCGGCCTCGCGATCTGTCGGCAGCTCGTCGAGATGCACGGCGGTCGGATCAGCGTGACGAGTCGGCTCCACGAGGGGAGCACCTTCCAGGTAGAGCTGCCCACCGACCAGGCGGTCGGCGGGCAAGGGAAGGTGCTCACGAGTCGCTGCCCCGCGCCGCTGCCGACGGAGGCGCGGGGCTTCGGGACGGTGGTGGTCGTGGACGACGAGCCAGCCCAGCTCTCCATGGCGCGCAAGCTGCTGGAGCGAGAGGGCTACGACGTGGTGCTCGTCTCCCGGGCGGAGGAGACGCTGGAGACGGTGCGTCGCACGAACCCCCGGTTCGTCCTGCTCGACGTGATGATGCCGGACGTCAACGGCCTCGCGGTCTTCGCGCAGCTCCAGCGAGACCCGCAGACCGCGCGCGTCCCCGTGTTCGTCTCCACGGCGTACCACTACAACAAGGGCCGGGCCGTCGGGCTCGGTGGCCTCTGGCTGCCGAAGCCCTGGAGCGCGCGGGTGCTCTCGGCCGCGAACCTGGAGCGCATGGTGGGGAGGGTGGGGGGCGGCGCCGAGGAAGAGGCGGCTCGTGGGCTGCACCAGCGGTCACCATTGTCGCGCTCCGTCTCGCGCATCCTCTACGTCGAAGACGAGGACGCGAACTGGGAGGTCACCCAGCTCTCGCTCCGCGGGAAGTACGACCTCGTGCGTGCGCGGGACAGCCGGGAGGCGTGTGAGCGGCTCTCGGCCGAGCGGTTCGACCTCATCCTCATGGACATCCAGCTCGCCGGGTCCGACCTGAGCGGCATCGAGCTGACCGAGGCGCTCACGGGCCGCCGCACCGAGGGGCTGCCGGACTATGTCCGCGGGGTGCGGGCGCGGGCGCCGATCGTCTTCGTCACCGCGTACTCCTCGCTCTACTCTCGCGAGGACCTGCTCGCGAGCGGGGGTCGGGAGCTCATCGCCAAGCCGGTCGATTTCGCGCACCTGCTCATGGTCGTCTCCCGGTTGATCGTGAAGGGGGCGCTCTCGGAGGTCCGGGAGAGCTAGGCAGGGTGCGGATCTTCTGCGAGAACTGGAGCGGGTCATGACCCTGCGACGCTTCGAGGTGACGTTCCGCCCCCGGCAGGAGGGAGGTGAGCGCGGCCGCATCCTGTATGTCGAGGACGAGGACGCGAACTGGCGCATCACCGAGCGTTTCCTCCGTGACCGGTTCGACCTCCGGCGCGCGAGGAACAGCCGGGAGGCGCTCGAGCGGCTGATTCGGGAGCCCTTCCAGCTCATCCTCCTCGACATCGAGCTTTCTGGCTCGGAGCACGACGGGATCGGGATCTGCCGGGTGCTGCGCGGCATGATGCCCATGCCCTGGGGGCTGCCCCGCCCCGAGTGGCTCGACGAGGCGGTCCCGATCGTGTTCGTGACCGCCTATGTGTCGCGCTATCCGCGGGAGGAGCTCCTGGCGCTCGGCGGCAACGACGTGGTCACCAAGCCCGTGGACTTCACCCGATTGCTCCTGCTCTCGTCGCGGCTGATCGTGAGCCGGCTCCGGGACGCGGCGCCCGCGCGATCCTCGAACCCCCCGAGCACCACCCGCCCCTCCCCCCGCGGGCGAGGGGAGGACGGGAAGCGCTGACTCGGCCCTGGCTCCCGGGCCAGTGGCGCTACCGGCCGACGAAGGTGGTGACGGTCGTGCCCGGGAGCGAGGCGGTGAAGACCCCGTTGCTCACCGGGATCGCGGGCTTGGCGGCCAGATTGTCCGTCGCCGAGGTCACCCACGGCGTGAGCGAAGCGGGTGTGGGGCCCCCGGCGAGGGTGATCGGGAGCTCGACCGCCGAGGTTCCCTCGTTGATGGCCAGCACGACCACGGTGTCGTCGGGCCCCTCGAAGGCGACGAGCAGGACGTCCTCGGGGATCTCGCCGGTGACGAGCACGCGGACGTAGCCGGGCCGGATGAACCGGGTGAAGTTGCCGAAGGTCCAGAAGCGCTTGGTGACGGCGCCGTTCAGGATCAGCCCCTCGTTGGTGCTCCCCGCCTGCTCCCACCACCAGAGCCACGCGTTCGCGTCGCCGACGGTGAGCGCGTTGTGGACCCACCGCGCGACCGCGACCCCGTTCTCGATGGTGTTGCTCGGCCCCTGCTCGGGCCACCACTTCACGCCGGACATCTCGGTCTGCCAGACGGGTTTGCGGTCGGGGACGGCGTCCGGCCAGGGCTCCGCGACCTGCGTGTCGTACTGGTGGGGCCCCAGGATGTCGAACGCGGCCCACGCCTCCGGATCGGCGTACAGGGCGTGCCCGTAGTCGTAGCCATTGAACCCGCTGCAGTTGGTCGCGGGGAAACCGCAGTCGAGCGGATCGGAGCTCGGCTTCCCGCCCGGCTCCGAGCAGCAGGCGGACTCGTTGCTCCAGACGTGCAACCACTCCGACGCCTCGGGGGAGATGACCTTGACCGGCGGGTTCAGGGCGCGAAGCTTCGGACCCACGATCTTGACGAAGGCCGCGTACTCCGCGCCCGTGTAGAGCGTCGTCGGGTAGTTGCCGTTGCAGGGCTCGGTCATGCCGCACGAGGCGAAGTCCGTCTCGTTCTGCGGCGACATCGCGTACAGGTCGATGCCCGTGTTCTGCTTCACCTTGGCCGGGAACGCGGCGATCGTGTTGGCCCACTCCTCGTAGTACTCCGGCCTGAGGTGCCCGCCGTCGTTGACGCTGTTGTTGGTCTTCATGTGCGCCGGGGGGCTCCAGAGCGTCCCGATGAAGATCTCGGCGCCGTGCTCCTGGGCCATCCGCATGTCGCCCCAGATGTTGCTGCTGAGCTGATCGCCGTTGTCGCCCATGCCGATGCGCACGATGGTGAGCCCCAGCCCCGTCTCCGGGTTGAACAGCCGCTCCGCGCGCTCGTCCGTGAGCGCGGTCCCCCAGGTGATGTTGATGCCGAACCCGTCCATCGTCTGGCGGGTCTGCGTGAAGTCCACCGTCACGTCGGTCGTGGAGGTGCCGCCGGTCGCCTCGCCTCCCGTCGCCTCGCCGCCGGTCGCCTCGCCGCCGGTGGCGACGCCGCCGGTCGCGACGCCGCCGGTGTCCCCCCCGCCGGTGGCGACGCCGCCGGTCACGGTGCCCCCGGTCACGGCGCCGCCGGTCGCGACTCCCCCCGTGGGGACGCCGCCGGTCGGCGCCCCGCCGGTCGGTGCCCCGCCAGTCGGTGCCCCGCCGGTCGCGACTCCCCCCGTGGGGACGCCGCCGATCGGCGCCCCGCCGGTGGCGGCACCGCCAGTCGCGGCACCGCCCGTGGAAATGCCGCTGGTGCCGCCCGTCGCCATGCCCCCCAGAACCCCGGTGCCGCCCGTGAGCGCCCCACCCAGCGGGGTCGCGCCCGTGCCCGCGGCGCCGCCGGTGGCGGTCGCGCCGCCCGCGCCGGTCGCGTCCCCCTCGTCGGTGGAGCTGCACGCGGCGGCGAGGAGCAAGGCTCCGAGGGTGGCGAGGAGGGGCAGTCGAGTCTTCATGGTGGCCTCAGGTGTAATTTGCCCGCAGAAACTCGCGAGTCGCTGGCTCCACTCACGCGGCGGCGGGGCGCGACCCCCGAGCCCGAGGTCTGCCTCGGGCAGCCGGGGCGCGACCTCTCGTCCACGCTAGCTCGGCGCGCCGCGCGAGAGGGGGGGAGCCGGACCGCCTCCCCCCGGTGAAAAACAGTGAGCCCGGAGGGAACCAGGCGCGAATCACCGGGCGACCCCGCGTCGCCGGCGGCCAATATCTCCGAGCGTGAGGCGGCCGAGCCACGCGCCAGCCGCCACGCCGGGCGGGGACGCGGCGGGCAGCCGCAGCCGGGCTCGGCGGGCTCCTCGCCTGCCGCGTGGAGGCAGCGGGATTCGTACTCGGCGCAGCTCGACCTGTACCGCTCGGCCCCGAGCGTCCAATTCCCGTTCCCGCAGAGGTCGGTGAAGACCTCGCGGTCGAGGGCGCACCAGTCCGGCTCGAAGCCGGCGGGAGGCGACTCGCAGCCGTCTACGATCCCGAGATCGGCGACGTCGTATTCGAGCACGTCTACCTTGACCGGCTCGAGCCCCGGGTCGGGCTCGCAGCGGCGTGCGTGGAGCCGACCCACCTCGAGGCGGCGTCTCGTGACTCCCCGCGGCGCCTCGGCGTGGCCGCCGCCGACGTCCATCCCGTGCTCGAGCCGCCCGAGTACTGCGAGGACGCCGGGGCGGACACCTTGCTCGCCCCAGCGCATGACCGCCGCGCTCTGGGGCGAGATCAAGGCGTCCTTCTCGACCCCGGCGCCGCCGCTCGCGCGGCGTCTCGGGAGCGAGCTCTCCGCGCCCCGAGGGGCGGGCCCGAAGCCGGAGCCGGGCCCGCGTCAGGCGAGCGGTGACGCGGGGGGACTTACGGTCGCCGGGAGGATCCCCCATGATGGGGTGGCCGCCCGGTCCTCGGCGGCAGAGGAGACGCGACCATGGCCACCACTCGCTTCAAGGGAACCCCCGTCTCGACCAGCGGAAACCTGCCCGCGGTGGGCGCCAAGGCCCCCGACTTCACCCTCGTCGCGGCGGACCTCGGGGAGAAGACGCTCGCGTCCTTCGCCGGCAAGAAGAAGGTCCTCACCATCAACCCGAGCTACGACACGGGGGTCTGCCAGGCGACCGCACGGAGGTTCAACGAGCGGCTCGGCCAGCGCGGCGACACGGTGGCGCTCCTCGTCAGCGCCGACCTGCCCTTCGCGCAGCGGCGCTTCTGCGAAGCCGAAGGCATCGCCGCGGCGGTGCCCCTCTCGTGCTTCCGGAGCCGCTTCGCCGCCGACTACGGCGTCGAGCTGGTCGACGGCCCCCTGCGGGGGCTCACGGCGCGCGCCGTCGTGGTCCTCGACGAGCAGGACGTGGTGCGCCACGTGGAGCTCGTCCCGGAGATCACCACCGAGCCGGACTACGCGGCGGCGCTGGCGGCGCTCGGCTGAGCTTCGCTCCGCGGCGCCGGCCCCGCCCGGAGGCACCGACGATGAAGTTCGACTTTCGGAACCCGACCCGCCTCGTCTTCGGCGCGGGGCAGCTCGCGCGCCTGGGCGAGGTCGTCCGCGACCACGGCCGGCGGGCGCTGCTCGTCACCGGGGGCGGCAGCGCCAAGCGGAGCGGCGCCTTCGACCGCGCCCTCGCCAGCCTCACGGGGGCCGGCGTCGAGGTCGTCGAGTACGCCGGGGTCGAGCCGAACCCGCGGCTGTCGTCCGTGGTACGCGGCGCCCAGGTCGCGCGGGACCACGCTTGCGACGTGGTCGTCGCCCTGGGCGGCGGCAGCACCATGGACGCCGCCAAGGTCATGGCCGCCGCGGTCTTCTACGAGGGCGACCCGTGGGACATGATCACGCACGGTCAGCCGCGGCCGCGGCCGCCGACGCGCGCGCTGCCCATCGTCACCGTGCCGACCCTGGCGGCGACCGGCTCCGAAATGAACGCCGGCGCCGTGATCACGGACGAGCGGACGACGGTGAAGTCCTTCGTCCTCGCCGCGTGCCTCTCCCCGCGCGTCGCCCTCGTCGATCCCGAGCTGACGGTCAGCGTGCCACCGGACCAGACCGCGTACGGCGTCTGCGACCTCATCACCCACGTCACCGAGCACTACTTCAACGGCGTGGACGGCACGCCGCTGCAGGATCGCTGGGCCGAGGGGATCGTGCTGACCGCGCTGGAGTGGGGTCCCCGGGCCGTGGCCGACGGGCGCGATCTCGAGGCGCGCACCCAGGTGCAGTGGGCCTCGATCGTGGCGCTCAACGGCTGGGCGCAGGTGGGCACCAACGCCGCCTTCCCGGTGCACATGATCGAGCACACCCTCTCCGCCCACCACGACGTCGCCCACGGCGCCGGGCTCGCCGTCGTGAACCCGGCCTGGATGCGCTTCGCGGCGAGGACCCGGGCCGCGCGCTTCGCGCAGTTCGCGCGCCGTGTCTTCGGCGTCGCCGCCGCGACCGCCGACGACGTCGCCGCGGGCGAGGGCCTCTCGCGCTTCGAGTCCTTCCTGCGCTCCATCGGCTGCCCGACGCGCCTCGCCGAGCTCGGGATAGGCGACGGCCAGCTCCAGCGCTACGCCCAGGACGCGCTGCGCGTCGTCCACGATCCGTTCGGCCGCCTGCCGGGGCGTCCGCCCATGACGGAGCGCGACATCGTACAGGTGCTACGCTCGGCGCTCTGACGGACTCCGGGCGTCGCCGGTATCGGTCGCGCCCTCCGGCCGCGCGTGTCACAACCCGTCCATGGACCGAGCCCCCGGCGATCGACTGGAGCTCTACGAGACGCAGGGCTGCCCCTACTGCCTGCGGGTCCGGGCGGTGCTCTCGAGCCTGGGGCTCGAGGTCCCGGGGCGTGACGTCGCACACGACCCGGCGGCGCGCGAGGAGCTCCTGCGCGCGCGGGGACGGGCCACCGTCCCCGTCCTCCGGCGCATCGCGGCGGACGGTACCGAGGAGTGGCTGCCCGAGTCGCTCGACATCATCGCGTACCTGCGCGCGCTCGCTCGCTGAGCGGGGCGGCCGTCCCCGGGGGGCGACCCGGCCCCCCGCGGCGCCCCGGTCGGGGACCGCGCCGAGCGGGGGGCGATCAGCAGCAGAAGCTCGCGGCGAGGCGGTCGAGCACCTCCTGCTCGCTGCTGGAGACGCTGCCGATGCCCAGGAAGCCGCCCGAGGCCTCGGCGGTCGCCTGGGTCGCGTGGAGGAGCTCCTCCTTGAGCAGCGCGCGCTCGCCCTCGTCGAGGCGCTCGCACAGCTTGGCGAGGTACGCCTGCCAGGCCTCGAAGAGGACGGGGTCGGGCCGGTGCGTCAGCCAGCGCTCGAGCAGCTCGTGCTCGATGCTGCCCGGGCGGATCCCCTTGCCGTTGGCGTGCGTCAGCACCACCTCGCGCTCCGCGAGGTCGACCTCGCCGTCCGCCCAGGCCACCTCGATGAGCGGCACGGCGGCGAGCGCCGCCAACGTCTCCGGCCGGACGCCGAGCTCGACCAGGCGCGACAGGATCGCCTCGTTGCTGATCCCGGACGCCGCCGCGAGCGCCTCCTTGCTCTCCTGCATCTTGCGCAGCGCCCGCAGCCGCTCGACGAGGACGGCGTCCTGCGCGAGAAAGAACGCATCCTCCAGCAGCTTCGCCGCGCGCCCGAACGACTCGACGGTTCCGATCCTCGCTGGCATGGCGGGCACTCTATCACGGCTCCCGCGCCGCGGCGAAGGCCGCGGCCCGGCGCCGCCGGTCGCCGCGTGGACGCCTCACCCGGCGGCGGGTAGCCTCGGCGGCGGATCCCCACCATGACCCAGAATGCAGCCCTGCCAGCGGCCCCGCACCAGCTCGACGGAGAGGAGGTCCTCCAGCGTCTCGGCGCCACGCTCGACCAGGGTCTGGACGGAGCCGTGGCGCGCGAGCGGCTGGCCAGCGTCGGACCCAACGAGCTCGTCGAGCGCGGCGGGCGCACGCTGTGGCAGATCGTCTGGGAGCAGATCTCGTCGTCGATGATCGTGGTGCTCGTGGTCGCCGGGGTGCTCGCCTTCTTCTTCAAGGGGGAGGGCTCGGGCGTCCCCGCCGACAGCATCGCGATCTTCGCCATCGTGGTGCTGTTCGTCGCCCTCGGCGTGTTCCAGGAGCACCGCGCCCAGCGGGCCATCGCCGCCCTCAAGCAGATGGCGGCGCCCACCGTGCGCGTGCGGCGCGGCGGGGCGCTGGTCGAGCTCTCCAGCCGGGAGCTGGTCCCGGGGGACGTGATCCTGCTCGAGACCGGGGCCGTGGTGCCGGCGGACTGCCGGATCCTCGAGAGCGTGAACCTCCGCGTGCAGGAGGCCGCGCTCACCGGCGAGTCCGAGGCCATCGAGAAGACCGCGGCCGCGCTCCCGGCGCCCGAGCTGCCGCTCGGCGACCGGCGCAACATGGGCTACCTGGGCACCTTCGTCAGCGCCGGGCGGGGCACGGCCGTGGTCGTCGCCACCGGGATGCAGACCGAGCTCGGCAAGATCGCTCGCCTGCTGCAGGGCGTCCAGCACGAGCCGACGCCGCTCACGCGCAAGCTCGACGCGCTGGGCAAGACCCTGGCGCTGATCGCGGTGGGGATCTCCATCCTGGTCGGGCTCACCGGCTTCGCCGAGGGCAAGGACGTGGGGGACGTGCTGATCCTCGGCATCTCCATCGCCGTCGCCATCGTCCCCGAGGGGCTGCCCGCGGTGCTCACCTTCACCCTGGCGCTCGGTGCCCAGCGGATGCTGCGGAAGAACGCGCTCATCCGCCGGCTGCCCGCGGTCGAAACCCTGGGCTCGGTCACCGTCATCTGCTCGGACAAGACGGGCACGCTGACGCAGAACCGGATGACGGTCACGGCGCTCTTCACGCTCGACGACCAGTCCGAGCTCGGTCCCGAGCCCTGGGAGCGGTCGCTCCACCAGGAGGCGACGGCGCGCTCGATGCTGGTGACGGGCGCCGCGCTGTGCAGCGACGCGACGCTGGCCGCGGACGAGCGCTCGGGCGTCGGGGATCCGACCGAGGTCGCCTTGGTGGTGGCCGCGCGGCGCCACGGCCTCGTCAAGTCCGCGCTCGAGGGGGCGCACCCCCGCGTCCACGAGTACGGCTTCGACTCCGAGCGGAAGCTGATGACCACCGTGCACCAGGTGGTCGATCCAACCTCGCCCTTCCGACGCCTGGCCGACGCGGGGCCGATCGCCGTCACCAAGGGGGCCGCCGACCCGCTGCTCGACCGCTGCTCGCGCGCCGTCTTCGAGGGAGCCGTGGTTCCGCTCACGAGCGAGCTCCGCGAGCGCATCGAGCGCGCGGGCGCCGCGCTGGCCCGGCAGGGGATCCGGGTGCTCGGGGTCGGCGTGCGCGGCCTCGACGCGACGCCCCGGTCGCTGGATCCGAACCCGGTCGAGCGAGAGCTCGTGTTCGTCGGGCTCATGGGCATGATGGACCCGCCCCGCGCCGAGGCGCGCGACGCCGTCGCCCGCTGCCGATCGGCGGGGATCCGCACCATCATGATCACGGGGGATCACCCGGACACCGCCCGCGCCATCGCGGCGGATCTGGGCCTCACCGACCGCGAGGGGCGGGTGGTGACCGGGGTCGAGCTGGATCGGATGAGCCCGTCCGAGCTCGACGAGGCCCTCCGGGAAACCAACGTCTTCGCCCGCGTCTCCCCCGAGCACAAGCTGGTGCTGGTCACCGCCCTGCAGCGCCGGGGGGAGATCGTGGCGATGACCGGCGACGGGGTCAACGACGCGCCGGCCTTGAGGAAGGCGGACATCGGCGTCGCCATGGGCATCACCGGTACGGACGTCGCCAAGGAGGCGGCCGACATGGTGCTGGTCGACGACAACTTCGCCACCATCGTGGCGGCGGTGCAGGAGGGGCGGGTGGTGTTCGACAACCTCCGTCGCTTCATCATGTTCTCGATCACCGGTAACCTCGCCAAGGTGCTGGTGGTCGCGGTGCCGCCCCTGCTCGGCATGGTGGCGATGCTCAAGCCGATCCAGATCCTCTTCTCGAACCTGCTGACCGACGGGCTGCTCGGGCTGGGCATGGGGGTGGAGGCCGCCGAGCGGGACACCATGCGGCGCCCGCCCTACCGACCCGACGAGGGCGTGTTCGGACGCGGCGTGAGCCTCCACGTGGGGCTGCTGGGGCCGTTGATCGGGCTCATCATGATCGCGGTCGGGGGGTGGCAGTGGTGGGCGCGGGGCCTCGGCGCGCTCGAGGGGGAGCAGCGACACCAGACGCTGCTGCTCTGGGGCACGCTGATGTTCACGGCCATGGCCCTGATGCAGCTGTCGCGGGCGCTCGCGTCCCGCTCCTTCCACGAGCCGTTCTGGCGCTCTCCGCTCCGCCACAACCCGGTGCTGTTCGCCATGATGCTGACCGTGATCGGGCTCCAGCTCGCCGTCGTGTACGTGCCGGCGCTGGGCGGCTTCTTCGCCACGGTCCCGCTCGGAGCGGGCGACCTCGCGCTCGGGCTGGGCGTGGCGGCGGTGGTGCTGGCGCTGATGGAGGTCGAGAAGGCGTGGGCGTCCCGCGGATCGCCGGAGCGGCGGGGGTCGGGCTAGGCGCGCCGTGAGCGCCGGTCAGGGGGCCCTGGTCCGCCGTCGCCGGGCGCCCGTCGTCGCGGTCGCCGCGAGCAGCAGTGCCCAGGCGCCCCGGCTTGGCGCGCCCCGGCCCGGGGCGCTCGCGCAGTCGCAGCCGCCGCGGGGGACCAGATCGGGAGCCGGGGGCGTGGGCGTCACCCGCTCGGCCTCGGGGAGGCAATGGCCGTCCGCGTCCACCGGCAGCGGCGGGGCGTCGCCGCGCGCGGGGCGATCCGGGAGCTCGGTCGTCATCGAGCCGGTGTTGCTCGGATCGTGCCGCTGCGTGGGCCAGGGGCTCACCGCGTCGGCGGGGGCGTCGGTGCGCCACAGGTGGATCCAGCCGGCGCGGGTCACGACCGCGACCTCGAGCCGCCCGTCACCGTCGAGATCGCCGATGGCGGGCGCGGCGGCCACCCACTGGCCGGTGCGCTTGGGCCAGCCCGGCGCCTCGCGACCGCAGGCGTCGATGGCGTGCACGAGGCCCCCCTCGGTCCCGAAGACGATCTCCGGGTAGTCGTCGCCCGTGAGATCGACCACGGCCGCGCCGCCGAGCCACGTCAGCCCCTCGACCGCCGCCGGGCTCCCGGGCAGCATCTGGCCGCTCCGGCCGCTCCAGAAGGCGATGAGGTGGGTCGCCGCGCCGTCGCCCACGCCCCCGTTCAGCAGTCGGTTGGCGTCGCCCAATGTCGCGCCGGTCGCGATGACGTCGAGCGTCCCGTCCTGGTCGAGATCGCCGAGCACCGGGGCCGAGAGGAGCGGCAACATCGGCGAGGTCGCGTCCACGGTCGCGTCGGCGCCGAAGCGGCCCGTGTACTCGATGCCCCGGGCGTTCGTCCGCGGATCCCGCAGCGGCAAGGCGTTCTCGGGCAGCACGTCCGGACCCGCCTGCTCGCCCGGCGCCGCGGGGAGGATGAAGGGCGGGACCGCGGTGCCCTGCAGGACCAGGTCGGGCTGCCCGTCATCGTCGAAATCCCCGGCCGCCGAAACCGCACGGGCGCCGGCGCCGGCGCCCCGCAGGAGCGACCACGAAGTCAGCTCGACGGGCCAGTCGTCGAGCAGCGCGGAGGAGGCCGCGCTCCCTCGCCCATCCACCAGGAAGAACTGCGCGATCTCCCGCTTCGCGCGCTCGGCGCCGATCACGAGGTCGGGCACCCCGTCTCCGGTGAAGTCGGCGACCGTCGGGGGCGCGAAGGGGCCGAAGTCGAGGAGCTCGCCGGGGTCGACCAGGGTCACGGGCCAGCCGCCCACCGCGGTGCCGTCGCCGTGGAGCGCGTGCACCCGCCCGTCGAAGCCGACGACGAGGATCTCGAGCCCCGGCGACCGGTCGAGCTCGGCGAGGGCCGGGCTCGAGAGCAGGTCGCGCGGCAGGTACCTGGGCTGGCCGGGGCAGACGTCGCCGCAGGGCTGCTCCGCGTCCGGTAGACGACGCGGCCAGCCGGGCCGGAGCTCCCCCTCGACGTTCACGACGTAGAGCTGCCCCCGGCGGCTGGCGACGACGACGTCGGGCGCGCCGTCGCCGTCGACGTCCCCGATCGCAGGGAGGGTCACCACGCTCTCGCGCAAGAGCTCGGGGCTGATCCCGGAGGTGCTGCCGTAGGCGGGGCCGCGCGGCTCGCCGTCGGCCGCGGTGACGAAAGGGAAGCCCGCGAGCTCGTCGGCCTCGCCTCCGGCGAAGCCCCAAGCGTGCACCGCGCCGCTCGCCGTCGCGACGACGAGCTCGGGGAGTCCATCCCCGGTCAGATCCCCGAGCTGCGGCGCGGCGGCGCCGGCGCCGGGCACCTCCCGCGGGAACCCGCGGACCGCGTCCCCGTCGCGCTCCACGATGAGCGGACGCCGGAGCTCCGCGGTGACGTCGCCCGCGGGGGCTCCGTAGTGCGCCGTGGCGGTGACGCGCAGGGTGATGGTCGTGGCGTTCTCGCCACGCGGGCTGTCGGGGGCGGGCGCGTGCGGCGGGTCGATGATGCGCGCGTCGAGGCGCGCGAGCGGGGTCCCGGCGCCGCTCACCGTGGTGGCTGCGACGCCCGTCCGCTCGATCAGGGGCCGGAAGTCCTTCGCCGCGGGCTGCACGCCGGGCGCCCACTCGACGCGGTAGTCGTAGGTCTGCGCGCGGCGCGCGCTCACCGTGCCGACCACGTCGACCACGCTCGCGACCCGGTCGGCGCCGATCACCGCGAAGGGGGGCGGCGACCGCAGGTCGAGGTCGGGCGGGATCTGCCCGGCGACGACGGCCGCCACCGCTCGGCTCGCATTCACCCGGCCGTAGCCGAAGCGCTGATCGAAGCCGGGCTGCGACCAGGCCAGGGTCGAGCCCAGGCCTCGCGACTCGGCCACGTCGACGTCGTCGGCGGTCGTGGTCATCAGCTGCAGGAGCTCGCCCGGGGTGACGCGCGGCGCGGTGTCGCCGGCCGCGAGCGAGGCCGAGCGCACGAGCCCCGCGATGCCCGCGACCAGGCCGACCGCCTCCGGGGGGCAGGTCCGCGACGGCGCCGAGAGCAGCCGGCAGCCGCCGAAGTCGCTGCAGGGGCTCGCGGCGAGGAAGGTCGTCGCCGTGGTGCTGTCGGCGCCGGGCTCGCCGAGGGTGACCGCGCCGACCGGCAGCACGCGCGCGAGGGCGCTCGGGTCGGCGGGGCGCCGCGAGCCCCCGTCGCCGGTGCTCGTCCCCACGAGCGTCCCCGCCGCCCAGGCGTAGTCCACCGCGGCGGCCAGGTACGGCGACGTCCCCAGGGTTTCCCCTGCCGCCGCCACCGCGGTCGCGTCCTGCGCGGCGGCGTAGGCGATCGCCTGCCCCAGGCGCTGCGGCTCGACGGCGCCGCCCGTGCTCACCCGGAGCGGCAGCAGGCGGCAGGCCGGGCAGGCGCCCGCGCGGCCCTGGCCGTCGTTGGTCGACGCCAGCGCGGCCAGCGCCTGGGCCGTCCCCGACCCGACCTCCTCGGCGTCGAAGGGATCGTTGTCGTCGTCGACGAAGTCCCAGCCGACGAGGTCGTCGCGGAAGCCGTTGGAGTCGTCGTCCTGCCCGTTGGCGATGAAGCGCTGGCTCAACAGATCCTGCGGGTCGAGGACGCCGTTGCCGTTGGCGTCGCCCGGCGGGTCGGTGTCCCGCGGCGCCAGATCGGGGTGCTCGCGATAGTCATCGCTGGTCAGCACGCCGTCGCCGTCGCAGTCGAACCGATCGACGTCGGGGTTCAGGGGGGCGAGGGGCGCGCAGGCGGAGCGGTCGGCGTGGACGGGCGGCGCGGTGGCGGAGCGGAGCTCCCCGAGGTTGAGGCGGACCCGACGCACGAGATCGGGTTCCGACCAGTCGATCCCGGTGTCGGCGACCGCGATCACCGCGCGCGGGCTGCCGACGGTGTAGATCCAGGCCCGATCCACGCTCGCCCCCGCGGCCACCTCGCGGGTGGGGGCCGCGGGCTCCGGGAGCGAGCGCTCGGGGATGAAGGAGTAGAGCTCCCACTGACCCTCCCGGCGCTGGGCGGGGTCGACGTTGTTCACGTAGCCGAACGCGGGATCGTTGGGCCAGCTCCCGGGCTGCTCGAGCGACTCGGGCGGCGTGCCCGGCGGCGGCGGCCAGGCCGCCGTGGTCAGGCCCGCGAGGAGCACCGCCAGGGCAGCCCCGCGGAGCGACGCCCGGCGGCGCCGCCGGACCCCGCGGCGCTGCCGTGACCCGCCAGCGGGCGACCGAGCGCGAAGCGGCGACAATCGACCTCGGCGCGCGGCCTCGCCGCGCTCAGTTGTTGCCGAAGAGCGCCTGGATCGGCGTGTCGAGGGCGAGCGCGATCTTGTACAGGCTCGAGATGGACGGGCTCGACTCGGCGCGCTCGATCTGGGACAGGAGCGAGATGCTGAGCCCGGTGCGGCGGCTCATCTGCTTGAGCGTGAGCTCCTTCTCCTTGCGCATGGTGCGGATGGTGTCCCCGATGATGCGGTGGAGCTGCTCCTCGGGCGTGCGCGCGAGCCCCTTCTTCTTCATCACCCGGGCCAGGACCTCGCGGAACTCGTCGACGTTGAACGGCTTCTTGATGTAGTCGACCGCGTCGAGCTTCATCGAGGCCACCGCGGACTCGAGGTTCGGGTGGGCGGTGAACATGACCACCGCGATGTCGGAGTCGATGCTGCGGATGCGCCGCAGCACCTCGATCCCGTCCATCCGCGGCATCATCAGATCGAGGATGATGACGTGGTAATCGCCGCGTCGGACCTCGTCCTCGACGAGCGTCGGATCGCTCACGGTCTGCACCGCGAAGCCGTCCTTCTCGAGCAGCGTCTGCATGTACTCGCAGATGGCGCGGTCGTCGTCGACGATGAGCAAACGAACGGCAGGGACTTCGATCGCCACGGAATGCCTCCTCGGAAGCCAGGGCTCGCGCGCGAGCCGTCATGAGTTCGCGGCGGGGACCCTCCGCCGATTGCAGTGACACTATAAGAACGGCTGGCGAAACGCGAGAGAAATCGTTGAATTCCCCGGGAGCGCAATCGACTCGGAGCGGCCCGTCGGCCTTCCGGTTTGCCTGAGGAAACGGGTGGGGTGCTGGAGGGTCGGCCCAGCGACCCGCTCAACGCCGCAGCAACAGGACCAGCAGCATCGCCAGGGTCGCGACCAGCCCCACCGCGAGCACCACCAGGGCGATGAGCAAGCGCTGGCGATCACGGCGGAGCCGTCGCGCCGGAGCGGTCAGCTCGTCCGCGCGCTCGGGGAGGTGGGCTCGCAGCGGGCGTTCGTTGACGACCGGCGGCCGCGCCGAGCGGCGCGGCGCCGGCCGCGCCTCGGAGCGCTCGGCGGGGGCGCCGGCGGCGGGACGAATGGACCCCGGCGGCTCGCTCAGCCCCTGGTGGATGCCGCGCACGTCGTTCTCGTCGTCGTCCGCGTCCATCAGGTTCGCGGCCGTGATGGGCTCTGCCGGGGTCACCAGCGGCGGCAGGGGGCGCGGGTACGGTGGCGGCCTCGGCTGGGTGGCGGCCAGCGGGGCCGACGCGCGCGGCTCGTTCGGGGATCCGGGGGGATGCAGGGGCGGCGGCGGGGTGGCGTGACGCAGGGCAGGGCCGGCGGCCAAGGACCGCGGCGACTCGAGGATCACCGTGGGCGCGTCGTCCTCGGCGCGACCGAGGGACCCGTGGGCAGCCAGTGGGGGCGGCGGGAGCGCGCCCGCTCCGGTCGGGGGAGCGGCGGCGCGCAGGGGCGGCGGGGGCGCACCCGCCGCCGGCGCGGGAGTCGCGGCACGGCCAGGCCTCCCTGGGGGCACCGCCGGCGACGGAAGCCCCGGACCGGCCGCGGAGGTGGGGGGGCGCCGCGGGGGCGCCGACTCGGGGAGGAGCGCCTCGAGGACCCGGGTTTCGTCCTCGTCGTCATCTTCGTCCGGGTCCGCGCCTGCGCCGGGGCTCGGGGCGATCCGGGTGACCTCGTCCTCGTCGCTCGCGCCCGTGGCGACCGGTGGAGGGGGCAACGGGACCCGGTGCAGCCCCATCGCGCGATAGAACGCCGGCACCGAGGCCAGCGGCCGCCAGATCGCCGTGCCCTCCCGGCAGATCTCCGACTCGAACGGCACCTTTCCGCGCTCTATCCCGAGGACGATGAGGTCGGTCGGGAAGGGGCCGACGGTCGCGCGGCCGCGCACCCGAACCTTCCAGGTCTCCGTCGGGGGTGGGGTGCCGGGAGCGGGCGGAGCCACGGGCTCCTTTCGTCGTACCCCGGGGGATCGCGGGCTTCAAGCGCTCGACCCGGCCCTGCGCCCCCCCTCCAGGCGGGGATCCCCGTTCGACGGGTGGCTCTCGGAGGAGCTGTCGGGGCGGGCAGATTCGAACTGCCGACCTCACGGACCCGCACCGTGCGCGCTACCAAACTGCGCTACGCCCCGAATGGCGTCGTGACACCGCGGTGCCCCGAGGGCGCGCGAGGATGAAACCTCGGGCGGCACCTGTCAAGCGCGCCGGGCGAGCGCGTGGATCAGGCGCGGGACGCCGCGCGCCGGGCGGCGAGCGCCCGGGTGAGCTCCGGCACCGCAACCTCGAAGTCGGCGACGAGACCGTAGTCCGCGATCTCGAAGATCGGGGCCTCGGGATCGCGGTCGATGGCGACGATGATCCGCGCGGATCGGATCCCGGCCACGTGCTGGATCGACCCCGAGATGCCCACCGCGATGTAGAGCTCCGGCGCGATGACCTTGCCGGTCTGTCCTACCTGGAGATCACCGGGCGCCCAGCCGCCGTCGCAGGCGGCTCGCGTCGCGCCGAGCGCGGCGTCGAGCTCGGCCGCGAGCGGCCCCAGCAGCGGGAAGAAGCGCTCGCGGAGCATCCGTCCTCCCGCCACCACCACCCGGGCCTCGGCGAGATCCGGTCGCTCGCTCGCCACCGGTTCGAACCCGAGCAGCTCCACGCGGGCGTGCGCCGCCGTCGGCGCGACGGGCGAGAAGCGCTCGACGGGGGCGCCGGCGCCCGGCGCCGGCGCGACCGGTCGCACGTCGCTCTGGCGCACGGACACGACGCCGCGCGGGGTTTCGCTGCGGCAGCGCTCCCACCCCGCCCCGGCGAAGATCGCGCGGCGAAAGACCAGGCCGCGGCCCGCGGCGGTGACCTCGCTGCAGTCGGCGACGTAGCCGGCGTCGAGGCGCGCCGCGACGCGCGGGAGCAGGTCCTTGCCGAACGAGGTGGCCGCCGCGACCGTGAGGTCGTGCTCGGCCGCGGCGGCGGCGACGGTGGGCGCGCGGGCCTCCGCCGTGCCGTCCGCGAGGCTCGGGTGGTCGGCGAGCAGGACCCGGCCGACCCCGAAGCGCGAGGCCTGCTCGGCCGCGGCCGCGACGCCGTGGCCGGCGACGAGGACCGTCGTGGCGCCGGGGGTGAGCTCGTGGATGCGGTCCGCGAACGCGATCGCGCTTCCGGTCGCGCGCCGCAGGCCGCCGGCCTGGAGCTCGGCGACGACGAGGACCTCGGTCACCGGAGCACCCTCGCCTCGTCGGCCAGGCAAGCGACGAGCTCCGCCACGCTCTCGACGCGCCGCCCGCGCTGCCGGCGGGGCGCGGTGCCGGCGCCCACGCGCCGGACGCCGAGCGCCAGCGAGTCCACGAGCTCGTCGAGCCGCCGCACCGCGAGCGGCTTGCGCTGCGCCTGGCGGGCTGCCAGCAGGGAGGCGAAGCGGACGCCCTCGCCGTACGCGAAGCCGGGCTCGGTCGCGCGCGACCGCACCGCGGTCGGGCCCACGATCGCCAGGTCCACGCTGACGACCGCCGGGAGCCGGAGGCGCACTCGCAGCAGGCCGCCGTCGACCTGGAGCGCGGCGACGAGCCCGTCCTCGCGCTGCTCGAGCCCGACCGCGAACGACGCCACCGGCCAGTCGAGCAGCGCCCCCAGCCGCTGCCCGACCTGGCAGCCATCCCCGTCCACGGCCTGCTTGCCCAGGAGCACCAGATCCGGGCGCTCCTCGCCGACCAGCCGCGCCAGCGCCTTGGCCACGAGCCGCCCGTCGAGGGCCGCCTCGGCCGCCGTCACCCGCACCGCGCGGTCGGCGCCGAGCCCGAGCGCGTTGCGCAAGGTGACGTCGGCGTCCTCGGGGCCCAGCGTGACCACGACCACCTCCCCGAGCCGCTGCCGCGGGGCGCGGCCGTCCTCGGTCAGGCGGAGCGCGGCCTCGAGGGCATGCAGATCGAAGGGGTTAGTCTGCCGCTCGAGGGCGCGCAGGTCGAGGTCGTCGCCGGCCGCGGTGACGGCGAGTCGATCCGCGCGGTCGAGGTCCGCGACGCGCTCGAGCGGGACGAGGATCTTCACGGGCGGGGCGCGGCGCGAGGGCGGCGTGCCCCCGCGGCGCGTGCGGCCCGCAATAGCGCGCTGGCGCGGGGGCCGCAACGCCAGCGGCCGCGCGAGGGCGCGCCGCCGCTCGCCTGCCCCCGATTGCCAAACCTGGTCCGGGGGTTCAAAGTTCGACGCCGCTCGGCGCGATGCCCCTCACGACGGACTACCTGGTGCTCGGCAGCGGTGTCGCCGGGCTCACCTTCGCCCTGCACGCGGCGGCGCATGGCGAGGTGCTGATCGTGACCAAGCGGTCGCTCGACGACTGCGCGACCGCGCGGGCGCAGGGCGGGGTGGCCGCGGTGCTCTCCGAGCGCGACAGCTTCGAGCAGCACGTCAAGGACACGCTCGAGGCCGGCGCCGGCCTCTGCCACGACATCGTGGTGGAGGTGTGTGTCCGCGAGGGTCCCGCGGCCGTCCGGTGGCTCGGCAGCCTCGGCCTGGAGCTGACGCACGGTGACGACGGGCAGCTCGATCTCGGCCGCGAGGGGGGTCACTCGCAGCGCCGCGTCGCCCACGCCGGGGACATCACGGGGCGCGAGATCGAGAACGTGCTGGCGGCAGCGGTGCGCGCGCACCCCCGGATCCAGGTGCTCGAGTGGCACATGGCCATCGACCTTATCACCTTGCCCCGCTACGGCAACTCCGACCGTTGCGTGGGCGCCTACGTCCTCGCCGAGCGCGGCGCGCGGGTGGAGACGATCCTGGCCCGGGCGACGGTGCTCGCCCCCGGCGGCGCGGGCAAGGTCTACCTATACACGTCGAGCCCCGACGTCTCCAGCGGCGACGGCGTGGCCATGGCGTACCGGGCCGGCGCCGAGGTGGCGAACATGGAATTCTACCAGTTCCACCCCACCGTGCTCTTCGATCCGCGCGCCAAGAACTTCCTCATCAGCGAGGCGCTCCGCGGAGAGGGCGCCGTGCTGCGCCTGCAGAGCGGGGAGGCGTTCATGGGGCGGTACCACCCGCGGGCGGATCTGGCCCCGCGCGACGTCGTGGCGCGGGCGATCGACCACGAGATGAAGCGCACGGGCTCGGAGTACGTGCTGCTCGACATCACCAGCAAGAGCCGCGAGTTCATCGCCGCGCGCTTCCCGAACATCGACGCCGAGTGCCGGCGTTGGGGCTACGATCTGGCCGCCGCCCCCATTCCCGTGGTGCCCGCCGCCCACTACATGTGCGGCGGCGTCACCACCGACATGCGCGGTCGCACCAGCGTCCCCGGCCTGTGGGCGGTGGGGGAGACGGCCTGCACCGGCCTGCACGGGGCGAACCGGCTGGCGTCGAACTCGCTCCTCGAGGGGCTCGTCTTCGCCATCCGGGCCGCCGCCAAGCTCGAGGAGAAGATCGCCGAGCTCCGCGCCGTCCCGTTCCCCGAGGTGCCGGAGTGGCAGATCGGGGAGGCCGTTCCGAGCGACGAGGCGGTGATCGTCTCTCACAACTGGGACGAGCTCCGCCGGCTCATGTGGAACTACGTCGGGATCGTGCGCAGCGACGCCCGGCTGCTGCGCGCCTCGCGGCGCATCACGGTGCTGCAGGACGAGATCCGGGACTACTACTGGAAGCACCTGGTCACCCGCGACCTGCTCGAGCTCCGCAACATCGCGACCGTGGCCGACCTCATCGTCTCCTCGGCGATGGCGCGCCGGGAGAGCCGCGGGCTGCACTTCAACCTGGACTGCCCCGCCCTCGTGCCCGAGCTCGCGACCGACACGGTCGCCAAGCGAGGCGTGGCCCCGCACCTGCGCGGGCGCGGATGACCGGCGTCCCGCTCTCCGTCGGCGGCGCGGCGCTCTGGTCGCTGGCGGCGGCCGCGCTGCTCGGGCTCGGGCTCACGCTGCTGGTCGCGATCACCCCCGCGGCCGCCCACGACGCGGTGCAGGTGGGCGCGGTGGAGCTCATCGCGCTGCTCGCGGTGTCCATCCTCGCGCTGCGCGCGCACGCCCCCGAGCGAGGGCTCGCGGACCTCGCTGGCCTCCGCCCCACCGCCCCGGCGCTGCCCGCGCGCGGGCGCCTGCTCGGCGCGCGGCTGCACCTGCCGGCCGCGGCGCTTCGCGGCGCCGGCGAGCGCCTGGCGCCGACGCCTCCGGACGCCCTGGCGCGGCGCGCCCTGCTGCTGGAGGTGAGCGGTCCGGCCGATCTGGTGGGGACGGTCGTCGTCGTCGCCTGCCTGGTCCCGCTGGCAGAGGAGCTCTGGACGCGGGGGGTCGTCTTCGGGCTCGGCGCCCCGCGCGGCGGCCGCGTCGCCGCGGCGTCGGCCAGCGTGGGCGCCTTCGTCGCGCTGCACGCCCTCGCCTGGAGGGAGCTGCCGACGTTGGTTCTGGCCGGCGGCGCGCTGGGGCTGCTCCGCGCGGTGAGCGGGTCGCTGTTGCCCCCGCTCGCGCTCCACGTCACCTTCAACGCCATCATGGTGCTCGCGCTCGTTACCGGCGTGGCCACGGCGACGCGCCCGCTCGCGCCGGAGCCCGCCGCCGTGGCGCTCGGCTCGCTGGGGGTGGCGGGGCTCCTGCTGCTCTCGGGCTGGGTCGGCCTCCGGAGCCTCGCCGCGCGACAGGCCCGCGAGGAGGACGCGCGGTGAGCGCGCCGGCGCGGGTGGCGCTGTGCCTGCCGGGCGGCGGGGCCACGGGCGCGATGTACCAGATCGGCGCCCTGGCGGCGCTCGAGGACGCGCTCGAGGGCTTCGACGCGAACGCGCTGGATGCCTACGTCGGGGCGTCGAGCGGCGCCAGCGTCGCGGCGGTGCTCGCCGGGGGGCGCCCGGTACAGCGCCTCTACCGTGCGTTCCTGGATCCGGCCGACAACTACTTCCCGCTCGAGCGCCACCACCTGTACCGGACCGACTGGGAGGAGTGGCGGCGCGTCATCGAGACGGGCTGGAGCGCCTTGCGTCGCGGAGCTCGCGCCATGCTGCTGCGGAGCGCCCCCCCGAGCCCCGCGGTCCTGTGGGAGGAGCTCGACCGGTTCAACGACTCCCTCCCCGCGGGCGTGTTCTCGCTCGACGCCTACGAGCGGTTCCTCGCCGCCTTCTTCGAGCGCCGGGGCGTCCCCAACACCTTCTCGGCCCTGCCCCGCGCGCTGCGCGTGGTGAGCCACGAGCTCGACTCCGGGGCGCTCACCGTCTTCGGCGCTGAGCCGCACCAGCACGTCCAGGTGAGCCGGGCCTGCATCGCGTCGATGGCGTTGCCGCCCATCTTCTCGCCCGTCCGCGTCGGGGACCGGCACTACGTGGACGCCGGCGCGGCCCAGGTCGCCCTGCTGGACGTGGCGCTCACGACGGGAGCGCAGGCGCTGGTGGTGATAAACCCGATGGTCCCCGTCCGCGCCACCACGGTGCCGACCGGGCACGGCCACCGCACGAGCGTGCGCGACAAGGGCGCCATCTGGGTCATGCACCAGGTGCTCCGGATGGGGATCCACGAGGCGATACGCGAGGCGTGCCGGCGGATCACCCGCTCCGTGCCCGTCCTCCTCATCGAGCCGGATCCGATGGACGGGATCCTCTTCATGTACAGCCCGGCCAGCTTCGCGGCGCGGCGGAGCATCCTGGAGCACGCCTACCGGACGACGCGGAGCCGCGGCGCCGCCTGGGTCGCCGACCATCACGCGGCCCTGGTCGCGGGGGGCTACACGCTCCGCGAGCCGGAGGCGGAGGGTGACCGGCGCGGGGCGCGGCGACCGCCGGCGGGAGGCGAGACCGAGGGGTGATCGGGAGCGCGCCCCGGTCGGGCCCGGCGTGTCGGGGGAGGGCGCGGCGACGGATGCACGCCGGGGACCGGGGGAGGGCGGGGCTGGTCGGCGGGGTGCGGGGAAGGGGCGCAGGGCGCGGGCGCTGCGCGCGCGGGCGAGCGCGCCGGGCCGCGCGGGAGCTGGCGCGGGGAGGGGCTCGCGTTAGGATGGTCCGCGTGCCGTCGTACCGGCTCGTCCTCGGCGCGGTCCTGCTCGTCGGAGCGCTCACGGCCGGGTGCCAGCGGCCCTACCGGGTGGGCGAGTACGTGCTCGTGCAGTGGGAGGAGGGCGGCCCCGCGTACCCGGCCTACGTCATCGAGGTGCGGAGCCGGACAAGGTTCCGCGTCCACTTCGACGGCTACGAGTCGCGCTGGGACGAGGAGGTGGGGATCGAGCGCATCGTCGGCCGCGTGCAGGGGCCGGTGGCGCCCCCGCCCCCGCCGGCGAAGGTCGCCATCGCCGCGGGGATCCCGCCGCAGCCGAGCAGCTCCGCCGCGACGGCCGCCCCCTTCCGGGTCGGCGACCGAGTGCGGGTGATCTGGCGCGGATCGCCGTACCCCGCGACCATCGTCGACGTGATCGCGCCCGATCGGTTCCTCGTGCACTACGAGGGCTACGAGGCGGCCTGGGACGAGACCATCCACATCGATCGCATCGTGAACCAGTACTGACCGCGTTGGCCGGTCGCGGGCTGCCTCACGCCCGGGCGACGGCTCAGCGCTCGCCGGGCATGCGTCCCGTCGAGCGCCAGGCGAGGGTGAGCCGGCCGCGCTCCGCGGGCGTCAGCAGGTCCGGCTGCTCGTCGACCCACGCCCAGGCGCGCCGCAGCCAGCGGTCGGCCGCCGCCAGATCCCCCACCGCGAGGTGGGCGAGGCCGCGCTCCAGGCAGTAGCGGGCGCGCCAGCGCGGACGGTGCTCGTCGAGGTGATCCTCGAGCGCCTCGAGCTCCGCCAGGGCCGCCGGGAAGCGAGCCTCCTGCGCGGCGCGCGCCGCGTGCCCCAGGCGGGGCCCGCCGCAGGCGGCGAGCCCCGTGGCCAGGGTGAGCATCCCGATCGCCGTCGCGGCAGGGGCGCGCATGACCCCGGGTCGTCCGCGGCGGCCGTGGGTTGCGGGGCGGCGCTCACGGGGGGTGGCTGGCCCGCGCTTCCGGTCGGGAGGGGGCTCGCCTACGCTCACCCCGCCCATGGACCCCGCCTCGCAGAACCTGGCCGCCAACGTTCGACGCCTGCGCGAGGCGCGCGGGCTCACGCAGCGGGACCTCGCGGAGCTCTCGGGCGTCCCGCGCCCCACCCTGGCTCACATCGAGTCCGGGGAGGCGAACCCGACGTTGCACGTCCTGGTCAAGGTGGCCGCGGCCCTCGCCAGCCCCATCGAGGGGCTGATCGTCGCCCCGGGGCCGCCGGTGCGCCGGATCCCGCGCGCGTCGCTGCCCGCGCGCGCCCGGGGCGGGGTGGTGGTGAGGGATCTCATCCCGGACCCCGTGCCCGGGCTGAGCTTCGACCGCAGCGAGCTCGAGCCCGGCGCACGCCTGCGCCTGCCGTCGGGCGGACCGGGGACCCGCCGGTTCGTCACCTGCGAGCGCGGCATCCTCGAGGTCGAGGCAGGGGACGAGCGGTGGGGGCTCGGGACCGGCGACCTGCTGGGCGCGGGGGGCGAGGTGGCGCTCACGGTGGCCAACGCCGGTCGCGGCACCGTGGCCGTCTACACGGTGTCCGCGCCCGTGCTGAACCGGTGAGCCCGCCCCGTCGCGGCGGGGGTGCGTCGGGGCGGGCGCCGCCGCTTGCACGGCGCCCCCGATCGCGATAGGCCGCCGCGCCCGATGCCCAGCACCCCGCGCGAGCACATCCGCAACGTCGCCATCATCGCCCACGTGGATCACGGCAAGACGACGCTGGTCGACGCCATGCTGCGCCAGACGGGCGTGTTCCGCGACAACGAGGTCGTCGAGGAGCGGGTGATGGACTCGAACGAGCTCGAGCGCGAGCGCGGGATCACCATCCTCGCCAAGCACGCCAGCGTGCGGTACCAGGGCATCCTCATCAACATCATCGACACGCCCGGACACTCCGACTTCGGCGGCGAGGTGGAGCGCACGGTCAAGATGGCCGACGGCGCGATCCTGCTGGTCGACGCGGCCGAGGGCCCGCTCCCGCAGACGCGCTTCGTGCTCAAGAAGGCGATCGAGCTCGGGTTGCCGATCCTGGTGGTGATCAACAAGATCGATCGCGCTGACGCCCGGCCCGACGAGGTCCTGAGCGAGGTCTTCGATCTGTTCTGCGACCTGGAGGCGAGCGACGCGCAGGCGGACTTCCCCGTGCTCTACGCGGTGGGCAAGCAGGGTATCGCGCGCCGCGCGCTCGACGACGGAGGTCGCGATCTGGAGCCCCTCTTCGCGGACATCGTCCGGCACGTCCCCCCGCCGCGCGGCGACGTCGAGGGTCCGCTGCAGATGCTGGTGCACAACGTCGAGCACGACGACTACGTCGGTCGGCTCGGGATCTGCAAGGTCACGCGCGGCAAGGTGGAGCACGGGCAGCCGATCGTGGTCATCACCGAGCAGGGGGCGACCCAGCACAAGGTGACCGCGCTCTACCAGTACGAGGCGATGCGGCGGGTGAAGGTCGAGTCCGCGGCGGTCGGCGACATCGTCGCCGTGGCGGGGATCGAGGATCTGCAGATCGGCGACACCATCGCGGCGCTCGAGGCGCCGGCGCCGCTGCCGCGGATCACCGTCGAGGAGCCCACCATCAAGGTGAGCTTCCTGGTGAACACCTCGCCGTTCGCGGGACGGGTGGGCCGCTGGGTGACCTCGCGGCACGTGCGCGATCGGCTCCACCGTGAGGCCCGGCGAAACCTCGCCCTGCGCGTCGAGGACACCGACGAGCCGGACGTGTTCGCCGTCTTCGGGCGCGGCGAGCTGATGCTGGCGATCTTGGCGGAGACGATGCGGCGCGAGGGGTACGAGTTCGCGGTCGGGATGCCCGAGGTCGTGACCCGGATCATCGACGGCAGGCGGTGTGAGCCGGTGGAGCGCGTCGTGGTCGACGTCCCCGAGGAGTACGTCGGCGCGGTGACCACCCGGCTCGGTGAGCGGCGGGGCCAGATGGTCAAGATGAGCAACCTCGGCTTCGGCCGGGCACGGATCGAGTATCGGGTGGCGTCGCGTGGGCTCATCGGGTTCCGCTCCTCCTTCCTGACCGAGACGCGCGGGACGGGCCTGCTGAACACGCTGTTCGACGGCTGGCAGCCGTACTCGGGACCGATGCTCCGGCGCACCAACGGCGCCATCGTCGCCGACCGGCAGGGGCGGGCGACCCCCTACGCCCTCTTCCACCTGCAGCCGCGCGGCGTGCTCTTCATCGACCCGGGGATCGAGGTGTACGAGGGCATGATCATCGGCGAGCACAACCGCCAGAACGACCTGGACGTGAACGTGACGCGCGAGAAGAAGCTCACCAACATCCGCGCCGCCGGCCGGGACGAGAACGTGATTCTGGCGCCGGCCCGCCTGCTCACCATCGAGACGGCCCTGGAATTCATCGATCGGGACGAGCTCGTAGAGGTGACCCCGGACGCCGTGCGCGTCCGCAAGCGGGTCCTGGACGGCAATCGACGCCCGCGACGCGATGACGAACGACTCGCGTGACGGCCGCGGCGGGGACGCGGACCGGAGCGGCGGCGCGGGGCGCCGGGCCGACCGGGCGTCCGGGGCCGGGAGGCTGTTCCGGCTAGAGAGCCGAATCGAATCCACTTGTGACGGCCTGCCCCCGTCGACTAGTCAACCAGGAATTCGTGCGGCAGGGCGCGGTCGTGCCTGACCAGTCCCGCCGGTCCCGCCCTTCCTCCGCCGACAGCCATGGCTGGTTTTCGCATCACAGGCTCGGGCCGCTACTTGCCCGGTCGTCCCTACACGAACCACGACCTCTCCCGGGTGATGGACACCAGCGACGAGTGGGTTCGCCAGCGAACGGGGATCGAGCAACGGCATTTCTGCCCCGAGGGGCAGGGCGCCTCCGACCTCGCCATCGAGGCGGCGAGGCTGGCGCTCGCGGATGCCGGGCGGGTGGCGTCGGACCTTGATTACATCCTCTTCAACACGATGACCCCGGACTACTTCTTCCCGGGGTCCGGGCCGTTGCTCGGGGCCGCGCTCGGCTGCCCCGGCGTCCCGGCGCTCGATCTCCGGACGCAGTGCGCCGCCACGGTCTTCAGTCTCCAGATCGCCGACAGCCTCATCAAGAGCGGTGTCGCGCGGACGATCTTGATCGTCGGGGCGGAGGCCCAGGCGGGGTTCATGCCCTGGAACGACTGGGCCGCGCTCGAGCCGGACGGGCCGGCGCCCAGCCCCGAGGACTACGAGCGAGCGACCCGCCACCGCGGCTACGCCGTCATCTTCGGGGACGGCGCGGGGGCGCTGCTGCTCGAGCGGTGCGAGGACGGTCCCGGCCTCCTGAGCCTCGACGTCCACACCGACGGGCGGTACCTCGAACAGCTCTACATCCCGGCCGGGTACCGGCGCCGGCCCTACATCAGCTCCGGCACCATCCAGCGCGAGGAGCACCTCCCCTTGATGGAGGGGCGGGAGGTGTTCAAGCACGCGGTGACCAAGATCCCCACGTCGATCCGGAAGGCCTGTGCGGACGCGGGGGTGACCCTCGAGCAGGTGGACTGGTTCATCGCCCATCAGGCCAACGATCGGATCAACGACTCCATCCGGGAGCGGCTCGGCGTCCCCGCCGAGAAGGTGCCCTCGAACATCGCGCGCTACGGCAACACCTCGACCGCGACCATCCCGATCCTGATGGACGAGATGCGGCGGGACGGGCGGCTGCGCTCCGGGCAGATCGTCTGCGTGCTCGCGCTCGGCGCGGGGCTCCACTGGGGCGCCGCGGTGCTGCGCGTCTAGGGCGGCGAGGGCGCGCCGCCGACGGCTCCGCCACTCCCCGGGGGATCGACGACCGCGCCCGGGGCGCGCTCGAGCCGCGTGACGGCGGCGAGCTCGAGCGCGAGGCGGGAAACCAGCTCCGGGGTGGTCGCGCGATCGAGGGCGGAGATGGCGCCGGCGCCGGGCTCGCGCGCCAGGGCGATGCGGGTCGCCAGCGGGAGCCGGTCGATCTTGTTGTAGACGACCAGCCGCGGTAGCTGATCGATGCCGAGCTGCTCGAGGACCTCGGCCGTCGTGCGCAGGTGCTCGTCGAACTCGGGGTCCGCGGCGTCGACGACCTCCAGCAGCAGATCGGCGTCCGCCGCCTCCTCGAAGGTCGCGCGGAAGGCCGCGAACAGATCCCGCGGCATGTCGCGGATGAAGCCCACGGTGTCGGTGAGGATGCACTCCGCGCCGCCCCCGAGCCGCAGCCGGCGCGCCCGCGTGTCCAGGGTGGCGAAGAGCCGGTCCTCGGCCAGCACCCCGGCCGACGTCAGGGTGTTGAGGAGCGTGCTCTTGCCCGCGTTGGTGTAGCCGACGATGGCCACCACGGGGATCGAGTCCCGCGCGCGCTGCCGGCGGCGCTCGGCGCGCTTGCGAGCCAGGGTCCTGAGGTCGCGCTCCAGGCGGGAGAGCCGCTCACGGGCTCGCCGGCGCCCGATCTCGAGCGTCGTCTCGCCGGGGCCCCGGCCGCCGATCCCGCCGGTGAGGCGGCTCAGGGCGTCGTCCTTGGCCCCCAGGCGGGGCAGGGTGTACTTGAGCTGCGCGAGCTCGACCTGGAGCTTCCCGTCGGCCGACTCGGCGCGCTGGGCGAAGATGTCGAGGATGAGCTGCGAGCGGTCGATCACCTTGAGATCGGTCTGCGCGGCGATCCCGCTCGCCTGCGCCGGCGTCAGATCGCGATCGAAGATGAGCGTCTCCGCGCCGAGGTCGATGGCGCGAAGGACGATCTCGTCGAGCTTGCCCTTGCCCACGACCAGCTTGGGGTCGACGTGGTCGCGGAGCTGGACGACCCGGTCGACGACCTCGACCCCGGCGGTCTGGGCCAGGCTGGCGAGCTCCAGGAGGCGGGCCTCGGCGCGGCGGGCGCCGCTGGCCCCGCGCTGGGTGCCGACGTGGACGAGGATGGCGCGGCCGTCCTTGGCGGTGGCGACGCGGGTGCGCGCGCGGCGCGCGAACTCCGCCTCGAGGGAGGAGATGAGCTCGCCGAAGTTTGGCTGCGGGCGGCCGTGGGGCACGGGGCCCACGACCTCGTGCGATCGGCCCGCCTCCTCGCGGCCGGGGACGTTGTAGGCCCAGGTCAGGGAGCGCGGGTCCCCCTCCGGAGACAGGATGATCGCCGCCACCAGATCGAGGCGGAGGCGGGTCAGGTCGACCAGGTCGTCGCGGGTGAGCGGCTCGCCGAACAGGTGCGTGTGCACGAGGCGCAGGGCGCGGAACCGACCCTGCGCCGCGCGCAGGCGCCCGATGTCGGGCAGGAGCAGCCGGGTGGCGTCGCCGACCACGACGTAATCGACCGCGCCGGAGCGGTGGACGAGCGCCCCCACCTGCCGCTTGGTCTCACGCGAGGCGTCCGCCAGAGAGCGGATGAGCTCCAGCGTCGCGATCTGATCGAGCGGCACCCGGCGACGGTAGATGCGCTCGAGCGTGCGGGCGGCGCTGGGCGACAGGCCCTGGGTGTTTCCGAAAAGCTCTGGCATCCGGGCGGCCTTGACGGCCAAGCTCGCACGAGCTTAGCGCCCGTCCACGGCCGCGTCGAGCCAGTCGTCGACGCGAACGACCCGCCCCTCGACGCGGGCCTGCTCGGCCGCGAACACGGTGAGGTGCGTCTCCAGCGTCTCGGCGGCGCCCGAGGCGAGCCCCGCGGGATCACCGGTCCGCACGGCGGCGAGGAACGCGCGCATGAGGGCCGCGTCGCCGCCGCCGTGGTCGCCCGCCGCGCGTACGCGCTCCACGGTGCGCCGGTCGGTGACGAAGTCGTGGAGCTCCAGGCGGGCGCCGTCGCCGACGATCCAGCCCCGGTCGCCGAACAGGACCGAGCGGCGCCCGGTGAACGGCGTGAACGCGCTCAGGGTGAAGGTGGCCGAACGCCCGCCGCGGTGCTCGAGGGCCACCACCTGCTGGTCGAGGACGTCGTTGTCGCAGGCGTAGACGCAGCGGCCGTAGGGGCCATCCGCGAGCGCGCGCTCGACGCCTTCGGGGGTGCGATCGGGGCCGAGGACGGACACCGGCCAGCCGAGATCACCGGCGCGGGCGCGGTCGCGGTAGAGGCGGACCGCCGAGTAGGGGCACGAGCGCTCGAGCGGGCAGTCGAGGCAGCGGTCCGCCGCCGTCGGCGGGCGCCGCTCGGGCCGGAAGTGGACGCGCGCGCCGAAGCTCGCGACGCGCTCGCAGGGGACGCCGAGCACGAACCGGATCCAGTCGAGGTCATGGCAGCTCTTCGCCAGCAGGACGGAGCTGCTGAGATCGGCTCGGCGCCAGTTGCCCCGGACGTAGGAGTGGGCGAAGTGCCACCACCCGACCGGCTCGAGGTGGTTGATGCCCACGAGGTCGCCGATGGCGCCGTCGGCGACGAGCCGGCGCAGGCGCCGCGTGTAGGGCGTGTAGCGCAGGACGTGGCCCACCGCGAAGATCACCTGGGCCCGCTCGACCGCGTCCACGATCGCCCGGCACTCGGGCGCGGTGGGGGCCATCGGCTTCTCGAGCAGTATGGCCCACCCGGCCGCGGCGAAGGCGATCGCGGGGGCGGCGTGCTCCCGGTCCGGGGTGGCGATCAGCACCGCGTCGGCCACGCGCCGGCCGTCGAGGGCGTCGCGCCAGTCCGCGAACCTCCGCGCCGGGGGCAGGCCGGCGGCGTCCCCGAGGCGGTTCCGGGCGTGGGGGTCCGGATCGGCTACTGCCGCGACGCGCCCCTGCCCGGGGTGCTCGAGGACGTAGCGGGCGTAGGCCGTGCCACGGTCCCCGGCGCCCACGACCAGGACGGACGGGGGAGGGCCTCCCTGGCGGGGCATCGCGGCCCATTCTCCGCCGCCGCCGCGCGGCCAGTAAAGCCCCGGGTCGGGAGCGCTCGACGGCGGCCGCGTGCTCGGTATGCTGCGCGCCGCAGCCGCGCCCAGGAGGCCATCGATCCGTGCCGCTCCTCATCACCCTCGACCTCGAAGGCGTCCTCGTCCCGGAGGTCTGGATCGCTTTCGCCGAGGCGACCGGCATCCCCGAGCTCCGCCGGACCACGCGGGACGAGCCCGACTACGACCTCCTGATGCGGGGGCGCCTGCAGATCCTCGATCGGCACGGGTTCAAGCTGGCGGACATCCAGCGCGTGATCGCGACCATCGATCCGCTCCCGGGAGCGCTCGAGTTCCTGGACCGCCTGCGGGCGACGACCCAGGTCCTCATCCTGAGCGACACCTTCGCCCAGTTCGCGGCGCCGCTGATGCGCAAGCTCGCGTACCCGACGCTCTTCTGCCACGAGCTCGTGGTGGAGCCGGACGGGCGTGTCTCGGGCTACCGGCTGCGCATCCCCGACAGCAAGCGGCGGGCGGTGGAGGTCTTGCGCACGCTCGGCTACCGGGTTCACTCGGCGGGCGACAGCTACAACGACACGACCATGCTGGCGGCGGCGGATCGCGGCGTGCTCTTCCGCTGCCCCGACGCCGTGGCGCAGCAGTTCCCCACCTTCGTCCGGACCCGGACCTACGAGGAGCTCTGGGGCGCCCTGATGGACTGACGCGCGTTGCGTCGCGGCGGAGCGGCGGCTAGCCTCCTCGGCGCGGTCGCGGGCGGCGCGGAGCGCGGAAAGGTGCGGAGCAGGGATGAGCGTGGCGCGAGGAGGCCGTCTGCCCGACGCCGTCGACGCGGCGATGGCGCGGCTCAACACCAGCGTGGACATCGACCGGGAGCTCTGGCGCGAGGACGTCGCCGGGTCGATCGCGCATGCGCGAGGGCTGGCGCTGGCGGGGGTCATCACCTCGGCGGAGGCCGACGAGCTGGTGCGGGGCCTGGAGCAGATCGCGGGCGAGATCGAGCGCGGGGAGTTCCGGTGGGATCCGGATCGCGAGGACGTCCACATGAACATCGAGGCGCGGCTCACCGCCCTCGTGGGTCCGCTGGGGGGCAAGCTGCACACGGGGCGCTCCCGGAACGACCAGGTCGCGACGGATCTGCGCCTCTACGTGCGGCGGCGGGGCCGCGAGATCGTGGAGGCGATGACAGGGCTGGCGTCTGCCATCCTGGAGCGGGCGGGCGACGAGCTCGACACGCTCATGCCCGCCTACACGCACCTGCAGCGCGGGCAGCCGAGCCGTCTCGCCCATCACCTCCTGGCGTGGCAGGAGATGCTGTGGCGGGATCGGGGGCGGCTCGAGGACGCCCTCCGTCGCCTCAACGAGTGCCCCCTCGGGTCCGGCGCGGCGGCGGGCACCGGCTTCCCGCTGGACCGGGCGGCGGTCGCGCGGGCGCTCGAGTTCGACGGGCCGTCGCGCAACTCGCTGGACGCCACCGCGAGCCGGGACTTCTTGATGGAGGTGGCGGCGGCGCTCGCCATCCTCGGGGTCCACCTCTCGCGGATCGGCGAGGAGCTGGTGATCTGGTCCAGCCAGGAGTTCGGGTTCGTGGCGCTCGCCGACGCCTTCACGACCAGCTCGTCGATGATGCCCCAGAAGAAGAACCCCGACGTCGCCGAGCTCGTGCGGGGGCAGAGCGCGCGGACCATCGGCGCGGTGACGGCGCTCCTGGTGCTGGAGAAGGGCCTCTGCCTGGGGTACGGCCGGGACCTGCAGGAGGACAAGCGCCCGATCATCGACGCCTGCGACAGCGCCATCGTCTGCCTGCGCGCGCTCACGGGGGCGATCGCCACCGCGCGCTTCGCGCGCGACCGCATGCGCGCGGCGCTGCTGCGAGGCCACCTCTGCGCGACCGACCTCGCCGACTTCCTGGTGCGCGAGGGGATGCCGTTCCGCGAGGCGCACCACGCCGTCGGCGGGCTGGTCCGCCGCGCGGAGGAGCTGGGGGGCGAGCTCGAGGAGCTGCCGGCGGCCACGCTCGCGGCCGTGCACCCGAGCCGCGGCACGCCCGCGGGCCGCGAGGTGCTCGATCCCACCCGGGCGGTAGAGCGCCGCGATCTGTTCGGGGGTCCGGCGCGCGCCCGCGTCGAGGCCGCCCTCGCGGCGGCGCGGCGCGCCTGGCAGACCGGGACGCGCTGAGGCGCCCCCGGGCGGGCGCGGCCGGCGACCCGCGGCGAGTGGCGAGGGTGGCCGCCCGCCGGGCGCGGGCGGACCGGTCCGGCGCCGAGCGCGGGCTCCGGTCCCAGCAAGCGCGCCCCGGGGGGTGCGCCGCGGGGGCAAGGTGCGATAGGGTCTGCTCGTGGTGCCTCTGCTCGGCCACGATCCGCATCGGCCAGCGGCTTCGGTGAGTCGTCCCGGGCGCCCCCGGGGGGCCTGACGGTGCAGCTCGACTTCTCGGCTCGGGAGCTGACCATCAAGCTCGTCTACTACGGCCCCGCGCTCAGCGGGAAGACGACCAACCTGCAGGCGCTGCACGAGGCGGCGGACGAGAAGACGGCCGGGCGCCTGATGACCCTGGAGACGCGCGACGATCGGACCCTGTTCTTCGACCTCCTGCCGCTCGCGTTTCGCGATCCGGGCGGTCTCGCGGTGCGCCTCAAGGTGTTCACCGTACCCGGTCAGGTGATCCACGCCTCGACGCGGCGGCTCGTCGTGCAGGGCGCCGATGGTATCGCGTTCATCGCCGACTCCCAGGTGTCCGAGACCCAGAACAACGCGGCCTCCTTCCTGGACCTGAAGGAGAACCTCAAGGCGCACGGCATCAACCTGAAGCACATGCCGGTCGTCATCCAGTTCAACAAGCGGGACCTGCCGGGGATCCGTAGCGAGGCGGAGATCGCGCAGAGCTCCCGGCAGGGGCGCGAGGCGGTCTTCCTCGCCGTCGCCACCCAGGGGGTCGGGGTGGTCGAGAGCTTCCTCGGCCTGCTCCACCTGACGTGGATGTCCCTCGAGCGGGCGCACGGTCTCAGCGCGAAGTTCGGGTTCGACTCCGCGCGGTTCCTGTCCCAGGTGGCGCGGAGCCTGGGGCAGGAGCGCCCGGTCGCGGAGATCCTCGCGACCTGCGTCGGCGGTCGGATCGAGCCCCCCGCCGGGGAGGACGGTTCCCGATGAGCGAGGGCCTGCGGCGCGAGAGCCTCGACGACCTGACCCTCGGCCGGGGCGCCACCCTGGAGACGCTCGTCGATCGGAGCGCGCTCGGTGAGCTCGCCACGAGTTTCTACGAGCTCTTCCGGGTGCCGCTCCGGATCTTCAGCGCCGAGGGCCGCGTCCTGGCGGACGCGCGCCACCCCGCGCCACTCTACGTCTACCTCGATTCGCTCCGCCAGGCGCGGCGGGCGCTGGCGGACGAGATCTCGACCGTGAAGGCGGCCGACCCCGGGGTCGACGGCGATCTCGTCATCCCCTCGGTGACGGGGGGCGTCTACCGCGTGGTCGCGATCAGCTACGACGGACGTCAGCTCGGGCGCATGGTCTTCGGTCCGTTCTTGCCCCTCGCCGTCCGGGAGCCCCCGAGCACCCTGCTCGAGCTCGATCCGGACCTCGACGCCGAGCAAGCGGCCGCGCTCCTGGCGAAGATGCCGCGGGCGCGGCAGCAGACCGTGGGGCAGATCGCGAGCCACCTGCAGCGCACGCTCGACCTCATCCTGTTCAGCGGCCACAAGGCCCTCCTCACCAGCAAGATGCACCTGGCGAGCGTGCGCGAGAGCTACCGGGAGCTCGAGGCCAAGAGCCAGCGCCTGCAGGAGGCGTACGACCGGCTCAAGGAGCTCGACCGCCTGAAGAGCAATTTCCTCGCCACGGTGTCGCACGAGCTCCGCACGCCGCTCACGTCCATCATCGGTTATAGCGAGATGCTGATGGAGGGGATCGGCGGGGAGCTCACGGCGGACCAGCTCGAGTTCGTCACCACCATCCGCGAGAAGGGCGACCAGCTCCTCGAGCTCATCAAGAGCCTGCTCGACCTGTCCCGGCTGGAGAGCGGGACCATGCGGTTCCGGCGGGAGGCGGTGGACGTGGCCACGGTGGTGGGCGACGTCTTGACCACGTTGGCGCCGACCGCGCGCAAGAAGGGGGTGACGCTCGAGGTCGCCGCGACGCCGGGCCCCCATACGGTCTGGGGAGACGGCGAGCGCCTGCGGCAGGTGTTCCTCAACCTGACGGAGAACGCGATCAAGTTCACCCCGTCGTCCGGGGCGGTGACCCTCACCGTGGGCAACGGGGCGCTCGACGCGGGGGACGGGGAGGACGCGGGGCACGTGCTCTTCTCCGGGACGCTGCCCGCGGTGGAGGTCCGGGTCATCGACACCGGGATCGGCATCCCGGAGGCGGAGCGAGCGAAGGTGTTCGAGGCGTTCTATCAGGTCGACTCGAGCTCCACCCGCGAGCAGGGCGGCGCGGGGCTCGGGCTGTCGATCGTCAAGCGCCTGGTGGAGGGGCACCAGGGGCGCGTTCGGGTCGAGGAGAACTTCCCCCAGGGCACCGTCTTCGTGGTGACGTTGCCCGCGCACCAGGAGACGATGGGGTGACGAGGCCGGCGCCGGCTCGGCGGCGCGCCAAGGCCGCGGGGACCGTCGCCGAGCGCGCGGCGATCGCCGCCCTGGCGCGGCTCTTCGGCGCCGCCGGGCCCGAGATCGAGCTCGGGATCGGCGACGACGCGGCCGTCATCCGGTGGCCGCGCGGACGCGTCGTGTGCACGGTGGACGCCTGCGTCGAGGGCGTCCATTTCGATCGGGCGTGGCTCTCCCTCGGCGACGTCGGGTGGCGCTCGTTCCACGCTGCCGTCAGCGACCTCGGGGCGATGGGCGCCCGCCCGGTCGCGGCGCTCTCGAGCCTCGTCCTCCCCGCCGGCTTCACGCGCGCGGAGCTGGGGGCGCTCGGGCGCGGCCAGGCGGCGGCGGCGAAGGCGCTCGGGTGCCCGGTCGTGGGCGGCAACGTCTCCGGTGGGGACGTCCTGTCGGTGACCACCACCGCCATCGGCGCCGCGCGTCGGGTCGTCACCCGGCGCGGCGCGCGGCCCGGCGACGTCGTGTGGCTGGTCGGGGAGGTCGGCCTGGCTGCCGCGGGGCTCCGGCTCCTTCGCGACGGACCCGCGGCGTGGCGTCGCGCGCGCCCGGGCGCCGCCTGCGTCGCGGCCTGGCGGCGGCCGCGCGCCCGGGTCGCGGAGGGGCTCGCGGCCGCCCGGGTCGCCACCGCGGCCATCGACGTCTCCGACGGGCTCGGCGGCGACGTCGGGCAGCTCGCCCGCGCGAGCGGTGTCGGCGTCGTGCTCGACGAGGGCGCGCTCCGCGGCGCGCTCCGCCCGGAGCTCGTCGCCGTGAGCGCCGCCATCGGGATCGATCCGCTCGTGCTCGCGCTCGAGGGCGGTGAAGACTACGCGCTGGTGATCACGACGCGCGGACACCGCCCCCACCCGGCGAGCACCCGCATCGGGCGCGTCGAGGCGGGCCAGCGTGCCCTCCTGGCGCGGGTCGGGGGCGCGCGCGTGCCGGTCGGGTCCGGCTTCGAGCACGGCGCCTGATCGCCCCCGGGTCGCGACCCGATCACACCCCCGGCGTCCCCGCCACGCCCGCGAGGGAACGGGGACACGCTCGAGGGCACCCGGCGAGCGCCCCCCGAGGGGCAATCAGAAGCAAGCCGCCGGCAGGGCGGCGCCGCCGAGGGCGGCGCGGATCCCGCTCATCGCGGCGTTGCGATCCGCCCCCGAGGCGACCGCCGCGTCACAGGCACCCGCCGCGGCCATCATGTAGGACTTCATCGGATCCGGCGCGCCGGCGGCGTTCTGCTTGAGGGCGGTGCAGCAGTTCTTCAGGCTCTGCGCGGGCGCCCCCGTGCCGCGGGGCTTGGCGGCGTCGGCGTCGGCGCCCGCGTCCAGCTCCTCCTGGAAGGTGAGGACCGTCGGCGCGGCCACGGTGGGCTCGGCCGTGGCGGACGGCATGGGCGGCGGCTCCTCGTCCTTCTTGCACATGCTCCCCATGAGGCCGAAGGACAGGAGCAGGCCGAACGCGACGTGGGCGGCGGTACTGGTGAGCGGCGAACGATCGATCATCGCGTTTCTCCGAGCGGGTCGAGCCCGCGACGACAGGAAGACGTGTTGACGGGGGTACGGCTGGGCCTGGGCCCTCCGCGGTCCCGGAACCCCACCCGGCACGGGCCAGGTCCCGCCGCGACATCCGCCCTTCTAGCCGAGATGTCGCGGAATTGCACCGAGATCGCGAGAATCTCGGGATGAAGCGGGCAAACCGGCCGTTCGGCGCGCGTCAGCTGCAGCCCATCGAATTGCCGCAGTTCAGGCACTTGTAGCAGGCGCCATTGCGCACGGTGATGTGCCCGCAGCCGTCGCACACCGGCGCGTCCCCCATCATCTCCTCGAGGTGCGCGTCGAGCGCGCCCAGGCCTTCCTTGCTCGACGGCGGGGGCACGCTCGTCGCGCCGAGCATCGGGTCCGGTGGCTCCGGGCGGTCCTCGACGAGGTTGCGCTGGTTCGGATCCTCGAGCGGGGTGGGGGCCTCGGTGGGCCGCACCTGCGCGAAATCGTAGCGCTGGAGGTACTCGACCCCGAGCACACGGAAGATGTAGTCCACGATCGAGGTCGCGAACTTGATGTTCGGGTGCCCGGTGACCACGCCGTGCGGCTCGAAGCGGGTGAACGTGAACTGGTCGACGTACTGCTCGAGCGGCACCCCGTACTGCAGCCCGATGGACACCGACATCGCGAAGCAGTTCATCAGGGAGCGGAAGGCCGCCCCCTCCTTGTGCATGTCGATGAAGATCTCGCCGAGCGAGCCGTCGTCGTACTCGCCGGTGCGGAGGAAGACCTTGTGCCCGCCCACCAGCGCCTCCTGGGTGAACCCGGAGCGCTTCTTGGGCAGGCGGACCCGGGTGCCCGTGGGGGCGGAGGGCAACCGGGGCTGCGGCGCGGGTGGCGGCAGCCGCGACGGCGTCTCCGCCGCGGCGCGCTCGCTCGCGCCCGCGTCCGCATCGACGGGCGCCTCGCTCGAGGCTTCGGCGCCGCTGTTGAGCGGCTGGGAGGCCTTGCACCCGTCGCGGTAGATCGCGACCGCCTTCAGCCCGAGCTTGAAGCCCTCCTCGTAGATGGCGCGGACGTCGTCGACCGTGGCGTCGTGGGGGAGGTTCACCGTCTTGCTGATGGCGCCCGACAGGAACGGCTGCGCCGCCGCCATCATCTTGATGTGGGCCAGCGGCGCCAGGAAGCGCCGGCCGCGCTTCCCGCAGCGGTTCGCGCAGTCGAAGATCGCCTCGTGCCGGGGATCGAGGTAGGGGGCGCCCTCGATGGTCATGCGACCGACGATCACCTCGTTGGCCGCCTCGATCTCGGCGGTCGAGAAGCCGAGGTGGGCGAGCAGGTTGAAGCCGGGCTTGGCCATCCGCTCGGCGGTGACGCCGAGCCGCTCGTAGGTCTCCTTGCCCACGACCCACGGCGCGAAGGCGAGGCTCAGGTCGAAGACCCCGGGGATGGCGTCCTCGACGCGGTCGAGGGCCGCGTCGTCGAGCCCCTTCTCACGGAGCGTGGCGCGGTTGACGTGGGGGGCGCCGAGCAGGGTGTTGGTGCCGGAGACGTAGGCGACGATCTCCTGCACCTGCGCCTCCGAGTAGCCGAGCCGGCGCAGCGCGATCGGCACCGACTGATTGACGATCTTGAAGTAGCCGCCGCCGGCGAGCTTCTTGAACTTGACCAGCGCGAAATCGGGCTCGATCCCGGTCGTGTCGCAGTCCATCAACAGGCCGATGGTCCCCGTGGGCGCGAGCACGGTGGCCTGCGCGTTACGGTACCCGTGCTCCTCGCCGAGGCGCACGGCCGCGTCCCAGTCCTCGCAGGCGGCGCGCCAGAGGGGCTCTGGACACTCGTCGCGGTGGATCGCGTACGCGGCCTCCTGGTGCATCCGCATCACGCGGAGCATCGGCGCCCGGTTCCGCTCGAAGCCAGGGAAGGCGCCCTTGTGGGCCGCCAGGCGGGCGCTGGTCGCGTAGGCGCGGCCGCAGAGGATGGCCGTCAAGGCGCCGGCCATGGCGCGCGCCCGGTCGGAGTCGTAGGGGATGCCGAGCTGCATCAGCAGGGTGCCGAGGTTGGCGTAGCCCAGGCCGAGCGGGCGGTAGTCGTGGGACGTCTGCGCGATCGCGCGCGTCGGATAGCTCGACAGATCGACCAGGATCTCCTGGGCGATGAAGAAGACGTCGATCGCCCGGCGGTAGGCCTCGATGTCGAAGCTCCCGTCCTCGCGCAGGAACTTGGTGAGGTTGAGCGACGAGAGGTTGCACGCCGAGTCGTCGAGGAACATGTACTCGGAGCAGGGGTTCGACGCGTTGATCCGGCCGCTGTTGGGGCAGGTGTGCCAGCGGTTGATCGTCGAGTCGTACTGCACGCCGGGATCCGCGCACCACCAGGCGGCCTCCGCCACGTTCTGCCAGAGCGCGGCCGCGTCGAGCGTGTCGACGATCTCGCCGGTGGTGCGCATGCGCGTCTGCCACTTGCCGCCGCTCAGCGCCGCGCGCATGAACTCGTCCGAGATCCGGAGCGAGTTGTTGGAGTTCTGACCCCCCACGGTGCGGTAGGCCTCGCCGTTGAAGTCGGAGTCGTAGCCGGCGGCGATCAGCACGCGCGCCTTCTTCTCCTCGCGCACCTTCCAGTTGATGAAGTCCACGATCTCGGGGTGATCCATGTCCAGGCAGACCATCTTGGCCGCGCGCCGCGTGGTCCCGCCGGACTTGGTCGCCCCGGCCGCGCGATCGAACACCTCGAGGAAGCTCATGAGGCCGCTCGAGGTGCCCCCGCCGGAGAGCTTCTCCTGCTTGCCGCGGATGGGGCTGAAGTTGCTGCCCGTCCCCGAGCCGTACTTGAACAGCCGCGCTTCGTGCTTGACGAGCTCGTAGATCGACATCAGGTCGTCATCGACCCGCTGGATGAAGCAGGCGGAGCACTGGGGCCGCTCGTAGGCGTTCGTCGTCTCCACGATGGTGTCGGTCGCGGCGTCCCAGGCCCAGTTGCCGCCGGAGCCCTCGATCCCGTACTCGTGGTACAGGCCGCAGTTGAACCAGACCGGAGAGTTGAACGCGCCGTACTGGTGGAGCAACAGGTAGACGAGCTCCGCCTCGAACGACTCCGCGTCTCGCCGGGTGGCGAAGTAGCCGCCCATCTTCTCGCCGGCGACGCGGATGGTGTGGGCGATGCGGTGCACGACCTGACGGACGCTGGTCTCCCCGACGTCCTTGTCGCCGCCGATGCCGGCCTTGCGGAAGTACTTGGAGACGACGATGTCCGTGGCCAGCTGCGACCAGCTCGCCGGGATCTCGGCGCCCTCCATGCGGAAGACGATGCTCCCGTCGGAGCTGTAGATGGTGCTCTCTCGTCGCTCCCACTCGACGCTCGCGAAGGGGTCGGCCGGGCTCTGGGCGCCGTCCCGGGCGCGCGTGAAGAAGCGGTCGATCTCCAGGCCGCGGCCACGGCGGGGCCGCCGCTGTGCGCCCGAACGCTGGCCTCGCGCTCGCGTGGCCGCGCCCTCGGGCGGCGCCCCGTTGCGCTCGTGCCGCCCACTCTCCGCCGAGCTCGCGCCGGGTGACCGCGCGTCGGCGGAGAGGCTCGGCTGCCGGCTCGGCGACCCCTTGGGGGACGGCGGCGCGGCCGCCGTTGCCGCGTCGCTCGAGGAAGCCAACTCACGATGCCCCGGCGGTGCGCCGGCTTCGCCGGCGCCGGCCCGCCCTCCGTTCGTCTTGTGCTTCACGGACGTCTCCTGACCCACGAGCATCGACTGCGCCATCCCTGTCCACTTCCTTCCCCGGGGGGCAGCCGGCGTCGCCGCTGCGGGCGATCTCGGCTGCTTCCGCGAAACTCCAGAAAAAAACTTCCCTGTCCCCCGCTCGGCGCTCCTTGGTGCACCGAAGGGGGCGACCCTCTCTTCGCGAAGCCGACTCCCTCCTAGGAGGGACCGAACAGCAAGCCGGTATGGTTTCTCTATCGGCCCGCCTGCCCCGTGGCTCGGCGTGTGCCGAGGGTGCCGGCTGCACGCTTGCGCACTGGAGGACGCGACGAGCGAGAACCGGGTGTACCCCAACAGGTTGGGGTCGGGCAACTAAAAACCACAAGCTATGGGTGATATGGGGGGAAGGGCACGAATGGACTGAACTTTAGTACCCTGAACACAGCATCGCCGGACCTTGTCCCGAGGTCCGTCCCAGGTGCCCCTCAGTCTCCGCACAGCGTCTGTCCCCAGCTCGTGGCCGGCCCGCCGTTCATCGAGATCCCGGCAGGCTCCGCAGCACCGCGAAGTCGACCGTATCGCGTACGCTCACCGTTCCCAGGCGCGAGAGCGGCGGCGCGAGCTGCTCGGGGTCACCGAGCACGACGAGCCGGCGGCGGCGCGCCGCGAGCAGCGCGTCGCTCCCGCGTGCGACCTCCTCGACGGTGAGCGACGTCCAGAGGTCGTGCTCGGCGCGACCGCCGTCGGGCGTGACGCCCGTCATCAGCTCGCGCACCAGCTCCTCGGCGAGCGACCGATTGCTGGTCCAACGCAGCGGCAGCTGCCCGAGATGAGCGCGGACCGCCGCCGTGACCGCGGCGGCGCTGACGGCGGCGGCGTCGGGCTCGGCGCTCCACGCCGTGAGCTGCGCGGCCACGGCGATCGCCGCGTCGGGCGGCACTCGCTGCCCGACGAGCAGCCACGCCAGCCCATCGCCGTGCGACTCCAGCGTGCACCAGCGGGGGCGCGCCGCGGACCCGACGGCGCCGCCCGGCGGCGGCGCGAGGCGCAGGGAGGCGCAGCGGACGGCCACGGCGGCCTGCAGGGCCGCGAGCTCACGCGGCGTCGCCGCGGGCGCGGCCGCCACCAGGAGCACGTCCGCGAGACGCGCCGCCTCGCGCGAGAGGAGCTCGATGGCGCGCGCCGGCTCACCCGCGTCGGCGCGCACGGGGTCCGCGGCCGAGCTCCCGCGCGCCGCCGGCGGCGGGCTCGCCGAGCGCCACGCCGCGAAGATCCGTCGCCCGTCTCCGGCGGTCGCCTCGGGATCGACGTCCCCGACGACCACGATCGAAGCGTTCGCGCGCACGACGTGGGCGGTGTGCCAGGCCCGGCAGTCGCGGAGCGAAACCAGCTCGAGATCACGCGCGGTGGCGTCGAGCGTCGCGCGGCCGTCCGGCGCGGGGAGCGCCCGCTCGACGGCGAGCCGGGCGGCGTAAGGGGTGTCGAGCGCGGCGCGGGCGCGGAGCCCCTCGATCTCGAGGCCGCGCGCCCGCTCGAAGTCCGTCACGAGCGGGGTCTGCTCGGTGACCAGCTCCACGAGCGCCGCCAGCGCGTCGCCCACGCCGCCGGGCGCGACCTGCAACCACCAGGCGATCCCGGCCTGCTCGACCGTCGTGGCGGCGCTCCACCCCGCGGCGCGCACGCCCTCGCGGAGCCGGCGGCGCTCGAGCGCCGCGCCCGTCAAGCGGGCCACCAGGCGCGCGGCGCCGGGCGCGTCACCAGGGGACGCGGCTTCGGTCCTGACCACCAGCGCCACCGTGGCGAGCGGCGTCCTCGGCTGGGGCGCGACCAGGAGCGTCAGGCCCCCGTCGAGGTCGGTCCGGACTACCTTCGGGAACTCGACCGCGCCGAGGGGGCCCGGGGGCGGCGGCGGCGGGCCGACCTCCTCGCCGTTCGACGCGGCGTCCACGACGACCCTCGGGGAGCGCGCCGGATCCCGCGTGGCTCGCGCCGCGCCCGGGCCCGAGGCGGGCCGATTGGGGCCGGCGCAGCCCAGGGCGGCCAACACCGCGGCCAGGGCCGCGGCGGCCACGACCCGTCGGGCCAGGGTCGCGCTGCCGGGGGCACCGTCGTCTCGAACCGCACGGGCCGGACCTCGAACGGAGGTGGGCATCACCGCGCGAATAGTCGCGGCGGGCGTGGGCGACAACGCGGGGGGCCGCCGCGCGGTGACGGGGGACGACGGGGTGCCCGTCTCCGGACGCCCCGGAGGGCCGCGCGCGTGACTCGGTCGATGGCCTCGCGACGTGGCGCCGAGGACCAGACGCACGCGGGGCTGGGAGCCCCGTCCGGGGCCGGGCCGCGCAGGCGACGCGCTGGCGGGCGCGCAGCCCCGCCAGGCGCGGGGGCTCGGCGCGTGCCCGCGCTGCGCCGGCCCCTCCCCTGAGCCCTCTCGATCGACGCGCAAGGAGGCTCCAAGAGCGGCGCCGCGGCACCAGGGCCGCGGGGCGGAACCGGCGCCCGGGTGCTCGAGGATCCGCGCTCGCCGGCCCGTGTGGGAGTTTTTTCGCCTCCCCGCGGACCCAGTCGGTATGCTTGAGGTTCGGGCTCGTTCATGCTCGTTCTGCTCGGTCCCTCCTTCGACGGGTCGCCCGCGGCCTTCGCCAAGCTGGCGGCGGCGACGGGGCTCGTCGTCTACGACCTGCGCTCCCGCATCAAGCCGGGCTGGTGGGCGGTGATCCGGGCGCTGGCGGATCACGAGCAGGCCGAGGACCTGGTGCAGCGGCTGCGTCGCGACGGGTTCCCGGTGGTGGCCGTCGATCTCGATCGGGCGTGGAGCTCGGACCGGCAATTCATCAAGGCGCCGGCGGTGCGCCTGGAGCCGGACGGGCTCGTCCTGCGCGTCCGCGCCCAGGACATGGAGCGCCCCTACGCGGCGGTGCTGGCGATCGTGCGCGGCGAGGGCGGCGCCGACTCGCGGCCACCTCCGCGCTCGAAGGGGCCGAGCAGCGCGACCTTCCGCGCCGTGGTCGGGGGCGTCGAGCCCACGGTCTTCCGTGACACCGCCGGGCGCACGGTCGACACGTTCCAGGTCGCCGATCTGCACTTCCACACCGTGCGGTGGTCCGCTCGCGTCGATCCACGCACGACCGATCTCAGCGCCATTCCGGGGACGACCGGGGTGCCGGCGCGCGACCTCGATCGGGCCACCGCCGAGCTCGCCCAGCGTACGGGGCTGCGGGTGGATCAGGGCTCGCGCATGAGCAGCCTCGCCTCCTACGCCGGGCAGGTGCACCGCTCGCCCGGGCCGGGTTCGACGGCGCCGCCGGCGGACGTGTCGTTCGATCGCTTCGACGGCTACTCGTGGCTGGTGGCAGAGGCGGAGCTCGCGGCGGTGCGCGCGCGCGGGTAGGCGCGCGCGCGACCGCCGCGCGCTCACCAGAGGCGCGTGAAGGTGAAGCGCCCCGCGCCGCCCCGCTCCGAGTACTGCTCGATGGGGTTGGCCGGATCGGTTTCGTCGACCCCGGTGAGCACCTGTCGCGCGCCCTCCACCGTCTCGTAGCCGAGGGCCAGCAGCAGCGTGTTGTCCTTTCCGTAGTTCAGGCTCACGGCACCCGCCACCGGCAGGCTGAGGAGGGTGTCCCCCGCTCCGCTCAGGTCCAGCGTCGCCTCGACGTGCGGTCCGACGGCGATCGAGTCGCTCAGCTTGAAGAGGAGGAAGTCGCGCAGGTAGAGCGAGTCGGTCGCGTCGTCGACGAACACCGAGTTGAAGAACACCTGGGTCCACGACTCGAAGTACACCGGACCCGCCGTCAGGTACAGGAAGAGCTGGGGGGCGATCAGCGACACGGCGCGCCGCTGGGACCAGTCGAACCCGACGCCGGCCATCGGGGTGGCGACGAAGGAGTTGCCATCGCCGAACGGCACCGTGAAGGAGGGGCCGAGGTCGAATTCCGCGAAGGTGCCCGAGGTGACGTAGATGTCGGTCGCCACGTCGAGGTGCCCGAGGGAGTGGGTCGCGCCGACCCAGAGCTGCAGCGCCAGCAGGTCGCTGTCGATCCGGAACCAGCCGGCGACCGGGTCGTCGCCTTCTGCGGCTGGCGCCGGCGTCGGGACTGGCGCCGCCTCGCCGCCGGCCGGTGTGGCGGGCGTCGCCGTGGCCGCCGCCGGCGGGGCGGGCTCCGGGGCGGGCTCGGCCGCCGCCAGGGGCTCCGGGGCCGCGGCCGCCGGCTCCGCCGGGGGCGCGGCGGGGGCCGTGGGCGCCGCCGGGTCCTGGGCGCGGGCCACCGCGGGGCCAGTGAGGGCGCCGAGCAGCGTGAGGGTGGAGAGGAAGGCGGGGTCTGGTCGCATCATGGGAGCTCCGGTGGACGGGTGAAGAGGTGGGCGCGGAGCCCTGCGGGGCCGCGCCCGGGCCCCCCAGAGGTGGCCGAACCGCGGTTGCCGGGGGGTGTCGACCTCGTTTCCCGAGCGGAGAGCGCGCCTGGGGGCGAGCCTCGGAGCCCCGGCCAGGCCGGCTGGCGGCGCCGGCCGGGCCGTGCCAAACGGCGCCGACGATGCACGAGTACTCGCTGGTGTTCGCCCTGCTCGAGCAGGTCGAGGCGCACGCGGCGGCGCACCCCGGCGCGGCCGTGCGGCGCGTCGAGCTGCGGGTGGGGGATCAGGCGGGCGTGGTCCCCGAGCTGCTCCAGACCGCCTTCGAGGTCGCCCGTGAACACACGGTCGCCGCCCGGGCCGAGCTCGTGATCGAGCGCATCCCCGCGCGGTGGGCCTGCCCGCGCTGCGCGCGGGGGTTGGGGGAGGGCGAGCCGCTGGTCTGCGTCACCTGTGGCGAGCCGGCGCGCCTCGTGGCAGGAGATGAGCTCGATCTGCTGCGGCTCGAGCTGGAGGTCCCCTAGATGTGCGAAACCTGCGGCTGCGGTGACCACGAGCTGGTCCCCGTCGAGATCCACCAGCGCCTGCTCGAGCAGAACGACCAGCTGGCGCGGCACAACCGCGAGCATTTCGTCGAGCACGGCGTGCTCGCGCTCAACGTCATGGGCTCGCCCGGGTCGGGCAAGACCGCGCTGCTCGAGGCGACGGCCCGGGCCCTCCACGGCGCGCGCCGGGTGCTGGCGGTGAGCGGGGACCTCGCCACCGACCACGACGCGCAGCGGCTCCGGGCGGCCGGGATCGAATCGCGCGCCATCACCACCGGCACCGCCTGTCACCTCGACGCGCGGCTCGTGCACGACGCGCTGCACGCGATGGAGTGGTGGCGGGCCGACGTGCTCTTCGTGGAGAACGTGGGAAACCTCGTCTGCCCGGCCATCTACGACCTCGGGCAGGCCGCCAACGTGGTCGTGCTCAGCGTGGCCGAGGGCGAGGACAAGCCGCTGAAGTACCCCGTCATGTTCCGCCGCGCGGACCTGGTGGTGGTGAGCAAGACGGATCTGGTCGCGCACCTGCCGCAGGTGGACCTCGGGCGCCTGCGCGACGCGCTCGCTCGCACCATGCCCCGGCCGCGCGTCATCGAGGTCTCGGCGGTGACCGGCCAGGGTATCCCCGCCTGGCTCGAGTGGCTCGAGGAGCAGCGCGCGCGGCTCCCCGCGCCCGCGGCGCCCGCCGCCCTCCCGCACACGCACGGGTGACGCTGCCCGCGCGGCGGCGAGCTCAGCAGATCCGCGGGAGCTGCTCGCCGGAGAGCATGTCCACCACGCGCACGGCGCCGATGCGGCTGCGGAGCACCACCCGACCCGGCGGCCCCGCCACCACCTGCCCGATCACGGCCGCGTCGCGGCCGCACGGGTGCGCGCGCATCGCGGCCAGGGCCCGCTCGGCCGCCGCGGGGGCCACCAGGGCCAGGCACTTGCCCTCGTTGGCGACGTAGAGCGGGTCGAAGCCCAGCAGCTCGCAGGCCCCGCGGACGGCCTCGCGGACGGGCAGGCTCGCCTCGTCGAGCTCGACTCCGCCGCCAGCCGCGGCCGCGATCTCGTTCAGGGCGCTGGCGCCCCCTCCCCGCGTGGGGTCGCGCAGGACGTGGACCGCGGCGCCCGCCGCCGCGAGCACGGCCGCGACCAGACCGTGCAGCGGCGCCGAGTCGCTGGTCAGCGCCGTCTCGAAGCGGAGCCCTTCGCGGACGCTCAGGACGGCGATCCCGTGGTCGGCGAGGGTGCCGCTCACCAGCACTACGTCCCCCGGCGCCGCGCGGCGGGGATCGATCTCGATCCCGGCCGGGACCAGCCCGATGCCCGCGGTGTTGACGTACACGCCGTCGCCCTTGCCCCGGTCCACCACCTTGGTGTCGCCGGTGACGATGGCGACGTCGGCGGCGGCGGCCGCCGCCTGCATCGACGCCACGATCCGCTCGAGCTCCGCCAGCGGGAGGCCCTCCTCCAGGATGAAGCCGGCGGAGAGCGCCAGCGGTCGCGCGCCGCACATCGACAGATCGTTCACGGTGCCGTGCACGGCGAGCGAGCCGATGTCGCCGCCCGGGAAGAAGAGGGGGCGGACGACGTACGAGTCCGTGGAGAAGGCGAGGCGCGCCCCGGCGACCTCGAGCAGCGCGCCGTCGTGCAGCGCCGACAGCGCCGGGTTGGCGAAGGCGGGCAGGAAGAGCTCCTCCACCAGCCGCTGGGAGAGCCGGCCGCCGCCGCCGTGCGCGAGCTGCACCGTGGTGTGCCGAGCGATGGGGGCGGGGCAGGTGACGTCGAGCGGGTTCGGCTTCGGCGTGGACATCGGCGCCCCGAGTACAGCACCGGGTCGCGCCGCGCTCAACCGCGGCCGTACCTGAAATACGCGGCGCAGGCGCCCTCGCTCGACACCATGGGGGCGCCGAGCGGGTGCTCGGGGGTGCAGCCGCGGCCGAACTCGGCGCAGCTCGGAGGGCGCGCGAGGCCCCGGAGCACGGCGCCGGCGATGCAGGCCTCGGGCTCGGTCGCGGTGACGCCGGCGACGTCGAACCGCCGCTCGGCGTCGAAGCGCGCGTAGCGGTCGCGGAGGCGGTAGCCACCGCGCGGGATGACGCCGATTCCGCGCCACTGCCGATCGCACGGCGCGAAGACCTCCGCCAGCAGGCGCTGGGCGTGGGGATTGCCCTCGCGAGTGACGCACCGTGTGTACTGGTTCTCGACGCCGTACCTCCCTTGCTCGAGCATCGTGAGCAGCCGGTGCAGCCCCGCGAGCAGATCGAGCGGCTCGAACCCGGTGGGGACGATGGGCACGCGGAAGCGCGCCGCGATCGGCTCGTACTCGTGGTAGCCCATCACCGCGCAGACGTGGCCTGCGGCGAGGAAGCCCTGCACCTGGTTGTCCTCGGCGGCGAGGAGCGCCTCCATCGCCGGCGGGACGAGCACGTGGCTGGAGAGGAGCGAGAAGTTGTCGAGACCCTGCCGCTCCGCCATCAGGACCGCCATCGCCGCGCCCGGCGCCGTCGTCTCGAACCCGACCCCGAAGAAGACCACCTGGCGGTCGCGCTCCGTCGCCGCGAGCTGGGCCGCGTCCAGGGCCGAGTAGACCATGCGCACGTCGGCGCCCTCGCTCTTGGCGCCGTACAGGTCCGTGGACGAGCCGGGGACGCGGAGCATGTCGCCGAACGAGGTGAGGATCACGCCGGGGCGGCGGGCGATGGCGATGGCGCGGTCGATGAGCTCCACCGGCGTCACGCACACCGGGCAGCCCGGGCCGTGCACCAGCGTCACCTCCGGAGGCAAGAGCTGATCGAGCCCGTGCTTCAGGATGGCGTGGGGCTGGCCCCCGCAGACCTCCATCACGGTCCAGGGTCGGGGCACCCGGCGGCGGATGGCGGCGGCGAAGGCGCGCGCTTCGGCCTCGCCCCGGTACTCGTCGACGTACCTCACGGGGCCTCGCCGTCGCGGGAGCCGGCGGGCGCCGCGCCCGCGGCGGGTTCCGTGGCGGGTCGCGCCTCGGCCGCGAGGCGATCGATCTCGGCGAGGTAGGTGAACACCTCGGCCGCCTCGGCCTCGCTCAACTTGCTGATCGAGAAGCCGGCGTGAACGAGGACGTAGTCGCCGACCGCGGCGTCCGGCGTGCACGCGAGGCACACCTCGCGGACGATGCCGCCGAAGTCGACCTTTCCCATCGGGAGCTCCACCCCCGGCTCACCGCCGGCGACCACCTTGCCCGGGACTCCTAGGCACATCGTCTCGTCCTTTCGCTGCCGCCCTTCCGCCACGGTCACCCGGCGGCGACCGCCGCCGCGATCACGGCCTGCCCGAGGCTGACGCCTCCGTCGTTCGCGGGCACCTCCCGGTGCAGGAGCACCCGGAAACCGGCCTCGGTGAGTAGCACGTTCGCGCGCTCCGTCAGGCAACGATTCTGGAAGCAGCCGCCGGTGAGCGCCACCGTGGGCGCGCCGACGTGGTGCGCCGCGGCGACCGTGGCCGCCGCGCGCCCCTCGTGGAAGCGCGCCGCGACGGTCGCGGTCGCGCCCCCGCGGGCGAGATCGTCGAGCAAGGCCTCGAGCAGCGGGCCCCAGTCGAGGAGCGCGGGGCCGTCGGAGGGGCCGGCCACCAGCGGGCAGGGGTACGCGCCCGGCCGGCCATCGGCGCCGCGCGCCGCGAACTCGAGCGTCATCGCCGCCTGCCCCTCGAAGCGGACGCGCGGTCGGCCGCTGACCAGGGCGGCGACGGCGTCGAAGAGCCGCCCGGCGCTGGTGGGCACGGGTGCGCCGACGCCGCGGTCGAGCATCCCCTCGAGCACCGCGCGCTCCGCTGGCGAGAAGGCTGCCAGCGGGGCGGCGCCGAGGCGCGCGGCGCGCTCGAGCAGCCCCGCGGCGTGGAGCACGGCGAGCGCGGAGCGCCGCGGCTCCAAGGCCGTCGCGTCGCCGCCTGGGAGGCGGAACGCGCGCAGGTGCGCCGCCCGCCGGTAGCCCCGCGCGTCCCCGAGCAGGAACTCGCCTCCCCAGACGGTGCCGTCAGGGCCGAGGCCCGCCCCGTCCCAGGTGACCCCGAGCGCCGGCCCCTCGTGCCGGTGCTCGGCGAGGCACGCGGCGAGATGCGCGTGGTGGTGCTGGACCGCGACCGGGCGCGCCGCGGCCAGGCGGGCCTGCCACCCGGGGGCGCCGGGCCGCGCGCCGGCGGCGCGGGCCTCGAGCAGCCAGGCGGTGGAGGCGTAGTCGGGGTGCAGGTCGTGCGCCACGGCGGCCGGCGCCGCGGCGTACAGGTCGAGGAAGTCGCGCACCACGCGGGCGTGCGCGTCGGCCGCCACGGGGTTGCCGAGATCACCGACGTGCTGGCTCAGGAAGGCCTCGTCGCCCACCACCAGCGTGACGGTGTTCTTCAGGTGCGGCCCGACCGCGAGTACGCAGGGGGCCGGGGCCGCCAGCCGCAGGGGCCGGGGGGCGAAGCCGCGGGAGCGACGGACGAGCTGGGGCGCCCCCGCGACGACGGTGACCACGCTGTCGTCAACCTGCCGCGCGATGGGGCGATCGTGGACGAGGAAGCGGTCGGCGAGGTGGCCGAGCCGCGCGAGCGCCTCGTCCGGCGCGGTGCAGATGGGCTCCTCGCTCGCGTTGCCGCTGGTCGCGACCACCGGGAAGCCGAGCGCGTCGAGCAGCAGCCGGTGCAGGGGCGTGTACGGGAGCATCACGCCGAGCAGGGGGTTGTCCGGCGCGACCTCCGCCGCGACGCCGGCTGCCGGGCGCCGGGGGAGCAGCACGATCGGCGCCTCCACGCCGGTGAGCAGGGCCCGCGCCGTCGCGTCGATCTCGCAGAGCTGCTCGGCGGCCGCGAGCGAGGGCGCCATCACCGCGAGCGGCTTCTCCCAGCGGGCCTTGCGCTCGCGCAGCGCGCGCACCGCCGCCGCGCACCGGGCGTCGACCATCAGGTGGAACCCGCCGAGGCCGTGCAGGGCGAGGATCCCGCCGTCACGGATCAGCGCGGCGGCGCCGGCGAGGGCCGCGTCCCTGCGGGCGAGGGGCACGCCCGACCGATCGAGGAGCGCGAGCGAGGGGCCGCAGTCGGGGCACGCGGTGGGCTGGGCGTGGAACCGCCGGTTCGAGGGGTCCGCGTACTCGGCCGCGCAGCGCGGGCACATCTGGAAGCCGCGCATGGTCGTGTGGGGGCGGTCGTAGGGCAGCCGCTCGATGATGCTGAAGCGGGGGCCGCAGCGGGTGCAGTTGGTGAAGGGGTAGCCGAAGCGGCGATCCGTCGGATCGGCGAGCTCGCGCGCGCAGTCCGCGCAGGTGGCCAGATCCGGGAGCAGGATCGCGGTGGGCTGGCCCGCCCCCTGGCTGGCGCGGATGGAGAACGCGACCTCCCCCCGGGGCGCGACGCGCGAGCGCGCGACGATCTCGGGCGTGGAGGCGGGCGGCCTGTCACGCAGGAGCCGCTCCTCGAACGCCGCCAGCGCGGCTGGCGACCCCTCGACCTCGATGGTGACCCCGCCCGGGTCGTTGAGGACCTCGCCGCCGCGGCCGAGCTCCGTGGCGAGCCGGTGCACGAACGGCCGGAAACCGACGCCCTGGACCGCCCCGCGCAGGCGCAGACGACGCCGCTCGCACAGGCTTGGATCGAGGGACCCGGGCATCGGTGCCGGGAGCATTGGTCAGAACCGGAGTCGCCTCAAGCCGCCGGACCGTGCCCGGTCCCCGCCGGGTCGCGCTCCCCAGGAGCCGCCACCGGGTGGCAGCCAGGCGCCGGGGACTGCCCGGGAGGTTTCCGTGCGGCGAACGAACCGGAGCGCCCGCCGCGCCCGTGCAGCTCGGCACCGGCGAGCTTCCGAGCGGACGCGAGACGGAGAACGGGGCTCGTGCTCGGTTCCTGGCCGGCGGGCGCGCCGCCTCGCGAGGACGTTGGCGTCGATCGCAGTCGACTCCGTCGTCGGTGGGTTCGTGAGCCCGGTCGATGCACGCGCGGCGCGGACCGCAGGGGACAATTTTGTCCCCCCGGAGCGGCCGCAATTGCGGCTCGAGACCGCCGGTCGTGATGCTAGAGAAGCGCGAGCGCCCGGTGAGGACGCCGGCCGCGGATCGTCACCGCGGTGACTTTGACGCGAGGAGGACAGGAATGATGAGCGACCACACCTTCGCGCACGCGATGTTCCAGCGGCCTTGCGGGACGCGCGCGGCTGCCGCGGCCTGCGGGGCCAGGGCTCGTGCGCTCGGGTGGCGCGGGGCGTTGCTCGGCGCGGCCATGTCCCTGTCGGCGGGGTGTGGCGAGGACGCGGGCACGCCGTCGTCGCCGTCGACCGGCGGTGCCGGCGCCTCCTCCGGCGGATCGCTGGCGACGGGGGCCTCGGGCAGCGGCGGCGTCCCTGCCGGGGGCTCGGGCGCGCTGGGCGCGGGAGGCTCGAGCGGGGGAAGCGCGAGCGGCGGCGGGACCCCCAGCGGCGGAGCCCCCTTGACCACGGGTGGCGTGACCGCGGGCGGCACCGGTGGCGTGCCCACCGGTGGCAGCGGCGGCATGCCCACCGGTGGCACCGGCGGCGTGTTCGCCGGCGGGTCGGCGGGCCTCTCCACCGGCGGCTTCGGTCCGACCGGGGGGATCCCCAGCACCGGTGGAGACTCGGGCGGGACCAGCTGCGGCGGGGGCGCGACGGGCGGCGTCGCCACGGGCGGCACCAGCAGCGGCGGGGACACCACCGGCGGCGCCACCTCGGGTGGGGCGGCCGAGGGTGGGGCCACCTCCGGTGGGGCGGAGACGGGGGGCGGCACCTCGGAAGAGGCCACGATCGTGCCCGATCCCGGGTGGGCCTGCGGCATGGCGGAAGGGATCCCGGCCCCGACGAGGGGCGAGCTCGCCTTCACCATCACGCTCGACATCCGCGACACCTACGACGTCGGCAACACCCCGTACGGGCACCGGCGCCTCCTCGCCGTGAGCGGCGGGACCATCAGCGGCGACCGCCTGAGCGGCTCCGTGCTGACCGGGGGCCTGGAATACGAGCTCACCCTCGCCAACGGGGTCATCGAGTACCAGGGGATCAACGTCCTGGAGGCCAGCGATGGCTCCCGGATCTTCGTGCGCAGCTGCGGTGTCGCCCCGGGCGAGGGCGCGACCCCGCGGGTGATCCCCGATTTCGAGGCGACCACCACCGGGAGCTGGGCCTTCCTCAACACCGGGATGTTCGTGGCCACCCGCGAGGTCACGGCGGGCGCGCTCCGGCTCGACGTGTACGACGTCTCCGAGGTGGCGGCGGGGGAGCCGCGCGTGCAGATCACCAAGCCGCAGGGGGTGCCGGGGCAGCCGTGGGACTGCAACACCAACACCGGGAGCCGGGGGGCGACGGTGTTCACCGAGTCTGTCTCCCTGGGAGCGTCGTTCTCGATCCCCAACGCCAAGTACGGCAGCCGCAACATCATCCCCATCACGGGGGGGACCACGACCGGCCGGGTCGAAGGCGCGATCCTCGACGGTGGGGCCGACTACCAGCTCTCTGGCTCGCTCGACGCTTGGTACACCCTGGCCCCGAACAACGGTGAGTTCATCCTGGTCCGAAACTGTGGGGCGATGGGCGGGCTCATCCCGTGGTTCGAGGCCCGCGTCGACGGCGACTTCGACTTCCTCAACGACAACACCTACCTGAGCTCCGAACCCGGCATGGCCGGCGGCGGCGTGAGCATCACCTTCTACGAACGGCAGTGACCGGCGCGAACGCCGGACGAGCCGGGTCGGGGCGCGCGCGGCCGGACCCGGCTCGGGTCGGGCCCGGCGCGAGCCGCGGTGCGCCCGCTGCCGGTGTCGCGCCGGGTGGTCCCCGGCGCCGGGGGATGCTCGCGCGCGCGGTCGCCGCCCTGCGCCGCCGCTCACCGGCACCAGAGGCGTGGGCCGACGCGTCGAGCGCGCGGTGCCCGGCGCGCCTGCGACGGCCGGCGTCGCAGGGTCGTGGCAGGCTCCGCTCCGCGTGCCGCGGACTACCCGGAGTCGTTCCCCGGCCCGCGGCGGGACCCTAGACTGCTCGGCATGCGCCTGCTCCACACCTCCGACTGGCACCTGGGGCTCGATCTCGCCGGGCATGGCCGGCTGGAGGAGCAGGCGCGCGTCCTCGACTGGTTGCGCGGGCAGTGTCGCGAGCTCGGCGTCGACGCGCTGCTGGTCGCCGGCGACGTGTTCGACGTCGCCAACCCGTCGAGCGCCGCGCAGCGCTTGCTGGCGGACTTCCTCGTCGACCTCTGCCGTGACTGCCCGCGCGTCACCGCCATCCTGACGGGGGGCAACCACGACTCCGCGCTGCGCCTCGAGATCGCGCGCCCCTACGGCCAGGCCCTCGGGCGGATCCACCTGGTCGGTGGGCTCGACGAGCGGGCGCCGGACGTGGAGGACAAGGCGGTGGTCGTCATCCGCGACGGTGGCGGCGCCGCGCTCGGCGCCTGCCTGGCGGTGCCGTTCATGCGGGTCGGCGATCTCGACTGCCGGCCCGCCGAGGGCGAGCCGCTCGCGCAGGCCTACGAGCGCAGCCTCGCCGCCTTCCACGGGCGCCTCCTGCGGCGCGCCCGGGAGCTCGCCCCCGGCAAGCCCGTCGTGGGCATGGGGCACCTCACGCTGAGCCGGGGCGAGAAGAGCGGGAGCGAGCAGCTCCTGGTCGGTGGCATCGACGGGATCGGCGCGGACGCGATCGCCGCGGGGCTGGACTACCTCGCCCTCGGGCATCTGCACCGGGGCCAGCAGGTCGGCTCGCCGCGGATCCGTTACAGCGGCAGCCCCTTCAGCATCGGCTTCGACGAGCGGCGGTACGCGCACCACGTGCTGCTGGTCGAGCTTGGGGATCCGGGGACGGACGGGGCCGCCGGGGCGCTCACGGTGACGGAGATCGCCGTGCCCCAGGCGGTCGCGCTGCTCCGCCTCCCCGAGGTGGCCGGCACCTGGGACGAGCTCGAGCGCGCCGTGGCGGCGGTGCCCTGGGCGGACCACGCGGCCCGGCCGAGCGCGCTCCAGCCGCTGGTGGAGCTGCAGGTCGTCGACGACGGGACCGTCGGGGATCTGCCGGCTCGCGTGGAGGCGCTCTGCCGCGACAAGCCCCTGCGCCTCGTGCGCTCGCTCCGGCTGCTGCGCTCGGGCGAGGGGCCAGCCGCCGGGGAGGCGTCCGCGGAGGGCGTGCTGGCGCTCACGCTCGGCGCGGAGACGGCGCCCCTCCAGCTCTTCTCGACCGCGTGGGTGCGCAAGTACGGCGCGCCGCCGCCGCCGGAGCTCACGGCCGCGTTCGCGGAGGTCGTGGCCCAGGTTCGGACCGGGGGGGGACGCGCGTGAGGATCCTGTCCATCAGCGGCGAGAACGTCGCCTCGCTCGGGCGCTTCACGGTACGGCTGGACCAGGAGCCGCTGCGCTCGGCCGGCATCTTCGCCATCGTCGGCCCCACCGGGGCGGGGAAGAGCTCGCTGCTCGACGCCCTGTGCCTCGCGCTGTACCACCAGGTCCCCCGGCTCGCGGACGCGGTCGCGCAGGGGATCACCTTCCCGAGCGCTCTCGGCGCGGTGAGCGTCAGGGACGCCGCGCACCTGGTCCGGCGCGGCACCCGCACCGCCTTCGCCGAGGTCGAGTTCGTCGCCGGTGACGGCGTGGCCTATCGCGCTCACTGGGGCTACCGGGCACCCAAGCGCAAGGGGGCGGCCTCGCAGGAGGAGACGTGGCTCGCCGACGCCGCGACCGGCAAGATCCTCTTCGATCGCAAGAAGGAGTGCGCGGAGCGCATCCAGGAGCTGCTGGGGCTCGACTTCGCCCAGTTCACCCGGACCGTGCTCCTCGCCCAGGGTCAGTTCGCGGCGTTCCTCAAGAGCAACGTGGCCGACGAGCGCGCGACCATCCTGGAGCGGCTCACCGGGACCGAGCTCTACGCGCGGATCGGCAAGGCGATCGCCGAGCGCAAGGGCGCGGAGACGCACCGCCTCGACGAGCTGCGCGAGCGGCGCCAGGCGCTGCCCCTGCTCGGGGCCGAGGAGCGCGCGGCGGCGGAGACCGCGCGCGCGCGCGTCACGGCCGAGCTCCTGGCCATCGCTGGCTCCGCGGAGCGGGTGGAGGGCGCGCGCCAGCTCGCGCTCGAGCGGCAGCGCGTCGAGGCCGAGGCGGCCGCCGTCGAGCCCGCGCTGGCGGAGGCCACGGCGCAGATCGAGGCGCTCGAGCCCCAGGTGGCGGCGCGCGCGGGGGCGCAGGCGGCGCTCGAGCAGCGCTGGCAGGCGCTGCAGCCCGCGCTCGACCGCGCCATCGAGCTCGACGCCCGGATCGCCACCCTGAGCGCGACGCTCGCCGCCCAGGGGGACGCGCTCGCCCGCCAGCGGCAGGCGCAGCTCGACCGCGAGGCGCAGCTGGTGCGGGCGCGCGAGGACCTCGCGCGCCGTGAGCGTGAGCTCGGCGAGCGCGAGGAGTGGCTCGCCGCCCCGGCGCACCTCGCGCCGCTGGCGCGCGCGCGGCGGTTCGTAGCGGAGCAGCTCTCGTGCTACCTCGCGCAGCACCGCCGGCGGCGCGAGCTCGGGGAGCGCATCGAGCAGGTCCGGGTCGGGCTGCCCGCCGCGGTCGCTGCCGAGGAGGACGTGCGCCGGCGGCTCGCGGAGGTCGCGGGCCGGCTCGTCGGCGTCGAGGTTGCCCGGCTGCCGGGGCGCCTGGAGGAGCTCGCGCGGCGCGAGCGACAGCTCGAGCTCGGCGGCGCCATCGCCGCGGCTCGCCAGCGGCGGGACGACGCCGCGCGGGTGGCCGCCGGGCTGGCCTCCGGCCTCGCCGCGGCGAACGAGCGCGTCGAGCACGCCGAGCGGGCCTACGGCGCGGGAGCGGAGGTCGCGGAGGGCGCGGTCGCGCGGCTGCGCGCGCGGCTCGAGGAGGGCCAGCCCTGCCCCGTGTGCGGCGCGACGTCGCACCCGTACCGGGCGCTCACCGAGGCGGCGCTGCGAGAGCAGGTGGAGGCGCTGCGGAGCGAGCGCGACGCCGCCGTCGCCGAGCGTGATGCCCTCCGGGAGCAGGAGCAGCGCGCGCGCGCCGTGCAGGCGCAGGCGGTCGAGGAGCTCACCCGCCTCGAGCCCGCGCTGGAGGCCCTCCGGGTCGAGGATCCGGAGGTGCTCGCGTGCGTGACGCCGGACGCCGTCGCTGCGCTCCGTGCGCGGCTCCAGGCCCGGCTCGAGGCCAGCCAGGCGCTGCCGGCGCTCGAGCTCGAGCTCGAGCAGAGCTCCGGGGAGCTCCGGCGGCTCCGGGAGTCGCTCGCGCACCTGGAGGAGGAGGCTCGGTCGAGCGAGGACGGACGGGCGGAGGCGGAGCGGAAGCTCGCGCCGCTCTGGGCCGTCGCCGAGTGGCGGGCGCCGCTCGAGGCGCGGGGGGAGCCGTTCCTCGAGGAGCAGCGCGCGGCGCTGGAGCAACACGCGGTCACCGAGCAGGCCGTCGGCGAGCTGCGCCTCGCCCTCGCGCCCCTCGCGCGTGCCGTCGAGGGCCAGGAGGCGGAGGTGAAGGCCGTGGCCGCCGCGCTCCAGCGCCAGGACGAGCAGCACGCGGCGCTGCGGAAGGAGGTGGAGGTGGTGGCGGAGGAGCGGCGGCAGGTGCTCGAGGGCGAGCCGGGCGCGCTCGTGCGCGCGCGCTGGCAGGACGAGCTCGAGGCGGCGCGCCGGGCTCGGACCGAGCTCGAGGCGGCGCTCGGCCAGGCCCGGGAGGCGCGCACCGGGCTCGCGAACCGGCGGCAGGCGGCGCGGGACGCGGCCGCGCAGGCGGCGCGGTCGCTCGCGGAGCTGGGCCCCGCCTGCGCGCAGGCGCTCGCGCCGCTCGCGCTCGACGCGGGGCCGGCTCCGGTCGACTTCGCCGCGGCGCCGGGCGCGGAGCTGCTCGCGTGGCTGACGCGCGTCCAGCGGGGGCTCGACGCCCGGCGCGAGGCGCTGCAGGTCGAGGGCGGCGCCCTCGCCGAGCGCCTCCGGCAGGACGACGAGCGGCGCGCGGAGGGGACGCGGCTCGACGGCGCGATCGCGGCGCAGCAGGAGGTCGCTGGCCGGTGGGAGCAGCTCTACCAGCTCCTCGGGGTCGGCGAGGGCAAGGCGTTCCGCGCCCTGGCGCAGCAGCTCTCGCTCGAGCTGCTCCTGGTGCAGACCAACCGGCACCTCACCGCCATCACCCCCCGCTACGAGCTCCGACAGCTCCCGGCGTCGATGCACTTCGTGGTGGTGGACCACGACGGCTACGACGCGGAGCGCCCCGTGCACACGCTCTCCGGCGGCGAAACCTTCCTCGTCTCCCTCGCCCTGGCGCTCGGGCTGAGCGCCCTGGTGAGCGGCGGTCACGCCATCGAAACCCTCTTCATCGACGAGGGGTTCGGCAGCCTCGACGGCGACACCCTGCGCCACGTGATGCGCGCGCTCGACGCCCTGCACAGCCAGGGGCGGAAGGTCGGGCTCGTCACCCACGTGGAGGAGATGAAGGAACGCATCCCCGTGCGCGTCGAGGTCCGCCGGGTGGGGCCGGGGCTGAGCGAGGTCTGCCTGGTCGGCTGAGGACGCGACCGCGCTCAGCGCGGCCGGATCACGACGCGCGAGGCGCGGCCGGTGAGCGCGCTGCCGCGGACGGCGTTCCAGCCCGGCGGGAGGGGCGGCTCGGTGAAGCGGTGGAGCCACTCGCCGTCGAGCGGTGAGAAGTTCATGCACTCGGCGCTCATGGGCCAGCCGAAGCGCTCGTGCCAGTAGGTGACGTGCAGCGCGAGCGGACCCTGGACGTACTGGATGTGCGGCACGTCCGCGAACCAGAACACCGTCGGCGTTCCCGGATCCGGGGACATGGTCGCCACCTTCTCCTTCCACTGGAAGGTGAAGATCCCGACCGAGGTCGTCGCGAACTTGATGGGATCGTTCCCCGCCACCGGGACCCCACCCTTGCCGGGGGACCAGAGCGTCGTCCACTTCGGCTCCAGGCCGACGTAGGCCACCGCGTAGCCGGTGAGGATCCGCGCGTCGAGCCAGCGCTCGTCGGGATCGAGGTTGCCGGGCAGCCGGGTCACCGCCTCCACGACCACCGCTCCGTCGCGCTCCTCGAGCCACACGCCGGGTTCGCGGGTCTCCCAGAAGTCGTGCTTGCCCTGCCGCGCGCGCTGGCCCGTGAGCGGCACCGGGGTGCGCTCCCCGAAGGGCGGGCCCGCGGGCGCGAAGGTGCCGTCCGCTCCGCGAGCGAGCCGCGGCTCCCCCGCGCTCCGCACCCAGGCGAGCGGCAGGCGCACCTCGCCGTCGAGCTCGACGCCATGGAAGCTCGATCGTGCGTAGGGGAAGACGCGATCGGCGGGCACCAGGAGCAGCTCGGGGGTCAACAGCCAGGTGCGGCCCGCCGCCGCGAAGGCGCGGGCGTAGGCCACGCCCGAGCCCGCGGGGAGCTCCTGCGCCTTGGGCGCGCGCGACCTGTAGGGCGAGCCGGGGATGGTCGCGTGGTCGGCGAGGTAGGCCGGGAGCGGATCGGTCGGCTCGATGGGCTGAGCCGGGTCCTTGATCACCAGCGCCTCGTGCCCCTCCGACCAGCGGCCGAGGGGGCGGAAGGTGCGCACGGGACCGTAGGACCAGTGCTCGTTGAGGTGCTGCTCCCGCTCCGTCGGGACGCGGTGGTACATCGGCGCGCCGGTGGAGAAGGCGTACCGGTAGGGGAACGGCCCGTCCGCGGGCGCGACGTCGGCGAGGGCCTGCCAGTAGGGCGTGGAGAAGTCACGGGTCGTGGTGTCGTCGGCGCAGACGAACCCGAACGGCTCGATCTCGAACCAGTCGCCGTGGCAGCCCGAGCCGGGCACGGGGCGGCCCGTCTTGAGCCGCACGGTGGTTCCGAGGCGGAGCCGCCCGATGGCGAGCCGGTCCCGGGCGCGCAGCGGCTCCGCCCAGACGAAGGTCGAGTGCTTCACGCTCCCGATGCGCGGCGCCCCGTCGGCGGGCGACTCCCAGTGCGACGAGGGCACCGGCGCGCTCGCCGAGGTGACGGCCGCGCTGGCCGCCGCCGGCGCGGCGGGGGACGGGCTCGCCGCGGAGGCCGCCGCGGCGGTCGCCGGGGGGCTCGCCGGCGCCGCGCCGCCGCCCGGGCGCGGCGCGCAGGCTGCGAGCAGGCAGGCGCCCCAGGTCCCGAGCTCCGCGCGCGGTCGTCTTCCCATGACGATGTCGGTCCAGCCGCGGTCCCGGGCGCGCCCAAGCGAGCGGCTCAGGTCCCGGTGGTGGCGGCCGGTCGCGCCCTCCACGTCCAGGCGATCCAGCCCAGCGTGAGGACCGCCCCGAGCGCCTTGAGGGGGAGCGGCGGGGCGATGACGACCAGGACCATCAGCGCGAGCACCGGGACCAGGAAGCGGAGGGCCCACAGGAAGTAGCCGCCGAAGCTCGGCATCGCGACGCCGCTCGCGTCCGCGATCGACTTGACCATGAAGTTCGGCCCGTTGCCGATGTAGGTGATGGCCCCGCAGAACACGGCCCCCAGGCTGATCGACGTGAGGTAGAGCTCGCGCACCCCCGCGACGGCGGGCTCGCCGCCGAGGCTCCGCGCCATCTCGAAGAAGGTCGCGTAGGTCGGCGCGTTGTCGAGCACGGCGCTCAGCGCCCCGGTGAACAGGAAGAACGTGTACTCGTCGAGCGGCAGGGACGGCGCCACCTGCCCGAGGTAGGCCAGGGCCGGGACCATGGCGAGGAAGATGCCGATGAAGAGCGCGGCGACCTCCAGGATGGGGCCCCAGCCGAACTCGTTCTTGACCCACCGGATCTCGCGATCGCTGGTCGCGAGCGAGAGCCCCGCGAGCGAGAGCATGACGAGCTCCCGCAGCGGGATCCAGGCGCGGAAACCCGCGTGACCCTCGCCGATGGCGTGCAGATCCACCGACGGCGCCAGCGCGACCGCGAGCACCACGCCGAGGAGCCACACCAGGTGGAGCTTGCCCCGGATCCGGATCGGCTCGAGCTCGCGCGCGTCGCGGGCGAGCGCCGCCGCCGGTTCGGCGGCGTGGTAGCGGCGGTCGAGCGCGTAGTACGTGAAGAGGAGCAACCCGTTGACGAAGAGCCAGGCCGGGAAGAGCTTCAGCGTCCACAGGAACGGCACCCCCCGCAGCATCCCGAGGAACAGCGGCGGATCCCCGAGCGGCGTGAGCAGCCCGCCGCAATTGGCGATGACGAAGATCGCGAACACCACGGTGTGGACGCGGAGCGTGCGCTGGCGGTTCACGTTCAGGAGGGGCCGGATGAGCGACATCGCGGCGCCCGTGGTCCCGATGAAGGAGGCGAGAACGCCCCCGATGGCGAGGAAGATCGTGTTGGTGCGCGGCGTCGCCTCGATGTCCCCGTCGACGAAGATGCCGCCGCTGATGACGAAGAGGCACCAGAGGAGGGTGATGAACTGTGCGTACTCGACCAGCGCGTGCACCACCGCCGCGGGGTCCCCGAGCGCCCACATGAAGATCGCCATCGGCACCCCGAAGGCGAGGGCCACGGCGAGCTGGAACCAGAGCTTGTGCCAGAGGTGCCGCGTGGCCGACAGGAGCGGGAAGGTGGCGATGCAGGTCAGGAGCCCCGCGAAGGGCAGGACGCCCCACCAGGGGACCAGGATCTCGTGCTCGGGCAAGGGATTGAGCTCCGCGTTGGGGGTGGCGCGCCTAGTACATCGACCGGGCGGGGTGCGCCAGCCGGGCGCCAGCCCGGCCGTGCGTCCCGCCGTCGCACCGTGATAAACTCGCTGGTCTTGGCTGCCATGGCTCGCCCCCTGGCTCCGGGGATCGCCCTCGCCCTCGCCGCGCTCGTCGCCGCCTGTACGCCGCGCTTCCGCGCGACCGGGCGGCTGGAGATCGACGCCGCCCCGTTCGAGCCGGTAAGCTGCGAGGTGGTCCCCTGCCCGGGCGGCATCGCGCTCGGTGACGGCGCGGGCGCCCGCCTCGAGGGCGGGCTGCCCCCGCAGCCGCTCCGCGCCTGGCAGCAGATCGGCGGCACCCCCGCCCTCACGTGGATCGGGCCGGGCGCGGCCCCTGAAGAGCTCGGCACCTGCGGTGCGCTCACGCTCCGCGGCGAAGGCTACCACGCGGCGGGCAAGCGGGCCGCGGGTGGGAGCCTGAGCCTGGACTGCCCGCGCGCGACCGGGGAGCTCACCTTCAGCGGCTGCTTCTGAGCCCTCAGCGGGGATCGCGGAGGGCGGGGCGCGAGCGCCGAGCGGCGCGCTCACCCCCGTTCGCGGCGGGGCGAGCGCGCGGCGCCGCACCGGAGTCGAGAGCGCCCCCTGCGCAAGCGCGCCGCGTTCCTGGCCCTCCCGGTCGGCGCGACCGGCGGGAGCGGGGAGCGCCGGGTGGAGCTCTCGGCGAACCCGAGCCACGCGGCCGCGCCGCGGTGATAGGATGGCGTCATGGTTCGCCTCGGGATCCCGATCCTGCTCTGCGCCATCCTCCTCGTCGCCACCGGCTGCGGCGGTTCGTCGGGGTCGTCAGACGGCGGCCGCGAGTCGGGTGCAGGCGGGTCCGGGGCCGACGACGTCGGCAGTGGCGGCGGGAGCGCGGCCGGCTCCGGGGCGGGCGGAGGTCCGGTCGCCTCCTGCGAAGGCGTGACCTGCTCGCACCACGGGGAGTGTTCGGTGTCGTCCGGCACCGCGTCCTGCACCTGCGCTCCGGGGTACCGCGCCATCGGGATCCTCTGTGTGGCGGACGACGCCACCGATCTCTGTGAGGGTCTGGTCACGGACCAGGACGCGCACCCCATGACGGCCCTCGCCAAGCCGGCAGTCGGGCAGGGGGTCACTGATCCGCAGTTCGGAACCACGATCCGACGGCTGACGGACGTGGGCGGGACCGGCGTGATCAAGCCGCTGTACTCCCCCACCCAGGCGTGGAACGCCGACGAGTCGTACCTCGTGCTCTACGAGGTGGGCCATGGGCACCTGCTCTACGACGGGCAGACCTACGAGTACGTGCGCGATCTCGCCATCAGCCCGCCGGACCTCGAGCAGGTGTACTGGAGCACGACGGATCCGGACGCGCTCTTCTGGATCGACGTGAACCAGCTCCTGCGCTACCGGGTCAGCAACGACGCGAGCGAGGTCGTCCAGACGATCCCTTGCGATGGCCAGGTCACCGCGGACTCCCACGCCTGGATCTCCTGGGACAGCCGCCGCCTCGGGCTGCTGTGCGAGAGCACGGGGACGGCGTTCGTCTACGACCTCGGCTCCGGGGAGATCCTCGGCTCGTCCACGCCGGCGGAGTCGGCGCCCATGATCGGGGCGAGCGGCGCGCTGGCCTACTGGGACGGCGGGGTGTTCGACGCTTCGATGAGGCGCCTCCGGACGCTGGACCTCGCCTCGACCGGCGAGCATGCGAGCCTCGGCATGCTGGCCAGCGGCCGGGACACCTACAACGTCGTGCAGTTCGACACGGGGCCGGAGGGCAGCGGGGTGGGCTCGCTGGTCACGTTCGACCTGACCGACGGGACGTCGCGCGTGATCGTCGGTGAGGACACCGGCTACCCCTACCCGCCGTCGGGCACGCACCTGTCGGCGCCGATCTACCAGCGGCCGGGGTGGGTCTTCCTGTCGATCATCGGTGACGTTGCGGGTGCCGGTGTGCTCGATCAGGAGCTGGTCCTGGCGGACACCAACCCGGGCGGCAGCGTCTGCCGGATCGCGCACCACCGCTCGCAGGAGGCGCAGGATTACTGGGGTGAGCCCCATGTCACGGGCAGCCCGAGCGGCACCCGCGCAGTCTTCGGCAGCGACTGGGGTGGCGGGCCCAGCGTGGACACCTACGTCGTGGAATTGCCCCGCTTCGGTCGATAGCCACCCTGACCGAGCCCCGGGGCGTCGCTGCCGCCGCTGGAGAGGGGAGCGACGGCGCCGGCCCCGCCCTGGTCGCGCGGCGATCTCGGCGCCGCCGCGCACGGTCCACGAGCCGCTGCCGGCGGTTCGGTGTCGCTGGATCCCCCGTCGCCGGGGTCGGGAGCCCATCGAGCGCCAGCGCCGCCCCGCGCCGCCCCGCGCGGCGCTTCACGCCTCGAACCCGCACCGGACGGTGCACGTCTCGAGGTCCGCGCGGAGGGGCTCCCCGCCGAGGCAGCGCGACTCGCCGGTGACGTCGTCCACCATGACGCAGGCGAACCCGGCGCCGCAGTCCTCGTCGCCCACGCGCGCCTCGCCCTCCTCGCGCGGCGCCCCGCAGACGCTCCCGACGCAGCGCTGCTCCCCGGCGCCGACCCACCAGGGGTCGTCGCCGGGGCTGCCAGCTCACCCGCCGGCTCGGTGCCGCCGAGGCCGAGGGCCACCAGTCAACAGGCCGCGCCGCGCGCCCTCCGTCGCCGCCCCCCTTCACCGCGCAGGCGCGCCGGGCCGCGCGCCCGCGAGCCGCGCGGCGGCGATGCGGCAGGCGTCCTCGCCGAGATCGATCCCAGCCCAGCGGCGGCCGAGGCGGGCGGCGACGGCGAGGGTGGTACCGGAGCCGCACATCGGATCGAGGACGCGGCTCCCGGGCACGCTCGCGGCGCGGACGATCCGCTCCAGGAGGCGCTCGGGCTTCTGCGTTGGGTAGCCGGTCGCCTCCGCGACCAGGGGGGTGTTGGCGCGCATCGCGGGGCAGTCGGTCCACACGCTGCCGAGGCGCCGGCCCTCGTCGGCGTAGTAGCGATAGGTCTTGCCGCCGACGGTGCGGTCGCGGTAGCGGCGGCCGTTCGCGTCCGTGCGACCGAAGTGCATCGCGAGGCTCGTCGCCGCGTGGGCCTCGCGGAGCCAGGGATCGTCGGCGTTGTAGATCATCTCCCCCGGGGCGTAGACGAGGATCGTCTGGTGGGTCACCGAGGGCGCGCCCCGGCGGCGCGCGCCGTTGCCCGGCGTCCACACGATCTCGGCGCGGAACGCGCCCCGGCCGAGGACGCGATCGGCGAGCACCTTGGCGTCGTGGACGGTGCGGTGATCGAGGTGCAGCCACAGGCTGCCGCGCTCGCTCAGGGCGTCGCGGAGCGCCGCCAGGCGCGGCTCGAGCATGGCGAGGAAGGCGTCGAGGCCGCCCCAGGCGTCGCGGTAGGCGACGGGCCCCCGGGCGCGCTCGCCCGCGCCGGCGCGCCGCCCGCGCGCCGCGCCGGCGTTGAACGGTGGATCGACGTAGACCAGATCGAAGCGGTCCGCCGGGGACTGCACCAGCGCCGGGACGACGGCGAGGCAGGCGCCGCGGTACAGGGCGCCGCTCGCCGTCTGGAGCCACGGCGCGGGCGCGGCGGCGGGGGATCGCGGCGGCGAGGGGCTCAAGCGCCACGCTCCGCGCCTGGGCGTGGGGTCGCGGGCGGCGCGCCCGCGGCGGGCTCGAGCGGCAGGGGCGGGGGCGGGCCCGGCGGCGGATCGGCCTCGCCGATCGCGGAGAGCTCGGCCGGAGACAGCCCGGGCAGCAGGGGCAGCGGGGCCAGCCATTCCCACTGGGGACCGCCGCCCTCGCAGCCGGTGACGGCCTCGGCCGCGGTGCAGGCGACGCGGAGGTGGAAGTGGTCGTCGTGCGGCGTGCTGTCGCTCGGCTGCAGCATGACCGCCTCGGCGTGCCAGACGACGGCGAGGGGCTCGCCGCGCGCCAGGGCGTAGTCGATGAGCATCGCCTCGAGATCGCGGCTCACGAAGAGCCACTGGGTCGCGGCGAGCTCGTCGGTGACCAGCGCGCGCACGAGGCGCCAGTTTCGCTCGAGATCGACGCGGAGGAAGTCCTTCCCGTTGGGGACGGCGGCGAGCCCGTCGGGGCCGAACGCCACGAACCCGGGGCTCCGGAGCGGGGCGCCGCCGGGGGTGGTGACGTAGAAGAGCAGATCCGCGTCACGACCCGTGCGGTGGGAGCGGTGGCCCGGGAGGCGGCCACCGTGGCGCGCCGAGAGATCGCCGACGACGAGCGGAGCGCCGCCGGGCAGCTCGCGGTCGACCGCGGCCGCCGCCCGCTCCACGGCGGAGACCAGCCGGGGCAGCCCCCAGTGGTTCGCGCCGCGCGGCCGGTAGCGCACGAAGCCCGGACCCCGCGCCGGCAGCTCCACCGCCCCCGTGAGGACGCCGTGGTGCGGCACCCCGACCGAGCCCGCGAGCCCCGGCGCCAGCGGGGTCGGGGTCGCCAGGCACCCCGCGGCGCCGAGCGCCGCTCCCAGCGCGCCCCACCGGACCTGGCCGCTCACACCTCCCCCATGAAGCCGGCGATGCGCGCCTCGATGGTGGTCACCGCCTTCGGGTCGCGGAACGACTCGGCGAGCTCGAGCCGATCCCCATCGCGGCGCAGGTACTCGTCGTCGAGGAGCGAGGCCAGCGCGTTGCCGATCAGCGGCTTGGAGACCGCCTCGCGCCGCTCGATGACGCCGCTCGCGGCCAGGCGCGTCCCCATGGTGAGCGCCCGGCGCACGAGCTCCTTCTCCGGCAGCGGCGCCTTCACCAGCACGATCAGCGAGCGGGCCGCGAGGCGATAGCCCTCGAGGAAGTTCTTCAGCATGTTGGCGTAGGTGATGACCCAGAACAGGCCGCTCGCCCCGGCGCTCCCCGGCCCCGCGTCGAGCCCCGCCGGCGTCTCGGCGAGCGTCCCCTCCTCGAGGAGGGCGCCGACCGTGGTGGCGAAGATCTCGTCGAAGGGGGCGTCGGCCCGGAACCGGAACTCGTGCTTGAACAGCCGCGAGAGGCGCTGCACCCGGTCGCGGAGCACGTCGCGGGGCACCGGGCGCCCGCCGGGCATGAGCAGCGCGGTCGCCACCAGCGCGCGCTCGACGAAGAAGTGCAAGATCATGTTCTTGGAGACGTCGAGCTGCAGGCGCTTCTGTTCCGGGACGAAGTAGGTCGCGTCGGTGCGCGCGCGCGGCCGGTCCCAGAAGCGCCGGCCCCAGTCCTCCACCCGGTCGTAGCTCACGGCGACGAGCTCCGAGTCGAGGAAGAGCTGGAGCGCCTCGCGCAGCGCTTCCGGGCGGAGCGGGCCGTCGCCCACCGCCGTCGCCGGCGTGATCCGCGCTCCGAGCCGGCGCAGGACCCCGAGCAGCCGATCGCAGCGCTCGTAGAGCTCGCGGTGCGCGGTGCTGCGGCGCGGGTGATCGTTGAGCAGCGCCAGAGCGGCGAGCGAGCTCGGGGTGACGGCGGTGACACGGTTGATCTCGTCCAGCACCCGGTTGCCGACGCGGGTCACCAGCGCCCGGCGCTTGGCCGGGGAGAGGGCGCCCTCCGCGGGGAGCCCGAGCTCGCGCCGCACCTCGTCCAGGCTCAGGATCTGGCCGATCTGGAGGTTGAGCCGGCCGTAGCGGTGGCGGAGCACCTCCGGGGTCTTCAGCAGTTCCCGGGCGTTCTCCGGCCGCTTCTCGTCGCCGCCCAGCTCGCGCGCGTAGGCGCCGAGCTCGGCGATCCGCTCGTAGCCGATGCTGACGGGGACGAAGAAGGTCTGCTGATCGGGGACGGCCAGGGCCGCGTCGACCACCATGGTCAAGAGGCCGAACTTCGGGGGCAAGAGCTTGCCCGTCCGGCTCCGGGTCCCCTCGAGGAAGAGCTCGATCGCGTGCCCCTCCCGGATCAGCCGGCGGATGTAGGCGTCGACCACCGCCGCGTAGAGCCGGTCGCCCTTGAAGGCGCGCCGGATGAAGAAGGCGCCCCCGCGGCGGAGCAGGGGTCCGAGCGGGAAGAAGTTGAGGTTGTCGCCGGCGGCGATGTTGGGGAGCGGCAGGTTCTGCTCGCTGAAGACGAAGCCGAGCGAGAAGTAGTCGAAGTGGCTCTTGTGGCTGGGCAGGATGACGAGCGTCCCGTCCCGCGCCGCGCGCCGGACCCGCTCGATGTCCGCCGGATCGAACTCGATCCCGGCGGACACGCGGCGGAATACGTGGCGGAAGAGCACCTCCATCCCCTTGCGCGTGGTGGGGTCGGGGCGGGCCTGGAGCTCGCGGAGCATGGCGAGCGCCTGCCCCGTGAGCACGGCCCGGTCCGCCTCGCGCTCCCCCGCCAGGTCGTCGATGGTCGCCCGGAGCTTGGGGCTCTGGACGATCTCGAGCCGGACGCGATCCGGCGGCTTGTCCGCGGGTCCGGTCACCACCCGCCGCTCGCGCTCGATGCGCCGTAGCAGGACGTAGGTGGCTCGCCCCCGGACCTCCTCCTCGCGCTCCGGCTCGGCGGGCAGGAGCTCTCGGAGATCGAGGGGCTCGCCGACGCGCATCGCGACGTGGTGGTAGTTGTAGAGGAACTGCGCGATCGACAGGGCGACGTTCGGCCACTCGCGCGGCGCCAGCATCACGTCGAGCGGCTGGTAGACCTTGGCCTCGGGCCGCTTGTTCCAGACGAAGAGCTGGGGGACGAGCAGGATGGGCCGCTCGCTCCGGCGCTGGAGCTCGAAGAGCGCCTTCATCAGGGCCTCGCCCTCGGTCCGGCCGCGGCGGCGGGTGGCGCCGATCGCCAGGTCGACCATGCTCCGCGGGCGCCGCAGGAACAGCAGCGCGGAGCCGCCGCTCGTGAGCGCGTGGCGGAGCTGGGTCGCCGGCGAGCGCGGGTAGAATAGGTCGCTCCATCCCCGGCCGAGGTTGGGGTTCAAGGCCCAGAGCCCGAGGTCGTTGACGAAGCGCAGCGGGGGCAGCTCGAACCGTTTGGTCAGGTGGTCGAGCACGAGGAAGTCGACCAGGTTGAGGTTGGCCATGACGTGGACGACCGAGCCGCGCGCCGCGAGGCGTCGGTTCTCCTCCACCCAGGCGGGGTCGACCTTTATCCGGTCGAAGACCAGGGCGTACAGGGCCCGGAGAACGAGGTTCGGCTCGTAAGGCTTCGAGAGCTCGGAGTTTCGCATGCTCGGCTCGAGTGCCCGCGCGGTCCGCGGCCGGCGCGGATCATACTCGCCGCGGCCTCACCGGCCAGGCGGGCCCGGCGGGCGCCGGCGCGCCCCGGCGCGCGGCGGCGGCGCCGTGGCGCGCGGCGGCGGCCGAATTGCGCCGTCGACCGCGCCGTCTTGCGAGCGGTGAGGGGGCGCGGTACTCCCCGCCGTCGTGCGCGACCGACTCGGCTGCTGGGCACTCGTCGCGTCTTCGCTGCCGGCCGGGTCAGGCGCCCGAGTCGCGGGGGCGCTGGTCGCGGGGGCGCTGATCCTCGGCGGCTGTCGCACGAAGCCGCGCCCGGCGGCGGTCGAGCCCGACGAGCTCGACGAGCCGGGCGTCGCGTCGGTTTCCGCGCCGGCCCCCTCGGTCGCGCCGCCCGAGCCGCGCTGCGCGCCGGTGACGCGCGGGGCCTCGTTCACCATCGGCGAGACGGAGCCCGGGGGGGACGCCGATGAGCACGATCTCCCCTTCTCCGTCGAGATCGGCCGGGCCGTCGCGCTCGAGCGCGGCTTCGCGATCGGCGCCCTCGGCGCGCGCGAGCGCGGCGTCGCCGCCTTCGTCGCGCTGGTGGGCGGCGACGGCGCCAGCGGTCGCATCCTCGATCTCGGGCTGACGCACGGCACCTTCGAGGCGCCGGTGGTCGCCGCGCGCGGCCCGGATCTCTTCCTCGTCGTCCCCGACAGCGACGCGGGCGGGAACCTGCTGCGGGTGGGCGTGGCCCGCGGGGCGACGACGGTGACCGCCGTGACCTGGGGCCCCGAGCTCAGCGAGGGCTGGGACGACTCCGAGGCGTTCGATCTCGGCCTCGGCGACGAGCGCGGGGTCGTCGCCTGGGACCGCTGGGACGCGGCGAAGGAGCGCGGGACCATCCGGGTCGTGGACTTCGACCCCGCGGATCTGTCCCGCGCGGGCGTGGAGCGCGCGCTCGACCTCGGGGCGTCCGCGGAGGCGCCGCGCCTGGTGCCGCGACCGGGCGGCTTCTGGCTCGCCTGCTCGCTGCGCGAGGCGCCGCGGACGGGCTCGGCGGCGCGCGCGCCGGCCGCGCCGGGACCCGACGACGACTTCGACGTCATCGCTCGCGAGCGGCGCTGGGTGGCGGCGGTGCCCCTCGACGCGCGGGGGGTTCCCATCGGCAAGCCGCTGCGGGTGACCCCGGAGGCGCAGGCGGTGGTCGTCTTCGACCTCGCGCCGCTCGCGGACGGCTCGGCGCTGATCGCGGTGCGCTCCGCCGACGCGACCCCCGGCGCCGAGGGAGGCCCGGTGCTCTTGGCGCGCGTCGGCCTCGACGGGACCGTCACCCGCGAGGCCATCGAGGAGGACGGCATCGGGCCGGGCGCGCCGTCGCTGATCGCCGACGCGCGCGCGAGCGGCGGCGCCGGGCACCTCTGGCTCGCCATCCCCGGGATCGGCGAAGAGGGCGCGCTGATGGCCATCGGCGCTGACGGCCGGCCGCGTGACGCCCTCGCGAGCGAGGCCGCGCTCGGCCGGGGCGAGGTGCTCGCGCGGCGCGGTGACGATCTGCTGATCGCGGTCCCGCGCGGCCGGAGCGTCGAGGTGTCCGTCCAGCGCTGCCGCCCCGGCACGCGGCCGCCGCCAGCGGGCTCGGCCCGACCGCGCGCGGCGCCCCCCGCCGAGCTGCCCGAGTGACGGCCCGGCCGCGCTCGGGGGCGCTGCGGTTCCCTGGGGCCGTCCCTGGAGGGTATGCTGCGCCCCGCGCGGTGCGGGCCGGGAGTCTGGTCCGCCCGAGGAGGCAGAGATGGCGAGAGCGGCCGTGCTGATCGCAGACGGGTTCGAGGAGATCGAGGCGGTGCCCCTGATCGACGTGCTCCGGCGGGGCGGGGTCGAGGTGACGGTGGCCGCGCTGCGAGGCGAGACCGTGCTGGGCGCCCACGGGATCCGCCTGGGGGTCGACGCGACCGTGTCCGAGCTCGCGGCGGGCGATCTCGACGCGGTGGTGCTCCCCGGCGGCCAGCGCAACGCGGAGGCCCTCCGCGACGACGCGCGAGTGCAGGCGCTGGTCCGCGCGGCCGCCGACGGCGGCAAGCTCGTGGCCGCCATCTGCGCGGCGCCCATCGCGCTCGAGCGGGCCGGGGTGCTCGAGGGCAAGCGCGCGACGAGCTACCCGGGCTTCGAGCTCCCCAGCGCGGAGTACTCGAGCGATCGGGTGGTCGAGGACGGGCAGCTCCTCACCAGCCGCGGTCCCGGGACCGCGATGGAGTTCGCGCTCGCGCTGGTGCGAAGGCTGGTGGGGCACGGCAAGGCGACGGAGCTTCGCCAGGGCATGCTCGTCAAGGCGTGACGACGCGCGGCGCGCTCCCGCTCGGCGCGCTCGCGGCGCTCTTCGGCCTCGTGGCGGGCGGAGGGAGGGCGCGCGCCGCACCCCCGCCCCCGGTCGTGGTGGAGCCGATGCGCGTCGCGTACACGGCGCCGCCCGGCTGTCCCGGCGAGGCCGAGTTTCTCGCCGCCCTGCGGGAGCGGGCAGGGCAGGGGGCGGTCGCCGCGCCGACGGTGCCGGCGCGCGCCGTCACCGTCGCCCTCGACGCCGCGGGCGATTCGTACACGGCGCGCCTCTCGGTGGCGGATCGCGAGGGGCGCGTGGTGGAGCGGTCGCTGGTGGCAGCGAGCTGCCGCGAGGCCATGGAGGCGATCGTCGTGGTGGCGGTCGTCTCGCTCCGAGCGCAGGCCGAGGCGGACGCGGCCGCCGGGGAGAGGAGCGCCGCGGGTGCGCCTGCGGCGAGCGCGCTGCCGGCGGTGCCCGCGGGGCCGCCGCCCGATCCGGCGTTCGTTCCGGCGCCCGTGGCGCCCGCCCCGTCCAGGACCTCCCGGGACCGCGCCGGCCAGGATCCGCGCGCGGCCTCGGGTGGCGCCGAGCGCTCCTCGGGGGCGGTGCTGGTGGTACCCGGCGCGGCCACGGGGGTCGGCCCCGGGCTCGTCGCGGGCGGCGGCTTACGGCTCGAGCTCACCTGGCAGACCGGCGCGCTCGGCCTGACCACGGTGACGGCGGGGTTCGCCGCGTTCGACAGCGGCAGGGTCGACACGGCGGTCGCCGACGCCCTGTTCGCGCAGATCGTCGGTCGAGTTGAGATCTGTCCCTGGGCGCTCGCGCACGGCCACGCCTCGCGGGTCGGGGCCTGCGCCGGGTTCGAGGCGGGGCAGACCCGCGCCCGGGCCTTCCCGGACGACCTCCGCGTCATCGCAGGCCGCGACGCGGTCGAGCCCTGGGCCGCGCCCACGGCGGCCCTGCGCCTCTCGCTCGCCGCGGACGCGCTGCGGGTCGTGCTCGGCCCCGAGCTGCGGTTCCCTCTGCTGCGGCGCGACTTCGTGATCGAGCCGCACCGGAGCGTCTACGAGGTGTGGCCCGTCGCCCCCGCGTTCGCGGCCGGGCTCGGGGTGGGTTGGTGATGGGCGGGCCGATCCGGGCGCCTGGCTGGTACGGGGGTTGCATCACGACGCGACATGACAGACCCCCTTGTCCCCGATCGAGGGAGGCCACCCCTCCGAGCCACCATCTTGCTCGCGGAGGATGACGAGGCGCTCCGCTCCCTGCTCGTGCGCGTCCTGTCCGCGGACGGGTATCGGGTCGTCCCGGTCAGGAATGGCAGCGAGGCGCTCGACCACGTCCTCACCGCTCGCGGCAGGACCCGATCCACGGAGCTGCCCGACCTCGTGGTCAGCGACATCAACATGCCGGGCCTGAGCGGGACCGACGTGGCGAGCGTGCTGAGGCACGACCGCTCCGCGGTGCGCTTCATCTTCATCACCGCGTTCGGTAGCGAGGAGACGCGGGAGAAGGCCCGCCTGCTGGGCGCCGCCGCGGTCATCGACAAGCCGTTCGACGTCGACGTCCTCCGGCTGGAGATCCGCCGTCAGCTCGAGGCGCGGTGAGTCCGTGACGGCGGTCCAGCCTCCATTCTTCCTGGTGGTCGTGGAGCGGGGCGCCCGCTGTCCCGACGGGCTCGTCTTCGACGAGCGTGCCCACGCCACGCCGGTCGCGCAGGACGCCGACGAAACGGAGCGGGAGCTGTCGTGGCGGGTGGCGCGGCACGTCGCCGCGCTGCGTTCGAGCGGGAGCGACGTGGCGGGCGCCTTCCTGATCCTGGGCTCGCGCTCCGACTCGTTGCTGCACGAGCACCGCGTGGCGCTGGCGTCGAGCCTGGCCGATCTGTTGGTCGACGCGCCGGGCGCGAGGCTCGTCGTCGCGCTCGTGTGCGGGGTCATGGCGATGGCGATCGGCGCCTACGTCGTGGGCCGCCCGGTGGAGGCCCTCCGTGAGAAGGCGCGGCGGCTGGGCGCCGGAGAGCCCGACCGGACCCGAGGCAGATGGCGCGACGACGAGTTCGGCGACCTCGCCCGGGAGCTGGACCTGGCCGCGGAGCACCTCGAAGAGCAGCGGCGTCGGGCGCTGGGCGAGCTCGAGGTTCGACTGCAGACCGCGGAGCAGCTGCGCCACGCCGAGCGTCTCACCACGGTGGGGAAGCTCGCCTCCGCGCTCGCCCATGAGCTCGGCACGCCACTCAACGTCATCTCCGGGCACGCGCAGCTCATCGCGCGCGGACGAGTGGACCTCGAAGAGGCGCGCCTCGGCGCCGCTGCGATCGTCGAGCAGTGCTCCCGCATGACGTCTCTCGTCCGCAACCTGCTCGACTACGCGCGCCGCAAGAGCTCGCACCGCACCCTGACCGATCTGGCGATGGTCGTTCGGGAAACCGGGGAGCTCCTCACCCCGCTCGCGCGCGGCCGAGGGGTGGAGCTCAGGGTCGAAACCCCCGCGAGCGCGGCCCTCCAGGCCGCCCCCGACCAGCTTCGCCAGGCGCTCACGAACCTCGTCGTCAACGGGATCCAGGCCAGCGAGCCAGGCGGTGAGGTCACCCTGACGCTGGCCGAGGAGTCCGTCGTCCGTGACGCCGGCTCCCGACGAGGAGCCCGGGACCGCTGCTACGTGGTGACGGTGGCGGACCGGGGCTCCGGCATCGCGGCGCAGGATCTCGGGCGTGTGTTCGAGCCCTTCTTCACGACCAAGCCGTCCGGCGAGGGCACCGGGCTCGGGCTCAGCATCACCCAGGACATCGTCGCGGAACATGGCGGTTGGCTGGCCGTCGATTCCGAGGTAGGCCGTGGTAGCCGCTTTCGCGTCTACTTGCCCGCCAACCCACCCTGAACGAGCCACTCGCTCGTCACCGTCGCGGCCGCCTCGTGTCCAACCCTTCCGTGCTCGTCGTCGATGACGACCAGGCCACGCTCAAGCTGCTGGAGCTCGGGCTGCGCGCGGAGGGGTTCGAGGTCGGCCTGACCAGCCACGCGAGCGACGCGCTCGCGCGGCTCGAGGCGCGCCCCTACGACGTGGTGCTGACCGACCTGAACATGCCCGGAGGGCGCGGGACCGAGCTGTGCCGCGAGGTGAGGGAACGCTTCCCCGACGTCCCGGTGATCGTCATCACGGCCTTCGGCAGCATGGAGGCCGCAGTCGAGGCGATCCGGGCGGGGGCGTTCGACTTCGTGACCAAGCCGTTCGAGCTCGACGCGCTCACCCTGGCCCTGCGGCGCGCCGTCGAGCACCACGAGCTGAAGACCGAGGTGCGCCGTCTGCGCGCGATCGCGGGGGGGCCCTGGGGGGACGATCTCATCGGTGCCAGCCCGGCGATGGCCGAGCTGCGGGGGCTCCTGGCGCGCGTCGCGGCCTCCGACGCGACGGTGCTCATCACCGGGGAGAGCGGCACGGGCAAGGACCTGGTCGCGCGGGCTCTGCACCGGGGCGGCAAGCGGAGCGGGGGGCCGTTCGTCGCCGTCAACTGCGCGGCGATGCCCGAGGCGCTGCTCGAGAGCGAGCTCTTCGGGCACGTGCGGGGCGCCTTCACGGACGCCAAGGCCGCCCGCGATGGCCTGTTCGTCGACGCCCATCGTGGCACGCTCTTCCTCGACGAAATCGGGGACATGCCGCTGGGCCTGCAGCCGAAATTGCTGCGGGCGCTGGAGACGCGCGCCGTGCGACCGGTCGGCGGCAGCGCAGAGATCGCCTTCGACGTGCGCCTGGTCGCCGCCACCAACCGCGACCTGGAGTCGGCCGTCGAGGCCGGTCGCTTCCGTGAAGATCTCTACTTTCGTATCGCGGTGCTCCACGTCCCCCTGCCGCCGCTGCGCGCGCGCGGCAGCGCCGTCCTGCTCCTGGCGCAGCACTTCCTCGGCCACTTCTCCCCGCTGGCCGCCAAAGACGTCCGCGGCCTCTCCGCGGAGACGGTGCGCAGGCTCCTGGCCTATCCCTGGCCGGGCAACGTCCGGGAGCTGCGCAACACCATGGAGCACGCCGTCGCGCTGACCACCTACGACACCGTGCGCCCCGAGGATCTGCCGGAGCGGATCCGGGGGTATCAGGCCAAGCACGTGGTGGTGGCAGGCGACAACCTCGAGGAGCTCGTCCCGCTGGAGGAGGTCGAGCGGAGGTACATCCTCCGCGTGCTCGAGGTCGCCGGTGGGAACAAGTCGCTCGCCGCGCAGAAGCTCGGGCTGAACCGCAAGACCCTGTACCGGAAGCTCAGCGAGTACGGCGTCGAGGAGTGAGCTCGGCGAACCTCGAACGGCCGACGCCGGCCGACGTGATCCCGGCGTCGCCACCCCGCCGCCCTCCCGCCCGGGCCCGGGGGGGGCGAGGGGCCATGGGTCGCCGGAGGGCTCGCCGCGTGAGCGGCAGGCGCCGAACCCCGAGCCCGGCGGCGCCGGGCGCGGTCCCGCGAGCACGCCCCTGACGCCGCCGCAGCTCCGCGGTCGGCAGCCGGCCGGGGCGCTCGCGCCCGGGCGGTCGCCGCGAGCCAGGTGCTACGCTGCGCTTTCCGTGATCCCGGGCTCCCCGCTCCGGGGATGTGCCAGGAGATTGCCGAGAGCCTCCGCCGACCGACCCCGATGGCCCCGCCGAGCCCCGCCCCTGACCTGCGCTCGCGCGGCGACGCCTTCGTGCGCGAGCATTTCGCGTTCGTGTGGCGGGTCTGCCGGCGGCTCGGGCTCCCCCCGGCCGACGCCGACGACGCCGCACAGCGGACCCTGTGGACGGCGCTCGAGCGCCTCGACGAGCTCTGGCCCGGCAGCGAGCGGGCCTTCCTCTACCGGGTCGCCTGGCACACGGTCCAGAAGGCCCGGCGCAGCGGCGGGCGGCGCCGCGAGGAGTCGCTCGGCGCCGGCGACGTCGCCCCCGCGGACGGCTCCGATCCCGAGGCCGTCGCCGCGGCGCGGCGCGCGCTCGCGGCCCTCGACGCCATCCTGGACGAGCTCGAGCCGGAGCTGCGCGCCGCGTTCGTGCTCTTCGAGATCGAGGGGCTCGAGAAGCGCGAGGTCGCCGACGCGCTCGGCATCCCGCCGGGCACCGCGGCCTCGCGGCTGCGGCGGGCGCGCGCCGAGTTCCTCGCGCGGGCGCGGCGGCGCGGGCTCACCGCCGTCACGATAGGAGCCGAGCGGTGAGCGATCTCGAGCGCTGGATCGACGGCGACGCTCCCGACGACGTGGCGGCGCTGCTCCGCGCCGCGCGCGCCGAGGCGCCGAGCGCGGGCGCCCTGGAGCGGGCGCTGGCGGGCGCCGCCGCGGGCGCCGCCGCGCTCGGCGCGACCGCGGCCGCCGCGGCCGCCGGCGCGCCCTCGACCGCCGCGGCCGCCGGCGGCGCCGTCACCGCCGGGGGCGCGCTCTCGCTCGCAGCGCTCGCCAAGCCGCTGCTCGGCGGGTTCCTCGCCGGCGCCATCTTCTGCGCCGGGGTCGCGGTGGTGAGCCCGCCGCCCTCGCCGCTCGTCGCGCCGACCGCGGCGAGCGCGACCGCGGCCGCGCCCGCCGCCCTCGCCGCGTCGGTCCCCGCCGGTGCCCCGGCGACGCCTGCCCTCGACGCCCCTGGTGCGGCGCTGCCGGCGTCGCCCGCCTCGCTCCTCGCGCCCGCCGCGTCGAGCCTTGAGGACGCCGCGTTGCAGGCCGCGGTCTCCCTCGTCGATCGGGTGCGCCGAGCCCTCGACTCGGGCGATCCCGAGGCGGCGCTGGTCCTGCTCGAGCGGCACGCGCGCGAGCATGGCGCGGCGGGGCGTCTGGCCCCGGAGGCGCGCGCGCTCCGGCTCGAGGCGCTCGTTCGGCTCGGGCGCAAGGGCGAGGCGCGCGCCGTCGCTCGCGAGATCCTCGCGCAGGATCGCGGCACGCCGCACCAGGCCAAGGCCGAGGCGGCGCTCGCGGATCGAGCGCCAACCGGGTCGGCGATCGACGCCGAACCTGGAGGTGGTGCGCGCCTGCCCGCTCCGGCGCCGAAACCCTGATCCCGACCCGAGGGCGCGGGGATGATCCACCGAGCCCTCGCGCTCGTCCCCTGCTGGAGGAGGAACCCATGCGTGCCCGCACCATCGCCCCGCTCTTCGCCATCGTCGCCCTCGCCTGCGAGGTCGAGGAGGCGCCCATCGGTCTGTCGCCGGAGGAACCGGACGGCACCGGCGGCGCGGTCGCCGACCCGGGTGGCGCGGCGGGACAGGGTGTGCCCGACGGCGACGCCGGTGAGGCAGCGGGCGGGGCCGTGACGGCAACGGGCGGCTCGGTGACGGGAGCGGGCGGCTCGGTGATGGGAGTGGGCGGCTCGGTGATGGGAGTGGGCGGCTCGGTGACGGGCCTGGGGGGCGGCAGCTCGGTGGCGGGAACACCGTCCGTGGGCGGCTCGGTGACGGGCCCGGGCGGCGGGAGCTCGGTGGCGGGGACGCCTACCGTCGGCGGCTCGGCGATGGGCGCGGGCGGCAGTGCCGGCGCGGCCGGCGCCGCGGGGAGTTGCACCGAGGAGATCGGGAGCTGTCCGGCGACCTCGTTCGCGGTGTGGCAGGTGCTGCTCGACGCCGCGGACTTCGGCCCTACGGCTCGGTTCGTCGCGCTCGGGGGACGTGCCGTCGTGGTCGACCGGGGCGACGCGAGCTACGAGGTGGTGAGCCTGCTCAACGGGCTCGAGCAGGAGGTGACGGGCCAGACCCAGGCGGTCTGGACGGTGCCGAGCGGGGTCGGCACGCCGGTCGCGGTGGCGCTCGACGGCGAGGCGGTCGACCGCTGGACGGTGGTCGTGCTGGTGTGCGACGACGCGGGTGCGGGCTGCAGCCTGCTCCGCGGGGACGAGCAGACGACGGAGCTCTCTCCCTGGCCCGGCTCCGAGCTGCCCGGTGAGCTCGACGCGCGCGCCCTGGTGCTCGACGTTTCGTCGGCCGAAACCGCGGTGTGCGCCTACGGCAACGGGCTATTCTGCTTCCGCGACGGGTGGCAGGCCGAGATCCCCGTCGCCGAGGGGCTACGGCTGAACCACGTGTCCATCTCCCCGGGCTGGGCGCTCGCGGTGGGCGAGGAGGGGCAGTGGTTCCAGCGGGCCTTGGACGACGCTTACGTCCTCTTGCCCTGGGAAGCGCAGCCGCCGCTCGGGACAGCCTCCCTCACGTGGGCCAGCACCACTCAGCTCTATACGGGCGGCGTGATCGTGGGGGAGGGGCGGATCCAGGCCGCGCTCGGCGAACAGCGCGAGATGTACGCCTGCGAGGTCCCGCGCGAGCTGGAGGCGCTGGTCCTGGACGACGTGCTTTTCGGGGGTGCCACGGGCATCACGCAGACCGGTGAGGTGCTCCGGCATTCGGATCTGCGAACCGGCGAGCCGCGCTACTGCTCGCACGACCAGATGCCCGCTGGAGAGATCACTGCCATCGACACCGTGCGCTGTGACGACTCGACGAACCTGCGGGTCTTGCTGGGTGACACGCTCCTGGTGGGGACCAACCATTGCGTGCGCTACCTGTAGCGCCCGGGGAGCCGGTCACCCCTGGCTCCCGGGGCGCCCGATCCCGGTCGGCGCGGGCCGGTCCAGCCCGGCCGGCCCGGGCGCTCCTCGCGGTCGCGCCGATCACGGTCGCCTGCGCCTTCGAGAGCGGCTCGCCGCGGGTGGGGACCGTCATGGCGCCGATCGTGTACGGTGAGGACGATCGGGTGGACCTGTTCCAGGCGCAAGAGCCGTTCGTGACCCTTGGCCGCGAGCTCGCGATCGCCCTGATGGCGCCGGAAGCCCTGCGGTCGGTCGGGGAGGGGAGGTACGCCGTCGAGGCTCCGACGCTGGGTGTCCTGCAGTCCCTGTGTGCGGGCGAGCGCTTCGCGGACCAGACCGCCGCGGCCAGTTGCAGCGGGGTCCTGGTCGCGCCCGGCGTCGTGGCCACCGCCGGACATTGCCTGGGAGTCGATGCCGAGGGCCAGCCCGATTGCAACAACAACGTGTACGTCCGAGGCTACGCCGTCCTGGAGCCCGCCGCTCGCGTCATCGTGGTCGAGGAGGAGGTCTACGGCTGCTCTGAGGTGCTCGCGCTGGCACGGTCAGCCGCGGAGTCGGCCTGCCACGTGGATCTCGCGCTGGTAGGGCTCGAGCGAACGCCGCCCGTGGAGGAGCCGCCCGTGCTGCGAGACTTCCCGGTCGAGGCGGACGAGCCCGTGACCGTGATCGGTTACCCCGCGGGCCTGCCGGTGAAGGTGGACAGCGGGGCTCGGGTCGTCGATCCACGACCGAGCCGCGGCGACTCGTTCACCCTGAGCAGCGACACCTTCGCCGTGAGCAGCGGATCGGGTGTGTTCGATCGCACCGGGGCGCTGGTCGGCGTGTTCGCACGCGGGCGGCGCGACTACGACACCGACGGAGACTGCCAGCGCGTCCACCGAGAACCAGAGCCGGACGCTGCTGGGTACGAAGAGGCCGCGCCGATCGCCGTGGTGCGGCGGTTGCTGACCGCGGTCGAGCAACGCGAGCGGCGAGAGACGTTCGAGCTGTTCCCGGGCGGCTCGACCTGTTCGGTGACGGCGACCGTCTACCCGGCGGCGGACTCCAGCGACACCTCGACCGCGTCGGTCGCGACGAACGGCTGCGCCCTCGGCCCGCTCCCGGCGGGGAGGCCTCGCGGTCCGCACTCGCTGCACGTGCTGGTCGCCCTGCCCTGGGTAGGGTTGCGCCGACGCCCGCGCCCGGATCACGGCACGAGGACCGTCGATCCGTGGGTCGCGCGGGACTCGAGGGCGCGGTGGGCATCGGCCGCGGCGGCGAGGGGGAAGCGCTGGCCGATGGTGACGCGCACGGTGCCGGCCCGGATCACGTCGAAGAGCGCCGCGGCGCTGGCGAGGAGCTCCTCGCGCGCGGCGACGTAGGTGAACAGGCTCGGGCGCGTCAGGTACAGGCTCCCCTTGGCCCCGAGCAGGCCGATGTCGAAGGGCTCGACCTTGCCCGACGCGTTGCCGAAGCTCACCAGCGTGCCCCGGGGGCGGAGGCAGTCGAGCGACTCGAGGAAGGTGTCCCGACCGACGGAGTCGAACACGACCGGCACCCCGCGGCCGCCCGTGAGCTCACGGACCCGCGCCGCCAGGCCCCCCGCGCCGAGGACGAGGACGTGGTGGCAGCCGTGGGCGCGCGCGATCGCGGCCTTGGCCTCCGACCCCACCGTCCCGATCACGGTCGCCCCGAGGTGAGCGAGCCACTGGCACGCCAGCAGGCCCACGCCCCCGGCCGCCGCGTGGAAGAGCACGGTGTCGCCCGCACGCACGGGATACGCCCGCCGGATGAGGTACTCGGCCGTCATGCCCTTGAGCAGGATGGCGGCGGCCGTCGCGTCGTCGATCCCGTCGGGCAGGGGGATCAGCCGCTCGGCGGGGACGAGCCGTGCCTCGGCGTAGGCGCCGTGCGGGACGGTGGCGTAGCCGACGCGCTGCCCTACCGCGACGCCGGTGACGCCGGCGCCGACCGCCTCCACGACCCCGGCCGCCTCCCCGCCGAGGCCGCTCGGGAGCGCGGGCACCGGGTAGAGGCCCGTGCGGTGGTACACGTCGATGTAGTTGAGCCCGATCGCGGTGTGGCGGAGGCGGACCTCGCCGGGACCCGGCTCGCCCACGGTGACCTCGGCGAGCGCGAGCACCTCGGGGCCGCCGTGGCGCTGGAATCGAATGGCGCGCGTCATGGTGGGCGGATCCTAGTCGCGGGGAGCGGGTACGGAAGCCCGGGACTTGCGCGGGCGCCAAGGGGGAGCGTCGGACCTTCTCGCCTCGAGCCGCGTGCCGAGCTAGCCTCGCCGTGGAGGCGACGGCGATGGGCGCGCTCGGGCGGATCCTCAAGCTCGGCTGGTTCGTGGGGCTCGCGGGCGCGAGCGTCGTCGTGCAGGCCTGCGGCGGCGCGACGTCGAGCCGGAGGTCCCCGGGTGCCGGCGGCGCGGACGGCGGCACCGGCGGTACGAGCGCCGGGGCGGGCGGCACCGCGCCGGTGACCGGCGGTGTCGCGACCGGGGGGACCGCGAACGGGAGCGGTGGTGCCACGGGCGGCACCTCGCCGCTCGACGCGGGACCCCCGAGCGGCGGCGTCGTGACCCAGCCCCCCGACGCGGGGATCCAGGACGCCGACCTCTGGGACGTGATCTACGAGTAGCGCGTGCGCGTCGTCTTCGCCTCGCTGCGCGCCGCCGAGCCGCTGGCCTACGGCCTGATGACCCTGGCCGGAGCGCTGCGCCGCCACGGGCATCACGTGTCGATGGTGTACGGCCGGAGCGGCGAGGCGGTGGCGGCCGATCCCGAGGTGCGCGCCGCGGACGTGGTCGGGCTCTCGGCGACGACGGGGCTGCACCGCGTGTACCTCGAGTGGGCGCGAGCCCTGCGCGCCGCGGGGCCCGAGCAAGGGCTCTTCCTCGGCGGGCCGCACGCGACCTTCTTCCCGCGCGTCCTCGAGCAGGCGCCGCTCGACGGCGTCTGCCTCGGCGAGGGCGAGGAGTCGTTCCCGGAGGCGCTCGAGCTCTGGCGGCAGGGCTTCCCGGAGGTGCCGCGCGGCTTCTGGATCCGGCGCGACCACGGGCGCGGCCCGGTCGAGCGCGGCCCGCGGCGGCCGCCCGTGCGCGACCGCGCCGCGCTCGCGCCCGCCGCCTACGACCTTTTCTACGACGACCCGCAGTATAAGAAGCTCCCCTCGCGCGTGTTCCTCGCCACGCGCGGTTGCCCCTACCGCTGCACCTACTGCTTCAACCACCGGCTCAACGAGTGGCACCGCGGCGACGGCCGGCTGGTGCGGGTGCGCGATCCGGAGGCGGTCGCCGACGAGATCCTCGCGGTCCACCGGCGCTGGCCGCTCAGGATCGTGTGGCTGCTCGACGCGAACCTGGTCGCGGACAAGCGCTGGCTGGAGGCGTTCGGCGCCGTCTACCGGCGCCGGGTGGGGTTGCCGTTCTTCTGCAAGCTTCGGGCGGAGCGGGCCACCGAGCGCGTGGTGCGCACGCTGGTGGACGCGGGCTGCGTCAGCGTGGGCGTCGGGATCGAGTGCGGCACCGAGCGGCTGCGGCGCGAGGTGCTGGGGCGGGTGGCCTCCGACGCGGAGATCCTCGCCGGCTGTCGCCGGCTCAAGGCGCGCGGGATCCGGGTGATGAGCTTCAACATGCTCGGCGTGCCCGGCGAGAGCCTGGACGACGCCCTGCGGACGCTCGCCCTCAACGTCGCGGGCGGCGTCGACCACGCGGGGGCGACCATCCTGCAGCCGTACCCCGGGACGGCCCTGGCCGAGTGGGCCATCCGCCACGGGCATTTCGACGGCTGCTTCGACCGCCTCGGCTTCTCCTACTTCGCCGAGACGCCCTTTCGCACCTTCTCCGCCGCGGACCGGCGGCGGCTCACCAACCTCCAGCGGCTCTTCGGGCTCGCCGCCGAGCAGCCGCTGGTGCGGCGCCACCTGCGGCGGCTGCTCGACCTGCCCCCGAACCGCTTCTATACGGCGCTCTTCACGGTGCGCCACGACCACATGATGCGGCGCTTCTTCTACGGCGGCTGGGAGCGCCTCGCCCCGAGCGACCACGGCACGGACGCCGATCTTCACGCGGCCTGCCGCGAGCTCTCGCTCCCCGGTCCCGGGTGAGGCGCCGCGCCGCCTACGGCCCGCGGGGTGGGCAGGGGAACTCGGTGATGTTCCCCGCGTAGTACGCCGTCACCATCTTGGCGTCGTCCTCAGTGATCGTCCCGTCGCAGTCCACGTCTGCCGCTTCGACCCAGAGCACGACGCGAGGGTCATTCAGGTACTGGCCGATGAGCATCGAGTCCACGGGGGTGATGGCCCCGTCACGGTTGACGTCGCCGCAGGTGACGTTCAGGGGAGGGTCGTCGACGACTCCGCAGTAGGGCGCCCGACCCGGCGCGCCCGCGCCGCCGCCATTGCCCGCGCTGCCGGCCGCGCCGCCGCCGCCGCCGTTGCCCGCGCCGCCGGCCGCGCCCACGACGCCGGCCGCGCCCGCGACGCCGCCGTGGCCCGCGTTGCCGGCCGCGCCCACGCCGCCGCCGTTACCCGCGTTGCCGGCCGCGCCCACGACGTCGCAGCACCCCGCGTAGCCAGGCGCCGCCGCGCCGCCGCCGTTGCCCGCGTTGCCCGCCGTGCCGCCGCCGCCGGTAACACCGCCCTCTGCTGCGGTCCCCGACGTGCCGGCGGCGTTGGGCGGCGCTCCACCCGCGCTGGCCCGGCCCGCAGTCGGCTCCTCCTCGCTGCCGGCGCGCCCGGCGGCGCTGGACCACTCCCCCGCGTGATCGCCGGCGGCGCTCGTGTCCGGCGCCGGGGCGCCGCCCAGCGGCGCGCCGCCGGTCGCGCGCTCGCCATCGTTGCCGGCGGTTCCGCCAGGGCTGTCGTCGCGACGCGGCGTGCTGGCGCCGTCGCCGCCCGTGAACAGGGCGTCAGCGGCGCGGCCGCCGCTCGCCGCGTCATCGCCCGCCGTGGCGCCGAGCGACAGCTCGCCGCCGCAGCCGCCGAGGAGAGCGAGCAGCGTGACGAGGGTTCGTCTATCGTTCATCTGACACCGTCCTTTCCTCGTCGCCCTGCGACGTTCCCTCCAGCGCGCGTAGCCGCTCGGCGGCGCTCCGCGCCGCGGCGCCCTCGCTGCTCGCCGCGAGCTCGCGATAGAGGGCGCGCGCCTCCTCGACTCGTCCCGCGTCCTCGAGGCAGGCGCCCCGCGCGAGGTTCGCCGGCGCGGCGAGCGGTCCGCCGCCCGCCGCGACCATCGCGAGCTCCTCCGCCGCGCGCTCGAGATCCCCCGCCTGGCGCAGCAGGCGACCGCGCAGCAGGCGGAGCTCCGGGGCTCGCTCGCGTGCGGCGCTCGACGCGAGCAGCGCCTCGGACTCCGCGAGCGCCGCCGGCGTGTCGCCGAGCTCCGCCAGGATCTCGACGATGGGGACGGCCGCCTCGGGCGCGAATGCCCCGCCGGGGTGCCGCCGCCGATAGCCCTGCAGCGCGGCGAGGGCGCCGCGCGGGGCGCCGAGCACGTCGCGGCGCAGGCGAGCGCCCTCGATCTCGGCGATTTCCGCCGGGAGCCCGCTGCCCCGCGCCTGCGCCTCGAAGCAAGTGAGGGCCGCCTGGTGCGCGCCCCGCCGCGCCGCCGCCAGGCAGTCGGTGTCGGCGCCCACCGCCGCCGTGTCGCTCGGCGCCGCGGCCGCGCTCGCTTCCGGAGCGGGCTCGGGTGGGCGCTGCCAGCTCTCGCCCGCCCCGATCAGCGCCACCTGCCGCTCGCCCTCCAGGACGGCGACCGTGCCCTCGCGCACGTCCAGGCGCGGTCCGTTCGCGGCCAGGCTGACGGTGAACTCGGTGCCCACGACCCGGAAGACGAAGCCGCCGGCCATGACCTCGAGCCGTTCGGCGCCGCGCTTGGGCGTCACCGCCAGCGCGACCTGCCCCGCTTCGAGCCGGACCCGCATCTGGCCCGGGCTCGGCGCCTCGACCGCGGCGCGTCCTCCCGGCGACAGCTCGACGCGCGATCCGTCCGCGAGCGCGCTCCGCCCTGGCGGCACGGGCCGGGAGACGAGCGCGGAGGGGGCCGGCAGGGTGAGGTGCCGCGCCATTCCCGCCGCCGGCCGCTGGGGGAAGAGCCGCGCGCCGAGCGGGACCGCCATCAGCGCGGCGAGGCCCGCCAGCAGTACGGCGAGGACGAGCCGTGCCGCGAGCCGGCCCCAGCCTGGCGACGTCGCCGGCAGGCGCCGCTCGAGGCGGTTCCACGCCAGCACCTCGCGGCCCGGATCCTCCTGTCTCGCGAGCGCGTGGCGCAGGACCCGGCCTGCCAGATCAGGGGCCTCCAAGAGCCGCTGCGGTTCTCGAGCGGTGACGGAGTCCATCACGAAACCTCCCCCGCGCCGATCGCGGCGCGAAACGCAGCGCGCGCGTAGTGGAGCCGGCGGTAGACGGTGGCCTCGGGGCTCCTGACCACCTCGGCGATCTCCTTGCCCGACAGGCCCTCGAGCTCGAACAGGACGAAGACGGTGCGCTCCCGCGGCGGCAGGCTCGCCAGGCCCCGCTCGAGCAGGCGCCGCTCCTCGTCCGCCGGGCGCTCCTGGGCGACCGCGACCGGCTCTGCGTGCTCGATGGCGAGCAGCTCGAGCAGGCGGCGCCGCAAGCCCCGGCTGCGCCGGGAGCGGCCCGCGGCCGTCACGCAGAGACGGTAGAGCCAGGTCTTCAGCTCCGCCTCGCCGCGAAAGCCGGCCAGGGCGCGAAAGAGCTGGAGGAAGACCTCTTGGCACGCGTCGTCGAGGTCCGCGGGGCCCACGCCGAGCCGGCCCAGGAACGCGCGGGCCACCGGGAAGTAGCGGCGGTGGAGCAGCCGCCAGGCCATGCGCTCGCCCGCCACGCACCGGCGGACCAGCGTGCCCTCGGACCAGGACTGGGTGTCGGAGACGAACATCCGCCCGCTTTCTCTCCGCTTGGAGCCTGCTCGGGGCCGGGATCTTCGGTCAGAGCCGCAGGATCACGCCGCCGGTCACGGCGGCCCGGAGCGGCGCGGGCGCGAGCACCTCGCGACGCTCGTCTTCCCCCACCTCGACCACGAAGCGGGGCGCCGCCGCGGGCAGGTTCGCGTCGAGCGCCGCGCGCATGCCCAGGCCCACGCGAGGCGTGAGGCGGTAGCCCAGCTCGAGCGCTACCCCCGCGCCCGGGACGACTCGGCCGGCCGAGCGCTCGACGGCGAGCCCGGTACCCCGGCCTCCCTCGAGCGCGATCATTAGCTCCGGTCCTCCATACGCCCAGAAGCCGCCCGAGGACCGGCCCACACCGGCCCAGATCCGCAACGGCACGCTCCAGCCTCGCACCCTCCCCGAGCCGAGCGACTCGTACTCGGCGCGGAAGGGCGCGCTCACCGTCGCCCCGACCCGAACGAGCGGAGCTACCGGCGCCGTGAGGAGGAGCTCCGCGACCCCGCTCGGGAGCTCGAGCGCGGCGCCGGCGAGCAGGCCGAGCTCGTACCGCGGATCGGGGAGCGCGGACGCCGCGCCGTCCTCGTCGTCGGGTGTCGTCGCCGCGACGCCGAGCGCGCCCGCTGCCGCGACGGGCGGGGTTGCCTCTGCGGGCGTCTCCCCGTGCTCCCGGCTCTCGGGGGGCGGCGCGTCGCCGGGGGTAGCCGCGTCGTCCGCCGGCGCCGCCGCCTCCGCCAGCGCGCGGAAGTAGCGATCGAGCACGACGGCGACGGCCTGGGCCATGGCGGCGCAGCCGCCGGGCTCGAGCGGCAGATCTCGCTCGAGGCGTACCCGGCCTTGCGGATCGCGGAGCTCGAGGCGCACGAAGTCGCCGCGGCCCGCGTCGGGGGCGTGGCCGATGGTGTAGGTCGCGACCCAGCCGGCCTCCGCGACGTCGAGCGTGCCGAGCCGCGCGGCCACCGCCTCGCGGGTTCGCGTGAGATCGGGGCAGAGCGCGTCCGGGGATCCCGTCTCCACCACGAGCGCGCTTCCGAGCTGCGCGACGAAGAGCAGTTGTCCCCAGAGCATCCGCGAACCGGCGAGGCGTCGGGAGGGGCCGAACCGGGGCCCGTCCGCGAGGGCGCGTAGCCTACACCGGAAGCCGCCCCGTTCGAGTGAGTTTCCGGCGATCGACCAGGACCGCCGGGCGCAGACCTCAGCGAGCGCGGCGGCCCCTGCGGCTCACCGGGGTGAGAGCCGCTGGGGCGGCGTGCCCGCCTTACCCGACCGACCGGCGGCCTGTGCGCTTTCGGGGCGCGACCTCTGCGCTCCCTCGTCCGTGACCGGCGGGCCGGGTCGGGAGCGGCGGGGTCGCCGCGGCAAGATCCTCGCGCTCGCCGCGAGGGTCCGGGCAGGGGCTAGCTGCTGGCTCCGAAGACGCGTAGCTCGGCGAGCGCCCGCCGCAGCACCGCACGGCCACAGTCGTGGCCGTACTCACGGACGGCGCGCTCGCGGGCGGCGGCGCCGAGGCGGGCGCGCCGCGCGGGATCCCGGCAGAGCGCGTCGAGCGCGCGGGCGAGCGCGGCGACGTCGCCTGGGGGCACGACGACCCCGCAGCCGTCGAGGATGCGCCCCAGGTCGTTCACGCGCGAGGCCACCACCGGGCGGCCCATCGCCAGCGCGTCGAAGACCTTGGCCGGGATCTGCCCCCGGGCGGCGGGCTCGTCGCGGCTCGGGAGGCAGACCACGTCCGGCGCGGCGCCATGCGGCGGCAGATCCGTGAACGGGAAGGGGCCGACCACGCGCAGCCGCTCGGGGCCGAGCGCCGAGAGGGCCCGCTCGCGGAGGCGGGCGGCGCTCGGCTGCGTGGCGTCGAGGCCGGCGAGGAAGAGCCCCGGCGCGGGGGCCTCCTGCAGTGACGCGAGGGCGGCCACGAGATCGTCGAGCCCCTTGTGGTCGCGTGCGGTGCCGATGAAGCCGACCCAGGGGCGCTCGTCGAGCTCGAAGCGCGCCCTGAGCGCCCGCCGATCGACGTGGTCGGGATCGAGCCACGCGGTGTCGCGCACGTGGGGGAGCACGGGGGCCCCGTAACGCGCCCCGAGCCAGGCGTTGGAGACGAGGCGGTGCGGGAAGGTGCCGGTGATCGCGTCGAGCAGCAGGACCGGGTAGCGCGTGTTGAAGCGCCGAGGCGCGAGCGCGAGCACCACCCCGCGCCACAGGCGCCGCGCCGGCCGCTCGCGGGGGACGGCGCCGCCGAGCAGGCCGATCTCCCAGTCGTCGATGTCGAGCAGCAGCTCGTCCCGCGGGATCCCCGCGCAGAGCGCCAGGCCGAGGCTGGTGGGGAGCGGCTTGCTGACGATGACCTGGCTCCGGAGCGCGCGCTCGCGCAGCCAGCGCGCCGCGGCCGGGAGCTCGGCGGCGTGGCGGACGCGGCGCGGGTGGAGCGGTATGGCGCTGTTGCGCGCGGGCGCCCAGAGCTCGTCGCGGAGCAGCGGCCCCACCACCTGGACCGGTCGCTCGGGGGCGAGGAGCTCGGCGAGGAGCAGCGCCCGGCCCAGGCAATTGACCCCGAGATCGGGGCAGATCACCGTCACCGCGGGGGAGCTTGGCGACGCGAGCGCGCCCATCGGAGCCCGCCGCTCGTACCACGCGCACCCGAGCCGGTCGAGCCGCCGCGGCGCGCCGCGCGCCGCGGTGGATCGAGGGGCGAGGCGCGGGTTATCCTCCGGGGCCTCATGGTCGAGGCACCGCCAGCGAGCGCGCGCTCCACCGTCGTCGTGCGCCCCTGCGCGCTGCACGAGGTGGAGTCGCTGCGGCGCCTGCGCGCGCGTGCCCTCGCCGACGCGCCCGACGCCTATCGCCAGACCGTCGCCGAGCACGAGCGCGTCTCGTCGGCGGCCTGGCGCCGGCATTTCGAGGCGCGGGCGGCCGCCGGCGACGCGACGTTGATCGCGGAGGCGGGCGGTGAGTGGATCGGCTTCGTCTTCGCCATCCGTCAGGACGACGGCGCCGGGCGCCTGGGCGGGATGTGGATCGCGCCGGAGGCGCGGAGGTGCGGCGCCGGCCGCGCGCTGGTCAGCGCCGCGCTCGCCTGGCTCCGTGCGGGCGACGTGCGGCGCGTGACGGTGCTGGTCCCCGACGGCTGCGATGCGGCGACGGCGCTGCTCCGCTCCGCGGGCTTCGCGCCCACCGGCGAGCGTGACGAGATCCGGCCGGGGCTCGCCGCCGAGGAGTTCGCGATCACCCTGCCGCCCAAGTCCCTCCGCCCGCCCGTCGTCGCCGGGTGAGGGCAGCCGCGCGCCGTCACCGGAGCGGCTCGCAGCGCCAGGACACGAGCGCCTCGATCACGGGGGCGAAGTCCTCCGTCTGCGGGGCGGGGAAATCGCGCGGGCGCAGGCTCCCGACGGCGGCGAGGAAGCGCCGCCAGTCGCGCCCGCACGCGGCGAGCAGCTCGCCGAGCTCCGCCGTCCCGGTGCCGTAGAGCTTGACGCCGAGGAGCGTCGCGTTGTTGGCGGGTCGCTCGAGCGCGAGCTCCCGGGTGAGCGCGCCGAGGAGCGCCGCCTTCTCGCGGAGCTTCTCCGCTTCGGGCCGGTCGCTCGCGTAGAGCGCCGCGAGCGCGGCGTAGGCGTCGAGCAGGCGGGCGAGGCGCGCCCGCCAGGCCGCGTCCGCGGCGCGGTAGGCCTCGAGCTCGGCCGAGGCCGGCCCGAACCGCTCCGCGAGGTACTCGAGGCTGAGCTCGTCGGCGACGAAGGTGGCGAGGCTCTCGTCGAACGCCGTCTGGCCGGGGACGAGGACGGTGGCATGCACCGACTCGTGCAACAGGACGTTGGCGAGCGTCCCCGCCGCGGCCGGGCCGGGGGCGAGCATGGTCGAGACGACCGGATCGCGGAACCACCCGCCGGTCGAGTAGGCGTCGGCGCCGAAGGCGTCCGCGTCCCAGCCGCGTCTCTCGAGCCGCGCCACGTGCCGCTCGGCGCGCGCCTCCGAGAACCAGCCCACGGCCGCGAAGCTGCCCGCGATGGGGAACCAGTACACCTTGGGTTCGAAGGCCAGCGGGCGGCTGCCGGACACCACCCACACCGCGTGCTCGCGGTGGAGGTCCACGTAGCGCCGGTAGCTCCGCCCCGGCGTGAGCCCCCGCGCGGCCCCGAACGCCCGGATCTCCGGCACCTCGGCGAGCAGCGCCGCCGTCGCCGGCGGCGTCTCTGGATCCGCGATCACGCGCCCGAGCCGCCGGCTTCCCGTCATCAACGCGAGCTGCCCGCCCACGGCCTGCGGCAGGTAGCGCGCCCCCATGCACCCGGTGCCGAGGAGCGACGCGAGGGCGATCAGAGCGGCGGCGCGCATGAGCGAGCCGAGCGTACCCGGGCGGGGCGCGGAGGGCACGGGGGCGCGCGACGTCCCGAGCCCGGGACCCGGCCGTGGTTCGCCGCCCCGCCTTGCGCCGCCGCACCCGGGGCGTTACCTCCTCCGCCCCATGTCCGCGCGCGGTTCTTGGAAGTGGGAGCTCTTCACGCCCGTCATGCTCGCCCTCGAGCCGCTGCGGCGCCCGGGGCTGCGCCGCGCGCTCGCGGCGCTGGAGGAGCTGTTGCCGCTCCAGGGGCGGCGCGTGCTCGACGTGGGCGCCGGGGTCGGCACCCTGCTCGCCGAGCTCTCTCGTCGCGACTGCGAGCTGGTCGCGGTCGAACCCTCGCGGGCCATGGTGCGGATCGCGCGCGCTCGGTTCCCCGCGGTGCCCGTGCACCCGGCGCCCGCGGACGCGCTCGCGTTCCTCGCCGACCGCTCGATCGACGTCGCGATCCTGGCGGCGACGCTGCACGGCTTCACTCCGGAGTACCGGGCGCGGGTCTACGCGGAGCTCGGGCGCGTGGTGCGCGAGGCGGTGGTGGTCATCGACTACCACCAGAACCGTAACCCCCTCGTCGCCGCCGCGGAGTGGCTCGAGGGCGGGGACTACTTCGCCTTCGTCAGGGTCGTGGACGCCGAGCTCGCGGCGCGCTTCACGCGGGTCGAGCGGCGGCGCCTCGGCGCCACCGAGTCGCTCCGCGTCGCCTGGGTTTGAGCGGCCCGACGCTGCGCCTGGACCGAGACGTCCGGGCAGGATCGCGCGTCGCGCGGGCCGCGCCCCGAGCCGGGGGCAGAGGTGCGGAGCGGTGCTCACGGGTGCGACACCGGGCGCCGGCGCGGCGGAGAAATCCGTCGCCCGGCGCCCGCCGGCGGGTTCTCGGGGGGCGACGGATCCCCTAGCATCCGCGCCGATCGCGGCGTGCCCCGAGCGGGCGCCCGCACCACGAGGAAGGACGACGAATGCGACGACACCGAACCAGCGCGATGCGAACCCTGACCTGGCTCCTGTGCACGACCCCGCTCCTGACGTTGGCCTGCGGCAAGGACGACGACGGCGGCTCCAGCGGCAGCGGCGGCGCCGACCAGGCGGAGGGCGGCGCGGAGCCGTCCGAAGGGGGCAGCGCCGGCTCCAGCAGCGCCGCCACCGGGGGCAGCGCCCAGGGCGGCGAGGAGACGCCGGGCGGCGCGGCGACCTCGGGCGGCCAGGCTCCGCAGGGCGGGGTCGAGGCCACCGGCGGCGAGGAGCCCCAGGGCGGCGAGCAGCCCCAGGGCGGCGGATCGGCGCAGGGAGGTGAGCCCGGACCCGGCGGCGCGCCGTCGAGCGGTGGCGAGTCGGCGCCGGGCGGCGCCGCGGGGCAGCCGCAGGGCGGGGGCGGGACCGGCGGCGGCTCCGGCGGCTGGGCGCTGCCCGGCGAGGGCTGCCCGGACACCGCGGGCAACCGCGTGACCGGGGTGGTGCGGCTCGACGATCTGCATGCGTCGCCCGAGCCCACGGGGCCGAGCGTGGTGGTCAGGGTGCCCTGCGGGCGCGAGGTCGATGATCCGAGCAAGGACACCTGCGGCCAGGGCAGCGTGCTCGTGCTGCTCTGCACGACGCCGGACTGCTCGGGCGCCGGCGATCCGGTGCGCAGCCACCTCAACCCGGACGGCTCCCTGCAGCAGCGGAGCTTCGACTCCGAGCCGTTCGAGTTCTGCGGGGTGGAGGCGGGCACCTACTACCTGTTGCCGGTCATCGATCACGACGACAGTCGCACCCTGTCGAACTTCGACTGGACCATGGGCGTCAAGGACCTGGCCGCCAGTGGCGTCGCCTACCCCGCCCGCGTGCAGGGCTATGAGGTGGAGGTCGCCGGCGACGTCGAGCTCCCGACCGCGCTCACCGGGACCGGGGCCTCGCCGGTCGCGGTCAACTACTTCAACTATCGCCACCCCACGCCGACCTGGAAGCCCGAGGCGGGTTGGCTCTTCGTCGTCTCCTCGCTCAGCGAGGACGTCTCGACGACCGGGCAGGGGATCCGGGTCATCGACCTCGAGGCCCAGGAGGAGGTCGATCAGGACGCGGCGCGCGCGGGGGTGGACGCTGTCCCGCTCGCCGATCCGGACGGAGCGCTCTACGAGGGCACGCTGACCAAGCTCGCGTTCCACGAGGGCGTCGCCTACCTCGGCACGGACACGCCCGGCGTCATCCTCACCGCGCGCCTGGGCGCCGACGGCGCCGTCGAGCAGGGCCACAGCATCGACCTGCGCGACGCGGGGCTCGACCTCGCCGGCGAGGTCATGAACCACGCGGCGGTGGTCACCAGCGGAGGCACGGACTGGCTGGTGGTGACGATGCGCCTGAGCGACGGCGCCCCGCTGCCGCACAACCCCGACGTGCCGCTCCTGGTGGTGGACCTTTCGGGGCTCGAGGCCGGCGACGTCACCAGCGCGGTCGGGCTGGCCGTCGATACGCTGCCGGAGCTCGACGACGTGCGCCTCGATGGCGTGATGGCGGCTGACGGCGTCGTCTACCTGGTGGAGACGGGCGCCAACAGCCGCGCGCGCCAGGACGACGGCCTCAACCGCCTCTGGGCGCTCACCCTGGACGCCGACGGCGCGGTCGACGCGCTACAGATCTACGATGGCGAGGAGTTCAACGCCGAGGGCGACGTGCCGGAGTGCGGCAGCAGCCCGGCGTACCTCGAGGCGGGGCTCTGGGTCGGCGAGTTCGACGGCGCGACCCACGTCTTCGTCGGCAACCTGCGCACGGTTTCCGTGTGGCGGTTCGCGACGGCGGATCCCACGGCCGGCGAGCGGGTGCAGCACGGCTCGGGGCTCACCGCCTTCGATCTGCGGCTCGACGACTACGCCGTCGGCTACTCGGTGCTGCGCCCCTCCCCGGACGGGTCGCGGCTGCACGTCTTCGGTGACTGCAAGAGCCGCTACTACTCGGTGGTGCCCGAGGACTGGAGCGGTGCGGCGGGGACGCGCACCCAGAGCCGCCGCCGGGTGGCGACCCTCGATCTCACGGCGCCCGACGCGGACGGCCTGCCCCCGCTCTACGAGGGCTACGGGGACGCGACCTCGGCTCCCGACATCGTGCGGGCGGGGCTCAACGGTCCCGACGAGGTGCTGAGCGAGGACGTGGTGGCCGGGATCGGCATGGATTGCCGGTCCGTTCTCTGGGATCTGCACCGGGCGTTCGGGTACCTCAACGTGTCCGGCAACCTCTTCGGGTCCGACTGCGCCGCCAACCGGGTGGGGGACGCGGTGGTGACGGGCAGCCACATCTACGTGATCGGCCGCGGGAGCGAGTCGTTCCAGACCACGGGGCTCGGCGTCTCGTCGGAGATCCTGCTCCTGGATCTCGCTGCGGGTCAGGAGGTGCTCGCGCCGGACTGGCAGTGGTTCTACGAGGGCTCCTCCTACGAGGAGCGCTACGGCTACTTCGGCTTGACGCTGGGCGGTCGCGCCACCGTCGAGACGAGCCAGGGCGCGTTCTTCGTCGCCAAGTAGGCGGCGGGGTCGGGGCGGGCGGCCTGGCCACCCGCCCCGGCGCCCCCGCGGCTCAGCGCCAGATCCCGATCGAACCCCCCCAGGCGAGGTACTGGCGCGCGCCGTCGAGGTAGGCCCCGATGCGCCAGCGCGTGCCGGGCTCGAGCAGGCCGAAGGCGTCGAAGGTGAGCAGCCCCGCGTCGACGCCCGCGGTGCCGTGCAGGCGCGACGAGCCCTGCTCGAGGCGCGAGGGCTCGAGGTACCAGCCGCAGCGGGCCTGGAGAAAATCCACGATCGGCTCGAACTCGAGCCCGAGACGCGGCGTGAGGCTGGCCTGCTGCCCGGAGCGCTGCACCGTCTGGCGCAGGAAGCTCTCGAAACCCACCCCATCCCGGACCGGCCCCGAGAGGAGCCAGCTCGCGCTGACCAGGAGCTTCTGCCGGGGAAGAGCCGCGTAGGCAGCGCGGCGCTCGGCGCGGAACGCCCGGCGCGCCGCGCGCAGGCGGGCTGCCCCGGCGCTGTCATCGGCCGCGTCGGCGAGCGCCGCGCGCCGCTCGTCGACCTGGCGCCGCAGGGGCTCGAGCGCGCGGCGCGGGTTCTGCCAGGTGGTGTTGAGCCGGCGCTGGCCGAGCTGTACGGCCCAGCCGAGCTCGACCTCCCAGGGGAACTCGAGGCGGTTCGGCGCGTAGAAGGGCCCGACCCGGGTGTCGCCGGCCGCGTCGGGGACGGCGAGGTTCTGTGGATCCGCCTCGCTCTCGCCGGGGGCGCGCCCGGAGAGCGCCAGGCGGAGGGGGAGGGCGCTGGGCGCCCAGAGTAGCCCCGCCTCGGGCCGGGTGCTCGCCATCGCGAAGACCCCCTCCCGCGTGTCGTCGGCGGGGGCCAGGGCCGAGAAATCCAGGCTCGCGACCTGCACCCCGAAGCCGAAGACGAGCTGGCCACCGAACATCGAGTGCGCGCCGAGGAAGTGGCCGCGCTGGAGGGTGACGTCGAGGCTGCGCGATGACTCGCCCGGTTCGGGATCACCCTGCAACGCGTAGTGCTGCGCGTCGATCAGCAGGCCGACCCCCCAGGTGCCGAAGGTGAGGTTCACGCCGGCGGTGAGGAAGTAGAAGTCCTCGTAGGCGAAGCCCACCTGCCCGTCGTTGTCGAAGTCCGTCCGCGCGAGCATCCCGGGAAAGGTGAGGCCGAGCGCGAAGGCCGGATGAAACCAGCGGCGCGACCAGGGGCGGCGCACGGCCGGCGCGGCCGCGTTGGTGCGGTTGCCGTCCACCCCCTCCGCCAGCGCCGCGTAGGCACCGGCCAGGCCCGTGGGGCGCGCGGTGGCCAGCACCGGCCCCTGGAACAGATCGATGGCGTAGCTCGAGGTGGCGATGGGCTCGCCCTCTCGAGCGAGGGGCCCGCTCGCCGCCGCGATCCGGAGCGGCGCGAGCCACGCGCTCGTCGCCGCCGCCCAGGCGAGGAGAGCGCGGTTCAGATGGCGCGTCTCCGCACCGGCGGGGGAGTGACGCGCTTCTCGGTCTTCGGCTTCGGCCCCACGGCCACCGCCGGCCGCTGGCCCGCCGCGCGCGGAGCCCGGGCCCTGGCGGGGCGCTCTGCGCTGGTGGCCTCCGCCGGGGACGCGGGCTTCGCCTCGGCCGGCGGAGGGGGCGCGGCCGCGGCCTGGTTCGCGCAGCATTTCTTGTACTTCTTGCCCGACCCGCAAGGACAGGGATCGTTACGTCCAACCGTCATGGCATGACCTTACCGCAAGCGGTGTGACGGTCGCCGGTGCTCGGACGCACGCTGCGCCCGCGTCGCCAACGGCCTCGCGGGGCCATCTTTGCCGCAAGAGCCCGCGGCTGCAACGGACTCTTCGCCCGCGGGGCTGCCGTCCGGCGCGATCGGCCGCGCGGAGCGCCCGCGGCGCGGGCGGGGACCGCGTGGTGGCCCGCCTCAGTCGCCCCAGGCTTCGGCCACGGTGAGCTCGACGTCGCCGACGCACTCGCAGTCCGCCGAGTACCACTCGCCCGCGCGCGCCACCCCCTCCGGCCCCTCGTCCCAGACCAGATCGAACTCGGCCTCGCACCAGCGGAGCCAGCTCGGTAGCTCGTCAGCGTGGAGTGTCTCGACCTCGCTGACGTGCAGGACGGACCCGATCCGCTCGGCCTCGACCCGGCTGGAGGAGCGGAACGGAGAGCCTGGGATGGGGGAGGTTTCCCCGTAGCTCTCGCCCTGGTAGCGGCCGGGTACCTCGGGATCGGCCTCGAGGGTGAGGTAGGTCTTGCCGCCCCAGCAGTCGTCGGTGTCGTGCGTGACGCCCGCCAGGGTGAGCGGCGCGGCCGCGGTGTCGACCTCCGGCTCTGCGCCGCCGCAGCCGAGGTAGAACAGCGCTCCCAGGATCGTGACGCTCGCACGCTGCATGATGACCTCTCCGTTTCGAGCCCGCCGCCTTGTCCACGACGGACAACCCAACGTCCTCCGGGTTCCTTCGCTTCCCGCGTCCGTCGTCTCCCGCGGCTGCGACCCGAACCCGGCCGCCGCGCGGGAGTCGCGTCACCGAGCACGAGCTCACCCGCCGACGGGCGCCGCCTGGCCAGGACGTGCCGCGCTCGTGCGGCTGCGAGGGCGCGGCGCGCCCGGCACGCGACGCCTCCGGATCGGCCCGGCAACGCGAGGTGGCGCCGCTGCCGCTTGGCGCCGGAACCCGCGGCGGTCAGCCTGGCGGGGCCTCTGGCCCAGGATCTCTCATGAAGCCGCTCTGCTGCCTCGCCGCCGGCTCCCTCCTCCTGCTCGCCGGCTGCGGCGACCACCGGGGGCGGTGGCGGCGACGGCGGGAGCGACGGCAGCGGCGCCAGCGCGCCCGCGGGAGCGCCCTGCGTCTACGAAACCGCCTTCTACCTCCTGCGTCCGCTGGTCTGCCCCCTCGAGGAGGCGCCGGTGTGCGGCCGCGACGGGGTCACCCACGCCAGCGCCTGCGCGGCCAACGGCGCGGGCGCTGGGATCGACGCTGACGGCCCCTGCGTGATCCTCTGAGGCGTGTCCCGCCGGCGGGATCTCCGGGAGAGAGGGACGCTCCGGTTCTCCGGGGAGGCCCGCGCGGCGGTGCGCTTCTTCCGGCCGTGGTCCGGAGGCGCGCCCGCGGCCCTCACGCGGCGGGGCAGGGGCCCTCGGCGTGGGTCGCGGCGGTGGGGGTTCGTCGCTCGGCGCGGACGAGCGGCAGCAGCGTGAACGCGCCGGCGCCGAGCAGCGCGCCGGCGGTGAGGAAGGTGGCCGGGTAGCCCGCCGCGCCGGCGAGCAGGCCGAGCGCGGCCACGCTCACCGAGCGCCCGAGCGAGTAGGCGCCGAAGTAGTACGTCATCGTCGAGCCGTGCTCGCGCGGATCGGCGCCCGCCACGGCGAGCGCGTTGAGCGAAGGGTAGGTGACACCGTGCGTGACCCCCAGCGCCGCTCCGACCAGCGGGAGCGCGGCCGGGGTGAGCCAGGCTGCGCCCGCGACCGCCGCCGCGTAGGCGAGCAGGGCGGTGAAGGACACCCGCGCGCGCCCGTGCCGATCGGCGAGGCTGCCGAAGCCGAGACGCACGATCACCGCGGCCCCCGTGTAGCCGAGGAAGAAGCCGCTCACGCGCCGGGCTCCGAGCTCGAGGGCGTAGGGCACGACGAAGGTGAAGAGGGTGCCGAGCCCGAGGCCCGTCAGCGCGGCGGCCACCAGCACCCGCCCGCGGTCGCCCCCGAGGTGAAGGCGTCGCGGTCGGGCCGGCGGCGGCGCGGCGGGAGCCGGCTCTCCCCGCGCGACCAGCGCCGCGAGGCCCGCCGACAGCAGCGCCCCGAGCGCCGAGACGACGAAGACGGCGCTCCACCCGTGCCGCTCCGCCACCGGCTCCAACGCCACCGGCGCCACCGCGTTGGTGGTCAGCGTGGCGAGGCCCCAGATCCCGAGGCCCTGGCCGAGCCGCGCGGGCGGCGCGAGCTCGGCGGCGAGGGTGCCGCCCGCGTTGAACACGAGCACGAAGGCCACCCCGAGCAGCAGGGACAGCGCGAAGAGCAGCGGGCCCACCCGGGTCACCGCGAGGAAACCGAGCGCCGTCGCCGCGCCGAGCAGGCCGCCGAGCGCCATGAGCGGGCCGCGCCGCCGCGCGTCGAGGGCGCGCGCGACCCAGGGGACGGCCACGAGCCCGCCCGCGACGTACAGGGACATCACCCAGCCGATGGCCTCGGCGCTGGCGCCGAGCTCACGCGCCAGGAACTTCGGCAGCAGGAGGAAGGCCGAGTAGACGCAGCCGTAGGTGGACTGCGTCGCCAAGACCAGCAGGAACCGTGGTGTGAAGAGCGGCGCCGCGGGGGCGCCCGCTGCGTCGCTGCCGGCCGCGGCGGGGGGGACGTTCGACGGGGTGGAGGACATGGGGTGTCTCGCGGTGCTCGCGGGACGGGAGGGGCCGAAAAACCAAGAAACCCTCGCCGCCCCGGGGGCGGTGAGGGTCTGCGTTGGGTCCGTCGGCGCGCAGGTCCTCAGCCGCCCGGGCGGGGCGGGGTGAGGAGCCACTTGTTAGCGAAGCTACGCGGCACGACGCGCCACTTTTAGCAGCCGCGCGCGGGGAGGTCAAACGCGCGCCGCGAGCCCGCCCTGCGCGATCGCTCTCAGGGGGTCAGCGCGGCCGCACGCGGCACGGGGCCGCGTGCGGCCGCGCTGGGGCGGGGAGCGGTCGAGCACGCCTCGACGTCGTTCCTCGGCGCGGCCCGCACGCCTCCCGCCTCGATCGCTAGAACCGGCCGCAGACGTACGGGTCGGCGACGGGGCCGACGCTCGAGATCTGGTCGTTGGGGCCGATGATCTGGCCGTACCTCGCAGGGAGCGCCGCGACGTCCGTGTTCGGGTAGGCCGTGTAACAGGCCGCGTGGTTGGGGTCGAGGTTCGCGTCCCAGAAGAACGCCGTTCGGTTGAAGTCGCTCCGGTACTTGAGCGAGGAGATGCTGTCGTTCGCGATGCCCATCGCGCCCGGGTCGGCGTAGGTCCTCGGCAGACCCGACCAGGTCTTCACCGGAAGCACGACGCAGTCGCCCTGGTAGTAAGCGTGCTGGAACAGCGCCATCTCGCCGCTCCTCACGTCGGAGCAGGACTGCGACCTGTTGGCGAGCTCGACGCGCATCGATGAGACGACGTCGTTCCAGGAGGGGAAGTTGCCGAGGTAGGCGGTGTCGCTGGTGACCGTGATGCTCGCGCCTCCGTACCCCCCGTGCTCGAAGAGGCGAGCCCGGACCCCCGCTCCGATCCGGATCGACGACATGGCATCGTTGCCGATCCCGAAGTGGCTCGAGCTGGGGTAGAAGCCCGGGAGCAGGATCTTGCAGGTGCCCTGGAAGGGTGCGTCCCTGTAGACCCAGACCGTGTACGCGTCGGGTTTCCCGTCGGCGTCGGTCGAGCAGTCCGCCAACGCGTTGCGCACCAACGTCGCATCCTCTTGCGTTGGCACGGGGCTCGTCGGCGGGCTCCAGGCGCGCGCGTCGCCGAGCCCCCAGCCGAGCGATCCCATGAGGCAGGTCATGACCACGAGTGTCTTCTTCATGTGAGTATCTCCTTGGTGATCCACGCGAACCTCGCCCGCGCGCCGCCGCCCCCGCGCCCGGGGGGCGTCCGGCGCTGCCGGCAGCGGTCCCATTCGGGCGCGCTCACTCGCAAGACGCGTGCCCGAACCAGCCGCCGGGAGGAGCGCCGGAGATCGGCCGTGGATGGGTCATGCGGAGGGCAGCGCAGGGGCGATCTGTCCAGGTCGACGTCCAGTGGACGCCTGCCAGACGGTGTGGACCCGCGACTCGACTCCGGCCTGCCGCGTCGCGGGGCACCCCCGGCGAACCCGCCCTCCGCACGAGCTCGTCGTCCGACTCGCGAGGTGGCGCCGGTGGATCGCGCGCGCGGCCGACCTATTCGTAGAAGCGCACGTCGTCGAGCCAGAGGTCGAAGGCCACGCCGGCGTCCACGTGGAGCTGGACCGCGAGCACGGCCGTCGGATCGAAGCCGGCCGGCGGGGCGTAGCCCCAGCCTTGCTGGGTCAGCCCGGAGAAGGGCACCGAGAGCTCCTGCCAGGCCTCGGTGAGCTCGAGGACGGCGCCGAAGGCGTCGTTGCAGTCCTCCACGCACTCGCCGCCGGGCTCGGTGTCGGGGGCGATGTCCGCGGTCACGAGCTTCAGACGCAGGGTCACCGTGCCCGTGCCGACGCGCGCCCACAGCACGAGCCCGGCGTAGGGCGAGACGTCGTACGGGAGCCGCGTCGACGGATCGGGCGAGTTCAGGTTGAACCCGACGCCCGCGCCCCAGGCCACGAACCCGTCGTTGGCCACCACGTGGACGCCGAGCAGGCTCCCGTCGCGAGCGGCCGGGAGGGCGACGGGGGTCACCCTCGCGGTCGTGTCGCGCGGCGTGTCGGGTGTGATGACCCCGTCCGCGGAGCCGTCGTGGAACACGTACCAGAGCCCCCCGCCGTTCCAGAGCTCGATGGCGTTGTTCGCCTCGTCGAGCAGGTCGATGACGGTGATCCCGGCGGGCAGCCCGCCCGTACCCGTGCCCCCGCTCGTCACGCCGCCGGAGGGCGCGCCGCCGGTGGCCTCCCCGCCGCTACCAGTGCCGCCGGTTCCCTGGCCACCGCTCGGCGCGCCGCCCGTCAGCGCGCCGCCCGTGGGCGCGGGGCTGCCGGCCGTGCCACCGTCGGGGGGATCGCCTGCGGTCGCGCCACCGCTCGGGGCGCCCGCGAGCGGTGCCGTTCCCGCCGCGCCGGTGGCGCCGCCGGCCTCGCCTCCGCCGATTTCCATACCGCCGCCGAGGTCGCCGCCGGCGCTGTCCCCGCCCGTCGAGAGGCCGCCGCTGTCGCTGCTCGAGCCCCCGATCCCACCCGTGGCCGTCTCCCCCGTCGCGCCGCCCGTGCTGGCCAGCGAACCGCCGGTCCCCAGGCCCCCGGTCGATTCGCTCCCCATCCCGCCGGAGGCGCCGCCGCTCGGGTCTCCGCCGGACGGCACGACGCCGCCGGACCCGTCCGGCGCGCCGCCGGTGCCGACCCCGCCGAGCCCACCGCTCGATCCGCCTCCCGGAGTCCCCCCGACGGCCTCGGGCCCGTCGCCGGTCCCGCCGCTCTCGGCGGGGATCCGCCCCGACCCGCGGAGCAGCTCGGGCGTATAGACGTCGCAGGCCGCTACCGCCCCCGGGAGGAGGAGCAGCAGGGCGAGCTGGAGCTGGGCGCGACGATCCATGATCGCGTACGACGGCGCGAACGTCCCGAGCCTCGATCAAATCTAGCGCGGGGCGCGTCGCCCCGGGGAAGGTTTCCGCCTCGGCCGAGCGGGCCGAGACGGAAACCAAGGTGCGCCTGCTCGCTTCGCGGCCGAATCGCGCCGAGCGCCGTGGCTTCCTCGCGCGGAGCCCCCCATCCCGGCTCCTCGGGCCGTGCCCGCCCGACTCCGTGATGTCCCCGCCGCGCCGCTTCCAGGTGCGTTGCTCTCGTTCCAGGTGCGACGGGCACCGACAGCGTGGGTCGGGGCGTGCTGCATGGGGCCACGCCAGGCCAGGTCGAGGGTGTGGAAGCGCGCCGCCCGGAGCTCGCCCGCCTGCGGTCCGCACGCGGCGCTCACAAGACCCGGAGCCGGCAGACGCGGCTGCAGTCGTCCGCACCGTCGCACTCCTCTCCCGCCTGCACCACGCCGTCGCCGCAGTACGGGCCGAGCACGCACCCGGGGGCGCAGCGACCGTAGCTGCCGTCGTTCACGCCGTCGTCGCACAGCTCGTGGCCGGGCTGCACCACGCCGTCACCGCAGCGGGGCCCGAGCAGGCAGTCGGGGGTGCAGCCGTCCCAGCCCCCGAGGTTCGTGCCGAGGTCGCACTCCTCGCCGGCCTGGGGCTGCACCACGCCATCGCCGCAGACGAAGAAGGGGTCCACGCGGCAGTCGGGCTCGCAGCCGTCGTACGGCTCGAGGCCGCCGGCGTCGCACTCCTCCCCCCAGTCCTCGTCGCGGACGCCATCGCCGCAGGCGGGGGGGACGCGGCAGTCCGGGGTACACCCGGTGGGGCCGTACTCGCTCGCGTTCACGCCGTCGTCGCAGGTCTCCGGCTCCTGCACGACGCCGTCGCCGCAGCCCGGCGCGGGCGGCGGCGTCTCCACCGCGACGCAGCTCGTCCCGGGCACCGGGCACCGCCAGCCGAGCTCGATCCGGGTGCAGTCCGCCGTGCAACCGTCGCCGGACACCACGTTGCCGTCGTCGCAGGCCTCGGCGCGCGCGACCTGGCCGTCCCCGCAGTCGCACTGGACCGGGTGGGGCACCCCTGGCGTCGCGCAGAGCGCCGAGGGCTCCAGGGTGAGGCAGTCGGCGCTGCACCCGTCGCCCCCCGTGGTGTTGCCGTCATCGCACACCTCGCCCTTCTCTACCGCCCCGTCGCCGCAGCGGTTCGACGGCTCGCACGGCCCCGCCTCCGGGCATGCGAAGCTCGGCTCCTGCTCGCACACGCCGTTGCAGCCGTCCCCCATCCGGCCGTTGCCGTCGTCGCACTCCTCGCCGGGCACCCGCTCCCCGTCGCCACACCCGTGCTCGATCGCGCCGTGGTCCGTGCCGGGGATCGGTGGATCGCCCGGGTCGAGCTCCGCCACCGGCGACCCGCCCTCGCTCCCGGTGGTCCCGGTGCCGCCGCCGGCGTCCTCTGCGTCGGCGGCGCGCGTCCCTCCGGTCGCGGCCGCGTCGGAGGTGATCCGGCCGCAGCCGAGGGCGGCCACGGCCGCGAGCGCCGCGGGGCGCGCGAGGGTGCCCCGGAGGCGATGATGGTGTCTTCCCATCGGATGTCCCGACCGCGTCCCCCGCGGGGCTGCGCGGTCGCCTGGTCGCCATCCTGCCACGGACCGGCGATCTCGGCGAAGGGCGCGGCCGTCACCCCAGCGCGACGGCCCCGGAGGGCGCGAGGGCGATGGGGGGCACTCCGCTCCCGAGCGGAGACCGGCCGCTCCCGCGACGGCGCGTCACCGCGCGGTGAGCCGGGATCAACGCGGGCGCGGTGCCGTGGCCTAGCGCCGCGCCGCGTCTCGCGCGGCGACCAGGAACTCGAGCTCCGCGAGGAGCGCCTCGACCCTGACCATGGGGGCGCCGGCGGCGCGCGCGCGGGCGGCCGGCACCGCGTACATCGCCGACAGCTCGAGCGGGCGCCCGGCGTCGAAGTCGAGGCGCATGCTGGGCAGGTAGGGGCGCATGTCCCGGGTGAGCGAGAGCATCTCCTCGACGAAATCGTCCGCGATCGGTCGCCCCTCGGCGGCGCTCGCGGCGGTGACCTCGCGCATCATCGCCGCGACGAGCGCGTGCACGGGCGGCGACGCCATCAGCGTGCCCGTGTCGGCGCGGAGCAGGACGGAGAGTCCGTTGTAGGGGACGTTCCAGACGAGCTTCCGCCAGCGCGCGGCGAGCCAGTCCGGCTCCAGCGTCACCGGGACGGCCGCGCCCTCGAGCGCGGCGCCCAGCCGCGCCATGACGGGCGTGATCCCGGCGGCGGCCCCGGGGGCGTAGGCCGCGAGGCGGACCGTGCCGTAGTCGTGGTGGCGGACGTGGCCGGGCCCCACCTTGGTCACGCACACGAACGCGAGCCCGGCGAGCACCGCGCCGACGCCGGGGATGGCGGCGACCCGCTCCTCCTCGCCGAGGCCGTTCTGCAGCAGGACTACCGCGCCTCCGGGCGCGAGCACGCGCGGCAGGATCGCCGGCAGGGCCGCGTTGGCGGTGGTCTTGAGCGCGACGAGCGCGAGCTCGGCCGGGCGCACGGCGGCGGGATCGGCGTACGCCGCGACGGGCCGCAGCGAGAAGTCGCCGTCGACGGACTCCACCCGCAGGCCGCGGCGCGACAGGTGCTCGTGGTCGCTGCGGGCGAGGAACTGGACGTCGTGGCCGGCGCGCGCGAGCAGCGCGCCATAGTAGCCGCCGACCGCGCCGGTGCCGACGACGACGATGCGGAGGGGGATCACGCCGCGCGTCCTCCCGGCGGCGCCCGCCCGGGCGAGCGCCGCCGCGGGGGGGCCGTCACTTCACGCAGACGCCGTCCTTGGCCGTGCAGCGCTTGTCCTTGGTGCAGACGGTGGAGCCGCCGCAGTCGGCGTTGGTGTGCGCGATGCAGGCGCCGTCGACGGCGCTGCAGAGCCCCTCCAGCTTGCAGCGGGAGGACTTCTTGCAGTCCCCGTTGTCGGTGGCGGAGCAGGCGCCGTCCTTCACCCCGCACTTGCCGCTGCTGGTGCAGATGACGCTCTCCATGCAAAGCTCCTTGGTCGCCACGCACTTGCCGCCCTCGGCGACGCAGCGGCCCTCGTTCTTGCAGAGCAACGAGCCCGCGCACTCCTCGTTCTTCTCGGCGATGCAGGCCCCGTCCTTGGCCGTGCAGCGGCCCTCCCGGCGGCAGGGGCTCTCCGCCTCCGGCTTGTCCTCGGTGGTGCCGCGGCAGTGGTACTCCGAGAGCGCGATGCACTTGCCGTCCTTCTGCACGCAGAGGCCGTCGGCCTTGCACTCCTTGCCGCAGGCGCCGTGGAATGCCTTGCCGAGGTTGGCGCAGACGCCCTGATCGGCGTCGCACATCCCGAACTTGGTGCAGGCGTCGGAACCCTTGCAGTCCTCCGCCGAGCCGACGGTGCATGCCTTCTCCTTGGCCGTGCATTTGCCCTCGACCTTGCATGCCTTGCTCGCCTTGCAGTCCTCGTTCGAGGCGGCGAAGCAGACGCCGCTCTCCGACGCGGTGCACTTGCCCAGGCCCGTGCACTCCTCGCTCTGCTTGCATTTCGCGTTCGGGTCGCAGCCACCGAGCGCCAACAAGAGCCCCGCCGCCGCCAAGAACGCCCCGAATCGCTGTCGAGTCTTCATGCTGACCTCTCTCCCTCGTCTGAGCGCCGCGTCCGCCTCGGGGCGCCAGCGTGGCCGGATGGTAGCCGGATCCTCGCGCCGAGGGCCAGCCCGACCGCGCGTCCACGCCGTGCGGCGGGGCTCACGACCGAGGCGGGCGCTGGGGTGCGGCGTCGTCGCTCGCCCGCAGCTCCGCCAGCGCCTCGTCGGCGCGGGATCGTGGCGCCGGGGCGAGCGGTGGTGGTGGCGCCTTGCGCGCGCTCGGCGGCGGCGGTGCGGAGGGGCGCTCGGGGGGCGGTGGCGCCGAGGGCAGGCGAGCGGGGGACGGCTCCGCGGCGCCGGGTCCCGGCGGTTCCCAGTCGAGCTCCGGCTCGTCGTCCCGCGCCGCGTCCGCCGTCACCGCGGGCGCGGTGCTCGGCGCGACCTCGCGCGGCGGCGGAGGTGGCGGAGGTGGCGGCGCCGACGAGGAGCGCGGCGGCGGCGGTGGCGGCGCCGACGAGGAGCGCGGCGGCGGCGGCGGCGGCGTCACGCGCAGGGAGGACGCGGGCGGCGGCGGGGGCGCCACGCGCGCCGCGGCGGAGGACGGCAGCGGCGTCGCGCGCGCCGGGGGCGCGGGCGGTGGGGTATCGGTGCGCGTACGGGGCGGGACCGGATCCACCGCCGCGCGCTCCTCGACCGGTGGCGCCGGCTCCGGGTCTTCCGGCTCCGCGGGCGGCGGCTCCTCGGGCGCCGCGGGCTCGAGGAACAGCTCGCGCAGCTCGAACGCCAGATCGCTGGCGAAGTAGCGGCGGAGCTCGTCCTCCTTGCCGCCGCGCTGCGACGGCGGATAGCGCGTCAGGAGCGGCAGCGAGGCGGCGACGTCGTCGGCGAGGACGAGCGCCAGTCGCGTCGCGCTCCCGTGGGTGTCCTGGATCCACGCGTCGAGCACCGCCGCGTCGAGCGTCGCCACCGCGCGCGCCGCCGCGCCGAGCGCGGGCAGGTCGCTCTCCGGCACGAAGCGGCGCAGGAGCCGCGCGACCCGGTCTTCGGCCGAGAAGGAGAGCTCGTCTTCGGTCCGTGCCGCGCGCACGGCGGCGGCGACGAGCTCCTGGATGCCGGCCGCGTCGAGCTCCAGCAGCGCCAGCCGGCGGCGCGCCATCGGGATCATCGCCTTGGCGAAGACGAAGCGCTGCGCTCCCTCGGGCAAGGTCGGGAACGCGGCGGGGAGCAGGAGGCTCGGGGGGTTGGTGAAGGCGAGGCGTGGCGCCGTCTCCTCGTCCTTGGTGAGGTAGAGGTGGAAGCTGCCGACGCCGAGCGCGGCGGCGACGCGCTCGGCGGCGGCGCGGAGCGGGTGCGCGCCGCGAGCGCCGAGGCGGTCGCCGTGGTCGAGGCCGAGCTCGCGCAGGCGGGGGACGTGGACGCGCCCCAGGGTGTCGACGACGGCCTGATGGAAGGCGTCGAGGGCGGCGAACTCCGGGCTGCTGACCGACACCAGGCGCTCCCAGGTCGACACCGGCGGCGGCGTCGCGCGCAGGGTGCGCCGCGCCCGCGCCCCGCAGCGGCGGAGCTCCGCGGGCGAGGCGGCCCCGACGCTGGCGAGGCACGCGAGCGCCACCGAGGGTGGCCGCGGCGGGCTCAGGGCGGCGAACACGCGCGCCATCCCGCGCCAAGCCGCCGCGTGCCGGGGCGCGGCGGCGAGCACGCCGCGGTAGCGCTCGAGCGCGTCCATCGGGGCGCCCTCCTGCTCGAGCCGCCGGCCCAGGGCCAGGGCGAGCTCGAGATCGCCCGGGCGGGCCGCGACCGCGCGCTCGAGCAGGGAGCGCGCCCCCGCCGCGTCCGCGAGCGGACCGGCGAGGCACTCCGCCGCGCGCGCGAAGGCGAGCCCGGCGTCGGGCGCGTCCGGGTGGCTCCTCGCGTACTCCTCGAGGCCGCCCGCCAGCGCACGGTGCCCGCGGCGCTGCAGGGACTCGTCGCCGGCGACCAGATCCTGGAGCGTCGCCACGGCCGGCGAGCGCGGCCCCTCGATGGCCACGATGCGGGCGCAGGCCTCGGCGGCCTCCTGGTAGCCATCTCGGCCGAGCTCGAGATCGACCACGCTCTGCAGCGCCGCGACCCGCTGCGCGGGCGCGCGCGCCCGGCTCGCGAGCGCGCTGGCCGCGGCGATGGCGTCGTCGATGGCCCCGCTCTCGGCGCGGAGCTCCACCAGCTCGGTCAGCGCGGCCTCGACGTCGTCCGGGTCGCTGGTGGCCTCGGCGATGACGTCCTCGCAGAGCTCCCGCGCCCGCGCCGGGTCCCCCAGCGGCCCCCGGGCGAGGCGCGCCTGGGCCAGGGACGCGCGGCCGCGCTCGGGGCCGGGCGGCGCCTCCCGGATCACCTCCGCCAAGAGCTCGCTCGCCCGCGAGGCCTGGTTCATCCTGGCGTAGAGGGCGGCCAGGTCGATGCGCATCGCCGCGCTCGGGGCGCCGCTCTCGAGCGCGCGTTCCAGGATGGACGCCGCGCGGGGGACGTCGTCGCGCAGCGCGTCGGCCACCGTGAGCCACTGGCGCCGACGTTCCTCGCCGCTGGCGCTCGTGTCCGCCACGCCGTCGATCGCCCGCAGCACGTCGTCCATGTCGTCGCTGCGCAGCAGCGCCGCGAGGCGCTCCCGCGCCGCGGGGTGATCGGGGGCCGCGGCCAGCGCCCGCCACAGGGCCACGCCGCTCGCCTTCGGATCCCCGTCCCGCGCGTACTCCTCGGCGGCGGCGAGCCGGAGCTCCACCGCCCGCGCCGGGGAACCGAGCTCCGCGTGCAGATCGGCGGATCGAGCGAGCTCGGCCGCGCGGTGATCCCGCTGGGCGAAGCGGGCGAGCCCGTCGATGGCGCCCAGGCACCGGGGGTCGCGCTCCAGCGCGGCGCGGAATTGGTCGAGGGCTGCCGCGGGGTCCTCGTCCTCGTCGAGCTCCGCCCGCTCGGTCAGGTAGGCGGCGGCCACGGTCGGATCAAGGGACGCTGCCGCGAGGCCCTCCGCGATCAACCGGCGCGAGGCGGCGTCGCCCGGCGGCACGAGGCGGTCGAGCTCGAGCAGGGCGCCGAGGCGGCTCGTCGGCTCCTCGGCGAGCTTGGCGTACGCCTGCACGAGCTGGCCCGGGCTGCCGAAGCGCGCTCGCTCGGCGGTCTGGGTGAGCCGGAACATCATCGAGCTGCGGCTCGCGTCGTCGCCCAGCTCCCGGCCGAGCTGGGCGAGCACCCGCGCGAGCTCCGCGAGGCGCTCCTCGCGCTCGTAGAGCGCGACCAGCGCGAGCAGCGCGCCGACCGGCGCCGGCTCCTCCGCCGCCAGCGCCTCGAAGGCCGCGATCGCCCCGGCCGGATCGGCGAGCTGGTCCCGGCGCAGCGTCGCCAGGCGGTAGCGCGCCGTCGTCGCGGCCAGCCCCTCCGCGGTCTTCGCCGCCTCCGCCAGCACCTCGGCGAGTCGCGGCCAGTCGCGGGTGAGCAGCAGGGCGCGGGGGAGCCCCGCGCGCGCCTCGGCGCAGGCGGGGTCGAGCTCGAGCGCGCGCTCGTAGGCCGCGCGGGCGGCGGCCGGATCACCGAGCTCCTGCTCCTGCAGCGCCCCGAGCCGGGCCAGGGCCCGGACCCGCTCGGCGTCGACCTCGCTCTCCTCGGCGTGTCGCTCGAGCAGGCGCGCGAGCTCCGCCCAGCGACGCTCGCGCGTGAGCAGGCGCTCGAGCTCGCGGCGCGCCGTCAGGAATCCCTCGCGGGCGACCGGCGTCAGGGTGGCGATCGCCGCCAGGCGATCCCCCTGAGCGGCCTCGGCGCGGCCGATCCGCGTCGTGAGCTCGCCGCGGCGGACCGGATCCTCCGTGCGCTCGAGCTCGGCGCGGTAGAAGGCCGCGAGCTCCGCCGGTCGCTCGAGCTCGACCAGCAGGGCCTCCAGACTGGCGGCGGCGAGCGGGTGCTCCGGCGCCGCCTCGAGCGCGCGCCGGTAGTGCTCGAGCGCCGCCTCGGGCTGGCCGAGCTCGCGCTCGGTCAGCTCGCCGAGCTGGTGCAGGACGTCGGCCGCGCGCGCCCCGCGGCGCCCGCGCAGCTCGTGCTTGAGCGCGATCGCGACCGACTCCCAGTCCTGCTGCTGCAGGGCCAGGCGGCCGCGCCCGTGCGCCCCCAGCGGCTGCCTGACGTCGATCTCACAGACCTCCCGGTGGGTGGCGAGCGCGGCCTCGGGGTCGTCCAGGACGAGCTCCTGGATCTCGGCGCGCCGCAGGAGGTAGGCCGCGCGCGCCGCGCTCGTCGCCGCCGTGGCCGCGGCGGTGGCGTAGGCCTCGGCGAGCTCGGTGAAGCGCCCGAGCCGCTGCAGCAGCCGGAGCCGCGCTTGCACCGACGGCTCGTAGTCCGGGGTCGCCTCCAGGATGCGCTCGTGCAGCGCGAGCGCGCGCTCGGCGTCGCCGAGGTGCCGCTCGGAGATCTCGGCCGCGCGCGCCAGGGCGCCGAGCGCGGTCGCCGGGTCCGCCTCGGCCACCGAGGCCTCGAGGACGTGGATGAGGCGCGGCCAGTCGCGCCGCTGCGCGAGGGAGAGCTCGATGGCGCGGCGCGCGCCGTGGTGGTCGGCCCGCGCGAAGAGCGCCTGCGCGTGGCAGGCGAGCGCGCCGTCCGCGTCCCCCGCGCGCTCGCGCAGGCGCCCGGCGTGGTGCCACAGCTCGGCCCGGTCGGGTCCGGCCGCGGTGGCCTCGGCGCGGCCCTGGAGCGCCGTGATGAGGCGCTCGAGATCGTCCTGCTCCAGCGCCAGATCATACAGCTCCAGGAGCGGTCCCAGGGCCCCCGGCAGCAGCGCGACGGCGGCGTGCATCAGCGCCGTGGCCTCCTCGGGTCGCTCGAGGTGGTCGCGCAGCAGCCGCGCCAGGCGGACGGTCAGCGCGCCCTGCTCCTCCGGGTCGCTGGCGAGATCGATCTCGCGCCGGAGCAGCTCCGCGAGGTCGCCCCAGCGCTGGTGCTGGGTCAAGAGCGCGTCCAGCGCGGGCAGCGCGCCGGGCACCTCGGGATCGGCCTCGAGCGCGGCGCGGTACGCCTCCCGGGCGTCGGCGGGCCGATCGAGGCGCGTGCCGAGCAGCTCCGCCCGCGCGACGAGCAGCGCCGCGCGCAGGCGCGGGTCCCCGTCGGGCACGGAGAGGCGCGCGGCGTAGGCGGCGTCCAGGGCTTCGGCGGGGCCGGCGGCGCTCCGCGCCAGCCAGCACGAGTCGAGGATCCGCACGTCCGCCGGGGCCAGCGATGCCGCGTGGGCGAGCGGCGCGAGGGCTTCGTCGTGGTGGCCGAGCCGTTCGAGGAGGCGCCCCCGCTGGTGCTCGAGCTCGGCCCGTCGCGCCGGGTCCTCCGTCCGCGAAGCCTCCCGCGCGAGGGCATCGACCACGGCCTCGAGCTCCCCCGCGCGTCCGAGGACGCGTCGCAGGCCGGCGAGGGCGGGGAGGTGGAGCACCTCCGGCTCGGTCGCGCGCTCGTAGTGGGCGCGCGCCTCCGCGGCGCGGCCGAGCTCCTCGAGCAGGCGGCCGCACTCGTAATGCAGGCGCGCCCGCCGCGCGGGCTCGAGGCGGGCGTCGGGGGCGGCGAGCGCCGCCTCGAGGGCACCGAGCGCCGCGCGCGCCCGGGCTTCGCGCGCGGTGGGTGCCTTCCCGGCGCGCTCGCGGGGGGGTCTGGACGCTGTGCTCTTCCCGGTCGCCATGGGCGTTCTCCGCAGGGGCCCCGCCGACTCGACGCGCGAGCCTACCGCCCTCGGCCGCGCAGCGCCCACCTGAGCAGGCGTTCATTCTCCGCGCCTGCCGCGCGCGGGTCGTCAGGCGAACGGGTGGTGGCAGGCGACGTGGTGATGCGATCCCGGCTCGACCTCGGCGAGCTCGGGCGCCTCCACGTCGCAGCGCCCCGGCTCCGCCCGCGGGCACCGCGGGTGGAAGGCGCAGCCCGGCGGGGGCGCGAGCGGGCTCGGCAGGTCGCCTTCGACCAGCACGCGCAGCCGCTTGCGCGCGGGGTCCGGCACCGGGACCGCGCTGAGGAGCGCGCGCGTGTAGGGGTGGCAGCGTCGCGCGAAGAGCGAGCCGACGGGCGCCACCTCGACCAGCTTGCCGAGGTACATGACGGCCACGCGGTGGCTCACGTACTCGACCACGCGCAGGTCGTGGGAGACGAACAGGTACGACAGCCGGCGCTCCTCCTGCAGATCCAACAGCAGGTTGGTGATCTGGGCCTGGATGGACAGGTCGAGGGCGCTGAGTGGCTCGTCGCAGACGACGAGCTCGGGGTCCACGGCGAGCGCCCGCGCGATGCCCACTCGCTGCCGCTGGCCGCCGCTCAGCTCGTGGGGGTAGCGGTGCATCGTCTCCGGCCTGAGGCCCACGCGGCCGAGCAGCGCGGCCACGCGGTCCTCCTCCTCGCGGCGCGAGCGGGCGAGGTGGTGGATGCGGATCCCCTCGGCGACCGCGTCCCGCACCGCGAAGCGAGGATCGAGCGAGGCCAGCGGATCCTGGAACACGATCTGCATCCGGCGCCGCAGCGGCCGGAGCTCGGCCTGCGTCAGCGGCATCAGGTCCTGCCCGTCGAAGCGAATGCGGCCGAAGGTCGGCTCCAGCAGGCGCAGGCTCACGCGGCCGAGCGTCGTCTTGCCGCAGCCGCTCTCACCCACCAGCCCCAGCGTCTCCCCGCGCCGCACGTAGAGCGACACGCCGTCGACCGCGCGGACGAACTGCCGCCGGGACCAGAGGCCCCGCCGCACGGGGAAAAACTTGGTCAGCTTCTCCACCTGCAACAACGGCCCCGCGGCGGGCTCCCGCCGGGGCGGCGGGGCGGCGGTCGTCACGCGACCTCCCCGGCGAAGTGGCAGCGCGCGGCGCCGCCGGTCGCGAGTCGCTGCAGCTCCGGCTCCGCCTCGCGGCAGGCCGCGGGCGCCGGTGACCGCCCCGCGCGGAGCGCGCAGCGATCGGCGAAGCGGCAGCCCGGGCCGAGCGCGAGCAGGTCGGGGACGAGGCCGTCGATGGCGTTCAGGCGTCGCGGGCGTCCCGCGCCGCGCGCCGCGTCGACGGGCGGCGCGCTGGCGAGCAGGCCCCGGGTGTAGGGGTGACCGGGCGCGGCGAAGAGCGAGCCCACCGCGCCGCGCTCCACCACCCGGCCGGCGTACATCACCGCCACCTCGTCGGCGCCCTCGGCGACCACCCCGAGGTCGTGCGTGATGAAGACGAGCCCCATCCCGCGCTCGGCCTGCAGCCGCCGCAGAAGGTCCAGGATCTGCGCCTGGATGGTGACGTCGAGCGCCGTGGTCGGCTCGTCGGCGATCAGCACCCGCGGATCGCAGGCGAGCGCCATGGCGATCATGACGCGCTGCCGCATCCCGCCGGAGAGCTCGTGCGGGTAGGCGTCCACGCGGGTCGCCGCCGCGGGGATCCCCACCTGCTCGAGCAGCTCGACGGCGCGGGCGCGCGCCGCCTGCCCGCGGGCACGGCCGTGCAGCCGCAGCACCTCGGCGATCTGCGCCCCCACCGTGTACACGGGGTTGAGCGAGGTCATCGGCTCCTGGAAGACCATGGCGATCCCGGCGCCGCGCACGGCGCGGAGCCGGCGCTCCGGCGCCGCCAGGAGGTCGATCCCCTCGAAGAGCACGCGCCCGCGCTCGATGACGCCGGGCGGGTCGGGGATGAGCCGCAGCACGCTCAACGCCGTGACGCTCTTGCCCGAGCCGCTCTCGCCGACGATGGCGAGGGTGCGTCCCGCGGGGACCTCGAAGGAGACGTCGTCGACGGCGCGGAGCCGGCCGCGCTCGGTGCGGAACGCGGTCGTCAGGTGCTCGACGCGCAGGACCGGCTCGGTCACGGGCGAACGCTAGCACGGCGGCGCCCGCGCCCGGCGCGCGCCGCCGCCGAACTCCGGGCCGGCCCCGGTGTCGCGGCGCGCGCGTCGCCGGCCGAGATGCGGCTTCCCGGTGCGGGGGTCGACGCTCTAACCTGCTCGGGCCGGGCGTACCGTCCGTCACTCAACCGGGAGCACGTGATGGCCAAGGAGCCGAAGTCGAGCGGAAAGCACCAGCCCGAGGCGCCCCCCGCGCCGAGCGATCCCTGTCACTCGGAGGCGCCGCCCGCCTCGCTGCGCACCTTCCGGTCCCGGATCGACATGGGGCCGGTCGGGATGAAGGAGTCCATCAAGAGCCACCTCAAGTTCACCCTGGCGCGGGACCCGGTCACCGCCACCCGACAGGACTGGTACCAGGCGGCGGCCTTCGCGGTGCGCGACCGGATCATGGCGCGCTTCATCGAGACGATGTCCGTGCAGACGGAGGCCAACGCGCGGCGCGTCTACTACCTGTCCCTCGAGTACCTGATGGGGCGCCTCTTCCACAACAACCTCGTCAACACGGGGCTGCTCGAGGCGACGCGGCAGGCGCTCGAGGAGCTCGGCCTCGAGCTGCCGGTCCGCGACGAGGAGGAGCCGGACATGGGGCGCGGCAACGGCGGTCTCGGTCGCCTCGCCGCCTGCTTCCTCGACTCGCTGGCGACGCGCGACTACCCGGCGGGCGGCTACGGGCTCTTCTACGAGTTCGGCCTCTTCCGGCAGGAGTTCATCGGCGGCAAGCAGGTCGAGTTCCCGGACAACTGGCTCCAGACGCCGACCCCCTGGGTCGTGACCCGGCCCGAGTACGCCATCGAGGTGCGCCTCTACGGCTGGGTGGAGAAGGACGTGAACGACCGCGGCGATTTCCGCGTGCGCTGGGAGGGGACCCGTCGCGTGGTCGGCATCCCCCACGACATCCCCATCTGCGGCTACGGCGGCAACACCGTGAACTTCCTCCGCCTGTGGGAGTCCCGGGCCTCGCGCGAGTTCGACCTCAAGGTGTTCAACGAGGGGGGCTACGTGGAGGCCGTCCGCGAGAAGGCGATCGGAGAGACGATCACCAAGGTGCTGTACCCGAACGACGCCTCCGAGAGCGGCAAGGAGCTGCGCCTGGTGCAGCAGTACTTCTTCGTCGCCTGCTCGCTCAAGGACATCATCCGCCGCTATCGGAAGAAGAACCGGGGCTGGGAGGCCTTCGCCGACAAGGTCGCCATCCAGCTCAACGACACCCACCCCGCGATCGCGGTGCCCGAGCTCATGCGCATCCTGCTCGACGAGGAGGGGCTCAGCTGGGACCTGGCCTGGGCGCTGTGCACGCGCGTCTTCAGCTACACCAACCACACCCTGATGCCGGAGGCGCTCGAGAAGTGGAGCGTGCCGCTGCTGGAGAAGGTCCTGCCCCGCCACCTCGAGATCATCTTCGAGATCAACCGCCGCTTCCTCGACGAGGTGGTCGACCGGCGCTGGCCGGGCGACGTCGGCAAGCGCGCCGAGCTCTCGCTGGTCGAGGAGGGGACCCCGAAGTACGTGCGGATGGCGTACCTGTCCGTCATCGCGAGCCACACCGTGAACGGCGTCGCCGCGCTCCACACCCAGCTCCTGAAGACCCGCCTGTTCAAGACCTTCCACGAGCTGTACCCCGAGCGGTTCCAGAACAAGACCAACGGGATCACGCCGCGGCGGTGGCTCAAGCAGTGCAACCCCCGCCTCTCGGCCCTGATCGACGAGACCATCGGCGACGGCTGGCCCGTGGACCTCGACCAGCTCCGGCAGCTCGAGCGTCACGCCGAGGACCCGGAGTTTCAGCGGCGGTTCATGGCCGTCAAGCTCGCCAACAAGCGCGATCTCGCCGAGGTGATCCGGCACCACTGCAACGTGAGCGTGGACCCGACCGCCATCTTCGACGTGCAGATCAAGCGCCTGCACGAGTACAAGCGCCAGCACCTGAACCTGCTCCACATCCTGACGCTCTATCGACGCATCCTGCACGACCCCGAGCTCCCGATGCACAAGCGCGTCTTCGTCTTCGGCGCCAAGGCGGCGCCGGGCTACGACCTGGCCAAGCGGATCATCCACGCCATCAACGCGGTGGCGGCCAAGGTGAATAGCGACCCGCGGGTGAAGGATCTGCTCAAGGTGGTGTTCTTGCCCAATTACTCGGTGAGCCTGGCGGAGCGCATCATCCCGGCCACCGACGTCTCCGAGCAGATCTCCACCGCGGGCAAGGAGGCGTCGGGGACCGGCAACATGAAGCTCGCGCTCAACGGCGCGGTGACCATCGGTACCCTCGACGGCGCCAACGTCGAGATCCTCGAGGAGGTGGGCAGCGCCAACATCTTCATCTTCGGCAACACCGTGGAGCAGGTGGACGAGCTTCGCCGCCAGGGCTACGACCCGCACGCGTACTATCAGCGCAACGAGGAGCTGAAGGCGGCGCTCGACTGGCTCGCGTCCGGCTACTTCGCGCCCCACTGGGAGATCGGGCAGATCGTGCACAGCCTGCTCGACGGCGGCGACCCGTTCATGGTGTGCGCCGACTTCGAGGCGTACTGCCGGGCGCAGGAGGAGGTGGATCGCGCGTTCTCGGATCGGGCGCGCTGGGCCCGGATGGCGATCCTGAACACCGCCCGCGTCGGCAAGTTCTCGAGCGACCGGACCATCCGCGAGTACGCGCGGGACATCTGGAAGCTCGAGCGCGTGGACCCGCCGGGGGAGCTGTTCCCCGTTCCGCGCTGAGGCCGCCGGAGCTCGCCCCCGATCCCCCGCGGAGGAGGGCTTCGCCGCGTGAATCTCGCCTACTTGCTTTGATGTGAATGGTAGCATAGAACCGGGGCGTGGAGCCGGCCCTCGCCCCCGACCGCTGGCAGCTCTACCGGGTCCTCGCCGAGCCGGTGCGGCTGCGCCTGCTCGCGCTCGCGGCGACGGAGGAGCGCGGGGTCGGGGAGCTCGCGGAGCTGCTCGGCGAGGGGCAGCCCAACGTGAGCCGCCACGCCGCCGCCCTGCGCCAGGCGGGGCTGCTGGCCGAGCGCCGGCAGGGGACGCGCGTGTACCTGAGCGTGCCCGTCCCGGTCGCCGCGGATCCGGTGGTGGCCGACGCGCTCGCCGCCGGGCGCCGTCTCGTCGGGGAGGACGGGAGCCTCGCGCGGGTGGAGGCGGTGGTGCGCGGCCGGGACCAGCGCGGCCGGGAGCTCTTCGCCCGCCACGCGGCGCCGCCCGCGCCGGCCTCGGTGGCGGCGGCGGCGCCCGCCTACCTCTTCGCGCTCGCGCCGGCGCTCGAGCGGCGCGGCCTCGCCGTCGACGCGGGCACGGGGGACGGGGCCCTGCTCGACCTGCTCGCCCCGCTCTTCGGGGCGGTGCTCGCCTTCGACCGCAGCGAGGCCCAGCTCGCGCGCGCGGCGGCGCGGGTCGCGGCGCGCGGCTACCGCAACGTGGAGCTCCTGTGCGCGGAGCTGGACGCCGAGGCGCTCCGCGCGCGGGTCGGCGCCGGCGCGGATCTGGTGGTTTCGGCGCGGGTGCTGCACCACGCGCCCCGCCCGGTGGAGGCCCTCGCGGCCCTGGGGCGGCTCGCTCGCGCGGGGGGCCACGTGCTCGTCATCGACTACGTCCGGCATGAGGACGAGCGCTTCGCCGAGCAGCAGGCGGACGTCTGGCTCGGCTTCGAGCCGGCGGAGCTCACGGCGCTCGCCACGGCCGCCGGCCTCCGGGACGCCGCGACCCGGCGCATCCCGGCGTGCTACGTCGGCGGCGGTCCCGACGCCGCGCTCGAATGGCAGGTGTTGAGCGCCCGTCGCGCCCTCGGCCCCGAGCGCGGCCCGGGGCGGGCGCGGCGGCGCCGTGACGGAACCCCCCCCCGAACCCAGAGGAAGATCGAGCCATGAGTGAACCGAAGTCGAGCGCCCCCCACCCCGATTACGTCGTCAAGGACCCGACGCTCGCGGAGTTCGGGCGCAAGGAGATCCGCATCGCCGAGCACGAGATGCCCGGGCTGATGGCCACGCGGCAGAAGTACGGCCCGCAGAAGCCGCTCGCCGGCGCGCGGATCACCGGGAGCCTGCACATGACCATCCAGACCGCCGTGCTCATCGAGACGCTGGTGGAGCTGGGGGCGGACGTGCGCTGGGCGTCCTGCAACATCTTCTCCACCCAGGATCACGCGGCGGCGGCCATCGCCGCGGCGGGGGTGCCCGTCTTCGCCTACAAGGGCGAGTCGCTCGAGGAGTACTGGGAGTACACGCTCCGCGCGCTGACCTGGCCGGACGGCAGGGGTCCCGAGCTCGTCGTCGACGACGGCGGCGACGCGACCCTGCTCATCCACCGGGGCTACCAGGCGGAGGAGGATCCCGGGATCCTCGACGTCCCCACCGACAACAAGGAGCTCGGGATCATCAACGCGCTGCTCAGGCGCGAGCTCGCCGCGCGGCCCCGGCGCTGGCACGAGGTGGTCGCCGGCTGGCGTGGGGTGAGCGAGGAGACGACGACGGGCGTGCACCGCCTCTACCAGATGCAGGAGCGGGGCGAGCTCCTCGTGCCCGCCATCAACGTGAACGACTCGGTCACCAAGAGCAAGTTCGACAACATCTACGGCTGCCGCGAGTCGCTGGTGGACGGGATCAAGCGCGCCACCGACGTGATGGTCGCCGGCAAGGTGGCGGTCGTCTGCGGCTACGGGGACGGGGGCAAGGGCGCCGCCGAGGCGCTGCGGAGCCAGCGCGCGCGGGTGTGGGTCACCGAGATCGATCCCATCTGCGCGCTGCAGGCCTGCATGGCCGGCTACCAGGTGGGCACCGTCGAGGACGCGCTCCCGTTCGCCGACCTCTACGTCACCACCACCGGCAACTGCGACATCATCACCGCGGAGCACATGGCCGCGATGAAGGACCAGGCCATCGTGTGCAACATCGGCCATTTCGACAACGAGATCCAGGTCGAGCGGCTGCTGTCGTGGCCCGGGATCCGGCGCACCAACATCAAGCCGCAGGTGGACATGTTCACCTACCCCGACGGGCACTCCATCTACCTGCTCGCGGAGGGGCGCCTGGTGAACCTCGGCTGCGCCACCGGGCACCCGAGCTTCGTGATGTCGAGCTCGTTCACCAACCAGACGCTGGCGCAGATCGATCTGTGGCGGACGCGGCGGCCCGTCGGCGTCTACCGCCTGAGCAAGGAGCTCGACGAGGAGGTCGCGCGCCTGCACCTGTCGCACCTCGGCGCCAAGCTCACGAGGCTGACCGAGAAGCAGGCGAGGTACATCGGCGTGCCCGTGGGCGGGCCGTACAAGGCCGAGCACTACCGGTACTGATCGCGCCGCCGGTGGGGCGGGGGGGGGGCCGCCCCGCCGGCTCAGCGGGCCTCGTCGGAGCGGACGGGCCGCGGCGGCCCGCGGCTGGCGAGCCCGCTCTGCCGCCGCAGCGCGTAGCCCACGAGCAGCCGCAGGAGCGCCGGGTAGTCGAGGCCGACGGCGCCGGCGGCGCGGGCGAAGCCGGCGTCGGCGGAGAGATCGCAGTTGGGGTTGACGTCGACCACGTACGGTGCGCCGGCCGCGTCGACACGGACGTCGACCCGGCCGTAGTCACGCCCGCCCACCACGCGCCAGGCCTCCGTCGCCGCGCGGCGGACGCGGGCGGCGAGCTCCGGCGCGAGCTCGGGGTGCAGGATGGGCCGGGTGCCGAGGTCCTCGGGCGAGCCGGGGCTCCACTTGGCGCGGTAGGACACGATGCGCGGGTGATCGGCGGGGAGCGCGGAGAAGTCGATCTCCTGCAGGGGCAGGATCCGCGCCTCGGGGAAGCCGAGCAGGGCGACGTTGAACTCGCGCCCGTCGATGTACTGTTCGACGAGGCAAGGGCCCTTGAAAAGCCCCAGCACCTCCGCGACCCGCTCGCGGAGGGAGGTCGTGTCCGCGACCACCGAGCGCGCCCAGATCCCGGCGGAGCCGTCCTCCCACGCCGGCTTGACGATGGCCGGCAGCGGCACCGCGCAGGGCTCCGACGCGGTGGTGAGGACGGCGCCGATCGGCGTGGGGACCCCCGCGCGCTCCAGGAGGCATTTGACCCGGTCCTTGCGGAGCGCGGCGGACAGGGCGGCGGCCGGCGAGCCGGTGAAGGGGATCCCCATCAGCTCGAGCAGGGTGGGCAGGACGGTCTCGAGGCGCGCGTCACCGGCGAGGGACTCGCAGAGGTTGAAGACGCAGGCGGGCCGGGCCGCCTCGAGGCGGGCTCGCAGCTCCGCGAAGGCGCCCTCGACGGCGACGAGGCGCGTGGGGGGGCGGCCGGCGCCGGCCAGCGCCTCGGCGATCTCGCGCGCGAGCGCCGCCACCGGCTCCCGCACCGCGAAGCAGGGGGCCGCCGGGGGGCCGCCGTCGAGGGCGTCGACGTTGTAGAGGACGGCGACCTCGACGCGCGGCGACCCTGGCGCCCGCGATCGTCTGGGAACCCGCGTGTGGTTCATCGCGAACCCCTCGCCCGAGGCTCGCCGCGGGGGATACCGCCCACGATTCTGTCCGCATATCGCGCGCCGTTCGGGAGGTCAAGGCGCGCGGGGCCGCAGCAGCGCGGCGTCTTCACCCCGACTTCGAGCCAGGTGCGGGGCCGCCGGGGCGTGGGTGCCCGTGCGCCCCGCGCGCACCGAAACCCACGGCTGGGGCAGCAGCCTCGTGGCCCCGGCCGCGACGTCCGGGGCTCGCTCGGGGCTAGAATTATCCGCCCCGGCCGCTAGCGCCGTGACTGGCTCCATTTTAGACTCTGGGCTGGAGTCGGGTGGACTCCCGCGAGGATCACTCCATGCACCATCGCACACCGCTCTTCACCGTCCTCCTCGGCACCCTCCTGGTGCTCGGCTGCGAGTCGTACCCGACCGTGCTGCGGTCGGACCCGGAAGCCATCGGGAATGAAGGCGAAGGAGGCGAGGGCGGCAGTGGCGCCGCGCAGCCGACGGGCACCGGCGGGCAGATCGTGATCCCGCAGGGCGGCTCGACCTCGGACGGCGGCGAGGGCCCCGGGGAGCAGCCGGCGGTCTGCGGCAACGGCGAGCTCGAGCCGGGCGAGCTCTGCGACGACGGCGGGGTCGAGGACGGCGACGGCTGCAGCGAGGACTGCGCGGTGGTGGAGGACGGGTTCGTGTGCCTGGTGCCGGGCGAGGCCTGCATCGACGCGCAGGTGTGCGGCAACGGCCTGCTCGAGGGTGAGGAAGCCTGCGACGACGGCAACGCCCTCGCGGAGGACGGCTGCGCGGCGGACTGTCTGGCGGTGGAGGCGGGCTGGCTCTGTCCGCGGCCGGACGTGCCCTGCGTGGCGCTCCCGGAGTGCGGCAACGGCGCCATCGAGCTCGGCGAGGAATGCGACGATGGCGGGGTCGTTTCCGGCGACGGCTGCACCGGCACCGAGGACTCGCTCCTCGACGGCTGCTTGCTCGAGGCGGGCTTCTACTGCCCCGCGCCCGGCGAGGCCTGCGCGCCCCTGGTGTGCGGCGACGGGAACCGCACGCCCGACGAGGAGTGCGACGACGGCAACGACGTGGTGGAGGACGGCTGCGCGGACGACTGCACGGTGGAGGAGGGCTGGCGCTGCTCTTCGAGCGGCTGCGCGCCGGACTGCGGCGACGGGGCCATCGTCGGCAGCGAGGACTGCGACGACGGCAACCAGGCGAGCGGCGACGGGTGCTCGTCGATCTGCTGGGTCGAGCCCTTCTGGGCGTGTGACGGCGAGCCGAGCGCCTGCGAGTCCACAATCGTGTGCGGCGACTCGGAGGTGCAGCCGGGCGAGATCTGCGATCCGCCGGGGACGGACGGCTGCGAGGAGGGCTGCCAGAGCTTCTCCTCCGAGATCGGCTGGGAGCCGGAGTGCGGCAACTCGCTGATCGAGGTCGGGGAGTCGTGTGATCCGCCGATGGAGGGGGCCGGCTGCGCGGCGGACTGCCAGGCGGAGCCGGGCTACGTCTGCCCGCGTCCTGGCACCTGTCTTCTCATCCCCTTCTGCGGGGATGGCATCAAGCAGGCGGGCGAGGAGTGCGACGTCGGCGGCGACGCGTCCGCGGGCTGCGTGGACTGCGCGGTGACCGAGGGCTGGACCTGCTACGGGGTGATGCCATCGAGCTGCGAGCAACGTGAGTGCGGTGACGGCACGCGCACGGCGGACGAGGGGTGCGACGACGGCAACCTCGACGACGAGGACGGCTGCAGCGGCGCCTGCGTCGTGGAGGAGGGCTGGCGCTGCACCTCGAGCGGCTGCACCCCCGTCTGCGGCGACGGGCTGCTGGTGGGCCTCGAGGCCTGCGACGACGGCAACCGCCAGCGCGGGGACGGCTGCTCCACCATCTGCCGGGTGGAGCCCTTCTGGGACTGCGCGGGCGAGCCGAGCGAGTGCGAGACGAGCGTCGTGTGCGGGGACGAGGAGGTCGGGCCCGGCGAGATCTGCGACCCACCCGGGGAGGGCGGCTGCCTGCCTGGCTGCGCCAGCTTCACCGCCGACGTCACCGGCGCGTCCGTCTGCGGCAACGCGGTGATCGAGGCGGGGGAAACCTGCGACCCGCCGGCCGTGGGCCTCGGGTGCAGCGCGCTCTGCCAGGCCGAGCCGGGCTACGTCTGCCCGCGGCCGAACGTGTGCATCCTGCGGCCCGTGTGCGGCGACGGGATCCGGCAGATGGGCGAGGAGTGCGACGTCGATCCGGCCCATCCTTCGGAGGGATGTGTGGACTGCGAGGTGACGGAGGGCTGGTTCTGCTACGGCGTACAGCCCTCCGTGTGCGAGCTGCCGGAGTGCGGCAACGGGCAGCGCGAGGGGAGCGAAGAGTGCGACGACGACGACACGACGCCCACCAGCGGCGACGGCTGCTCCGCCTCCTGCACGCTAGAGACAGGCTGGACCTGCCCGACCCCGGGCGCGCCCTGCCGGCCCGTGTGCGGCGACCGGCTGCTGCGCGGCGACGAGCAGTGCGAGGACGACGACACGGTCCCGACGAGCGGCGACGGGTGCAACGCGGCGTGCCGGATCGAGCAGGGGTACGACTGCCCGACGATCGGGGCGGCGTGCGTGCTTGCGGTGTGCGGGAACGGCATCCCGCAGCCGGGCGAGGGGTGCGACGACGGAAACGCGGTCGCCGGCGACGGCTGTGGTCCGCTCTGTCAGGACGAACCCCCAGTGACGAGAGGACGAACCCCTCACGTCAACGTGTTCTGCGGGGACGGGATGGTGACGGGGGAAGAGGAATGTGACGACGGAAACAGCGAGCCCGGCGACGGCTGCTCAGACGCGTGCGACGAGGAGGCTGGGTTCACCTGCACCTCCGAGTTGCCGGACCCCCTCCCCAACAGCATCTCGTTCGCGATCACCTATCGCGACTTCCGCGGTCGGACGGAGACGGCTGGCGGGCACCCTCACATGCGCCCCGGATCGAACCCGCCTGACACGGGCACCGACCGAAACATCCCGGGGACGGTGTGCAACACCACGAACGGGGGGAGTTGCGGCCGTCTGAGCGACCCGGGTGGGAACTACATCGCCGGTGTTCCGCAGTGGGTCGGCGACGGAAGCAATACAACGGTCCCCGACTACACCTCGGCGTTCTCTCTCTGGTACCGAGACAGCAACCCCAACGCGATCGCCGGGACCAACGGTGCGATCCAGATCTATCCCATCGCGGACACGCTCACCCTCTCCAGGGTCAGCGGGGAGCGGTACCAGTACGACAACTCCTCCTTCTTCGTGCTGGACGGGAGAGGCTTCCTCAACACCCCTGGCACCGACCCATCCCACAACTTCCACTTCACGACCGAGCTCCGCTACTTCTTCCAGTACGAGGGTGGCGAGACGCTCGAGTTCCGGGGTGACGACGACGTGTGGGTCTACGTCAACGGTCGCCTCGCCGTGGACATCGGTGGGATCCACTTGCCGCAGTCGGCGCGCGTGATCCTCGGCGACGACGGAATCCCGAGTGGCACGGACAGCAACTGCACCACGGCGACCGGCGACAACGGCACGCTGCCCGCGTGCAGCCTCGCGGCTGCGGAACTCGCCGATGCGAGGGACGACCGCTTCGACCTGACCCGTGGCGACGTCTACGAGATCGTGCTCTTCCACGCGGAGCGAAACCCGGTCCAGTCGAACTTCCGACTCACCTTGCAGGGCTTCCTCGCCCCCCGCTCCTACTGCGAGCCCATCTGCGGCGACGGCATCGTCACCGGCTGGGAGGTCTGCGACGAGGGCACGGCCAACAACACGGGCCTCTACGGCCACTGCAACGCCGATTGCACGGCCATCCAGTTCTGCGGCGACGGGCGCGTGAACGGTCCCGAGGTCTGCGACAACGGCCGCAACATCGACGTGTACGGCACCGGCTCGGGTCGGTGTGCGCCGGGGTGCGTGACCCCGGGCCGCTGCGGCGACGGCGTCCTACAGGGCGCCTTCGAGGCGTGCGATCTCGGCACGGCGGGGAATACCCCCACGGCCTACGGCCCGGACCAGTGCACCACGACCTGCGAGCTCGGCGGCTGGTGCGGCGATGACATCGTGAATGGATCCGAAACCTGCGACGACGGCCCGCTGAACGGCACCACCTACGGGGCGGGGAGCTGCAGCTACGACTGCGGTCCGGGCCCGTACTGCGGCGACGGGATCCGCAACGGTCCGGAGGAGTGCGACGGCGGCGACTACTGCAACGAGGACTGCACCATCGATCCTTATTGCGGCGACGGGCTGGTGTCCGTCGGGGGCGGCGAACAGTGCGACTGGGGGCCGTTCGCCATCGCCTCGGCCGAGGCCGGCGGCACCTACGCGGCCTGCACCGACCAGTGCCTGTGGGGTCCCCGCTGCGGCGACGGCACCCTGCAGGAGGACTACGAGGAGTGCGACGACGGCGCCGACCTGAACACGGGCGCGTACGACGCCTGCACCTCTTACTGCGCGCTCGGGCCGTACTGCGGCGACGCGGTGGTCGATGTGGCCGGCGGCGAGGAGTGCGACAACGGCTACAACGAGGACACCTACGCCACCGGGGCCCCCGGCGAGTGCGGGCCCGGGTGCCGGCTCCCGGCTGGCGGCTGCGGCGACGGGGTGCTCAACCCGGCCCTCGAGGAGTGCGACAACGGCGCCGAGAACTCCGACACGGCCTACGGGCTCACCGCCTGCCGTGAGGACTGCACCATCGGCGGCTACTGCGGCGACGGCGTCGTCAACGGCGGCGAGGTCTGCGACCGCGGCGGGCTCAACGGGCGCGAGTACGGGCCGAGCTCCTGCGGCTACGACTGCCTCGCGGGTCCGCGCTGCGGCGACGGGATCCGCAACGGCGCCGAGGAGTGCGACGGCACCCCTGGCTGCAGCGCGAGCTGCACGCTCTTGCCGATCTGCGGCGACGGTCTGGTGGCCGCGAGCGCGGGCGAGCAGTGCGACTGGGGGCGCTTCGCCTCCGACGCCTACGGCGCCTGCACGGACGAGTGCGTTTGGGGTCCGCGCTGCGGCGACGGCGTGCGCGATCCCATCTACGAGGAGTGCGATCTCGGCGCGGCGCTGAACGACGGCGCCTACGGCGGCTGCAACGCGAATTGCACCCTCGGCCCGCGCTGCGGCGACCGGGTGCTCCAGGCGAGCCAGGGCGAGGCCTGCGACAACGGCTACAACGACGACATCTACGCCTTCGCCAGCAACTCCTGCGCCCCGGGTTGCCGGCTGCCGCCGGACTGCGGCGACGGGATCATCCAGCCGGGGCTCGAGCTCTGCGACGACGGGGTCAACAACAGCGACCCCGCCTACACCGGCTGCACCACGTCGTGCGTCTGGGGACCGTACTGCGGCGACGGGGTGCTCCAGGCGAGCCGGGAGACCTGCGACGCGGGCCGGAACAACACGCTGTACTCGGCGGTGCCCGGGGGCTGCGCGCCGGACTGCAAGCCCGCGCCCTACTGCGGCGACGGCGTCCGCAACGGGAGCGAGCTGTGCGATGAAGGCACCGCGAACAACGACGGGGACTACGGCGGCTGCAACGAGGACTGCACCCGCGCGCCCTTCTGCGGCGACTACGTCGTCCAGCGCGACGAGGGCGAGGAGTGCGACGCCGGGCCCTCCGGGAGCCTGGATTGCAGCCCGACCTGCAAGCGACGAGGCGACATCCGCTGATCCGGCGCCGGTCGGGGCGGCGTGGCGGTTCGGGGGCCGCCGCACCGGCTCGCCGCGTGATTCCGGCCAGGACGCAACATTCCGTTCTTGCGGCTGGCGCAGCGTCTGCCTCACCCATAGACTTCCCGGGGGAGCCCGGCTCCCCGGAGGATCACCCCCATGCACCGTCGCCTCCTGCTGCTCCCTGTCGTCATCGGCGCCCTGCTCGGGCTCGGCTGCGAGTCGTACCCGACCGTGTCGCGTTCGGATCCGAACGCCGGCAGCGAGGGCGGAAGCGGCGAAGGCGGCAGCGGCGCTGCGCCGACGGGCACCGGCGGCAGGATCGTGATCCCGCAGGGCGGCTCGACCGGCGAGGGCGGCGAGGGCTCCGGGGCGCAGCCGGCGGTCTGCGGCAACGGCGAGCTCGAGCCGGGCGAGCTCTGCGACGACGGCGGGGTCGAGGACGGCGACGGCTGCAGCGAGGACTGCGCGGTGGTGGAGGACGGGTTCGTGTGCCTGGTGCCGGGCGAGGCCTGCATCGACGCCCAGGTGTGCGGCAACGGCCTGCTCGAGGGTGAGGAGGCCTGCGACGACGGCAACGCGCGCGCCGGGGACGGCTGCGCGGCGGACTGCCTGGAGGTGGAGGCGGGCTGGCTCTGCCCGCGCCCGGACGTGCCCTGCGTGGAGCTCCCGGAGTGCGGCAACGGCGCCATCGAGCTCGGTGAGGAGTGCGACGACGGTGGCGTCGCCTCCGGGGACGGCTGCAGCGGCACCGAAGACTCGCTGCTCGACGGCTGCCTGCTTGAGGCGGGCTTCTACTGCCCGGTGCCGGGCCGGCCCTGCGAGGCGCTCGAGTGCGGCGACGGGAACCGCACGCCGGGTGAGGCGTGCGACGACGGTAATGCGGTCGTCGAGGACGGCTGCGACGGGACCTGCAGCGTCGAGGAGGGCTGGCGCTGCACCTCGAGCGGCTGCACCACCATCTGTGGGGACGGGGTCCTTCTCGGCGAGGAGGCCTGCGACGACGGCAACCGGCAGCTCGGCGACGGTTGCTCCAGCACCTGCCGGGTGGAGCCCTTCTGGACCTGTGAGGGCGAGCCGAGCGTCTGCGCGTCGACCATCGTGTGCGGGGACGGGGAGGTGGGTCCCGGCGAGCTCTGCGATCCGCCGGGGACGGACGGCTGCCTGCCCGGCTGCGACAGCTTCTCCTCCGACGTCGCCGGGGCGCCCGAGTGCGGCAATGAGGTGATCGAGGCCGGCGAAACCTGTGACCCGCCGGCCGAGGGCCGCGGGTGCAGCGGGGGCTGCCTGGCCGAGCCCGGCTACGTCTGCCCGCGGCCGAACGTCTGCCTCCTCCTGCCCGTCTGCGGCGCCGGGTCGCGGCAGATGGGCGAGGAGTGCGACGTTGGCGACCAGCCCTCGGACGGCTGCGTCGACTGCGAGGTGACGGAGGGGTGGCTCTGCTACGGCGTGCAGCCGTCGGTGTGCGAGCTGCCGACCTGCGGTGACGGCGTTCGCTCTGCGACCGAGGAGTGCGACGACGACGACGCGACGCCGACCGGCGGCGACGGCTGCTCGGCCACCTGCACGGTGGAGGAGGGGTGGACCTGCCCGACGCCGGGCGCGCCCTGCCGGCCCGTCTGCGGCGACGGGGTCCTGCGCGGCGACGAGCAGTGCGAGGACGACGACGCCGTCCCGACCAGCGGCGACGGCTGCAACGTGGCCTGCCGGATCGAGCAGGGCTACGACTGCCCCACCGTGGGCGAGGCCTGCGTGCTCGCTGTTTGCGGCAACGGCGATCCGGAGTACGGCGAGGGGTGCGACGACGGGAACGAGATCGCCGGGGACGGGTGCAGCCCGACCTGCCAGAACGAGCCCGCGGTGACGGTGGGACCGGATCCGGTCGTCGACGTCTTCTGTGGCGATGGGATGGTCACGGGGGCCGAGGAGTGCGACGACGGCAACACTGTCTCCGATGACGGGTGCTCCGCGGACTGCGACGTCGAGGAAGGGTTCACCTGCAGAGAGGTGCTCGACCTGCCGACGTCCGTCAGGTTCAAGGTCATCTACCGGGACTTCAAGCAGCGGCAGGTGGAACCGGGTGGACACCCGCACATGAAGGGGGCGGGCCTCACTCCGCCGACCTCCATCACCGACAAGGAGATCCCAGGTCCCGTCTGCAGCGGTGCGAACGAGGCGACCTGCGGGCGTCCGAACGCGATGGGCCAGCCGCGGCTCGGGATCTACAACGACTTCCAGGAGGACAACCCCTCCCTCTACGACCACGACGATGCGTTCAGCGTCTGGTACTGGAACTCGCCGAACTACTGGGTCCCGAACCAACCGGTTGCCACCGGGGCGCTGCAGACGGGTGTGGACGGTTTGGACGGCCCCATCGACATGTACGTCGTCCCGGGCGTCCTCGAGCTCACCCAGAGCGGCGGCGTGAGCTCGGAAACCTATCGGTTCCAGAGCGACCGGTTCTGGCCGCTCGATGACCTGGCCTTCGGTAATACTGCCGGCCAGTCACACAACTTCCACTTCACCACGGAGCTGCGCTACTTCTTCCAGTACCAGGGAGGCGAGCAGCTGGAGTTCACGGGCGACGACGACGTTTGGGTCTACGTCAACGGCCGCCTCGCCATCGACCTGGGAGGGATCCACTCGGCGCAGTCGGCGTCCGTGACGCTCGACACCGGTGGGGACACCCGCTTCGCGATCGCTCCCGGGAACGTCTACGAGATCCTCCTCTTCCACGCCGAGCGGCACCCCGTTCAGTCGAACTTCAACCTCACCCTGGCCGGGTTCTTGCCGCCGCGCTCCTACTGCGAGCCGATCTGCGGCGATGGCGTGGTCACCGGCTGGGAGGTCTGCGATGAGGGGACGGCGAACAACACCGGCGAGTACGGCCACTGCAACGCCGACTGCACCGCCATCCAGTACTGCGGCGACGGGATCCGGCAGTCCGCCTACGAGGAGTGCGACGACGGCCGCAACGTGGACGTGCACGCGGACGGGCCCGGCTCGGGCGGCTGCGCCCCGGGCTGCCTGCTGCCGGGCTACTGCGGCGACGGGATCCTGCAGGGGGCCTTCGAGGAGTGCGACAACGGCGCCACCAATCGCGACGACGCCTATGGCCCCGACGCCTGCACCACCACCTGCGAGCTCGGCCCCTGGTGCGGCGACGGCGTCCGCAACGGCGGCGAGAGCTGCGACGACGGACCGCTCAACGGCACCCGGTACGGGGCCGGCACCTGCAGCTACGACTGCGGCCCCGGGCCCTACTGCGGCGACGGGATCCGCAACGGCCCCGAGGAGTGCGACGGCGGCGCGCTCTGCCGGGCGGACTGCACGCTCGAGTCGTACTGCGGCGACGGGTTGGTGTCCCCCAGCTCCGGTGAGGAGTGCGACTGGGGGCCGTTCGCCTCCGACGCCTACGACGCCTGCACCGTGGACTGCGAGTGGGGGCCCCGCTGCGGCGACGGGGTGCTCGACCCGATCTTCGAGGAGTGCGACCTCGGCGAGGTCCTGAACGACGGCACCTACGACGGCTGCAACCCGGACTGCACCCTCGGCCCGCGCTGCGGGGACGGGGTGCGGCAGGCGAGCGAGGGCGAAGCCTGCGACAACGGCTACAACGACGATCTGTACGCCTACGCCAGCGACTCCTGCGCGCCCGGCTGCGTGCTGCCGCCGGACTGCGGCGACGGGATCGTGCAGCCGGGGCTCGAGCTCTGCGACGACGGCGCGAACAACAGCGACACCGCCTACAACGGCTGCTCCACGAGCTGCCGCTGGGGCCCGTACTGCGGCGACGGCGTGCTCCAGCCGGCGCACGAAACCTGCGACGCGGGCCGGAACAACACCCTGTACTCGGCGGTGGCCGGGGGCTGCGGGCCCGACTGCGAGCCCGCGCCCTACTGCGGCGACGGCGTCCGCAACGGGAGCGAGCAGTGCGACGAGGGCACCGCGAACAACGACGGCGACTACGGCGGCTGCAACGAGGACTGCACCCGTGCGCCCTTCTGCGGCGACTACGTCATCCAGAGCGCCGAGGGCGAGGCGTGCGACGACGGCCCGAGCGGATCGCTCGGCTGCACCCCCACCTGCGACCGGCGAGACGTGCCGCGCTGATCCCCCGGGCTTCGTGTCCTGGCCCGCGGCCCCGCCGCGGGCCCCGGCGCAGCTTCGACGCCTCGGCGCCCGAGGCGCTCGTCGGACGCGCTGGCGACCGGAGGGTGGACGCGCGCCGCGCCGAGCGGGCGTTCGCTGCCGGGCCGCGCGCCGCCAGGGCGCGACCCGGTGCCCGTCAGCGAGCCTCGGAGTAGATCTCGAGGCGGGGTCTCGCGCCGCCGTCCACGCCCGTGTCGAGGACGACGCCGACCGACCCCCGCCCGGCCCCCTCGAGGCCGAGGCCGTGGTTCTGGCGCGGATCCTCGCGCCATCGTCGGACGTGCGCGGTGACGTCGAGTCGCACCGTGCTCGCCGGTGTGGCGCGGGCGATGGCGGTGGCGCGCGGCGGAGCGAGCCGCGGGGCCGCGAGATCCTGGACCTCGGCCGCGCTCCAGGGCTCGAGCACGCGCCAGGCCCGGAGCTCGACGTCGCCGGGCGCCTGCAGGGCGCCGCGGGTGGGCTCGAGCAGGAGCAGCGCGGTGTCGATCTCGCCCAGGGCCGGCAGCTCGAACGCGAGCAGCCAGAGCACCCGCGGCCCCGCCGCCGCCCCCAGCGTCACCGTACCGGGGAGGCGGCCGGGCGCGTCCACCGGCGGATCGCCGAGGATCGCCATCGCGCTCGGCTCGAGCACCGTCCGCAGCGTGTGAGCCTCGACCGGGTCGCTGCCGAGCCACCGGCAGCGGTTGGCCAGGCACTCGTGGCCGCGCGCGCAGTCCGTGTCGGAGGCGCAGGGCGGCATCCGCGGGGCGCAACCGGCGAGCGCGGCGGCCAGGAGGCTGGCCACGGGATCCAGGTGGTGCGCTCGAAGCACGGCGTGAGCCTAGCAGGCTGCCCAGGGAGGCGTCGCGAGCGCCACGAGGGCGCGCGGGCCGAGGTGGGAGGGCGGCTCGCGGCGATGGCGGCCGCGGTCCATGCGCGCAAGCCCGTCGGCCGGGTCACGGGTACCGCCGGAGCGCCGGCCCGACGGTGATAAGGGAGCCCTTCCGGAGTTGGATTGCCTTGCCTGGCCTCGTCTCCGGCTTATGTTGCTTCAGTCACCGCAAAAAATCGGGTGGCGCGGACCCAATCCCGGGGCGCGCCAGGTTCAGCAGAGAGGACGGTCGGGCCGCCGTCCACGGCGGGTCGCCCTCGAGGCGACCAGAGTGGACGTCAGCCATGGCAGACGACCGCCAAGCCGGCGCGGTCGCTCGTGAGAGCGGCCCCGTCATCGAGCCCGATGGATCCACCGACCCGATCTTGGGCGCCAGGGAGGTCCGCGCCGAGACCGAGGTCCCGCTCTCCGGGTGCCTCGTGCGGATCGCCTGGATGCTCGCGGGGCCGGCGGCCCTGGCCTTCGGAGCGGCCCTGATCGCCTCCCCGCGGGGCGAGTCCACGCTGGTCGGCACGGCGCTGCTGCTCGGCTCGGCGCTCGCACTGGTCGGGCTACGCTATTTCGACCTAATGCACCTCGGCGGCCTCCGTGCCAGCGGGCAGGCGGCGGGACCCGCGGACTTCCGCCGCTACGCGGGGGGCGTGGCGCTGGTGACGGCGCTGCTCTGGGGGCTCGCCACCCTCTGGCGTGCCTGAGCGCGCTCCGGCCCGCATCGACCCGGGCGAGCCCGCCGGCAATAGTGGCTGCACCGCGGTCGAACCACCATGCCTCACCCCCGCTCCTCGCGCGCCACGCGCCAGCCCTCGTCACCGCCGGAGGCGTGGGAGCCGCTGCTGCGGCTCGCCCGGCTCGCGGTGCGCCCGCTCGAGCGCTTCCTCCGGATCGAGGCGGCGAGCGGGATCTCGCTCCTGGTGGCGGCGGCCGTCGCGCTGGCCTGGGCCAACTCGGCCTGGGCAGAGAGCTACACGGCGCTCTGGCACACGCCGCTCGGGCTCCGACTCGGGCCGTTCGCCATCGAGCGTGATCTCGAGTGGGTGGTGAACGACGGCCTGATGGTCGTCTTCTTCTTCGTGGTGGGCCTGGAGATCCGCCGCGAGATCCACCAGGGGGAGCTGTCCGAGTGGCGGCGGGCCGTGCTCCCCGTGGCCGCGGCCCTCGGCGGGATGATCGCGCCGGCCCTGCTCTTCCTCGGGATCGCCGGCGCTCCGGCGACGCGGTCCGGGTGGGGGATCCCCATGGCCACGGACATCGCCTTCGCGGTCGGCATCCTCACCCTGCTCGGTAGGCGGGTGCCGGTCGCGCTGCGCGTCCTGCTGCTCGCGCTGGCGGTCATCGACGATCTGGGGGCCATCGTCGTCATCGCGGTCTTCTACTCCTCCGACCTCACGCTTTCGGGCCTCGCGGTGGCCGCCCTGGGGGTGCTGGGGATCCTCGCGATGCAGCGGCTCGGCGTGCGGGCCAAGCTCCTGTACGTCGCCCCGGGGGTCGTGGTCTGGGCTGGGGTCTATGCCGCGGGCGTGCACCCCACCATCGCGGGCGTGCTCATCGGCCTGTTGACGCCGGTGCGCGCCTGGCTGGGAGCGCGGGGCTTCCTCGCGGGGGTCGGCGACGAGCTCGAGCGCCTCGCCCGGGCGGCGCCGGCGGCGCTGTCGTCGCACTCGCTCGGCGAGAGCCTCCGGCGCGTCGACCGGGCGCGCCGCGAAGCCAGGTCACCCGCGGAGAGCCTCATCGAGTCGTTGCACCCCTAGGTGGCCTTCGGGATCATGCCGGTGTTCGCGCTGGCGAATGCGGGCGTCGTCCTTTCCGGCGGCGCGCTCGAGCGGGCGTCGTGGAGCGGGGTGGTGGCGGTGGCGGTCGGTCTGGTCATCGGCAAGCCCCTGGGCGTCGTCCTGGTGAGCCTCCTCGCGCTGCGCCTGCGGCTGGGCGCGCTCCCCGCGGGCCTCGGCCTCAGGCACCTCGTCGTCCTCGGCGTGGTGGCGGGGGTGGGCTTCACCATGTCGCTGTTCATCGCCAAGCTCGCGTTCTTGGCGCCCTCGCTGCTGGCCGCGGCGAAGATCGGCATCCTCGCCGCGAGCGCGCTGGCGGCGGCGCTGGGGCTGGGCCTCGGCCGCGCGCTGCTGGCGCCGGTGAGCGGCGCGGGGGCGGCGCGGTCCGCCGACGAGGCGGAGTGCAAGACGCACGCGTGATCGTGGGCGTTCGCCGGCGGTCAGCCGCGGTCAGGGCCGAGGCGCCGCAGGATGTCCCAGTAGGCGCCGCGCGCGCCGCGGGCGATCGCCGCCAGGAGCGGCGCATGGTCGTGGTAGTTGTGGTCGTCACCCGCGTGACCCGCCGCGTCCGCGGGGACGAAGAAGCGGGGATCGCCGCCGACCTGCTCCCGCACGAGCGCGGCGGGGGCCGGCCCCAGGGCGCGGGCGAGGTAGTAGACCGGCTCCAGCAGATCCCCCGGGTCCTGGCCGCGGCGCCGGATCGAGGGGTTCGCGTCCAGTGGTCCCTCGGCCAGCGCGAGCTGGTGCGCGCGGGTGCCGGGGTACAGGCGCATCCCGAGCGCCACCCCCACGCAGTCGGGCGCCGCCGCGCGCAGCGCCTCGATCGTCTCCCGCACCGTCGCCGGCGTCTCTCCGGGACCGCCCAGGAGCAGATCGACCATGCAGGTGAGGCCCGCGCGCCGGCAGGCCGCCACTGCGGCCGCGAGGTGGGCGCGCCGGTGCGGGTGGCGGTACGCCTCCAGCATCGCGTCGCTCCCCGCGTCGCCGGTGAAGTCGACACCGACGCAGCCCGCGCGCCGCATCGCCCGCGCGAGCGCGTCGTCGAACGGGCGCACCGCGGCGTACGCGTACCAGCGCACGCGGTCGCCGAGGCCGCGCGCCGTGAGCGCGGCGCAGACGGCGGCCGCGTGCGCGCCCGGGACGTTGAACTCCCCGTCGCAGAGGTGCAGCACGTCGAGCCCGCGCGCGGCGAGGCCGGCGACCTCGTCGGCGACCTCGCGCGGGTCCCGGGCGCGGACGCGGGGGCCCTTGGCGAGCGGATCGGCGCAGTAGATGCAGCGCCGGGGGCAGCCGCGCTTGGTCTCGATCCCGAGCTGGCCCCCGCGCGCGAAATAGGCGCGGTTGTCGATGGCGTCCCGGTCGGTGGGGACGGAGAGGGGGCTGGGCCAGGCGGGGGGGTTCTGCACGAGCGCGCCGCTCGCGGTGCGCCAGAGCAGGCCGGGGACCGCGCCGAGCCCGTCCTGGCCCCGTTCGCGCGCGGCGTAGAGGGCGCCGATCGCCGCCTCGCCGTCGCCGCGGACCCCGAAGTCCGCGCCCGTACGGGCGACGAGGCGCTCGGCGAAGATCGAGAACCCGACCCCACCGAGCACGATGGGCGCGGCGGTGAGGCTGCGCAGCCGCGCGATCAGCCGGTCGAGCTCGGGGACGAACCAGGCGGCGGAGGGCCAGAAGGAGTCGTCCACGTTGCGGAACGAAACCCCGACCAGCCGCGGCTCGCCGCGCGCGAAGGCGCGCTCGAGCGTGGCGCTCGGGTCCGTGGCGAACGCCAGGTCGACGATCTCGACCGGGATCCCGCGCGCCCGCGCGGCGCTCGCGACGTAGTCGAGGCCGACGGGGGCGATCGGCGGGGACATGCGGTTGGCGTTGATCAGGACGAGCATGCCCGGTGATCTCGCAGCCAGGCTAACACGCCGCCTGCGCGGGCGATCAGGAGCCACGGGCCTTCTCCTTCGCGCTCGAGGCCGGGGCGCTTCAGCGAGCCCCGCCTGCCAGCCGCGTCGCGCCGGCGGCGAACGCCTGGTGCCGCGAGCAGAGGGGGAGCGGCACGCCGAGCGGCGGCTGCGCACCCGCGACGAGCGGCCGGCAGCAGCGTGCGCTCGCCGCCCCGCCGCGCTCGACGGCGGAGCACCAGGTGGCGTTCGGCCTTGGGCAGCAGGCGGCGGCGCAACTCCGGGCGCCGTGCCGCCGCCCGGCAGGGGCCAGCGGTCGTCAGCAGGAGCAGCCGCGGCCGCGCCGGCTGGTGCCCGAGGTCGAAGAGGTCCGGGGGCGTGCGGGCGATCTTCACGCGACCCGTTGCCGGAGCGCCTCCCCGCCGGGCATCGACGGTGACGCAGTCGACGGCGCTCTGGTCGCAGCCGGTAGCGAGGGTCGCCCTCGCCTCGGCGTCCGGCAGCGCCGCGCCGGGTTCGGCGCACCGTGGCCGCGGTCGCCTCCGGCCCGCAGTGCCCCCACCGGGCACGCCGTCACCACCGAGGCTCGACAGAGCCGTCGATCCTCGAGCGGCCCTGCGGGCTCGCTGGTCGCGAAGCGCGGAAACGGGCGCTCAGCGCCGGCTTCGCCGGCGCGCGAGCAGGATCTCCGCGGACGTCAAGGCGCGCGCCGAAGGCGGCGGCTCGGCTGCTCCCGCTGACCTGGGCGCGGGCGACGGGGCGGCGCTGGCCCCCGGCGGGGGGCTGGGGGTGAAGGGCGTGGCCGCGATCGGCGCACCGCGGGCGAAGCGGGGCACGCTGCGGGGCGGCGCCTCCGGCGCGCTCGCCGCCGGAGCGGCGCGCGCCTCTCGCCGGCTGGCGAGCAGGGCGCGGGTGGTCGCGCCCGTGGCGGCGACGGCCGCGGCGGCGGCGGCTCGGGCCGCGGCGCGGCGCGCGCGCCGGCGCGCTCGCGCGGCGCTGAGGCGCGCCGGGAGGGCGGCCAGCCCTGCGGGGACCGCCAGTCGTCGCGCGGCCACGGCGAGCAGCAGCAGCGCCGCCGCCCACGGGACGAGGCTCGCGGTGACGCTCCGGTAGGCGAAGCGTTGCACGTCCCGGTCGTGGAAGAGGCCGGCGAGCGTGTCGCGCTCCTTGCCGCCGGTGAGCGACGCCAGCCGACGCAGCAGGGCGCGGTCCGTCCCGGTCGGTCGCAGCTCCTGGCCGATGGTGAGCACGGCCCCGGTCGTGCCCACCGCCGCCTGGGTGGCCTCGTCGACGGCGGCGACGACGAAGGCGCCGGGGCGGGAGAGGGGGACGCGGGCGGCGTAGGCGCCGGCTCCCACCGGCTCGAGCGGAGCCTCGGCGCGGAACCCGTCGGGGCCGCCGACGCGCGCGACCAGCCGGCGGAAGGCTTCGGCGCGACCGTCGTCGTCCACGACCGTCGCTCGGACGTGCAGCTCTCCCCCGCCCGTGTCCGCTTCGAGCCGCACCCGGGGGTCGTCCGCCTGTCGCGCGATGTCCCGCGCGAGCTGGCCGAAGAGCTTGGCGGCGCCGACCCACCCCGTCCACGCCTGGCCCCAGCGGTCGCGGTAGTCGCTGGTGAAGGTCGCCGCGCGGCCGATCCCGCCCGACCAGGTGGCGAGCGTCGGATCGCCATCCGGGCCGCGGAGCAGGACCTGCGCTCGTGGCTTCGGGATCGTCACCACGTAGCCGGTGAGCGGCGGGCCGGCGGCGAAGTCGATGCCACGGGTGGGGGCGCCCGGCGTCGCGGGCGTCGGCTGGAAGGTGACCTCGTTGATGGCGCTCCGCGCCGCGAGGACCGTCTCCTGCGCGAACACGGCGGGGAGGCGAGCGGCGTCCTCGATGAGATAGAAGCGGCCGTCGCCGAGGCGGCTCAGCCGCTCGAGGTCGGGCACGTCGGGGCCATTTCCGAGCGCGCCCACGCTGGTCGAGATCCCCTCTCGCCGGGCCTGCAGGACCAGCGACGGCGCGGCGGCGCGCTCCTCGGCGTCGGAGCCGTCGGCGAAGAGGAGCACGTGCTTGAGGTTGACCCGCTCCCGCGCGAGCGCGGCGTAGGCGGTGCGCAGCGACAGGTCGACGAAGATCCCGCCCCCGCCGGGCCCCACGGCGCGGATCCGCCGCGTGATGTCGGCGCGGTCGGACACCGGCGCGAGCGGGACGGTCCAGGTCACGACCGTGTCGACGTGCATCACGCCGAGCCGGTCGCCGCCGCCGAGCAGCTCGGCCGAGCGCGAGGCCGCCTCGTTGGCCAGATCGAGCTTGGTGTGCGCCGAGGTGGCGCGCATCGCCATCGAGCCCGAGTAGTCGATGACGATCACCTCGGCGAGGCTCGCGCGGCGGCGGTCCTGCTTCAGATCGAAGGAAACCGGGCTCACCTCCTCGACCGGGGTTCGCGCGTAGCCGCCCGGCCCGAGGGCGCCGTCGCCGCCCATGAGCAGCAGCCCGCCGCCGAGGTCGCGCGCGTAGGTGGCCAGGGCGTCGAGCTGCGTCGGTGACAGTTCGCTCGCCCGGATCTCCCCGAGGGCGACCACGTCGTACGCGGACAGCTCGGCCAGGTCGAGCGGGATCCCCCCGGGGCCCGCCGTGCGGACGCGGAAGGACGCCCCCTCCAGGGCGCGCGCGAGGGGCGCCGCCAGCGCCGGGTCCTGCTCCAGGACCAGCGCCGTCCCCGGCCCCAGCACGCGCAGGAACGCCGAGCTCGAGTTGTCCTCCGCTGCCTGGTCGCGCGCCGGGTCGCGGGCGGTCACCTCGAGGTCGTAGCGGTGGAGGCCGGGCCCGGGGGCGACCTCGCGCAGCGCGATCACGTCCTCCCCGCGGCCGATCCGCGCCGTCCCCTGCTGGATGAGCTCGCCGTCTCGGCGCAGGCGCACCTCGATCTCCGCCTCGCTCGTCGCCTCCGTCACCACCCGTAGGCGCAGCGCCTCCCCCTCGTGGGCGCGGGAGGGCAGCCTGAGGTCCACCACGCGGACGTCGGGAACCCGGGCCTGCTCGAGCGGCACGACGTCGATCGGCACCCCGGCCGCGACGGCGGCGGCCGCGGCCTCCATCGGGTCGCCTCGCGTGCTCACCCCGTCGCTCAGGAGCACGATGCGGCTCGCGGAGGCGGAAGGGAGCTCGGCCAGGGCGCGGCGGATGGCGACGCCGAGGTCGGTCCCGTCACGTCCGAGCTCGACGCGCTGGGGCGCGGGCAGCGCCGTGTGGGGTCGGGGGGGCTGCTCGACGGCCGCCTCGGCCGCGAACGCGATGGTCCCGATGCGGTCGTCCTCGCGCATGCCGATCTCGGCGAGCTGCTGCTCGGCGCGCAGGCGTGCCTCTGCGTCCGGGACCAGGTCGATGCTCCGGCTCCGATCGACGAGGAGCAGCACCGTGAGCCGATCGATGGGTCGCCCGAGCTCGAGTCCCGTGGCGGCGAGCCCCGCGGCGAGCGCCGCCGCCACGAGGAGGGCCTCGTTCAAGCGCCGCCGCCCCGCGCCCCAGCGTGGGGACAGGGCGAGGAGACGGTGGGCGACGAACAGCACCGCGGCGGTGCAGGGCAGCGCGAGGAGGGGACGTTCGAGGCGCGCCCACCGCTCCGAGAGGCCCCCGGCCCAGACGGCCAGGACGTACCCCGTCGGCAAGAGCCCGAGCAGCGCCCCGGCGGCCAGGATCGGCCGCCGCCAGAGCCGGCGCAGCGAGCCAGCGGCGAGCAGGGCGCAGAGGACGAGTCCTGCCGCCGGGGCCAGCCAGGCCGGCACCCCGAGCGCGCTCACCGCTTCACCTCGGGGGACCGGGGCCGCTCGGGGACCCGAGGGGTCGCGGTCGCCGCCAGGCGCCGCGCCGCCGGCCGCCGCGTGAGCCACCAGGCATCCAGCGCGACGAAGGCGAGCGCGAGCAGCGCCGCGAGCCACCCCCACTCGGTGAAGACCGGGAGGTTGGCGGCGGCGGTGACGGGGAGCCGCCCCGCCGGCCCCTCGATCTCGCGCGGGCGGAGGTCGCTCTCCTCGGCGCTGGTCAGGCTGGCGGGGACGAGCAGGCTCCCCGGGGCCTGCCCCTGCCAGGAGGCGAAGTAGAACCCGGCGCGACCGAGGGGGCCGGCGACGGCGAGGCCGTCCCGGGCGCGCAGCTCCTCGCGCGAGCCGTCCGGTCGCTCGAGGGACAGGGTCGCCACGTCGGTCGGGACCCGGAGCGTCAGCGTTCGCCCGGTCCGCACCTGCGACTCGACCCCCGCCGCGCGCCGCGATCGGGCGGACTCGACCAGGTTCCGTACGAAAAGCACGAACGATGCCTTGAGCGGCCAGTTGCCGTCTCCCACGTCGAAGGCGACGAGGGTGCCGGTTCGGCCCGGGCTCGAGACATCCGCGACGATGGCCCCGTCACGGGTCCGGATCAGCGCGTCGCGCGGCGTCTCGACCTCGATCCGGCGAGCCTTCGTCACCTCGACCCCTTCGAGCGTGAGGTACCGCAGCCGTGGGTCCTCCTTCGACCAGGAGGTGATCACCGGTGTCCGGAGCTCCGCGGAGACGGTCACGGTGCGGCACCGCCCCGGCGGCGGATTGAGGATCACGAGGTCGGCCCCGGGGATCCGCTCCGGGCAGGCTCCGTCGAGCAACACCAGCGCGTCGGCGGGCACGGCCGCGGTTGCGAGCGACTCCAGGGAGGTCGTCAGGAGCTCTAGCTCGGGATCCGCGGCGAGGGCGCGGAGGAACCAGGGGTTCGCCTCCGGGGGCGCCGCCACGACCTGGAGCTGCTGGCCGGGCGGAACGCGCGCGAACGCCCGGTCGTCGGCGGGGAAGGCGTCGGGGGGCGAGATCTCGAAGACGAGGCCCATTCCGGCGTCGGTCGGCGCTGGCTCGTAGGTGAGCACCACGGGGGCCCGTTCCCCGGGGGCGAGCGCCAGGCGCCGTGACGCCAGCGGCTGCTCGACGTTGCGGGGACGCAGCGTCACGAAGACCTCCCGCGGCGTGGCGCCGAAATGAGCGACCTGGGCGAAGGCCTGCACCTGGGGCCGGCGCGTGACGGGATCCCGCCCGCGGCGGACGTCGATCCGGATGATTCCCGTGCTGTCGACCGGCTCCCCCACGGACAGCACGCTGGTCGGGAGGCTCACCGCCCGCAGGGCGTCGGGATCGGTCACGGCGCCGTCGGTGATCACCACCAGCCGCCGGTCGCCAGGGAGGGTGCGGAGGCGGTCCGCCGCCAGGGCGACGGCGGGGCCGAGCGGCGCGGCGGCTTCATGCGCTGTCACCCGGTCGATGATCGAGTGGAGCCGGCGGCGGTCCCGGTCGAGCGGGGCGAGCACCACCGGCTGCGGCCCCGCCTCGACGATCAGGGCGTCTGCGCCGGGCACCAGGGCGTCTACCACGCGGTGGGCCGCGGCGCGGGCGGCCTCGATCCGGGCGGTGCCCGCGGCCGTGGTCGCGGTCATCGAGGCGCTCCCGTCGATCACGATCGCCAGGTGGTCGCCGGCCACCGCGCCCCCGCGCGTCGCGGGGCGGGCGGCGGCGAGCGCGAGCGCCGTGAGAGCCCCGGTCTGGAGCAGGAGCGGGATCTGCGGGACGAGGCGCCGGAAGGGGCTCCGCGCCCGGCGGTCGCGCTCGGCGGCCGACCAGAGCCAGGTGGAGGCGACGGGGAGGCGCTGCCGGCGGATCTTGAGGATGTAGAGCACCACCAGCGGCACGAGGAGGCCGAGCAGGGCCAGGCCGGCGGCGCTGCGGAGCTCGATCGGCATGCGCGGCAGCCAGCATAGCACCGGACCCCCGGCGCCCCTGTCCGCCGCGCTGCGTGACTCGCGCGTCGTTCGGTACGTCGACCTGTCACACCGCTCGTCTCGCGAGGACGGCGACTCGGGAGCGCGGGTCCTCGCCGTCACTCGCGTGGTGACACGCGGAGCTCATCGCTCGCGACCGGGTCGTGATCGAGCCCGAAAGATCTGTTGACTTGATCTCTGGCTTGCTCAAAATGTTGAGCTCGGACGAGCCAAGTGGGTGCGGCGCGCCGGGCGCCTCACCGCCTCACGAGGGGATCTGTCGCATGGCTGCAAAGAAGACCCAGCAGAAGCCGGCCGCCAAGAAGGCGGCGAAGAAGTCCGCCCAGAAGCCCGCCGAGAAGGCGGCGAAGAAGCCCGCCGAGAAGGCGGCGAAGAAGCC
>CAYVRP010000001.1:0-143208 GCA_964454025.1 uncultured Polyangiaceae bacterium | reverse complement strand
GCGCGAGGGTTCGCTCGAGCCCGGCTCCGTAGGCGACCGCCACCGCCCCCTCGACCCCCGCGCCGATGGACTCGACGAGCCCGAGCGTCAGTGCCGGGGCGGCGAGCTCCACCACCAGCCGGACCTGGGGCAAATGGGCCGCCACGTCCACGAGGTAGCCCCCTGGGCCGGCGCCGGTCGGCGCCCCGAGCAGCGTCGCCCCGGGCGCCCCGGGCAGGGTCATCGTCCGCTGGATAACGACCTGCTGCCCCCCGGCGACAGCCAGCTCGAGCGCGCCCACGACCTCCGCGGTGCTCCCATCCCGAGGCCCGACGACCAGAAGGTTCGCGCGAGCCGCGACACAATGCTCCAAGAACGTGCCCATCGCCGGCGACGCCGCGCCGCTGTGCACGAGCTCCTCGAGCCGCCGGCTCGCCTCTCGCGCCCGCCGGAGCACGAGCACGATCCCGCGCACGGCCACGGGTGGCAGCACGGCGGTCAACGTGACACCACCGGTGACGGTGCGCTCGACGACGTGCTCACCCTCGGTCAGGGGAGCGCCCGCGCGGGCGCACAGGCGCCGAACGACGCGGAGCAACGCGGCCTCCGACGAGAACGGGGGCTCGATGTTCGAGAGTTCGTCGCCGCGTAGGGCGACCACGCGGTCGAAGGCGGTCGCGATCACCGCCGACACGCTCTCGTCGCTCCAGAGGATGCTCGCCGGGCCCACGTCGATCAGCTCCCGCTCGGCGTCGGACACCAGCTGCTGCACCGGAACACCAGGAGGGATCCGACCTTCGCTCCGGAGCGTGGAGAGCGCACCCCCGAGGGCGCTGGTGATCTGCGCGCGAACCCCGGGGTCATCGCGCTCGACAGCGGCACCGAGGCCCCCGAGCGCCCGATCAACGAGCAGGGCGAGCAGGCTACGGTAGGTGGGGGGACGACCCTCCGATGCGGACGGCGCGGGTCGCCGCGGGGGCGGCGTTCCCCCCTCCGCGCGCCCCGGGGCCACCGCCGGGGCCTGCGGCCGCGCCGGTCGCGCCGGGACGGGAGCCGCTTCTCGGGTGCCGGTGGGGAGGCGGGGGGGCGGCGGAACGGCCGGGAGCGAGTAGCCGGGCTCGTCACCCCCGCCCCGCTGTCCAGCGTCGAGCGTCGCGCGAGCCATGCCGCTCGCCCGCGGGGCCTCTTCCACCGACGGTGCCTCGACCGCCCGCACCGGCGCCGGCGGCGTGATCTCGACCCGAAGGATGAAATCACCGATGTAGATGCGGTCGCCCTCGTTCACCGTCGTGGGCTGCGCGATCCGGCGACGGTTCACGTACGTTCCGTTGGTGCTGTTGAGATCGGTTACGACGCAGTGGCCATCCTTCAGTGCCAGCTTCGCGTGGCGCTTCGACACGTTCCCCTTCGGGAGCATGAGGTCATTGCCCTGGGTCCTGCCGACGGTGATCTCGGGCCGGTCGAACGACTCACGCCGCTCGGCTCCACCCTTCTCGCTGATGATGATCGCGAACACCGGGACCCGCTACGCCTACCACGACGACAACACAGCGACCTCGCGAGGATTCCCTCATCCGCGCAACGCGTCAACTGCGCGCGGCCGTTCGCTGGTGCGGCGCCAGCGCTCGGCTGCCGAGGCGGGGGGCGCCCGGGCCCCCTCCTGCCCAGCCCGAAACCGCGCGCTCAGATCGGGACCGCGATCCCGCGGCGCGCTTGGCGCGGCCGAGTCCGTGCCCCAGGCCCGACTCGCCGCTCAGCCGCAGCGGAGGACCGGGCACGGCAGCCCAGAATCCCGCGGGCGGCCTGAGGCAGGCGGCTCGACACCCCGAACCGACCGGTCGCGATCGGCCCTCCCGGGCACCCCAGATGCGTCCCGGACACGCGCGAAGCCGCGACCCCCCCCGACCGGTCCAGCCCGGGCAGCTCGGCTCGGAGCGCTCAGTCTCGCCGGCTCGGCTCCGACTTGCCCCGCACGTCTGTCGTCACGAGCCCCAAGAGCTCGCTGGCGAGCGCCATCACGTCGCGCTCACCCAGTCCGTTCTCACGGAGATCCCGGTAGATGCTCTTCGCGAGGATCCGAAGTGCCCGGGGGTCCTGCAGGTCCACGTTGGTTTCGAGCGGAAGGGCCATGGTGTTCGCGTGCGGTTTGGGTTCGCCGCCCCTATCCAAGATCGATGCCGACCGTAGCCGCGGTGCGCCTCGGTCAAATATCCCGAGATCCGAGGGCGTTCGAGTCCGGCCACGCGAAGCGCGCTTCGCACTCGAACGTATATCGGGTTTCGCAGGCGTGACGTGCGCGAGGCATCACCACCGTCCCTGCTGCATCGCCCAATCGGGGCGGAGATGCAACATACTTGCACACGGCAAGCCGGGCGACTGGTTCAACAACCGGCCATGTGCGCACTGGTTGAACAAGCGCGAGCCCCGAGCCGGTCAGCACCGATTCCACGTGCAGACCGCGACCGGGATCCAGATCGATTCCGACCGCGCGCGAGTCGCCGGCCCCCGACCGCGACGCGAGCTCCGCGGCGTGCCGGCTTCGCCGATCGTCGCCCACGGTGTCGTGGGCGAGCACACCGCGCGCGCCTCGCCAGGTGTACCGGCTCCCCGCTCTTCGCCGCGCGGGAAGAGCCAGCGCAACTGCTCCGTCCATCGCGGTCGCACCAGGAGGCGACACGACGACGCTCACGAGACGCGCCCTGCGCCGCCGCTCGAGACGAAGGAGATCTGGCGTCGCGTCAAGTGGCTTCCGCGAGCGCGACCGATCGCGCTCGCCACCCTGGGATCTCCAGCACCAGCGCCCGCACTGCGGCCCCGCCATGCCCTCGGCTGGCCGCTCGCAGGCCCTCCCCTTGACAGCGCACGCGGCGCGGAAGAAACGTGAGCCATTCGGGGCGCAGCATGGGCGGTCACGGAAAGGACCTCGGTCGCAAGCGGCGCCGCGACGACAAGATCATCCATGTCGTCTTCGGGCCTGGCGGCGGGCGCGTCCCGATCGACCGCGCCGACCCCGCGGCCGCTCGCGCGGGCGGCGCGCTCGGCGCGGGGGAGCCGCTCACGGACCTGTTCACCCGCGGTGAGATCGCCCGCCTGCTCGGGATCACCCCCGCGCGACTGCGCACGCTAGACCGCGCGGGGATCTCACCCACGGGTCGGCGGCGCGGCCGCCGCGCCTACACCTTCACCGATCTGCTCGCGCTGAGGACGGCCCAGACGCTCCTCGATCGCAAGGTCCGCCTCCGGGACGTGACGCGCGCGATCAGCGCGCTGAAGCGCACGCTGCCGAAGGTAGCGCGACCCCTGGTCGAGCTCCGCATCGTCTCGGACGGGCGGCGCGTGGTGGTGCACGCCCCCGACGGCGCCTTCGAGCCGCTCACGGGGCAGATGCTCCTCGATTTCAACGTCCAGACCCTGCGTGACGACGTCGTCCGCGTGCTCCGCCCGTCGGCGGGCCGCGAGCGGGCGCGAACGGCGTACGAGCTGTATTTGCAGGCGAGCCAGCTCGACGAGGCCGTCGCCACCATGGACGACGCCGAGCGCCTCTACCGACAGGCCATCGAGCTCGATCCGTGGCTGGCCATCGCCTACACGAACCTGGGCAACATCCGCTTCCGGCGTGATGATCCGGTGGGGGCCGAGGCCCTCTACCGCAAGGCGCTGGAGGTCGACGAGAAGCAGCCCGAGGCCCAGTATAACCTCGGGTACGTCATGCTGGAGCGCGGCGACGCCGACCTCGCCATCCCGCTCTTCCTCGGCGCTATCGCCGCTGACCCGAAGTTCTCGGACGCCTACTTCAACCTCGCGATGGCCTACGAGCAGGTCGGCAACCCGGCGCGTGCGCGGCCGTACTGGCGGGAGTACATCGCGCTCGAGCCGGTGGGGACCTGGACCGAGATCGCGCGCCGTCACCTCTGAATCGTCGCTCGGCTGCCGCGGCGGAGGCCGCCCGCGACAGCGTCACCCCCGATCTCGATCGCGCCGGTGCGCCAGCGCGGGCAGGCGCTGGCGGAGCTCCTGCAGCTGGTCGAGGTCGACGTGCGCAGAGACGACGCCGACGCCCTCGCCGGCGTCCGCGACGACGCGACCCCATGGATCGATGACGCAGGAGTGCCCGAAGGTTTCGCGGCCCCCCGGGTGCACACCCCACTGGTTGGCCGCCACCACCCAGCACTGGTTCTCGATCGCGCGCGCCCGAAGCAGGACCGAGAAATGGTCGGCGCCGGTGGTGCGGGTGAACGCGGCGGGCACCAGTAGAAGCTCCGCGCCCGCGGCCACGAGCGCGCGGTAGTGTTCGGGGAAGCGCAGATCGTAGCAGATGGATAGCCCGCAGCGGAGCCCCGCGATCTCGACCACGACCAGCGCGTCCCCGGGCGTCGTGCTCCGGGACTCCTCGTAGCGCGCGCCGTCGGGGAGCTCGACGTCGAAGAGGTGACGCTTGCGATAGCAGCCAACCAGGCTGCCATCGGCGGCGAAGGCCAGCGCGCTGTTATAGGGACGCCCCGGATCGGCCGCGACCTCGGGATGTCCGCCCGCGACGATGGCGACCCCGCACCGACGGGCGAGCGCGGCGAGCGTTGCCTGCACCGTGGCGCCCTCGTCACCGGCGCGCTCCGCGTGGCGCGCCCGCTCCGTCGCCGCCCCGAAGAAGGCGAAGTTCTCAGGGAGCAGGACCAGACGCGCGCCGGCCGCGGCCGCGCGTGCCACCCCGCTCTCCACCGCGGCGAGGTTCGCTGCCACGTCCTCGCTCGAATTCAGCTGTACCGCAGCCACGACCGACACCCGCGCATTCACGGGCACCAGCCTAGGACGGCCGGCGCCGGGCGCCGAGGCCTCGCTCGCTCGGCTCTGGCCTCGGGGTTCGCCTGCGACTACCCTCGGGCCGACGGACCATGGGCGAGTACCAGACCGACGCCATGGCGGAATTCCCTGGCCTCGGGCCGGGCGGCGCGGCGACGGATCCGCTGGACCCGGGCCTGGTCCTGCTGTACGCGGAGCCGTTCGTGTCCCTGCCGGCGGCCTGGCCCCTCCGGCCGGGGAAGACGACCCTCGGCCGGGACCCCGACCTCGCCGTCTTCCTGCCGGTGAGCGCCGTGTCCCGGCGCCACGCCGAGATCGAGTGGCAGGGGACGACGGGAATCCTGCGCGATCTCGACAGCCGCAACGGCACGTTCGTCGATGGCCGGCGGGTCGAGGTCGCGCGCGTCGAGGCGGGCAGCGAGCTCCGGATCGGCGACGCGATCCTGAAGGTGGTCGATCGCGGGGCCTCCGACTACGCCCGCTATCGCATCGACGGCGTGATGGTGGGTGGCGCCGAGCGGCGATGTCGCGCTGGCACCAGTCTGGTGGGCGGGCGCGCCCTCGACCGCATCGCCGCCCATCTCGAGCGGATCGCCGCCGCGACGCTCAACGTCCTCGTCCTCGGCGAAACCGGCACCGGCAAGGAGGTCGCGGCGCGCGACCTGCACCGCATGAGCGGCCGGCGCGGCGCCTTCTGCGCCGTCAACTGCGCCGCCATCCCGAGCAACCTCCTAGAGAGTGAGCTTTTCGGCTACCGTCGGGGCGCGTTCTCGGGCGCAGAGCGGGACAAGCCCGGGCTGTTCCGCGCCGCGCACGGCGGCACCCTCCTGCTGGACGAGGTCGGCGAGCTGCCACCCGACGCGCAGGCCAAGTTGCTGCGCGCCATCGAGCGCAAGGAGGTGTTCCCGCTCGGCGCGACCGCGCCCGAGCCCGCGGACGTGCGGATCATCGGCGCCACCAACCGTGACCTGCGCCGTCTGGTCGCCACGGGCGCCTTCCGCGCGGACCTGCTCGGCCGCCTCGCCGAGGCGGAGGTGGCACTGCCTCCGCTGCGCGAGCGCAAGGAGGACCTGCTGCAGCTCGTCACCACCTTCCTGGCCCGCCAGGGGCGCCCACACCTGCGACCGGACCTGTCCTTCATGATCGGCGCCCTGCACTACGATTGGCCGCTCAACGTGCGGGAGCTCGAGGCGTGCATCAAGCGCGCGGTCGCGATCGCGACGGGTGAGCGGCTGACCGCGGAGCACCTCCCCGAGGCCGTGCAGGAGGCGATGGTGGGGTACGGGACCCCAGCCGCCGCGCCGAACCCCGCCGAGCGGGCCCGCGCCCCGGAGGCGTCACGCGCGCCGAGCGCGGACGAGCTCCGGGAGCTCCTGCTCCGCAACCGCGGCAACGTGGCCGCGGTCGGCCGTGAGCTCGGCAAGGAGCGCATGCAGATCCACCGGTGGCTCCGCCGATATGGCATCGACGTGGCCGAGTACCGGTGAGGGGACCGCCCGCGCCCCAGGGCGATCCCGGCGGCGGGCCTCCGGGGCAACGAACGATTGACCCTGCGAAGGACCTCTGGAAACCTCTTGTCGGTGGTTCGCCCATCTTCCCGCGCCGCGCTGGCGGCATCGCTGGCCCTCGGTTGTACGAGCTGCCAGCTCCTGTTCGACTTCGAGCGGGTCGATCTCGTCCCGGCGCCGGGGCCCGGGTGCACCCTGCCCGCCGAAGGCACGGCGGGCCTGCGGCTCGCTCAACTTCTGCCCGATCCGGCGCGCTTCGATCTCTGCATCCGACGGGAGGGAAGCTCCTTCACCCGGTCCCGTCCCTTGCTCCAAGCCGCGGGCCAGGACTGTCCCCCTGGGCTCGCCTACAAGGACGTGACGGCCCGCATCGGCCTCGAGCCGGGGACCTACTCGTTCCACGTGATCGAGGAAGGTGGAAGCTGTACGGACGCCGCGGTCGCGGCGGCGTCGGCGACCCTCGAGGCCGAGCAGACCGTGACGCTCGCGCTGGTGGGCACCGGGGCGGAGGCCGCGTCGCTCGAGGTGTTGCCGGAGACCCCCTCGTCGGCGAACTCGACGCTGGTGCGCTTCGTGCACGCGGTCGTGGACTACCGTGACGAAACGCTCGAGGCCGGGATCGCCGCCACGACGGCCGACCCGACCACGCTCAACCTCGCCTTCCGGGCCGTCCCCTTCGGGGGGACGGCGCCGGAGTGCCCGGGCCTGACCTCCGCCGTGGACCCCGCCGGGTACACCGACATCGGCGGGAATTTCGACGTCCAGGCGCTGTTCGCGATGCGGCCCTCCGGGGAGACGACGCCGCTCGCCGTCGAGCTCGCGGATCTCAAGTCGGGGACCAGCTTCACCATCTACGGCGTCGGCGACGGGGACGAGTACCCGCACGAGGTCTGGATCTGCCCGGACGAGCGCGCCTCGTCCTCCCCCCTCACGGACTGCGGGCTGCCCGTCGACGTGACCATCGAAACCTTCGCGACCCAGCTCTCCGACTACTTCATGCGCGACGTGGACCAGCGCGCGGAGGCGATGGTTGAGGTGGTCGCGAATCTCGACGCCGATCTGGTCTGCCTCAACGAGGTCTACGTCCCCGAGTACCTCGACGCGATCGAGGCCGCGACGGAGGACCGATACCTGGTAGTGCGCTCGGACGACCCGGACCTCACCGTGACGGGCGATCTCACGACGCGTGAAGGCGACCTGCCGCCCTCGGTCCCGATCCCTTGCGAGGGGGACGCCGCAGCAGCGGCACACGACCTGCTCGCGTGCGCCGCGGAGCGCTGCTCCGAGGACGGTGTCTCGCTCGCGGGCCCCGGTGACCGGGCGACCCGGTGCCTCACCGAAGAGCGGCTGTGCCTCGGCCCGGCGGTCCCCTTCCTGGTCGGCGACACCCTCGGCCAGGGTGGGATGCAATGCTTCGGGTGCCTCATCCCGGCACTCGCGGAGCAGCGCACGCTGCCCGAGGCGGAGGCGACATGCACCACGGAGTCGGAGGACCGCTGGGTGTTCGGGCGCAGCGCCGGTGTCGCCGTGCTCGCCCTGCGTGAGACGCTCCAGGCCGTCCCCGACGAGGCACCGGAGCTCTACCGGCTCCCCTCCTTCGCCTGGCAGAAGGGGGCTCTGAGGCTCCCGCTGCGCGTGCGGGAGAACGGGGCGCAGTTCGACTTCTACTGTACGCACCTGACCTACCAGCGGGACCTCAATAACCCCTACGTGGGGCCTTACGGTGAGGGCCAGTTTGGCCCGGAGGGGGCCGAGGCCGAGCAGTTGCTCCAGGCCGAGCGCCTGGTGGAGCTGATCATCGCCAACGGCGAGACATCGGCGCGGCGCGCCGTCCTCGCCGGCGAGCTCTACTCGAGCCCGGAGCCGAGCGAGACGACGGTGCCCGACCTGCTCGCCTTCAGGCCCGAAACCCTGGCCGCGTTGACCCGAGAGTTGCGGCCCCTCGTCGCCCCGTCTTTCGTCGCGCCGTGCACCTGGTGCGACAATAACCCCCTCAACTGCGAGGAATGCGGCGACGACCCGGGCTCGGGCACCCGCGGTAGGTGGTTCGCTCACCTGCTCGGGTATCGGTTCCATTCGAACTCCGTGCTCGCCACCGCGGTGACGCACCAGGAGCGGGTCGCGACCGGGATCGACGTGGCCGGCCGCCCCATCCCCGCTTCGATGAGCTACGGCCTGCGTTCGACGCTGCGGGTGACGCAGTAGTCTCCGCGCGGAGCCGGCCCGAGGGGTGAAGCGCGAGGGTAGGCTCGCGGGCCGGCATCCGTCCTCCCCCCGCGGGGTGATGTCCACGCCGTCACGCTGGGGTAAAGTGGCCTGGGGGCTCGCTCCGCTCGAGGTCGGAACGAGCGCCCGCCGCATGAGCACCGAATGGTCAGCCGCTCCCGTGAAGCCCGGGGATGTCATCGCCGGCAAGTTCAAGGTCGAGCAGGTCCTTGGGAGCGGCGGGGTCGGCGTCGTGGTGGCGGCGCGCCACCTGCAGCTCGACGAGCGGGTCGCGCTGAAGTTCTTGCTCCCGAACGCCGTGCGCAGCGAGGTGGACGTCGCGCGCTTCTGCCGCGAGGCGCAGGCCGCCGTCAGGCTCCGCAGCGAGCACGTCGCGCGGGTCACCGACGTCGGGACCTTGGACACGGGTTCTCCGTACATGGTGATGGAGTACCTGGTCGGCACAGACCTGTCGGAGGTCCTCGCCGAACGGGGCAGCCTCCCACCGGCGCTGGCCGTCGATTACGTGCTCCAGGCGTGCGAGGCGATCGCGGAGGCGCACAGCGTCGGGTTCATCCACCGGGACATCAAGCCATCGAACTTGTTCTTGACTCATCGCTCGGACGGCTCGGCGCTGATCAAGGTGCTCGATTTCGGCATCGCGAAGGCCACCCACCAGGCGCGGATCGGCGAGGGGGAGCAGGAGCTCACGCGAACCAAGACGATGCTCGGATCGCCGATGTACATGTCGCCCGAGCAGGTCCGGAACAGCAAGGAGGTCGATGAGCGCTCGGACATCTGGTCGCTGGGCGTCGTGCTCTACGAGCTGCTCACCGGGCAAGTCCCCTACGACGCGGACAGCGTGACCGGCGTCGTCGCCGCCGTCATCGGCGATCCGGTACCCCCGATCCAGCTCCACCGTCCCGACGTTCCCGAGGGCCTCGCCACGACGGTCGAGACGTGCCTCAAGAAACAGCCCGAGGACCGCTACCAGAGCGTCGCCGAGCTCGCCTATGCGCTGGCGCCCCACGCCGACGCGACCTCACGCCTCAGCGTCGACCGCATCGTCGGAACCTTGGGCCCCAAGGCGAAGTTCAGACCGCGTGCTGGTGCGCCGCGCCCCGGCAGCGAGCCCTTGGTGGCGGCCACCACGGTCAAGAGCGGCGAAACCCGCCGCACGCGACACGCCCCGGTACTGCTCGGCGCGGGAGCCGCCGTGCTCGTCGCCGGCGTCGCGGTCGCCGGCACGATCGCATTCATGCGCACCTCCGGCCCCGGTCACTCCTCCCCGGCGGAGGCGGACTACGCGGCCAGCCGCGCAGAGCCCGCCGACACTCAGGCCTTGCCGGCTCCGCCACCCGTGGTCGTCCCCGCCGACGCCCCGCCCCCGCGACCCGCCCTCGCGGAGCCCCCCGCCCCCAGCGCGACCCCGAGCGCGAGCGCCCCGCAGCGCTCCCGAGCGGCGTCGACCCCGAATCGCTGGTTTCCCCCGCCGAGGGTGAGCGCGGCGACAGGTCCCGGGGTCGCGGCACGCGCTGACCGAACCGGCGAGGCGGAGGCCCCCCCTCGACGCGCGGTGATTGACACCACCGTGGACACCCGTCGATAACTCTGGGCCATGACTCGGCGAGCGCGCGCGTCGGCCCTGCTCGTGGCGCTGCTGGCGCTGGCGCCCGCGGTCGGCGCCCAGCCGGCCGTCAGCGGAGAGGCCGTCGCCGAGACGCTGTTTCGCGAAGCCACCACCCTCATCCAGGAGGGGAAATACGCCGAGGCCTGCCCCAAGCTGGAGGCGAGCCACCGTGCCGATCCCGCGGGAGGCACCGTCCTCCTGCTCGCCATCTGCTACGAGCAGACGGGCCGAACGGCGAGCGCCTGGCTGCGCTTCAACGAGGCGCGCGCCATGGCCCGCGCCGACCGACGTCAGGATCGAGAGGCGCGCGCCACCGAGCACCTCGCCGCGCTGGAGCCCCGCCTCTCCTTCGTCACCGTGGTCGTCGTCGGGTCCGAGCGTGAGCTGCCGGGCTTCGCGGTGGAGGGCGACGGCGCCCCGTTGCCGCTCGTCGACACGAGCGCTTCCTTCCCGCTCGACCCCGGCGAGCACGTCGTTCGGGCGACGGCCGAGGGCAGGCGCGAGTGGGCAGGCTCGGTCGTCGTCGCGGGTGAGGGCGAGCGACTGAGGGTCGAGATCCCACCGCTGCTAGAGCTCCCCCCGCCGGGCCCCCCGGGCGCCGGCGATCGCGCGCCCGTCGCGCCCGCCCCCCCCTCGGGTCCGTCGACCGTGGACCGCCGCCCCGAGAGGACTCCCGGCACCACGCAGCGGCGCCTCTCCCTCGGCGTCGGCTTGGTCGGGCTCGCCGCGACCGGGGCTGGCGCCTATTTCGGCGTGGTGGCGCTCGACCGCCGGGAGGAGTCGGAGAAGCTCTGCCCCGAACTGGCCTGCACGGACGCCCAGGGCGCGGCCCTCAACGCCGAGGCGTTCACGAACGCCGATCGCGCGAACGTCCTGATCGGCGGCGGCGTGGGCCTCCTCGTGGCCGCCACCGTCCTCCACGTGACGGCGCCGCACCGCCGACGCCACGACGCTCCGGTCGCGTTCACGCCCGCCCCTCGGGGCATCGGGGTCGGCCTGCGCGGCGACTTCTGACCCACGGCTCACACGTCGAGATCGCTCGCCTCGTCCGCGCGGTCCATGATGAAGTGAAAGCGCGCCCCCGGGTCCTTGCCCATCAACTCGTTCACGACGCGATCGGTTTCGAGCGGGTCCGCGATCTCCACGCGCAGCAGACGCCGCGTGACCGGGTTGAGGGTCGTGTCCCAGAGCACCTGGGGTGGCATCTCGCCCAGCCCCTTGAACCGGGTAATCTCCGGCCGCCCAGCCCCCTTCCCTCGTCGGGCGAGGATCTGATCCCGGTGAGCGTCATCGGCGGCCCAGAACGTCTCCTTGCCGACGTCGATCCGGTACAGCGGGGGAACCGCGACGAAGACGCGCCCGGACACGATGAGCTCGCGCAGGTGCCGGTAGAAGAACGTCAGTAGGAGCGTCGTGATGTGGTGGCCGTCGGAGTCGGCGTCCGCGAGGATGATGACCCGCTGGTAGCGGAGACGAGCCAGGTCAAACCCCGCGCCCACGCCGCAGCCGAGCGCGGTGACGAGATCGGCGAGCTCCTTGTTCTCGAGCACCTTCTTCAGGCTCAGCGACTCCGTGTTGAGGACCTTGCCTCGGAGCGGCAGGATCGCCTGCGTGTTCCGATCACGGCCCTGCTTGGCCGAGCCCCCGGCGGAGTCCCCCTCGACGATGAAGAGCTCTGTCTCCTCCCGGGCGGCGCTGCTGCAGTCACTGAGCTTGCCGGGCAGGGTCAGACGCCCCGAGGTCGCGGTCTTGCGCGACACCGCGTCCGCCGCGGCGCGCGAAGCGGCCCGGGCGCGGGACGCCAGGATGATCCGTGCCACGATCTGCTCGGCGGCGGACCGGTTCGAATTGAGCCACTGCTCCAGCGACGGTCGGACCGCCGCGTCGACCAATGACTGCACCTCGGGGTTGTTCAGGCGCTCCTTCGTCTGTCCCTGGAACTGCGGATCAGAGATGAAAATGCTGAGCAGCCCGAACAACCCCTCCCGGATGTCCTCGGCGCCGATCGACACCCCGCGAGGCGTGAGTCCGTGCGTGTCGATGTAGTTGCGGATCGCCTTGGCGACGCCGGTGCGCAACCCGTTCTCGTGCGTGCCGCCGGAGGCCGTCGGGATCCCGTTCACGTAGCTGCGGAGGTGCTCCTCCGTGGCGTCCGTCCACTGCAGCGCGACGTCGATCCGCAGGTCGTTCTCGCGGAAGAGTGAGAAGGGCGCCTCGTGCGGCGGCCGCGCGCCGCGCTGGGAGCGGATCTTGGCGAGGTACTCGGTCAGCCCCTCCTCGTGCGCGAAGACGACCCGCTCCCCTGCCCCCTCATCGAAGAAGACCACCCGCAGGCCGCGATGCAGGTAGCTCGTGATCTCCAGGCGCTCGCGGATGAGCTCGGCGTTGAGGTCGGTCTTCGGGAAGATCGTCGGATCCGGGTGGAAGAAGATCGACGTCCCCGTGCCCCGCGCCGCCCCCACCCGCCGGAGCTTGTGCTGGGGGACGCCGCCGCGAAACTCCATCTCCCACTCCGCGCCGTCGCGCTTGACCCGCGCGACGAGCCTGGCGCTCAGCGCGTTGGTCACGGAGGCCCCGACGCCATGCAGCCCCCCCGCCGTCCGGTAGCTCTTGTTCTCGAACTTGCCACCCGCGTGCAAGGTGGTGAAGATGAGCTCCAGCGCGGAGCGCTTGAACTTCGGGTGGGTGTCGACCGGGATCCCGCGACCGTTGTCGGTCACCGTGGCGGACTTGCCGTCCCCATGCAGCGTGACGGTGATCTCGCTGGCGAAGCCGTTCATGGCCTCGTCGACCGCGTTGTCCAAGAGCTCCCACAGCAGGTGATGAAGCCCCGCGGCGCCGCCGCCCCCGATGTACATGCCGGGTCGCTTGCGAACCGGCTCCAGCCCCTCCAAGACCGTGATGTCTTCGGCGGTGTAGGATGACTTGGGCTGCGCCATCGAGCGTCACTCCTCCACGGCCAGGCTCGCGGGCGCGATCGGCGGCTCGGGGACGACCTCCTCCAGGGTGCCGCGCCTGAGGATCTCCCGACCCCGCCCGCCGCGGCTCGTCACCTCGTACTTGGCCGCGTTGACCCGCTGCTCCCCGCCGAGGCTCGTCCGCAGCGTCAGCGTGTCACGCTCGTCCGCAGCGGCCTTGATCGCCAGCAGACGATCATCCTCGCCCGTGATCTTGATGAGCTGTACGCCGCGACCGGGACCGGACAGGTAGTTGATCTCCGCCACCGCGCAGAGGAGCACGCGCCGCTGTCGCGTGGCGGCGATGATCGTCTCCTCCCCGTGCACCGGGCAGACGCCCACCACCGTGGCCCCCGCGGCCGGCTTGGCGAACCGCCGCCCGCTGCGCGTGCTCGGCTCCGCGAACGCGCTCAAGCCGAAGGTCAGCGCGTATCCGTCCGTGGTCGCGGCCACGGCGAACGTCTCGGGGTAATGCCCCTCGAGCTCGGTGATGTCCCCGACCACTCGTGGGTCAAGCGAGAGGGCGGCGACGATCGCCTCGCCGTCGCGCAGCTTGAAGAGCTTCTGGATCGGCTCCCCGTACCCGGTCGTGGCCGGGAGATCGGCGATCCGGCAAGTATAGGCGGTGCCGAAGGTCGAGAAGAACACGACGCTCGCGCGGGTGGAGCCGACCACACAGGCGAGCACCCGGTCTCCCTCCCGGAGACGGGTCGCGCTCGGATCCTTGATCTCCTTCTGCCGCTTCACCCAGCCGTCGGCGGACAGCAGCACGTGGTTGTCCTCCTCCACGATGAAGTCCTCGACCGAGAACGACGGCTCCTCCGCCGTCGAGTCGAACGAGGTCCGCCGCGCGTCGCGCCGGCCGTACGCAGCGAGCACCTCCTCGAGCTCTCGGCGCACGATCCCCCACCGGCCCTTGCCGGCAGCGTCCCCGAGGAGCTTCTTGATCTCCTTGGCCCGCCGGCGCTTCTCCTCGAGCTCCTGGCGGATGACCAGGATCTCGAGCCGCGCCAGCCGGTAGAGCTTGAGCTCGAGGATGGCGTCGGTCTGCTCGGCGTCGAGCGCGAATCGGGCCATGATCCGCTGCGCCGCGTCGGCCTTGCCCTCCGACTTGCGGATGATGCGCAGGATCTCGTCGAGCGCATCGAAGACGGCGGCGAAGCCGTCCAGGATGTGTGCGCGCCGCTCGATCGCCTCGAGCTCGTGCTGGAGGCGCCGGGTGACCACCTCCAAGCGGAAGTGGAGGAAGTGCCAGAGCACGGCCTGCAGGTCGAGCCGCTCCGGCCGCCCCACGCCCGGGTTCTCGGTGGGCACGAGGCAGGTCAGGTTCATGTTGAAATTGGTCTGTAGCGGCGTGTTCTTGTAGAGGTACGCGAGCACCTTCTGCTCGTCGGCGTCCTTCTTCAGCAGCAGCTCGATGCGGACGTCGCTCGTCGATACGTCCCGGACGTCGAGCAGCGGAGGCAGCTTGCGCGTGGTCACCAGCTCCGCGATCCGCTCGACTAGCGTCGCCTTGTTGACCGCGTAAGGGACGCTGGTGATGTACAGGGTCTTGCCGGCGCGCGTGGTGGGGCCCACCTCCCACGTGCCGCGGAGCCTGATCGTCCCCTGGCCCGCCTCGTAGGCGGCCTTCAGCTCCTCGGCCGTGGAGACGATCTGGCCCCCGGTCGGGAAATCCGGGCCCTTGATGGTGCGGCAGAGCTCCCGCGTCGACAGCTCGCGACCGTCGACCAGCGCGTCGAGCAACCGGACGGCGGCTGCGCACACCTCCTCGGGGTTGTGGGGGGGGATGTTGGTCGCCATCCCGACGGCGATGCCGGTGGCGCCGTTCACGAGCAGGTTCGGCAGGCGCGCCGGGAGGACGGACGGCTCCGTTCGGGTGCCGTCGTAGCTCGGCAGGAACTGCACGGTGTCCTGAGCGAGCTCGGCGAGGAGCTCCGGGGCGATGCGCGACAGTCGGCACTCCGTGTAGCGCATGGCGGCGGGCGGATCCCCGTCCAGCGACCCGAAATTCCCCGAGCCGTCCACGAGCGGCACCCGCAAGGAGAACGGTTGCGCCATCCGCACCAACGCGTCGTAGACGCTCGCGTCGCCGTGGGGGTGGTAGTTGCCGAGGACCTCGCCCACCACCTTGGCGCACTTGCGATGCTTGTTCTCGGCGGTCAGCCGCTGCTCCCACATCGTATACAGGATGCGGCGCTGGACGGGCTTGAGCCCGTCGCGGACGTCGGGCAGCGCCCGGCTCGTGATGACCGAGAGCGCGTAGTTGAGGTACCGGGACTGCGCGAGCTCGTGGAGCGGCGCCGCTTGCTCCGCAGCCGCGGGCGAAGGCTCGGGCGGGGCCCCCGCTCCAGGACCTCGACCGGCTTTGGGAGGGCGGCGCTGCTGTGCCATGGCGGTGCCCGCTGGGGCGAACGAACGAACCCGATGAGAGCGCAGCCCACCGGGCTACGGCCAGTCCGGGACCTCGGTCCGCGAGCGAGTGCGGGGAGTCTATGCGGGGATGCTAAACGCATGTCAAGCACTTCATCCGCGACCGCTCCGGGGCTTGTTGAGGCCGCTCCTGCGCGAACTTCCTCGAAGATTCGTCGGGCCGGGCTTCCCCCGCGCTTGAGGAGCACCCCGCAGTAGGCTACGTGGGCTGCCGCGCCGACGACAGCGTGCTCCCGGTCCCTGCCTTCCGGCCGGCGTGCCCCGTTTCGATTTCGCTCGTCCCCCTCCGACGGCCGCCCCGCACCATGCACGGACCCCAGCCAACCCACCCGGAAACGGCCGCCGGGCACGCGCGACGCCGCCGAGGCGCCGTCGTCGACGCGCGCTCGCCGCGCGCCGTCCCTGGACGCCTCCGCGTGCTGCTGGCCCTCGCCGTCGCCGTGGCTCTGGCGGCGCCCGGCCGCGCCCTCGCCCAAGCGGTCGGGGCCGCGGGCCCGGCTCCGGTCAGCGCCACCCCGGTCACACTGCCGACCAGTGAGGCCGAGCAGGTCGCCGGGCAGCCGATCCTCGCCATCGAGGTGGCCGGCAACCGCCGCGTCACCCGCGAGGACATCCTGAGCTATCTCCGCGAACGGGTGGGGACGGCCTTCGACCCCGGGACGCTCCGGCAGGACGTCCGCGAGCTGTGGAACTCGGGCTTCTTCGACGACGTCGAGGTGGACCTCACCCGCGCCGACGAGGGCGTCGTCCTGCGCTTCCTCGTCCGCGAGCGGCCCAGCATCCAGCGTATCGAGATCGAGGGCAACGACAAGATCGACGACGAGGACATCGAGGAGGGGATCGAGCTTCGCAAGGACACCATCCTGAGCCCGGCCGCGGTCGCCCGCAGCATCCAGAAGATCCGCGATCTGTACGCGGAGAAGGGCTACTTTCTCGCCGAGGTCGAGAGCGAGATCATCCCGCAGAAGAACAACGAGGTCGTCGTCAAGCTCACCGTGACCGAGCACGGAGCCGTCACCGTGAAGCGGGTGACCTTCATTGGCAACGATCACGTCTCCGACCGTGAGCTCCGGGAGGTGATGCTCACCGGGAAGGAGAGCATCCTCCGGTTCGGCTCCGGGGGGCCGTATCGACAGGACGCCTTCGAGCGCGACATCGCGATGTTGAGCGCGCTCTATTACGATCGCGGCTACCTCGAGGTCGCCGTCGCCACGCCGCGGGTGATGCTCACGCCCGACCGCTCCGGCATCGAGATCTCGATCACCATCGAGGAGGGCCCCCGGTACCGCATCCGCCAGCTCCGCGTGTACGAGCGCGGCGAGGGCGGCGCCGAGGTCGAACCAATCAACGGGCGGCGCCACCTGCGGAACCTGGTCCGGGCCCAGCCCGGCGACTACTTCAACCGCGCGGAGCTCCTGGAGGACCTGCAGGCGATCCGCACCATGTACCGGGACCACGGCTTCGCGAACGTCGAGGCGAGCCCGGAAACCCGGCTGGACGAGGCGCGCCACGAGGTGGACGTGGTCGTCCCCGTCGTGCGCGGACCGCTGGTGCGCTTCGAGCGGATCGAATTCCGGGGCAACACGAAGACGCGCGATCGTGTCCTGCGCCGCGAGCTCGAGGTGGAGGAGGGGCAGCCCTTCCACGAGACGAACCTCGAGGATTCCCGCAAGCGCATCACCGCGCTCGGCTACTTCGAGCGCGTGGACGTCTCGACCGAGGAGGGCTCCGCCCCCGATCGGCTCCGCGTCTACATCGAGGTGACCGAGCGGCCCACCGGGACGTTCCAGGTCGGCGTGGGGTTCTCGAGCATCGAGAACTTCATCGCGACGGCGCAGGTCCAGCAGGCCAACTTCTTCGGGCACGGCCAGAACGTCTCGCTCCAGGGACAGATCAGCGGGCTCCGCCGCCAGGCCAACCTCCAGTTCATCGAGCCTTACCTGCTCAATTCCCGCTTCAGCATGTCCGTGGATCTGTTCGACCAGCTCCGCATCTACACGGACTTCGCCCAGTCGAGCCTCGGCGGCGCGCTCACCTTCGGCTACCCCCTCATCGAGCCGAAGCTGGCCGCGTCGCTAACCTACACCGGCACCTACGACGAGGTTTCGACCGAGAACCAGAGCACCTTCTTCGGGACCTCCAGCGGCATCAGCGTCTTCCGACGCCTGCCGCTCGCCAACCTCTTCAACGACGGCTTCACCTCCAGCGTTCGTCCCGCGATCACGCTCGACACGCGGGACAACCGCCTCTTTCCGACGGCGGGGGTCTACCTCCGCGGCTCGACCGAGCTCGCGACCTCGGTGCTCGGCTCGGAGAACCAGTTCCTGCGCCACCGCGGCATCGCGCGGTTCTACTTCCCGCTGCCGAAGAAGATCGTCCTCAAGCTGAACCTGGAGGCCGGCCACGTCACCAGCCCCACCGCCGACGGTGTCCCCATTTTCGCGCGCTTCTTCCTCGGCGGCATCCTCGACCTCCGCGGCTACCGCTTCCGCACCGTCGGGCCGCGCCTACCCCTGACCTCGAGCACCGATCCAAACAGCGCCCCCTACACCGGGGGGGCGAACATCGGCGGCAACCTGATGTACGTGCAGAACCTGGAGCTCGAGTTCCCGATCGTGGAGAGCCTGAACGTCCGCGGGGTCATCTTCACCGACGCCGGCAACGCCTGGAACCTCGAGCAGAACTACTGCGAGGCGGCCCAGGGCAACGCGATCCCGGCGGTCCAGCAGCCCTGCTTCGACGGCCTGTCGACGCTCGCGCGAATGCGCACCTCGTACGGCGCGGGCTTCCGCTGGTTCTCCCCGATGGGGCCGCTCCGCTTCGAGTGGGGCTTCCCCATCCGCCGCCTCCCCACGGAGGAGCCCCGCGTGTTCGAGTTCACCATCGGCAATTTCTTCTGATCCTGCGCCCGCGGCGCCGCGGCTGGGCGTGGGAGGTCCTGGGCCCGGCCGGGTTGCGCGCGAGCGGGCGCTGCGGTACCTCGAGGGTGCACCCGTGGACACGGCGCGCCCCGGTGCCGCTCGAATTCGCGCCCTTCCCTCATGCCCGAAGAAACCCCCCCCGCCCCCGCCTCCGAGCAGGTCGTCAGCATCCAGGACGAGATGCGGACGTCGTACCTCGACTACGCGATGAGCGTCATCATCGGGCGGGCGATCCCCGACGTCCGCGATGGCCTCAAGCCCGTTCACCGTCGGATCCTCTATTCGATGCACGAGCTCGGGCTCGCTCCCGGGTCGGGGTACCGCAAGTGCGCGACGGTCGTCGGTGACGTCCTCGGCAAGTACCACCCCCACGGCGACGCCAGCGTCTACGACGCCCTCGTCCGCATGGCGCAGGACTTCTCCATGCGCCACCCCCTGGTGGACGGGCAGGGCAATTTCGGCTCGGTCGACGGCGACCCGGCCGCCGCTTACCGCTACACCGAGTGCCGGCTGGCACCCATCGCGGTGGAGCTGCTCGCCGACATCGAGAAGGAGACGGTCGACCTCTCGCCCAATTTCGACGAGCGCCTCCAGGAGCCGGTGGTGCTGCCGACCCGGTTCCCCCACCTGCTCGTCAACGGCGCCGGGGGGATCGCGGTCGGCATGGCCACGAACATCCCGCCGCACAACCTGGGTGAGGTCGTGGACGCCACGGTGCACCTCATTCGTCACCCCGACGCCACCGTCGAGGAGCTGATGCAGTTCGTCCTCGGACCGGATTTCCCCACGGCCGGGATCATCTATGGCCGCGCCGGCATCCACCAGGCGTACCGGACCGGCCGCGGCACGGTGATCATGCGCGCCCGGGCCGAAGTCGAGCGTGTCCCGGGGACCGACCGTGAACAGCTCGTGGTGGTCGCGATCCCGTATCAGGTGAACAAGGCCCGGCTGCACGCCAAGATCGGCGAGTTGATCCGGGACCGGCGGATCGAGGGGATCCGCGAGGTCCGAGACGAGAGCGACCGTGACGGCATGCGCCTGGTCATCGAGCTGAAGAAGGACGTATTCCCCCAGGTGGTCCTCAACCAGCTCTACCTGCAGACGGACATGCAGGCCTCCTTCGGGGTCATCAACCTGTCCATCGTCAACGGCCGCCCCGCCGTCCTCGACCTGAAGGAGACGCTGATCCACTTCATCGAGCACCGGCGCGACGTGGTCAGCCGCCGGACTCGGTTCGAGCTGGCGGAGGCGGAGCGCCGCCGGGAGATCGTGGAGGGGCTCGGCATGGCGGTCACCGACGTGGACGTCGTGATCCGGACCATCCGCGAGTCCCCCGACACCGACGTCGCTCGAGAGCGGCTGATGCGGCTGCCGCTCCACGGCCTGCAGGCCTTCGTGCGCCGCGCGGGGCGACCCGAGGCGGAGATCGAGGCCGCGCTGGCGCGCGGCGAGTACCTCCTCAGTGAGCGGCAGGCGAAGGCGATCCTCGACATGCGCCTGGCACGGCTCACGGGGCTCGAGCAGGACAAGCTGGCGGCGGAATACGGAGAGCTCGCGGACCGCATCGCCACGCTCCGTGCCATCCTGGCCGACGAGCGGCTGCTGATGGACGTCATCGTCGGCGAGCTGGAGGAGGTCAAGCAGAAGCATGGTGAGCCGCGACGGACCGAGATCGTCGAGAACGAGGGCGAGATCCAGGTCGAGGATCTGATCCAGGAGGAGGAGATGGTGGTGACCATCTCTCACCAGGGCTACATCAAGCGGACCAGCCTGGCGGACTACAAGGCCCAGCGGCGCGGCGGCAAGGGCAACCGGGGCATGGAGGCGAGGGACGACGACTTCGTCAATCAGCTCTTCATCGAGTCGACCCACTCCTACGTCTTCTTCTTCAGCGACCGCGGCAAGGTCTACGTCAAAAAGGTATTCGAGATCCCGCAGGCGGCCCGCAACAGCAAGGGGCGAGCGATCGTCAATTTCATCGAGATGGAGCCCGGCGAGCGCGTCGCCGCCATCGCCCCCGTGCCGACGTTCCAGGAGGGGCGCTACGTCACCACGCTGACGCGCCGCGGGCAGATCAAGAAGACCAGCGTGCTCGGGTACCAGAATTTCCGCGCCTCGGGGATCATCGGCGTCAAGATCGCCGACGACGACCAACTCCTGACCGCGTGCGTCACCGATGGCACGGCGCACTTCTTGATCGCGACCAAGAAGGGCAAGTGCATCCGCTTCGACGAACAGCAGGTCCGGCCGATGGGGCGCGGTGCCAATGGCGTCAAGGCCATCGAGCTCGACGAAGACGACGAGGTGGTGGGGATGGCGCACACGGAGCCCGACCGCACCCAGGTGCTGACCTTGTGCGAGCGCGGCTACGGCAAGCGCACGAGCCTCGACGAGTTCCGGGAGCAGAACCGCGGCGGCAAGGGGGTGATCTTGATCGACGCCAGCGAGCGGAACGGTCCGGTGGTGGGGATCTCGCTCGTGATGCCGTCCGACGAGGTGGTGCTCATCACGGATCGTGGGCAGACCCTCCGCACCTCGGTCGCGGAGATCCGCGAAACCGGCCGTGTGGCCCAGGGCGTCAAGGTGATGCGGATAGAGGAGGGCGAGCGCGTCGTGGCCATGGAGGTCGTCGGCGAAACCAGCGATCGTGAGGACGGCAGCGAGGCAACGGGCGACCAGAACGGTGGTCACACGACGCCGTCGGTAGGCTCCGCGCCCGGGGATCGGGACTCGAGCCCTCCCGCTTCCTCGACCCCCGCGCCCGCTCCGACCGAGGACGAGGGCTGAGGGTGGCTCGGTCGCGCGCCCTCCGCGAGGCGGCGACGACCTTCGCCCGGCTCCGCTCGCAGCACCCCGACGCGCGCTGCGAGCTCGTCCATCGCGACCCGTTCACCCTGCTCGTGAGCGTGGTGCTCTCGGCGCAGACGACCGACGTCGCGGTCAATCGGGTCACACCGGCCCTGTTCGCGCGGTGGCCATCCGCGGCGGCACTGAGCGAGGCACCGCTCGCCGAGGTCGAGGCAGCCCTCGATCGAATCGGGATGTACCGCCAGAAGGCGCGCCACGTCGTGGCGCTCTCGAAGCAACTGGTCGCGCGACACGGTGGCGAGGTGCCGGCCACCCTCGCCGAGCTCGTCGCGCTGCCGGGGGTGGGACGAAAGACAGCGAACGTGGTGCTGGGCGTGGCCTTCGGAGCCCCTGAAGGGGTGGTCGTGGACACCCACGTCCTCCGGCTCTCCCAGCGCCTCGGCTGGACCAAGCACGACGACCCCGCGAGGGTCGAGCGCGACCTGGTCACGCTCTTCCCGCGCGAGCAGTGGGATCTGCTCGGTCACACCGTCATCTTCCACGGACGGCGGATCTGCACGGCGCGTTCCCCCGCCTGCGAAGCCTGCTCGGTCAACGACCTCTGCCCGTCCGCCTTCCGGGCCGAGAACGTTGGCCGCAGGCCTCCTCGCGCGCTCCGCGGAGGCTCCCGCAGACCGCGGGACTGAGCGGCGTCGCAGGCGCTCCCGACGGGGGCATGGCGGCTGCGACCGGGGACCGGCCCGGCCGTGCCGTGGCGGCCTCAGGGCGGGCGGGCCGATAGCCTCGCGTCGAGGGGCGCACCTCCCCGACGCGCGCCCCCGGCGCGGAGCGCCGAGGGAACCGTGGCCGCGGGCAGCGGCCGCAACGCGACTGGTAGCCGACCCGGGGTTGGCCCGCAGCGAGTCAGCCCGAGCTCGCGCCGGACGCCTGTGCCTGACCGGCCGCCAGGACCCGCTCGACCGTTCGGGTCGTCATCCGCCCCTCCACGACCTCCGGGTCGTCGAGCAGCCGCTGGTGGAACGGGATGTTGGTCCGGATCCCACCCACGATGAACTCGCGCAGCGCTCGCCGCATCCGGGCCAGGGCCTGCGGGCGCGTCGAAGCGGAAACGATTACCTTGGCGAGCAGCGAGTCGTAGGTCGACGGCACGGTGTACCCACCGTAGACGCCCGAGTCCACCCGCACCCCCGCGCCGCCGGGCGGATGATACTCCGTGATCCGCCCGGGCCAGGGCACGAAGCGCTCCGGGTCCTCGGCCATGACGCGACACTCGATGGCGTGCCCACGGAAGCGCCAGGGCCGGGTGTCGGGCACCTCCAGGCGCTCGCCCGCCGCGGCCCGGATCTGCTCCACGACGAGGTCGAGCCCGGTGACCATCTCCGTCACCGGGTGTTCGACCTGGACGCGCGTGTTCATCTCCATGAAGTAGAGGGAGCCGTCCTCGTCCATCAAGAACTCGAGGGTGCCCAGCGTGGTGTAGCCCGTCTCGAGCACCGCGGCACGGATGCGCTCGCTCATCCGGTCACGGAGCTCCTGCGTCATCGCGGGGCTCGGCGCCTCCTCGACCAGCTTCTGGTTCCGGCGTTGGAGCGAGCACTCGCGCTCGCCCAGCGTCCACACCTGTCCGTGCTGATCCGCGAGAACCTGGAACTCGATGTGCCGCGGGCGCTCGACGAAGCGCTCGAGGTAGAGCTCCGCGTTCTTGAAGGCGTTCATCGCCTCCGCGGTCGCGGACTCGAACGCGCGGCCCATCTCCTGCACCGACCGCACCACGCGCATGCCGCGGCCCCCCCCGCCACCACGCGCCTTCATCATCACCGGGAAGCCGACGCGGGAGGCCTCGCGCTCGGCGTGAGCGGCGCTCTGCAGCACCTCGCTCCCCGGGAGCAGCGGCAGCCCGAACGCCGCCGCCGCCTCACGGGCGCGGACCTTGTCCCCCCACCGCTCCATCGCCGCCGGCGTCGGACCGATGAACTTGAGCCGGCAGCGCTCCACCACCTTGGCGAACTCGGCGTTCTCCGACAGAAAGCCGTAGCCGGGGTGAATCGCGTCGGCCGCGGTGATCTCGGCGGCGCTGATGATGTTGGGGACGTTCAGGTAGCTCGAGGCTGATGGCGCCGGTCCGATGCAGATCGCTTCGTCCGCGAACCGGACGTGCAGGGCATCGGCGTCCACGTCCGAGTGCACCGCGACCGTCTTGATCCCGAGCTCGCGGCAAGCGCGGATGACGCGCATGGCGATCTCGCCGCGGTTGGCGATGAGTACCTTGCTGAACATGGCCGGAGCGCGATCGGCCCTCAGGCCTTGCGGATCTTGAAGAGCTTCTGACCGAACTCGACGCTGTTGCCGTTCTCGACCAGGATCTCCAGGATGGTCCCCGAGACGTCGGCCTCGAGCTCGTTCATCAGCTTCATCGCCTCCACGATGCACAGGGTCTGCCCCGCCTTGACCACCGTGCCCACGGAGACGAACGGCTCCGCGCCCGGCGCGGGGGCGCGGTAGAACGTGCCGACGAACGGCGAGGTGACGTAGACCGTGTTCGGATCCTCGGCCGGGGCGGCGGGGGCCGGGGCCGCGGCAGGTGTGCCCGCCGCCGCGACGGGTGACGCGACCGTGACCGCGGCGGGGGCACCGCGCGCCAGGGCGATGCGGAGACGAACGGTTTCGTCCTCGTACTCGAACTCGGAGGCGCCTCCGGCATCGAGGGTCTCGAGGAGCTCCTTCAACTGCGTGAGCGGAATCTGCATGGGCCTTCCCACCGGGAGGTATCCGCGGAGACTAGTAGCCGACCCCGCCGAAGCGGACAATGGCGATCGAGCCGCGAAGGCTCCTTCGCATCGGGGCCGGCGCGCTTCACCGGCGACGAGGCGGTGGCCGTCGCGAGAGGAGCGCCGCCATGCCACGCAACGCGAGCGAATACGACCCGCTGCCGAACCCCGCCACCCTGGCGACACACGCGGGCGCGACGCGCGAGCGGCGCCGAAAGGCCTCGCGCGCGTCGGGGTTCGAGAGGTGAACCTCGATCGCCGGGACGTCGATCCCGCGCAGCGCGTCGTAGAGCGCGAAGCTCGTGTGGGTCAGCGCGCCAGGGTTCAGCAGGATCCCCGCGAAGCCTTCCACGTCGGACCGGTTGATCCAGTCGATGAGCTCCCCCTCGTGGTTGCTCTGGCGGCAGTCCACCTCCAGGCCGAGCTCCCGCGCCAGAGCGCCCAACCCGGCGTTGATCTCCTCGAGGGTCGAGCCCCCATAGATCTCGGGCTCCCGCCGTCCGAGCCGGTCGAGGTTCGGCCCGTTGAGCACCAGGATCCTGACGCGCGGCGGCAGCGCCGCTGCCCGCGGGGCGCGCGGCGCGGGCCGCCCCGCGGTCGTCGCCGACACGGTGCCGCGGCCGGAGCTCGAACGTCGCGCCGCCACCGTCAGACGAGCTCGCGCGCGAGTTCGGGAGCCGCGACCCGAAGCAGATAGCGACCCTTGCCGAAATTGCCGTCGGGGCTCAGGGCCAGGGCGACGAAGTAGTTCTCGTTGAGGACCCGGATGATCGTGACCAGCTTGTCGCTCTTGAAGGCGACTTCCCGGGCCTCGCCCGCGTCGAGCATCTCGGTGGCGCGCTGGATCGACTTGACCACCACGCTGACCTCCGCGCCCACGGCCTCGATGTCGAACGCCGCTCCCTCGCGAGAGTACGTCTCCAGCGGGATCCCCTCGAAATCCATGAGCAGACTGGCCAGCCCGCCGTCCGTATCGTCCACCAGGCGCCGGAGCGAGTCCTTGAACATGCAGCTCAGGTTACCGGTTTCGGAGACGCGGGTGAATGTTTATGGCCTCGCGCCCGAAGCGGTCCGTCTCCGGCCCGCTTCGGCGGGTCCGGGCGCGCGGCAGCTCGGGCGCCCCGAGCGACCGTGGCCGGTCCGGCGCGCTCGGCGGAAACGGGCTCCAGCAGGCAACAAGCCATACCGGCCCGCTGGCCGCTCCGCCTCGGGGCGGGGCCACCGCGCCGTCGGGCAAGCCCGGGAGAGCAGGCGTCGTGGGTGGCGAATCGAGGCTTGCGCCCGCGCCCTCGATGGGTGATGCGCCCGGAGGAAGTCTATCCGCGTTCCCCGGCTTGACCCCCTGAACGTCGAGCGGCTACCGTGCGGCCTGCCTGAGCGAGCTGTGGGCAGCCGCTCGCGTTCAACGGAGAGGCTCGTCCGGCCATGCGTGCACGAGCGGGGGATCCGCCCCGCACCATGACTCAGAAGATCCTCGCCTCTCGCGCCGAGGATCCCGCCCTCACCGCCGACCTCGCCGAGGTGAAGGTCGACCAGCTGATCCTGGCAAGGGAGCCCCGCGCCCCGGTGAGCGAGGCGATCGCCGCGGGGATGAAGCGCATCGCGGTCGAATCGGCGGTCGCCTACGACACGCGCTGCGTCACCCACGGGGATCCGGACGAGGCGCTGCAGCATGCCCTGCCCCGGGCGCTGCGCGAGGCGCTGGGGCTCGGCCTGCTGCTCGCGCGCCCGGGCATCGGCTTCCCCGGGCCCGTTCACCTGGAACGATTCGCGAGTCCGGCGCGCCTCGCCATCACCGACGAGCCGCGCCTGGCGTCCGTCGGCGGTGTCGGCATGCTCACGCTGACCGTATCGCCCTCTCAGCTCGCGGAGGCGCTGCAGCGGGGCACGGTGCTGGTGCGCCCCCCGCGCAGTATCCAGGTCTTGCTCTCCGGGCGGATCCGTCCGTTCGTGTGCGTGCGTGACGTCGCGCTCGAGCTCATCCGGCGCGGCCTGCCCGAGGTGATCGAGCGGGTCGATCGCCAGCACCGGGCGCCCGTGGTGCTGGAATTCGCCGGGCCCAGCGCCCGCCTCCTCTCGGTGCCGGAGCGTGCGGTCCTCGCGGCGCTCGCCCCGCAGCTCGGGGCGGCGGCCACCCTCTTCGTCAGTGACGAGAAGCCCGAGGTCTTCCTCCGCGATCAGCGGCGCTCCAAGGCCCATCGGGGGCTCGCCCCGGACGCCGGCGCCCCTTGCGACGACGTGATCAGCGTCGACCTGTCGGCCGTGGACCCGCTGCTGATGGACGCCCAGGGGCGCGTGCACCCGGTGCGGGAGCTGGCGGAGGAGCCGGTGCACCAGGTCATCCTCGGCGGTGACTCCGGCACGTCGCTGCGCGACCTCATGGCCGTCGCGGCCCTGCTGAAATCCAAGCGTGTGCCGCCCGCGCTCGACCTCTTGCTCGCCCCGCCCTCGCGCCAGGCGCTGGAGGTGCTCGCCCACACCGGCGCCTTGCCGGACCTCATCGCTACCGGCGCGCGGATCCTCGAACCCGACCACCGGCTGGTCACCGGCGACCTCTATCCGCCGCCACCGACGGGCCTCTCCTTGCGCACCTTCGACCCCGAGCCGGGCTCCCCCCAGGATCGGCGCTTCGTGGTGGCCTCCGCCGAAACCATCGCCTTCGCCGTGGCCACGGGGCAAGTGGGCGACCCCCGGGGGTTCAAGCGCCCGGTTCGCATCACGGTCCCGCGCGCTCTGCCGACCGACGACGTGCTCGTCGTGCGCAAGGGAAAGTCGAAGGCTCGCCTCGAGCCGGCGGGCAAGGCCCGCGAGGAAGAGATCGTCCGTCCGGAGCCCTGCGAGCCGATCTCGACCCTGGCGCTGGTGACCGGCCGGCGCCTCCTCGATGGCCCGAGCGCCCTCGTGGTCGAATCGCTCGACGACGTCCGCTGGGTGGCACGGCGCGCGGCCATGCTCCGGCCCAACCTGCGCGCGCTCATCGCCCCCCACATCCCACGCGGCACGGTGCCGGTGCGCGCGGGCCTCGGCATCCTGGCGCGCACGGCGGACGCGCGCGCGCTCGAGCGCCGGCGCGCGGCGACGACGCTCGCGCTTCCGCCCCCCGACCGCTGGAACGGCGACGGGCTGCCCATCGCGGCCGGGGACGCCGAGCTCACCCTGAGCTGGCTCGCGCTCGGGCTCGAGCGGGAATGGACCCGCGCCGGGACCGCGGCGGTGGACCGCGCGCGGTGACGCCCGCCCCGCCCGCCGTCTTCCGACGCCCTGAACCCTGATGTATAGTGCGCGCGTGTCCGGGCGCTGCTTCGGCTGGGGGGTGCTCGCCGCGAGCCTCTCGCTCGGGGTGGCTCGCGCGGCCAGCGCCGAGCCGGTTTCGTCCGAGAGCGACCCCTCGCCCCGTGACGCTGCCCACGCGGAGGGGACGGCCGAGGACCGGCGCTACGTCCACGCCCTGCAAGCCGGGGTCCGGGCCGCGATCCTGGGGGGCTACCGCATGGTGCTCCGGTACGACGACTCGCCCTTCTGCTCGGAGCCCGACTTCTCGAAATCCCTCGCTGACCAGCAGCAGTTCTGTGGCCACCTCGGTCCGGCGATGCTGGATCTCGCGGCAAGTTTCGCGCCGCTCGCGAGCATCGAGCCCTTCGCGATGGTGCGCCTCGGGCTCGTCGGCGAGGCCCCGACCGACACGCGCCCGCTCCGGATCGTGGCCGCCGGGACGCGCATCTACACGCGGCCGAAGAAGCCGGTGAAGTTCTTCGTCGAGCCCTCGGTGGGGGTGGAGTTCGAGTCGGGGGCCGGGGATCCGATCTTCACCTACAACGGTGCGTTCGACCCGCAGTATGACACCGACGTTGTCCTGCGCGCGGCGTTGGGGCTGCAGCTCGACCTCGCGGAGCACGTCGGCCTGTTTGCCCAGGTCTTCGGGATGAGCGTGGGGGTACTCCGCTACCTCCACGCCACCATGGAGTTCGGGGCCGGGGTCCAGGCACGCCTCCCCTGACACGACGGCGGGCGCGGGTAGGAGGGAGCGGCGACCAGGAGCGCCTAGTCTACCCTCTCTTGCGGCCGCGCAGGATCCGCTCCAGCGCCCGGGCCGCCGCGTCCGCAAGATCTTCGATCCGACGAGCGCCGCTCGACGGCTGGTCGAGCCCCGCGGCGACGACGGTGACCGCCGCTCGTCCGCGAACGCGCACCGGCACGACGTGGACATCGGAGGCAGTCGCGCCGAGCAACTCCGCGAGGCCGCGATGCGCCACGTCGTCCGGCAGCGGCCCCGCGTAGCGACCCTCACGCAGGGCGCGATCGATCACGGAGCCAGGCCCAGAGGTGACGCTGATCGCGCGGATCCGCGCCGCATCCGCGATCCACCGTGACGCCGCGCGTCCGCGGCTCTCCGCGCCTTGATCCGCGAGCACGACAGCGCCCGCCCCCAGCGCCTCGACCCCGGCGACCAGCAGCGCGACCACATCGTCAGGGCTGGTGGCTCGGTCCAGAGCGTCGATGCACCCATGCACGTCGCGCGCTGGCACCAGGTCGCGCGCAGCCGGCGGCGAAGACGGCCGCCTCGCGCGGGGTGACCCGCGCGAACCCCGCCCCGGCTCTCCACGCTCGACGCGGTCAATCCCGGTCGACAGCGCGGAGCGGACGACCGCCGACGGCGCGGCTCCGCGGCGCGCCTGAGGCGGGGAGGAGAGCCGAACGAGCGGGATGGGTCGCTCGCTCCCCCCGCCCGGAACGAAGTCCATGCGCGTGCCCGACGCCGGGAGCGGCGGCAGCCCCAGGTCCGGCATGCGCGGGGGGCGGAGCGCCTCGAGCTCGGGGTCGGCAACGGGAACGACCCGCTCCGGCCGCGCCGAGAGATCCACGGACGGCGCCGGGGGGAACTTCCCGGCGATCCGTTCCACGGGCGCGCGGAGCAGGACAACGGGCTCGCCGAGGTGGTAGGCGAGCTCCTCGGCCGCATGGGCGTCCAGGGGATCCGCAGTCGCCGCGATCACCTCACCCGTGGTGGGATCCTGGCTCACTGGGACCAGGCCGAGCACCTCCAGCATCCCAGGTGGACAGCGCGCCACGAGCGCGAGGTCCGGCACCGGTGCCTCCGCCTCGGGCAACCCCAGGCGCTCCACCTCCCGTTCGAGGAGGCGGCACACCTCCGGTCGGAGGGCGGCCAGCACCGCAAGAAAGGGCCGCCGCCAGCGGACGGATTCGAGCAACGCCTCCACGATCACGTCTCTCGGGGCCACCCCGGCGACGAGGACCCGATGCACGAGCTCGATGGTCACCGCCGGGGATGTTCTCCCGGGGTCGCCGCGCCCGCAACCTCACCTACCCGATACGACTCCCGGGGCGACTACGGGTCGGCCTATTTGAACTGGAACACGAGCTCCGTCTGCCGGACGAGGCCGAGTTCGTCCCTCGCGACCCGCTCGATGGCCGCCGGATCGGACTTGATCTGGGCGACCTCGACCCGTAGCCGGGCGATCTCGCGGGAGAGCTCGGCCACCGTCGCGTCTGCTCGCTGCCGCTCCTCCCGCAGGCTCCGGAGCCGCGCCAGCCCCGTCGGCGAGAACGCCATCACGGGGACCGCCACCACCGCCAGCACGAGGACCGTGACGGGGAGGACCCGCTCGAGCAGGACGGACGCGACAGGCACCCGTCACCCATGCCACAACTGCGGACACGAAGCCCAGATTTCGGCCGTCGCCGGGGCCTCGTCGCTCGCCGCGCGGACCGCTCTGGAAGCGGTCGCCAGGTCCACGCCCAGGGGCCATCGAGGCGCGAGTCCGCTGCGGTCCGCCGCTGATTTGGCTATCATTCGCGCGCCACGGCGCCCCGCGGTGGCCGAACCTCCGAGGAGAACCCGTGATCGACCTCCTGCGCGCCGAGCTCGAACGCCTGTTCGATCTGGACCAGCTCTTCGACCTGTGCCGCTCGCTCCTCGCCTTCGATCCGGAGGTGGTCGGCGGCACCGGGGGCATCGCCTCCTTCGCCCAGGCCCTCGCCCGCCACGCGGTCGAGCAGGACGCGGTCCCGGCGCTCGTAGACGCCATCGCGGCGCGCCGCGGCGAGGCCGCGAGCAGGCTCCTCGGCCTCCTGGGGCGAAGGTGGCAGCCGGAGCCGGACCTGCGCGCCGGCGACACGGTCGGCGACTACGTCGTGGTGCGCAAGCTCGACGCCGAGCGCATCGGCACGGCCTACCTCGCCCGTGTCGCCGGCGCCGAGGTGCGGCTGCTCGTCGTTCACCCCGAGCTTGCCCGAGACCGGCGCGGGCGCCACCGCTTCCTCGTCGCCCAGCGCCTGCTCGCCCGCACGCAGCACCCGGGCCTGCCCCAGCGCTTGGAGGTGAGCACCGTCGGCGAACGCGTGCTCGTCGCCCAGGACTACGTGGAAGGACAGACCCTCGCCGCCCGTCTCGCGCGCACCGGGCCGATGCACATGAACGAGGCCCGGCCGATCCTCAAGGGGCTGCTGGAGGCCCTGTCGGCCCTGCACGAGAACCAGCTCGTCCACGGGACCCTCGGGCTCGACGGGGTGCTCCTGTTCCGCGACGCGAACGGCGCGCCCTGCGTGAGGCTGCTCGGGATCGGCGCCCACCTGCTGGCGGGCCGTGCCCTCCTGACCGAGCCGGCAGACCGGGAGCTCCCTTGGCTCGTGGCCAACGCTCACACGGTGGCGCCAGAGCAGCTCCGCGGTCAGGAGGCGACGGCCGCGAGCGACGTCTACGCGTTCGGCGCCCTCGCCTACGAGGTGCTCGCCGGCGCCCCACCGTTCGGACCGGAGGGCGGCCTCGGCGCCGCCATCGGGCACCTCTCGCTCCCCCCACCCGCGCCGAGCACGGTCGCCCCGCGGGGATGGATCCCCCCCGAGGTCGATGCCCTCGTGCTTCGCCTGCTCGCCAAGGACGCCGCACAGCGCCCGGCCGACGCCTCGGATCTGGTCGGTGAGCTCGACGCACTGGCGCGCGTCGAGCCCCGCAACGAGCCCCAGATCGCGACCGAGGAGTTCGACCGCCGCGTCGATGCACTCCTCGCGGAGCCGACGGAGCTCGAGCGCGCACAGGCCCTCGAGCAGACCGTGGACGGCGGGGCGGACCCGCTCCGCGTCGCCGAGGCGTTCCAACTGGCGGCCGAGCAGATCGCGAGCGAGGACCACGAGGCGCGGGAGGCCAAGCGACACCTCCTGTTTCGTACCGCCCGCATGTACGAAGCGGGTCGAGAGCTAGAGGCCGCCGAGCAGGCCTACGTAGCGTTGCTCGAGGCGTTCCCCGGCGACGATTCGGCGCTGGCCGCGCTGGAAGCGCTGCGCCGACGTCTGGGGAAGTACGACGAGCTCGTGGAGATGCTGCTCCAGCGCAGCGAACGGTCGACGGACCGGAACGACCGCGCCCGAGCCCTGGCGGAGATCGGACGGCTCTACGTCAAGGAGCTCCAGGACCGAGAGCAAGCGCTCGTCGCCTTCACCCAGGCGCTCTGCGAGGATCCCAAGAGTGACGAGCTCGCCGAGCAGATCGAGAAGCTCGCGGGCGCCGAGGAGAAGAACTGGGAGGACGTGCTGAGCGCCTGCATGGCGGCGACCCTGAGCGACTCCCTGCCGCAGGAGGCCAAGAACCAACTGTACTCGCGCATGGCAGAGTGGTACCTCGCCCGCGTCAAGCGCCCAGACCTCGCGCTGCCCGTGTACCAGTCCATCCTCCAGGCGGATCCCACCAACGACGCGGCGCTCCGCGGGCTCGCCCAGATCTACCGCAAGGCGCAGCAATGGCCGGAGCTCGGGATGGTCCTCACCACCCGCGCCGACGCGGCCGCGAGCCCGGGGCTAGCCCGCGATCTCCGCTGTGAGGCGGCGGAGATCCTGGAGATCCAGCTAGCCGACACCGGCCGCGCGCGGGACCTCTACGAGGGCATCCTGCGGGAGGACCCCGGTCACGTCCGCGCCAGCGAGGCCCTCGGTCGCATCTACGAGCGGACGAACGATTACGAGGGCCTGGTCAAGATCCTGGAACGCCGCGCGGACGCCGAGCGCGGGGAGGATCGCTTGCGGACCATGTGCCGCATCGCCGAGATCTTCGAGGAGCACCTCAAGGACGACGGTGAGGCCATCCGCCGCTACGAGGCCGTGACGGCGGTGGAGCCGGACCACCTCGAAGCGCTCCGCGGGCTCGACCGGCTCCTGAGCAAGACGGGTCGATACCGCGAGCTGCTGGCCAACCTCTCCCGACAGATCGCCGTGGCCGCCACCCCGCGCCAGAAGATCACCCTCTGGGAGCGCGTCGCCGGAATCCAGGACGAAGAGTTCCTGGACCACGCCGCCGCCGCCGAGGCGTGGGAGGCGATCCTCGCCATCGATGGCGCCCACGAGGGCGCCTACGCCGCGCTGCCGCGGCACTATCGAGTCCTCGACCGCTGGGAGGACCTCGCCACGCTCTACGAGCGCCACGTGAGCCTGGTCGAGGACCCGCAACGGGGTCTCGAGCTTCACCTCGCCCGCGGCCGCGTCCTCGCCGAGCAGCTCGGCTGTCCCGAGCGCGCCATGGCGGCCTTCGAGGCCGCCAGCGCGCTGGACCCCCAGCACCGGGGTGCCCTGGAAGCGCTGGCGCGCGTCCGCGAAACGCTCGGCGACACCGACGCCGCCCTGCGCGCGATCGAAGCGCTCGCCGACAAGGCGACCAGCGCCGAGGGCAAGGCGGAGCAGTACCTCCGCGCGGCCCGGCTCCTCGAATCCCGCGGCGATCGCGACTCCGCCATCGAATACTACAAGCGAGCGCTGGACCAGGTCCCCTCGGACCTGCACACCTCCGCGGCCCTCCGCGCGGCCTACGTCGCTCGCGGTGACATCAACGCGGCCGTCCAGCTCCTCGAGCGTGAGTTCTCCCGAACCGAGGGCGACGCCACGCGGGCTCGCCTCGCCGCCGAGATCGCCACCCTCTGCCGCGATCGCCTCCAGGACGATCTCCGGGCCGAGGAGGCCGCCAAGCGGGCGCTGCAGTTCGACCCCACCAACGTCGATGCGCGCGCCATCCTGGGCGATCTCGCCTTCGAGGCCGACCATCCCGTCGAGGCCAGCCGCCACTACGAGGTCATCGCGGACCGCACCGATACCCTCCCCAAGGAGCGCGCGACCCGCATCCTGGTCCGCTACGTAGACGCCCTCGGGCGCACCGGGTCGACTGAGAAGGCCATCGCGCCGATGGACACCTTGCTCCGGATCGCGCCGGACGACGCCGGCGCGCTCGAGCGCGTGGCGCAGGTCACGTTCGAGCATGGGTCGCCGCTGCGCGCGGTCGAGCTCTACCGCGATCTCTTCGCCCGCTTCGGCGAGGAGCTGAGCACGCACCCGGACTCCCTCTATCGGTACGGAGAGTCCCTGCGCCGGGCCGGCGACCTCGAGGGCGCCATCCGCCCGCTCGAGGAGGCGAGCGACGCCGATCCCGCCAACGCGGAGCCCCTCGTCTCCCTCGCCAGGATCTACGAGGCCCGCGGCGAGTGGGAGCACGTGATTCGCACCAAGACGCGTCACCTCGACGTCGCGGAGGGTGAGACGCGGGTCACCTTGCTGATCGAGATCGGCGAGATCGCCGCCGAGAAGCTAGGCGACCGGACGCGCGCCGCCAAGAGCTACGTGGCGGCCCTGGAAGAGCGGGCGGACGACCGTCGCCTCTTGACGAAGCTGATGCAGCTCTACAGCGAGGAGCAGGACTGGGAGAAGCTCGTCGAAGTGGTGGTGAGGCTGGCCGAGTTCGTCGAGGACCACCAGCAGAAGGCCAAGTACCTCATGACCGCGGCGATCGTCTCGGAGCGGCAGATGCGTGACTTCGAGCGCGCGCTCGACTTCTACCGCCAGGTGATCCAGCTCGATCCCGACAACGAGAAGGCCATCGATGCCGCGATCGAGCTCGAGCGCGCCAGCACGCGCTTCGAGGCCGTCGAGGACCTGCTCAAGCTGAAGGTGGAGCGCGCCACGGAGGCCAGCGACAACGCCCGCCTGCTGGCCGCGTTCGTGGCCCTCGGCGAGCTCTACGAGAACGACCTGATGTGGATCGAGAAGGCGATCGACGCCTACGAGGCGGCGCAGACGCTGGACTCGCGGGACACCGCACGCGCCGAGAAGCTCGCCGAGCTCTACGCCTCCGATCCCGCGCGGTACCTCGGGAAGGCCGTCGCCTCCCAGATCGCGCTGCTCCGCCAGAATCCTCACCGGGCGGAGCCCTACAAGCTCCTCCGGCGACTGTACACGGAAACCAAGCACGCAGACGCGGCATGGTGCCTCTGTCAGGCGCTCCACGTCCTCAACCTGGCCGAGCCTGACGAGGAGCGCTTCTTCCAGCGCATGCGGAGCGAAACCGCCGCGCCCGCGCGAGAGGCGCTCACCGACGAGACTTGGCTCCGCTACCTCATGCACGAGGACGCTGATCCATTCCTCACCAGCATCTTCGCCTTGATCGAACCCGCGGTGATCGGGAGCCGAAGCCGGAGCCTCGACGATCTCGGCTACGATCCGCGCTACCAGATTGACCTGGCCCGGCACCCTCTCCCGATGAGCCAGAACCTCTTCTACGCGGCCGGGGTCCTGGGCCTCGAGCCGCCGCCGACCTACCAGAACCCGAACGATCCCGCCGGCCTGTCATTCCTGCACGCCCGCACGCCCTCGGTGGTGCTCGGACGGGCGGCGATGGCGCCCGAGATCCCTCCCCAGGCGGCGGCGTTCATCGCGGCCCGCCACCTGGCGTACTTCCGCCCGGGGATGTACGTCCGCCACCTGGTCGCAACCGGCACCGGCCTGAAGGCGTGGCTCTTCGCCGCCATCAAGCTCATCTCCCCCCAGTTCCCGGTAGCAGCCGAGCTCGAAGGACCCGTGCGGGACGCTCTGACGGCCCTCGAGGCCGGTATCCAGGGCCAGGCGCGTGACCACCTCGCCCGCATCGTCGCCCAGCTCGTGCAGTCGGGGGGCGCGCTCGATCTCAAGCGGTGGGTGTGCGGGGTCGACCTCACGGCCGATCGCGTCGGGTTGCTCGTCGCCCACGACCTCGAGACTTCCGTCGAAATCGTGCGGGCCTCGGACGACAGCGCGAGCGCCGTGCCCCGCGAGGAGCGCCAGAAGCAGCTCGTGCTCTACAGCATCAGCGAGCCCTTCTTCGAGCTGCGGCGCCACCTCGGCGTGGCCGTCGATTCCTGACCCGCCAGGCCGCTCGGGACGCTGCGGTCACGGGGTGCCGAGCGCCGCCTCACTCCGCAGTCGAGTCCTCCATCGCCTTGCGTGCTTGCGACGCCCTGGCGTCGCCCGCGGCCGCGGGCTGGAAGGCAAGCCGCGCCAGCGTTCCGGTCACGTGCCACGAGTAGCCTCCGTCAGCCCGCTTGGCGCGCTGGACCTTGGTGTCCAGGTCGAGCGCGCCCGTGATCTTGCTCTGCGGGTCCCCGAAGAGCCCCTTGGTGATCTCGTTCTTCGTCTTGTACTGCTCCGAGAACCGATACTCCAGCGTCAGCTCCGCGGTGCTCCGCTCGAACGCGTCCCGGAGCCGGATCTGCCCGCGCAGGCTCATCTCCAGATCCGGCCCCTTGGCGTCGAGCCGGCCGATCTTGACCCGACCCTCGGTCACCTCGGCGCTCAGCGTCAGCTGCCCGGCGCGCACCGGCGGCAGCGCCACCAGATCGCGGATCTTGGTCTTGCCGTCGCCGAGGACGACGTCCTCGACGACGAGCTCGAGGGTCCCCTCCGCGAGGCTGAGGCGCTGCTCCGGGAATGCCAGATCGACGGCGCCCGTCGCCGTGCCCTGCAGCGGCAACCCGGCCAGCTCGGCGAGGAGCGGCACGTTCGCCATTCCGAACCGCTCCAGGCTCACCTCGAGGCGACGCTCCGCCGGCCTGCTCAGGAACGTGCCCCGAACGACGCCGTCTCCAGCGTGACTCACGAACGCGACCTTGAGGGTGCCGAACAGGTAGCGGAGGGGCGCAATGGATGCCCGCGCGTAGTCCCACTCCACCACCCGCTCGGGGGGTATCGCTCCGTCCTCCCCGATGGCGCCGGGCGGTGACACCAGCCGCAGCCCGTGAGCACCGATCCCGAAGAGCCAGTTCCCTCGCACCGTGTCGATCTCGATGCGGCGGCCGGTCTTCTTCGCCTCCGCCGCGTTGAACGTCGCCACCACCCGCTCTCCGAGGCGGTCGTAAGGGAACGTGCACCGCGCGAACAGGAGCATCGCGCCGCAGTAGAACGCGGGGTAGCCGATCCAGCGCCCGACACGCCGTGTCCGAGGTGAGGCGAGGAGCTTGCCGATCATGGCGCCTTCTCCTCCGGCGACTCCGCGCCCCCGTCCCGCTCGCTCGGTTCCCGGCCCTTGGCCGGGCCCTTCTCCTTGCGGTCAAAGGCGCTCACCACCATGGTCACGTCGTAAGCGTCGGGGCCCCGCTTCCTGAGCTCGAAATCGGAGACGGTGACCGGGTGACCGGACTGCGCGATCGACTCCATGAACTTCGCCAGGGCCAGCAGCCCGACCCGCCGCAGCACGATGCGATTCGAGCGCTCCTCGAAGAGCTTCCCGTGCGGGACCGCGGGGCGGTCCTGGCTCTCTGGGATCTCCATCTCCTGCCGCTTCGCCAGCGTCTCCAGGAATTCCGCCAGCGGCGGCGCCGGCCGGGCGTACCGCGCCGCGACCTGCTCGGCAGCGGCCGCCCGCTTCGCGAGGGCAACCCGTCGATCCCGAATCGCCGTGATGGCCTCTCGGAGCCGCTCGTTCCGCTCCCTGCCCGCGAGCAACAACGAACGCAGACCGAGCGGCAGCACGACCAGGACCACGACGGCGAACACCCCCATCAGGACGTTCAACAAGCGCCGCTCTCGTGGCTCCAGCTGCTCCAGTCGCGACGAGATGCTCACCGCTGTGCCTCCTTCTCCACCTTGTCCGACCCCTCCGTCGCCGCCTCCTCCTTCGGCTTCACCTTGCGCTTCACCCCCGCATCCTCCGGGCATCTCAGGTCGAATTCGAGCGCGTACTTCTGGCGGTCGCTGTTCACCACCTGGGTGATCTTCGCGACCTTGACCCCGTCCGCGCAGCGCCACTTGCCGAGGATCGTGGCGACCTTCTGCGCGTCGCTCTTGCTCGCCACGACGCCATTCAGCTTGACGTGACCCCGCTTGAGCTCCAGGTCCTCCACGTCGTGGGCGAGGTCCATCGGGATCCCGCGCGAGAGCTCGAGCATCACGTCGAAGGCGTCCGCGTGGGGCAGCGGATCCATGGTGTCGTCCCCACTCGACTCGAGCGCCTCCATCAGGGCGTCGGGATCGTCGGTTTCGGTCCCGACCACCTCACGCGACAGGGAACGCAGCGCCTCCGCCAGCACGGTCCCCTCACGCATCACCACCTGCCGCTCGGCCCAGGTGGCGAAGAGGAAGCTGATGGCGATGGCGCCGAGCAGCCCCGTCAGCAGGGGGAGCTTCTCCTGCAGATACAGCAACCCCCGCTGCTGGATGAGCTGCCCCTGGCGGAGGTCGAGGTCCCGGGCCTTCCCGGCCAGGCTGGCAGCGAGCGCGATGGCCTTGCCGAAGCGAGGAATCAGCCGCCGCTCGTGATCGGCGATACCCTCCAGGGCCAGCTCCGTGAGGGACGTCACCGGGGCGCCCAGCATGTACTCGAGGTACGGGGCCGAGTTCGGGTCCTCCGCGCCGGAGCCCAGGAGCAGGACCCGGTCCACCAGCGTCCCCCCGACGAGCCCGGCCGCGGCCATCGTCTGGCGCAGCTCCGACGCGAGCGCCACGGCCCCCTCCGGCAGGGTCGCCGTACCGCGCGAGAGGGTCCGCGCGAAGACCGCTTCCCCGCGGTGGATCACCGCCACCTCCGTGCACCTCTCGCCCAGTTCGACGAGCGCGATCATCTCGTTCGTCGGCGTCGGCTTCAGCAGTCCGAAGAGGTTCGCGAGCGCGAGAGGACCGACACCGACGCGGTCCGGCTCCACCTTGAGCGCCTCCTTGCACAGCAACATTCGCTCACGCACCGCGTCCGCCCGCGCCGCCGCCACCAGCAGACTGATTGGCTCGGTCGCCTTCCGAGCGCCCACCGGGCGGTAATCGAAGACAAGCTCGTCGAGATCCACCGGCACCTGCGCCTCGATCTCGAACGGGAGAACGTCCTCGAGCTGCCGCCGCGCGCTGGCGGGCAGCTCCAGCCGATGCACGAAGACCCGCTCCCCGTCCAGCGCGACGGCCACCGCCTCCGCGTGTGGCAATAGCGGCCCCACGCAGGAGCGCAGCGCCTCCTCCAGCGAGGCCCCCGGCTCCACGACCACCTCGACCAGCCGCTCCGCCCTGATCCTCCGATAGGAGTTCCGGAGCAGCGCCGCCCGCACGTGGGTGGCCTGAATGTCTATGCCGATGACCCTGCTCATGTCCTAGTCCACGCGATAGTAGATGATGTTGCCGCCGGGATCCTTCGTCAGCGCCTCCTGGAGTGCAGCCGAGTCGAGCTGACCGGCCCCGACGCCGGCCGCCGCGGCGTCCGCCGCGGCCGCGGCGGCGGCGGGGCCGCCCGTCAGCTCGGCGAGATCGACCGCGGAACGGCTCCGACCTGGCGGCGGCGCCGACCGGAAATCGACCACCGCGTGCACTCGAACCCGCGCCTCGTTCTTGCCCGAGCGCGCCACCCCCGTGGCGTAGATGCTGAACACCTTGCTCTCGGTCGAGAGCTTCTCGATGAGGTAGTTCTCGGATCGGAGCTGGCTCACCGGCTTGATCTGCAGCATCTCGAAGAGCATCTTCGCGATACCGCCCCCCCTGCCCTGGCTCACCCGTACGAAGGCCTTCGGCGAGGCGAAGAGCGGCACCCCCGCCGTGAAGACGTCGGCCATGGTCATGATCTGAAGGAAGAGCTCCCTCTGCGCGACGTCGGTGCAGAACGGCTCCGCCGCGGGATCGACCGCGTTGCTGCAGATGAGCGACCAGGCGATGAGCGGGTTGGTCGTGTTGACGTTCACCTTGCCGGAGCCCCAGACCGTCAGATTGCGCTTGCGCGGATCCTCCGGGTCGGGGTCGACGAACGTGGACCAGAATTCGTCGTCCACGCCTCGCACGAGGTGGAGCTCCTCCAGGCTGTCGAACGCGGCGTTCTTCCGCGAGTACGGCATCGGCAAGCGCTCGTAGTACGCATCCTCCGGGGACACGCTGCTGCTCGCCGCTTCGTCCGGCTCGCAGGGGTAGAGATCCTGGTTCGGATCCACCCAGTCGACGATGGCCCCGCAGACGGCAGCGCGGGTGCGGAAATCGCCGCCATCGTCGCGTCCCTCGAACAGGGGATCGTACTGCGGCCCGCCGATCAGCCCCATGATCTGCTCGCCCGTCTGCTTCTCCGCCATCGCAGTGGCGCGAGCCGGGAGGTTGACGTTCAGCTTCGAGTCCTCGTCGACGATGACGAGCTCGAAACTGACCCCGTCGAGAGAGAGGTTCTTCGCCATCGAGAGGTCCACGCTGGCGAGCCGGGAGAACGCCTCCTGCCCCGCAGCGTCGTTGAACGCGCCCAGCAGGTCCGTGGCCAGCTCCCAGACCGGGAGCTGCGGGAGCGCCCCTCCCATGGCGGCGCCGAGGATGGCAAGCGACTTCCTCACCGTGGGCTCCGCCGCGATGAGCAGCCGCGAGAGGTTCACCGCGCTCCGCGCCGCGTACTCCGCCTTCAGGGCGTCCCGTTCGGCCATGGCGCTGCCGAGCTCCGCCGAGGCCTCGTCCTGGAACTCCGCGAGCATCACGGTGAGGACACTGATGGAGCTGAGCACCAGGATCAACGCCACGCCCCGCGATCGCCGTCGGCGCGCCGCGGAGCGCCGGAGCACTGCCCCGCCCTCCCCTACCCAGGGGCGGGGGGCGGCGGCCGATGTGAGCTCGTCGTTCGGGGCCATGGCGGTCACTGCGTGGCGAAGGTGAGCGGGCGGATGATGGCAAGAGGGATCTTCGTCACCAGCCGAATCGTCCCGCGGGCGCGCCCGGCGCTCGCTCGCCGGCCTCCGTTCAGGACGAGGATCACCCGCAGCTGGAGCGGGACCCGGTCGGTCTGCTCCACCGCCTGGCGACTGTCCCAGGTCTCCACCCACTGTCCGGTCATCGGATCGAGATACTCGACGTCGAACAGGTCCACGTCGGTCGCCAGCACCTGCACCCGGCCGCCCCGGTCTGGCTCCAGGTCGAGCCGAGTCGAGATGCGCCGCGCGAGATCCGTCACTCCAGAGCGCTCCGGGTCGGGCGACCCGAAGTAGGAAACCTCGGCCTGGTCCGACTCGCGCGCGTCCCGAACGAGGCGGAGGTTCGTGAAGGTGTTGAAGTCCAACCGGTCGACGGGCGTCCCCTTCTGCCCGATGAAGGCCGTCTCGATCACCTTGAGTGATGGATCGATGGGCGCGTGCCCCGAGAGGTAGGCGCTCTGCACATCACGCGTCAATCGAGCCAACGCCAGCCGCCCCTCTCGGAAGCGGTCGTTGAGCCGCTGCACCCCCTCCCGGCTCGCCTTCATCCCCGCGAACGCCCCGTAGATGATCATCGTCACGAAGGTGAGCACGGCGATCGCGATCACCACCTCCACCAGCGCGAGGCCGCGGGCCCGTCGAGATCCTGGGCGCGCGTTCACGGCTTGCCACCCTTCGTCGCGGGCGTGCCCCTCGCGGGCGGCGCCGGCGTAGTGGCGTCAGCGGCCCCGGCGTTGAAGGCGTCGAGCTCGGCCTCCGCAAGCGGGTCGAGGCCCTCCTCCGGCCGGGTGACGAACTGGCTCAGCACGAGGCTACGGTCCCGAACGCCCTCCTGCCAGCGGACCGTGACCGTCACCCGTCGAATGCTGGCCTCGAGCATCGGCTTGAGGTTCGGGTAGACGAGCCCCATGAGCGAGGTCGCGATCCCTTGCATCCCGGCCGTCGGATCGTCGCCGAAGGCGCCCACCAGCGCGCCGAGGTCGGGCACCCCGGTCCCCCCCATCGTCGAGAGCCCCTCCTTGCCCTTGTCCTTCAGCTCCATCAGCTTCGAGAGTGGGTCGCTGGCGCCCTCCGCCCCGGCGCCCTCGCCGGCCAGGGTGGCCAGGTCGGTCATCTCGGGCAGCTCGACCCGCTCGACGCGCCACTCACAGGCGAACGTCCGATCCTCCTCGTCGGCGCAGCAGGGGCCTTCCTCGACCACGTCCAGCAGCTGAAAGCCCTTCTCCAGCAGCTCCACCTCCAGCTCGGACATGCGGCAGCGCGCGAGTCCGGTCGCCAGGGTGAGGTTCTGCGTGCGCAGCACGCCGGAGAACAGTCCCACCTGGGAGCTCAGGATCACCGAGAGCGATAGACCCAGGATCGCGATGGCCACCATCACCTCGAGGAGCGTGAAGCCGCGGAACAGGGCGCCCCGCATCACTCCTCCTCGCGCTCGGACCAGTCGGCTTCCTCGCCGCGGCCCTCCGGTAGCGACACGCGGCCGCGCTCGATGCGCCCCCTGCCGGTGAGCGCGGAGATCCGCACGGTCAGCCCCTCGTCGTCCGCATCATCCGTGATCTGGATCGCCGCCTCCTCCGTGCCCCCGCGTGGCCAGACGTAGAGGTAGGCACGCCCCTCGGTGATGGGCTCGGGATCGTGCTCGGTCTGCACCGATCGGATCCGAGCGTGCGCCCCCAGCGAGCGCCCGAAGCCGCCGTCGCCGTCCTCGCCGCCGAATTCCTTCACGGGCGCGAAGCGGGGCGGCGGAGGCCGGGGACCCTGCAGTATCCGCTCCGCCTCCTCCCGCGCTGCCCGCTCCACTTCGCTCACCGTCTTACCGCCGCCCGTCGCCTCCTCTTCGGCCTCCGGACTCCGCAGCAGCCGTCGCTGCGTCGTCTCCTCGAGCCCGATTCGGCGCTCTCCGAGGTCGAACACCAGCCGCACGGGGTATCCCGTCGCGTTCGCGCGAGTCATCCCCATCCGGAGCCCCACCAGCACCAGCATGGCGGCGCTTCGCCGCTCGCTCGCTCGTCTGAACCCGACCCCGAGCATCAACGTCCCCGTCAACAGCGCGATCAACGCGATCGCTATGATGACCTCCAGGAGCGTCACGCCTCGACGACCCGCTGACCGGGGCTCTGGCCGCGCCTCCGCGCTGACCCCCGACACCCGAGGTGCCCGCCTTCCCAGGGCGCGCGTCATCGTCCCATCCACGGGTTCCAGCGCTCACTCCTCCGCCGCGCCGCCGGTCTTGGGCACGCTGATGTCGTCGGCGGTCCCCTTCTTCCTGTCTGGCCCCGTGGACGTCACGATGACGTCGTCCTCGGTACACTGGATGGTGAACGGCTGGTTCCACGGGTCGCTCGTGTTGGTGCCCTTGTCGAGGATCTTCTCCTCGATGAGCTGGCTCACCGTCGGGCACGAGGAGTTCTCGGGGTCCATCTTCCACGTGTTGACCGCCTGTCGGATGGTGCGACAGCCCGCAGTGGCGGTCCTGACTCGGGCCTTCTCGTACTGCGGCAACGCGAATACGGCGACGCCACCGGCGACCATGGCCAGAATGGCGACGACGATCAGCACCTCGAAAAGCGTCACGCCGCGTGCGCTCGCGCGCTGCGCGCCGCGCGCCGCCCGCACCGCGTGGCCTGGGCCTATCTCTATCCTTCTTTCCATCTTCGGTTCTCCCATGCTGCCTGACGTAGGATTCGCGCCTCCCCGGGCTTCATTCGATGCGGTCGATCCCCCCGGGCAGCCCGTCCGGGCCGTCGCTCATCAGCTCGTACCGCGCGTCCTCCCGCCGGCTCGGACAGGTCAGCCGCAGCGGCCGCCCCCAGGCGTCGCGCCACACCCCGTCGAAGCGGGCGTAGGGCGCCACGGCGCTCAGATCCGGCGGGCAGTCCCCCCCATGGTCGGCGAGGTAGGTGTCGACCGCCCGATACGCGGCGAGCAAGCGTGCCCGCGTCTGCCGCACCCCGGCCTCCCGGCGCTCCGCCGCGCCGATCGCGCCAAAGGCGACGCCCAGCGTCACCAGGCCGAGCACCACCCGGAGCGGCCCTTGCCGCAGCCAGCGCGCAGGACCCCGCCGCCCCTCCCAGGGGAAGAAGATCCGGCGATCGGCGACGCGACGACGAGCCCTCACGCGGTCACTCCACCATCTGATTCATCTGGATGAGCGGCATCAGGATGGCCATCGCGATGAACGCCACGACGCCCCCGAGAACGACGACCATCAGCGGCTCCAGCAGGCTGGTGAGCGCCATGACCCGCGTGTCGACGTCGGCCTCGTACGCCCGGCTCACGTTCTCGAGCATCTCCTCGAGCTGACCGCTGCGCTCACCCACCGCGATCATGTGCGTCACCATCGGTGGGAACGCCCGGCTGCGCTTCAACGGCTCCGCGATGCTCTCCCCTTCTCGAATCGACCCGATCGCCTCCGCGATGACCCCCTGCAACCGCGCGTTCCCGAGCACGTTCCTGCCGATTTCCATGGCGGCCAGCAGCTGCACCCCGCTCCCCAGCAACGTCGCCAACGTCCGCGAGAATCGGGCCACGGCGATGAGCAAGGCCAGGCGCCCGAAGATGGGCACGCGGAGCGTGAAGCCGTCCCAGGCGAGACGTCCGCGCGGAGTCCGCACCCACCGCCGAAAAGCGAGGTATGCCCCCACGCCGCCGAGCAGCATCGCCCACCACCAGCGCGCGACGGTGTCCGACACCACGATGAGCAGAGTCGTGTACCACGGGAGCTCCTGCCCCAGGTTTTCGAAGATGCTCGTCACCTTGGGCACGACCGCGACCATCAGGACGCCGACCAGGACCACGATGACGACGGCCATCAGCGCCGGGTAGGCGAGCGCGGCCATCACCTTGCCCTTGAGGCGCGCCTGCCCCTCCATGAAATCCGCGAGCCGGTCCAGCACGGATTCCAGCGTCCCCGAGGCCTCACCGGCGGCGACCATGTTCACGTAGAGTGGTGGAAAGACGTGCCCGTACTGGGCCAGGCTCTTGGAGAACGGGGTCCCCTCGTTCACCGTCTCCCGCACCTTGGTCAGGATCCGGACCAGGGTCTCCTTCTCCACCTGCTCGGTGAGCGCCTCCAGCGAGTCCACCAGCGGCACGCCCGCCCGCACCAGCGTGGCGAGCTGCCGGGTCATGACCGCCACGTCGGAGGCGGAAGGACGGCGAAGGAACGCCAGCAGGTTGATCTGGCGACCCTCCCGGCGCCGCTGCTCGCTCTCCTCCGTGGCCAGCGTCAGCAGGATCCCCTCGCGGCGAAGCAGCGCGCGTAGGGCCTTGGCGTTGTCGGCGTCGCGGAAGCCCTTCACCGGCTTGCCGGACTCGATCTGGATTCCGCGATAGGAGAAGACGGCCACGCCTCACGCTCCCATCTCGTCCTCGTGCGTCTCCGCCACGACCTCCTCGACCGTGGTGATACCCTCGAACACCTTGCGCGCCCCGTCGTCGCGCAGGGTGTCCATCCCCTGTTGCTGCGCAGCGCGCTTGATGCTCTGACCGTCGGCGTTCTTGAGCACGAGCTGCCCCACCACGTCGTCGGCCATCAGGAGCTCGTAGATGCCGATTCGCCCCGTGAAGCCCTTTCCCTCGCACCGCTCGCAGCCACGGGCGCGGTGGAAGATCGGCAGGGGGCCCCCGCTCCAGCCCACGGGGATGTAGTCCACCTCGGGCACGCGGTACGCATGCCCCAGCACGCGGCTGGCGCGCCACTCCGTCCGCTCCGGATCGCAGCCGAGCTCGGCGAGCTCCGCGCGGCTCGCCTCGTATGGCTCCTTGCAGTGCCGGCAAAGCACCCGCACCAGCCGCTGCGCCAGCACCCCGATGACCGTGGTCCGCACCAGAAACGGCTCGATTTCCATGTCCACCAACCGCGTGAACGCGCTCGCGGCGTCGTTGGTGTGCAGGGTGCTCAGCACCAGGTGCCCGGTCATCGACGCCCGCATCGCGATGTCCGCCGTCTCGCGGTCGCGTGTCTCCCCGACCATGATCACGTCCGGGTCCTGTCGCAAGAACGCGCGCAGCGCGCTGGCGAAGGTCAGCCCGATCTTGGGCTGCACGGGAACCTGGTGGATGCCGCCGAGCTCGTACTCCACCGGGTCCTCGGCGGTCAGGATGTTGATGTTCGGCCGGTTGATCTTGTTCAGGCACGCGTAGAGCGTCGTCGTCTTGCCGCTGCCCGTAGGGCCCGTCACCAGCACGATCCCGTTCGGCCGCGTGATGAGGCGGCTCATCAGGTGGAAGTCGCGCGGCGAGAAGCCGAGCTCCGTGAGATCCAGCAGCACGTTCGATTTGTGCAGCAGCCGCATCACGATCCGCTCGTGATCGCGGCTGGTGGGGATGGTCGAGACGCGCACGTCGATCGCACGACCAGCGATGCGCAGGGAGATGCGTCCGTCCTGTGGCAGCCGCTTCTCGGCGATGTTCAGCCCCGCCATGATCTTCACCCGCGCCACGACAGAGGCCATGAACTGCCGGCTCGCGCGCCGCGCCACGTACAGCTCCCCGTCGACCCGGTACCGGACGAGGACCTCCTTCTCCTCGGGCTCGATGTGGATGTCGCTCGCGCGCTCCTTGACGGCCTGGGCGAACAGCGAGTTGACCCAACGGATGATCGGGGCGTCCTCGTCCGAGTCGAGGATGTCTTCGGTCTCCTCCTCGCCGAGGGCGTCGTCCGAGCGGAGGTCGCTCGCCGTCTGCTGTCGCTCGTAGATGCGGTTGATGGCGTCGATCACCATCGACGGCGCCCCGACGCTCGCCTGCACGGGCTTGCCGAAGGCGGCGCGGACGTCGTCGAGGCCGTCCGTCGCCAGCGGGTCGGCACAGACGACGAGGACCCGGCTCTCGTCCTCCCCGACGACCACCAGGCGGCGAGACCGACAGAACCCGATGGGCAGGCGCGCACCGATCTCGACGGGGACGCTCTCGACGTCGATTCGCTCCACGAACGGCAACCCGCACTCCGCCGCCAGGGACCGCCCGATGTCGGCTTCGGACGCCAGACGTCCCTGGACGACGAGGTCCGCCAGGGACACCCGCTTCTCGATCTGCTGTTCGTACAGGTTCTCCAGCGCCTCGAGGGGGATAAGACCGTGCCGGGCGAGGATGTTGCCGAGGGCGCGCTGGGGCTGCACGGCGCCTACTCCACCCGCTCGACGTCGACGCTGCGCGCCATCTTCTGCGCCGCGAACGGCGCCTCGAGCTGGCCCGGCGGCGTCGCCTCCGAACGAGGCCTCGACCGGCGCCGGGTGGGTGCCGCCGGCGCCGCCGGCGCCGGCGTGGGAGCCGGAGCGGCGGCCGGTGGGGTCGCGGCCGGCGCGCCGCGCGCGGGCCGCGTCGCCCCCGTCGGCACCGCCGTGACGGGCAGCTCGATCGGCTCGCTCGCCGTGTGCTCCAGCCGCTCCCGTGGCGCGCTCTCGGCTTCGAGGCGCTCCCGCTCCTCGATCGCCGCGTAGGCCTGGCGGATGTCCTCCACCAGACCGTTGGCCCGGGTGTAGTCCCGGGGCGGCTCCCACGCGTCACGCGCGAACACGAAGTAGCGGTCAAGGAATTCCTGACGCTCCTGCATCTTGCGCTCGAAGATGCGACGGAGATCCGACTGATCGTGGATCACGTACGGCGTCAGGATGAGGAGCAGGTTCGTCTTCCTGTTCTCCGTCCGTGAGGAGCGGAAGAGAAACCCGAGCACCGGGATGTCCCCGAGGATCGGGATCTTCTCCTTGCTCTTGACCACCGCGTCGCGCATGAGGCCGCCGATGACCACCGTCTGCTGGTCGTCGACCACCAGCGTGGTGCTCGCGTTTCGCTGGGTGATGGAGACGGCGCCCAGGGCTCCGGAGCTCGCCCCGCGCTCGCTGATCTCCTCCTCGATCTCGAGGCGCACCTGGTTCGACTCGTTGATGTGCGGAGTGACCTTGATCTTGGTGCCGACGTCCTGCCGAGGAGTGTTGAAGCCGTATCCACCGTAGGCCAAGGCGCCCAGGTTGCTGGTGCCCTGGCCACCCGCCGCGCCGGCCAGGCTCGCCAGGTTGGAGAACCCGCCGCCGATGTTCTCCTGGAGCGGGATGTTCTCGCCGACGTTGATCTCCGCGGCCACGTTGTCCGTAGCCAGGATGTGCGGCGTGGCGAGGACGTTCGCGTCGCCGGTGTGCGCCAGGGCGTTGATGACGACACCGAACGCGGGCACCGAGAAGCCGATGCCGAGCAGCTCGTCCGAGCCGGTGAGCTCGGGCCCCCGCACCCCGAGGGCCAACCCCTGCAGCGCGGTGGCGTCCGGCGGCAGGATCGAACCGAGCGGATCCAACCCACCGTAGACGAGTGACCTGCCTGGGCCGCCGAGGTCCGGGGTGGCGCCCGCGTGGTACTGGAGCCCGAGTTCCGTCGAGTGGTCCACCGAGACGTCCATGATCACGGCCTCGATGAAGACCTGACGCCGCGGCATGTCCAGCTCGTCGATGACGAGGCGAAGGTGAGCGAAGTCGCGTCCGGACGAGGTCACCACCAGCGAGTTCGTCGCCTTGTCGGGGGTCACCCGGATCTCCCCCTCGAAGATGCCGGCGGCGGGCCCGTCCTTGCCCTTGGCGCCCTGGAGCATCTGGTTGAGGGTGTTGGCGAGTTCTTCCGCCACCGCGTTCTGCAGCGGCAGAACGTGCATCTTGCCCTCCGAGGCGGGCTCGGTGTCGAGCCGCTTCATCAGCTCGAGGAGCTTCAGGTACGAGTCCTCGGTGCCGACGACGATGAGCGAGTTGGTCTGCTCGTCGGCGACGACCTTCGCGAGCCCGCCTTGACCCGCGGCCCCGCCCTTGCCGAGCTCGAAGAGCTCGTTGATTCGGGTAGCGAGATCTTCGGCGTTGCCGTAATGAACCGGCTCGATCCACATCTTGGAGCCGGCCGCGCCGACGTCGATCTCCTCGATGATCCGGATCATGCGCTGGATCTGCGAGCCGGTGTCCGTGATGATGAGGAGCTGCCCGGGTGAGTAGATCGAGATATCGCCTTCCCCGCTCTTGAACTTCATCAGGAGCGCGGAAACCTCCTCGGCGCTGGTGTTCTTCAGGCGGTAGAGCCGGGTGATGTATCGATCGGTGTCGGGGACCAGCGAGCCCGGCGAGTAGAGCGGGGTCGTCCTCGTCACGACGCCGCCGCTGTCCACGATCTTGAGGAACTGACCGTGGGGGACCACGGTCATGCCGTTCTGCTCCAGGATCGACAGGAACGCCTCGTAGGCCTCGGCGAGGCTGACCGGCTCGGGGGAAACCACCGTGGCCTTGATCTGCCGCACCTTCGGCCCGTAGATGAAACGCTTGCCCGTCATGCCGCTGATGTGATTGACGAGCTCTGAGAGATCCGCGTCCTGGAGGTTGAACTTGACCTGGAATCCGGCCGGCTTGGGCCGATACGGCGCCTCCACCGCCTTCTGAATCGCCTCCATGCTCGTCGGCGGCGGCGGGCTCGCGCCCGGCAGCTGCTCCGCCGGCGGCGTCGCGGATTCTCCCGGGGCGGCCGCGGCGGCGGGCGGGCGAGCCGGCGCTCGGGGCGCCGCGGGTGCTTGGGCCTGAGCCGACGCGGGGACGAGGATCGAGGAGGCCGCGACGAGCCAGGGGATCAGAGGACGGACTGTCATCGGGAGCGTCACTTGATGTTGAATTCGATGGTGACCGGCTGGCCGCGGCGGTTGACCGAGACGGTGAGCTTCTCCGCAGTGCGCAGCCGCGCGTAGGCCTCGAGCGCCTTCTCCGGGCTCGCCATCGCGAAGCCATTGATCGTCTCCAGCCGGTCGCCGTTCTCGAGGCCGAGCGTGCCGAGCAGCGTGTCGGGCCGGATTCCGAAGAGCCGGACCCCCACCACCTTCCCATCCTGCTGCTCGGGCACGACGCGGGCGGACCGCATGAGGTCCGCCTGGTTCTCCAGGATCTTGTCAACGACGCTGCGATCCACGTTGAACTCGTTCGCGCTCACCCGCTGGATCTTCGCCTTCATGTCCGCGGGCAACGCCGGCGCCCCCCGCGCGGCCGCCGAACTCGCGGGGGCCGGACCCGCGCCGGCCGCCGGCGCGGCCTGCGGGGTGGGCTGCGGCGCGAACAGCAGGGCCTGGCACACGCTGGACCCCTCGGCCAGCCACACGCTGGGGCTACCCTCGTAGGGGTTATAGCCGATGTAGAGCACCTTCGACCCGCCCACCTGGTCTCCGACGCGCCGGATGGTCGGGCGCGGATCCCCCGGCCCCTGCAGCGCGGCGATCGACCAGAGCGGATCCGGCGACTCGGTGATGATGCTGACCTTGATCTGCTGGCACGCTGGCGCCCGCAGGGGGTCGTCCGGAACCGCCACCTCACCCGCGGGGAGCCCCTCGGCGAGGGTCTTGGCGTTCAGCGGGCCGGTGCTGAAATCGAACGGGTTGCGCGCCAGGATTGGCTCCGCGCTCTTCGGCGTCGTTGACGAGCGCACCCCGCCGGAGGGGACGGGAGGGAGCACAGCCAGCGCCGTCGCCTCGGGGATCAGCATCGCACCCACCAGCTGCATCGCCCCGCGCGCCTGGAAGAACGCCGCCACCGCCACGAGCACGAGGACCGCAGCCAGGAAGTGCTTCTTGAGCAGGGCGTCGAAACCCACGACGGCTGGCAGGTTCTAGCGAGGGCCGTGCCAGCGGCGCAACCCTTTTCAAATGCTCAAGATCCCAAGTTTTTCTCGCACGAACCCCGAGCGCCGCGGCGCCAAGGTGGCAGGAAGACTCCGGGGGACCGGGCTCGCCTGACAGAATGTCAACGCGTTCCTCGCCGCGCCTGCGGCGCGGGGAGCGGACGCGGCGTCGCGAGCCTCAGCCCTCGTCGCCGAGCTTGCGGTAGATGGTGCGGGTCGAGATCCCGAGCAGCTGCGCCGCGAGTGACTTGTCCCCCTCCGTGTGCTTCAGCGTCTCGCGGATGAGCCGGTGCTCGACCTCGTCGAGCGGGGTCCCCACGGCGAACGTGAGCTGGGATGGAGCCACCGCCGCCGCCGCCGCGATCTCGTCCGGGAGGTCGGCCAGCGAGAGGGTGTCGCCTCGACAGAGCACCGCAGCGCGCTCCACCACGTTCTCGAGCTGGCGCACGTTCCCTGGCCACGCGTAGTCCGTGAGCTTGCGCAGGACCTCCGGCGGGACCGCGAGCCGCGCCCGCCCGTTCTTCTTGCAGTAGATGCCCAGGAAGTGATCCACCAGCAAGGGCACGTCCTCGCGCCGCGCGCGGAGGGGCGGTGCGGTGACCGCGATCACGTTCAGGCGATAGAAGAGATCCTCACGGAACCGACCAGCCTCGACCTCGGCCTGCAGGTTACGGTTCGTCGCGGCCACGATCCGGACATCGGCCCGGACGGTGTCGCCGCCGATGGGCTCGTACTCTCCCTCCTGCAGCACCCGCAGGATCTTGACCTGCACGGCGGGCGTGAGCTCGCCGATCTCGTCGAGGAAGAGGGTCCCCCCGCGTGCCTTCGCGAAGCGCCCTTCGCGGCGCGTCACCGCCCCCGTGAAGGCGCCCCGCTCGTAGCCGAAAAGCTCCGCCTCCAGGATCGACTCCGGGAGGGCGGCGCAGTTGACCGCGACGAAGGGGCCGGCCGCGCGCGCGCTCTGGGCGTGGATGGTGCGCGCGATGAGCTCCTTGCCGGTGCCGCTCTCGCCGAGGACGAGCACCGTCGCGCTGGAGGGCGCCGCCTGGGCCGCCACTTCGAGCACGCGCCGCAGGGCGGCGCTCTGCCCGACGATCTCGCGATGAGTCAAGAGCTTGAGCTCCTGACGCAGCGACCGGTTCTCTGCCAACAGGCGCTGGCGCTCGGCGGCCTTGCGAACGCTCTTCACGATCGTCATGCGCTTCAGGGGCTTCTCGACAAAATCGTAGGCGCCCTCGCGCATCGCCTGCACGGCGACCTCCACCGTCCCGTAGGCGGTCATCAGCACGACCTCGATGTCGGCCGAAACCTCCTTGAGCGCGCGCAGCAGTTCGACCCCGTTGGTGCCCGGCATCATCAGGTCGGTGAGGACGACGTGAATGCGATGCCGGCGCGCGATCTCCAGCGCCGCCCGGGCGTGGTCGGCGGTGAACACGCGCATCCCCTCGCGCTCGAAGATCTTCTTGAGCGACGTGGTGTTGCTCGGTTCGTCGTCGACCACCAGGACGGTGACGTCCTCAACCCCCGTGCCTGCCGAAGGGCCGGGCTCCGACGTCCTCTCGTCCGACTCGGACAGATCGTCAACCATTGCGACTTCATGGCACGCAAATGCCAACAAGTCAAGCCATCGGCCAATCGGTCACGAGGTGTCAGGGCCGGTACCCCCATGAGCCGGGGGCAGCACCCCCGTCCCTCGTTCAGAATTCGGCGCTGCCTGGGGTCCGGGGAAACGGGATGACGTCCCGGATGTTGCCGAGACCGGTGACGTACACCAGCGTCCGCTCCAGCCCCAGCCCGAAGCCCGCGTGGGGGACGGTCCCGTAGCGGCGAAGATCCCGGTACCACCAGTACGGCTCCGCCGACATGCCGAGCTCGCGCAAGCGCTGGTCGAACACGTCCAGCCGCTCCTCGCGCTGTGCGCCCCCGATGATCTCCCCGATCCCGGGCGCCAGCACGTCCATCGCCGCCACCGTGCGGCCGTCGTCGTTGCGCCGCATGTAGAACGCCTTGATCTCCTGCGGGTAGTTCATCACCACCACCGGCCTGCCGACGATCCGCTCGGTGAGGAAACGCTCGTGCTCGCTCTGCAGGTCCATGCCCCAGCGGATGGGGAATTCGAAGCGGGCCTCCCCCTGGCGCGCCTCGAGACGACGGATCGCCTCCGTGTACTCCATGCGCTCGAAGCTCGCCGTGACGAACTCCTCGAGGCGCTTCACGCAACCGGCGTCGACGCGATCGCGGAAGAAGCCGAGCTCCTCCTGACAATCGCGGAGCACGGATTCGAAGACGTACTTGAGGAACCGCTCCGCGAGGTCGGCGTTCGCGGTGAGATCGGCGAACGCGACCTCGGGCTCGACCATCCAGAACTCGGCGAGATGACGGCTCGTGTTGGAGTTCTCGGCGCGGAACGTGGGCCCGAAGGTGTAGACCCGAGACAGGGCGAGGCAGTGGGTTTCGAGCTCGAGCTGCCCCGAGACGGTGAGGAAGCTCTCCTTGCCGAAGAAGTCCTGGCCGAAGTCGACCTCTCCCGACTCCTTGCGCGGCAGGTTCGCCAGGTCGAGCGTCGAGACGCGAAACAGCTCTCCGGCGCCCTCGCAGTCACTGGCGGTGATGATGGGCGTGTGCACCCAGAAGAAGCCCTCCTGACAGAAGAAGCGGTGGATGGCCTGCGACAGGTGGTGGCGCAGCCGCGTGACGGCGCCGAAGGTCGCGGTTCGTGGCCGCAAATGGGCGACCGTCCGCAGGAATTCGAAGCTGTGCGGCTTCGGCTGGATCGGGTAGGTGTCCGGGTCCTCCACCCAGCCGAGGACCTCGACACGGGTGGCCTTCAGCTCGATCGACTGACCCTTGCCGACGGACGGGGTGAGGGTGCCCGTCACCCGCACGGCGCAGCCGGTGGTCAAGTGCTTGATCTCCGCCTCGTAGTTGGCCAGCGCGCTCTCCGCCACGACCTGGATCGGCGCGACCGTCGTCCCGTCGTTGACCTGGAGGAACGAGATGCCCGCCTTCGAGTCACGTCGGGTGCGGATCCAGCCGCAGACGACGACCGGCGCCCCTAGCGGCACGGCGCCCGAAAGCAAGCGCTTGATTGAGTCGTACATGGGTCTTCTCCCTGAGCCAGCGACGGTAGCATCGCTCACTGATCCCGGCGACGCCGTCCTAGTAGCAGCGGGACGACCCGGTGACGAAGGTCCCACCGCATCAGCACGCGCGCCACCTCACGCCCCGTTGCCGCGTCGATGCGACCCTCCAGGGAGGTGAGCGAGGCGACAGGGTTCTGCCAGCGCGGTCGCAGGTGGGCGACGAGCTCGAAGGATGCACCGCCGGAGAGCGCGAAGCCGAGCTCGTAGACTAACCCGGCGCCCGCGCCGGCCTCGCACCGCAGGCGGCCCGAGACGGCCGCGCCGTCGATCCACCCCTGGACCCTGAGCTCTCCACGCAGTGGCCACGGGCCTGCCCGCGGGCAGGCGACGAGCCGCAACGACAGCGCGCGCTCCTGCCCCTCCCCCGCCCGCCGCGCGGCGCCCGTCAGCTCCTGGGTGAACGTGAGGCCCACGCCGAACCTTCGCCGCCAGCTCCCTCGGGCCTACCCCCCGCGTTCACGGCCGCCCCCGGGGCTCCGCCCCGGCGCGTCACACGCCACCACCAGCCGCTCGACGCGCTCGCTGCGCACCAGGGCGTCCACGATCTCCTCCAGGTCTTCGCGGGTCACCCGCCCGTAGAAGCAGTGGTCCGGCTCGACCGCGATGACGGGGCCGGACTCGCAGAGGCCGAGGCAGCTCGACGAGCAGGCGCGCGCCGCCCTGGCCGCGAGGCCGCGCTCGCGCAGCAGGTCGCGCAGCCGCGCGTAGAGCGCCTCCGACCCACGCGCCGCGCAGGATCCCTTGGGTGCGTGGTCCGGGCGACGGTTGACGCACACGAAGAGGAACCGGTCGCGCGGGAACATGGGCGGTCAAGATGGGACCACCCGGACGGTGGGGTCAAGTCGGCGGTGACCGGAAGCGGACCCGGACCCCGCCGGGCGTCACCCGCTCGCCGTCGGAGCGCCGGGGCCGGCGCCCCCCCCCGCGACCCTCGGACGCCCACGCGGTTTCGGATCGACCTCTCAGCGGCGGACGCCGCCGCCCCCCCCTACCACGGCGGCAACGCTCTCCAGGAGCACGCCGAGCAGGGCGTCGAGGTCACCGAGATCGATGTTCAACGCCGGAGCGACGTAGACCGTGTTCCCGAGCGGGCGGAGCACCGCGCCGCGAGCGATCGCCTCGTCGTAGACGCGCCACCCGAGCGCCCCGAAGTAGCCGCCCTCCGCCTCCAGATCGACCGCGCCGACCATGCCGAGGCTCCGCCCCCGGACGACCCCGGGGAGGGCGCTGAGCGACGCGATCGCGGCGGCGATCCGCGCGGCGCGCGCCGGGATCCCCGCCAGCACCGCCTCTTCCCGATATACCCGGAGCACCTCCAGCGCCACTCGCGCCCCCAGGGGGTTGCCGCAGAACGTGTGACCATAGAGAAAGGCGCGCTCCGGGGCGCCGCGGAAGCCATCGAAGAGCGCCTCCGTGACGAGCGTCGCAGCCATCGGCAGGATCCCCCCGCTGAATCCCTTGGCGAGGCAGAGTACGTCCGGCGTTATGCCGGCGTGCTCGCAGGCGAACATCGGCCCCGTGCGGCCGTACCCGGTGAAGACCTCGTCGATCACCAGGAGAGTCCCCACCTCACGCGTCAACTCGCGCACCTCGCGAAGGTAGCGCGGATCGTAGATCCGCATTCCGCCGGCGCCCTGCACCACGGGCTCCAGCACGACCGCCGCGATCTGGTCGCCCTCTCGCTCCAGGCACCGGGCGATGGCCGCGAACGCACGCGCATAGCCGGTTTCGTCCGGCGGCGGGACATGCACGGTTTCCAAGAGCACGGAGGCGAATGGTCGGCGAAAGGCTTCCACGCCGCCGATGGAGGTAACCCCCAGCGTCTCCCCATGAAAGGCGCCCTCGAGCGCCACGAAGCGACGTCGCGCCGGGCGCCCGCTCTGAGCCCAGTACTGCAGGGAGAGCTTCAGCGCCACCTCCACCGCCGTCGAACCGTCGTCGCTGAAGAAGACGCGCGAGAGCCCGGGCGGAGCGACGGCGACGAGCTCGGCAGCGAGGAGCGCCGCGCTCTCGTGCGTGATGCCGGCCAGCGGCACGTGACAGAGCCGCTGCGCCTGGTCGACCACCGCCGCGACGAGCCGGGGATGCTGATGTCCCAGCAGCGCGGTCCACCAGGAGGCGTTGCCATCGAGGAAAGTCCGACCGTCGAGGTCCCGCAGCCTGGCGCCCCGCGCGGAGTCGATGACCAGCGGCCTGCCCTCGGCGAGGTACCGATCCATCGGGGTGTACGGGTGCCAGACGTGACGGGCGTCGAGCTCCACGATCCGTGACCGCGGCGTGGTCATCCTCCCCCCTCGGACCCGGAGCGGACCGCCAAGGTTCCGGACAGGCGCCGCCGGCGAGCCGCCTCGTCGAGCGGGATCAACAGACGCACGACCGTCCCGCGACCGACCGTGCTTTCGAGGCTCACGGTGCCGCCGTGGGCGCGGACGATCCGATCGACGATGGCGAGCCCGAGGCCCGTCCCCTGCGGCCGCGTGCTGAAGAACGGCTTGAGCGCTCGCTCCAGGGTGCGTGCGTCCATGCCGCGGCCGGTATCGCGTACTTCGATGGCCACCACCGCGCCGACCTCGAGCTCCTCGGCGCGGACCACGATCGAGAGCCTCCCTCCCTCGGGCATCGCCTGGCAAGCGTTCTCCACCAGGTTCTCCAGCACCAGGCGGAGCAGGCCGGCGTCCAGGGTGACCGTCTCCAGGCGGCGCTCCTCGGGGATATCCACCTCCACCGCGATCTCGGGCGGGACCAGGCTGCGAGTCCGCTCCACGAGCTCGCGCAGGTTGACGTCGCCCCAGCTCACGGCGACGGGACGAGCGAACCGCAGCAGGTCGGCCACCAGCCGGTTCAACCGCCCCACTTCCTCCTCGACGATGCCGAGGAGCATCTGCCGATCCGGCTCGCCGAGCGCACCGCGCCGGAGCCCGGCGGTCGCGTTGAGGATGATGGCCAGCGGGTTGCGAACCTCGTGCGCGATCGTCGCCGCCAGCTCGCCGACGGCGGCCAGCTGCTCGCGCCGGAGCAGCTCCCCTTCCATGGCCCGGAGGTCCTGATAGGAGCGCCGGAGCTCCTCCGTCCGCTGTTCGAGGCTGTGCGTGGTGGCCGCGAGCCGCCCTGCCGACTCGCGGTCCCTCCGCACCACCGCCACGCCGATGGTGAGAGAGTAGAGCGTGAAGGCGTGCGGCAGGAGGTAGACGCCGTGAACCCACCAGCCGAACAGGAGGCCGAGGTCGCTGGCGTGGGCGACGGTCAGCGCCGCGGCGCCTACGACGAGCGCCAGGGAGTCACGGCCCCCACGCCGGTAGGTGTGCGCCAAGATCCCGACGGCGAGGAACGAACACGCGACGGAGGCCAGGCAGAGCGCGGTGACGGGAGCGGAGTGGTCCGCGGTGACGTGGCGGACGACGAGCCCGAGCACGGGGGTCTCCTCGATCCGCTCGGTGCCGGGGATCCGGGCGCGACCCAGGAGCACGAGCGAAGCCGCGGTGGCCGTGATCCCGTACAGAACCCAGCGGCTGCGCCGTGGCAGGCGGACCCGGGCGTAGTGCGCCGCGAACTCCAGGTTGAGCGCCGCGGCCATGAGGACACCGACGGTCGCGACGTCCAGCGCCGAACGCCATCCCGAAACCGTCTCCGCAGCGTACGCGCCGGCGATTCCCCCTGACGCCACCGCCATGGCTAGGTGCAGGGCCGCCAGCAGGTGAAGCGTAACGCTGCGCCGCAGCGCCGCTGCGACGCCGAAGGACAGGGCGACCACGAGCTGACCGAGGACCAGCGCCGAGACGAAGCCGCAGAGGAAGGGCGTGCTCATGGCTCTGCACCGCCCGGCGCCGCGGGGGAGAGCCCCTCGGCAGCGCCCGCCGTGCCCACCACGACCGCCCGCCGGACCCGGTCCAGGACGCACCGCGACGACCCCTCCCCCGTGACGAGCGCGAGCTCGATCGCGTGGTCCCCTGGACGCAGGCCGCGGAGGAGTCGGGGAGCGTCGTCGCCGAGCTCGGCCCGCCAGGGGTCGGAGGGACCGGTGACCTCGATCACCAGCCGAGCCTCCCGGTCGGTGAGCGACACGCCGACCACGACGCAATCGATGAGGATCGTGTCCGCCGCCGTCGAGCCGTCCGCGGGGGGTGACAGCACGACGATGAAGGGCGCGTCCGGGGGAAGCGGCCCGCGCACCCCGACGAAGAAGTCGACCACCGACACCGGTCCCCGCGAGACGCGCGGAGGCACGCGGAGTCCGACGCCCTCCGCATCCACGGCGGCGGCGATCAGGCGGTGGCGACCGAGCCCGACCGCTCTGCCAGCGGACGTCAGGTCGCCGAGCGGGATCTCGGCCGGCATCTCGCGCAGGATCCGGGGGGCGCCTCCGTCGAGCGTGACCGCGACGCCTCCCCCCGCCGCGACGAAGGACGGGCCGGTGATCGCGATCCGGACACGCGAGGAGGCCGCCGTCGAGGCGGGGAGCACCGCGCCGGCGAAGGGGGCGAGCAGCGCGACCGCGGGGGCGGGAAGGGGTGTGACCGCAACGGGGACCGCATCGAGCCAGATCCCATCCGGCGCCCCGGCGTGCTCGCCGGCCGCGATGCTGGAGGCAGCCGCCGCTGGCCCGGTCGGCGTCGCGACGGCGGCCGCCATCGCGGGCGGCTCGGCGCGGGGGACCTCGGCGCGCGGCTCCCCGACAGGAGGGCGGCAGGCGGTCGATCCGCCCACGAGGACCAGCGCACCGACACGCCCGATCACCCCCGCAGGCTACCCCATCGGAGGGCAAGGTGAACACCCGTCGCCGCGCGCCCCCGGCGCCGCCCGCGCCGCGGGCCGTACGCTCGCCGTCCGACCCGCGATCTGCTACTCGTAGCCGCGATGAGCTACGTCGTACTGGCGCGCAAGTACCGTCCGATGAGCTTCGATGATCTGGTCGGACAAGCGCACGTCGCGCGCACGCTCTCCAACGCCATCGCCACCAATCGCGTGGCTCACGCCTTCCTCTTCACGGGGGTCCGTGGCGTCGGCAAGACCACGAGCGCCCGCATCCTGGCCAAGGCCCTCAACTGCATGGGGCGCCCCGGATCTGCCGCGGCGGGCACGGACCCCGGGCCCACCGCGTCCCCCTGCCTCGAGTGCTCCGCCTGCCGGGAGATCGCCGCGGGGACTGACCTCGACGTCCAGGAGATCGACGGGGCGAGCTACAACGGCGTCGACGAGGTCCGCCGCCTTCAGGACTCTCTGCCGTACCGACCGGCCCGGGATCGCTACAAGATCGTCATCGTCGACGAGGTCCACATGCTCTCCACGAGCGCCTGGAACGCGTTCTTGAAGACGCTCGAGGAGCCGCCCCCCCACGTGAAGTTCATCTTCGCGACGACCGAGGTGCACAAGGTCCCGGTCACCATCCTGAGCCGGGTGCAGCGCTTCGACTTCAAGCTGATTCCCGCCCGGCTCATCGTCGAGCGCCTGCGGGCGGTGCTGAACGAGGAGGGGATCCGCGCCGACGACGAGGCGCTGAGCGTCATCGCCCGCGAGGCAGCCGGAAGCATGCGCGACGCCATGAGCCTGCTCGACCAGGCCATCGCGTGGGGCGGCACGGAGCTCGTTGGCGAGGACGTCGCCCGCGTGCTCGGCGTGGCCAGCCACCGGGCGCTCCACGACATCGCGCGCGGCCTGATCGCGGCGAGAACCGAGCTTTGCCTGGAGGTGCTCCAGGCCCTCGCCGAGCAGGGCCACGACCTCGGCCACGTCGCCCGGGACCTCCTGGCGCTGCTTCGCGACCTGGTCGTCGCCAAGGTGTGCACCCACTCCGCGGAGCTCATCGACCTGCCGGACGAGGAGCGCGCGGAGGTGACGCGGTTGGCCGCCGAGGCCGACGTGGACGACCTCGTACGACTGCACCAGGGCTTCTCCCACGGGTTCGACGACATCCTGCGCAGCGGACTGCCGCGGGCTGCCCTCGAGATGCTCCTGGTCCGGCTCTCCCGCCGGCCCCCGCTGCTACCCCTGGACGAGCTGCTGCAACGCCTCGGCGCGCTGGAGCGGCGGCTGGGCGCCGCGCGCTCCGACCCGAGGGGAGGCGGCCCCCCTGCCCCTCCGACCGACGCCGGCCCCAGCGGCGGACCGCCGCTGCGCGGAGGTGAACGAGCCGGGGCGAGAACCGCCGGCCCCGGCGAGCCCGCGGCCGGCGGGGGCGAGGGGGACCTGTCTCGCGCCACGAAGCCCGCCCGCGCGGGGTCCACCCCCATCGCGGCTCCCACCTCCGGAGGCAACGCGACGCCACGACCCGCCGCGACCACGCCGGACACCGCGGTGGCGCACGGCGAGGACCGCCCCCTGCCGGCGCCGAGCACACCGTCGCAGCAACCCGTCATGGCCGGCGCTCCGGAGCGGAGGAAGGCGACGTCGCCGAGTGGCGGGGATGCCCCATCCATGCTCGACACCTGGCGCCGGATCCTCGACCGGGTGGCGGTCGAATCCCCGGAGATCAGCGCGTTCCTCGGCCACGCGGTCCCGCTCCAGGTGAGCGCGGAGACGCTCGAGCTCGCGTTCGAGGTCGGCAGCGTCTTCGCCGACCGCGCCGGAGCACCCGATGCCATCGGGGCCATCCAACGCGCCGCGGCGGTCGAACTCGGGGGGACGCCATGCGTGCGGCTCGAGCGCGATTCCCAGCGCACCCGGGGGCAGACGACCGTGGCCGCCGCGGTCGCGGCCGAACGCGACGAGGCGCGCGCCCGCGCCACCTCGGCGGCGCTCGGCCACCCGGCGGTCACCGCCGCCATCACGGTGCTCGGCGCTCGCGTCAAGGAGGTCCGCCTTCCCGACGGGTGAGGCCGGCACTCCGCGACGAGCACCGCCCCGCCCGCGCTGCCCTTGCCGACCGCCCCCACCCCTGTCTAGCTTGAGCATCGCCGTGAGCTCGCCGCGCCTCGACCAGCTCGTCCGCCTGCTCGCGCGGCTGCCTGGAGTAGGCGAGAAGACAGCGACCCGATTCGCCCTCCACCTCGTCACCGAGCCGCCGCTCGCTCGCGACCTCGGCGCCGCCCTCGTCGAGTTGCCGGAGCGCATCCGTCCCTGTGAGCGCTGCGGCAACCTGGCCGAGGTGGACGCCGAGGCGCGTGCCCTGTGCCCCGTGTGTCGGGACGTTCGCCGTGACGCAACGCTGCTCTGCGTGGTGGCGAAGGTGCAGGACCTGCTGGCGATCGAGCGGAGCGGGGTCATGCGGGGGCGGTACTTCGTGCTGGGCCGGCTCCTCTCCCCGCTCGATGGAATCGGCCCGGAGGAGCTCCCGCTCGGCAAGCTGGTCGCTCGCATCCAGGGTGACGGGGTGACCGAGGTCATCATCGCCACCCCACCCTCGGTCGACGGCGAGGCGACCGCTCTCTACGTCGCGCGCGAGGTCGCCGGGTTGGGTGTCCGCGCGACCCGGATCGCGAGCGGGATCCCACACGGCGGCGACCTCGAGTTCGCCGATCAGATCACCCTGGGCCGCGCGCTCGAAGGGCGGCGACGCATCGGGAGCTCGTCGGCCTGAATCGCGGTTGATTTGGGCGAGCTGTCACCTAAGATGTCTCGCCCCGCCGGGGGACCGGCCCATGCACGACCGCCACCCGATCAGCACCCCCGACGCCCCCGCCGCTATCGGCCCCTACTCTCAGGCCATCGTCGCAGGCGGGCTGCTGTGGGCAAGCGGCCAGATCGCGCTCGACCCCGCCTCCGGCGAGCGAGTCGGTATCGACGCCGCGATGGAGGCCGAGCAGGTCCTCGACAACCTGGCGGCCGTGCTCGCCGCGGGGGGGTGTGCCTTCGACGACGTCGTCAAGACCACCATCTACCTCACGGACCTCGCAGACTTCGCGGTCGTCAACGCCGCCTACGCGAGGCGATTCCAGGCGAGCCCTCCCGCCCGATCCACGGTGCAGGTCGCAGCGCTGCCGCGCGGAGCGCGCGTCGAGATCGACGCCGTCGCGCGCATCCCGTCGCGTGCGGTCCCGGAACCACGCTGAGCCTCCCCTCCTGGCGACCTCTGACAGAGTACGCATCCCAGCCCAGCGAAGCTTGATCGAGATGACCCCGCGAAGAACACCGGTGCCACCGACCCTCACACCCCACCTCGACGCGACGGCCGAGCAGGCGCTCGAGCTCGTCTCGGTGCCCCCGGGCTCGGCGGCGAATGGCGACCCGGTCGCCCTGGTGGAGGCGTGGGTGCGGCACGGCAACGTCGCGGCGGTCGCCGCGGTCGCGGAGGCGTCGGCCGGGCCGGCGCGCAAGGCGGCCCGCCGCGGGCTCAATGTCCTGAAGTCGCGGGGGATCTTCCCGCCGCCACGCGTCCACGTCACGCGGCTCGCCCCGCGCGTGGAGGAAGCCGCCGAAGAGGAGGCGTACCTGCTCGCTCCCGACCCGACGGGAAGCGAGTTCGTTGCCATCGCACGTCGATTCGGCTCGGGTCGCACGACGGCCGTGTTCGTCGTCCTGAACGATTCCCTCGGCGTGCTGCGCATCGACAACGAGGAGCTCTCCCGCTCCCGGTTCCTCGAGCGAGTCGAGCGCGCGCTCCCCGACGCCGGCTATCGCCCGGTGCCCGTGCCAGTGCCCTGGGCACGGTGGCGGGTGGCAAGGGCGCTGGAAACGCACACGCGGCGTGGCGCCCCCGAGCCGCTCGGCGTCACAACGGCCCGACCCCTGCTGCAGCCAGTGCCGAGCGAAGCGCCCGAACACCCGCTCGACGCCGAGGGTCTGGTCCTGGGACCGGAGGACGTCGCCGAGCGGGCCCGCGCCTCGGCGAAGCTGCACGAGCTCCCCGAGCTGCGCGGCTGGTTACCGCCCAAGCAGGCGGTCGACGCGATGCTGCTCGAGGTCGGAAAGACCCTGACACCCGGCGTCGAACCGCCACCCGGGCACGTGGAGCGCGAACTCGAGCGGCAGATCCAGGCCGCCACAGACCGCTACTTCTCCCCGCAGGTGCGCGAGCGGCTCGTCGTCTTGATGAAGGACTCCACGCTGAGCGTGCTCGCGCGGGCCGGAGAGCAGGCCGCCCTCGACCTGGTCGCCGCCACGGAGGCGGTCCAGCGGGCGGGCTTGATCACGGATCCCCCCCACGAGGTCCCGTTCCTCCGCGCCTTCTTCGACAAGGCCATCGCCGTACTGGTGGCGCAGAACAAGGGACAGCTCCGGATCCCGGTCCCGAACCGCCCCCCCGCCGCTGCCGCCACGGACGCAACCGAGAACGGCGATGGGACGTTCACGACGACGGCCTCCGCCGAGGCGACCAGCGAGGCCACCGACATCCCGACCGTCGCCGTACCGAACGCCGACGCCGCCGACGCGAAGTCATCCAGCTGATCGCCACGGCCCGGACGGCCCTCGGCGAGGGCCGCGCTCGGCGCAGCTGCCCCCACGTGCCGCGCCCCGGAGTTCAGCGGTAGCGGAGCTCGATGTTCCCCGCGCCGAGGTCGTCCACCCCCGCCTGCACGTCTATCGTGGGGCCGGCGCCGCAGGTGACCGTCTTCGCGTTCTCCGCGGTGTCGTTGACCGCGCAGGCTTCGGGGACCGGCCCCTCGTTCACCACCGCGTCGTCGCCGAACGCCCGCGCCTCCACCACGAACTCGTCATCGCTGGGCAGCTCCAGGATGATATCGCCGTCGGCCGTGTAGATGACGCTCTCGTCGTGATCGTCGGGCATGTTGCCCGAGACACCCGCCAGGCTCACGAAGACGTTGCCGTTGAGGCCGTCCGCACGGATATCGACGCAATCGCTCACGTTCTCGACGCTCACCTCGCTGCACCAGAGCTCGGTGTACACCACGCTGGGCGCCCCCTCGACCAGGCAGCTCCCGACCCCGTCGTTGCGCACAACCAGCTCCACGGCCTCACCGACCGTGTTGATGTCGACGTCGCCGTTGCCCTGGGCGATGAAGATCCCCGCGTCGAATTCCGGCGGCAGCTCGACTTCGATGTCGGCGCCGAGGCTGGAGCTGCCTCCACCCGACTTGAGCGTCGTCACCTCGATCCCGGCGTCCGTGGGCTCCGCCCTGGTGGTCAAGCTGTTCTCCATCTCCGCCTGTGCCTGCTCGTCCTCGTCGTAGCCGCGGTACGTGAACGGCTTGAAGGTGACGCGCACCACACCCGCCTCCCCGGGCTCCACGTTGATGGTTCCGTTGCGTCCGTCGATGAACAGGTCGGTACCAGACCGCCAGTCGAGCTCCTCGGTCTTGGGCGCCGCCTCGTAGCGTTCGGTCGTCTTGGCGGTGACCTCACAACCAGCCAGGGCGGCCACGAGCACGAAAAGGGTCGAGGGCGAAGTGAGCACGAGTCGGTAGGTCATCTGGATCCGTCCTTGATGCCTCGAGATTCTACGCCGATTGGGGCTCAATCCTTCCTGGGGACGAGGCGCGAGCGCCGGGCCGACCTGCGGTCCAGGAGCAGATCGCGGCAGGGCAGCGCCCCCCCCACCCCTTGTCTTGCCGAACTTTTCTCTGATGGATGCACGGGGCGTCGGCTCACGGGCCCAGGACCGCCCGTCCCCATGATCCGACCGTCCAACCGGATCACCGGGAACATTTCCCGGACTCTGCTCGAGAAGGACACCTCGTCCGATACCAGCGGCTCCCGCCCCCGATGTTCCTCATCGTCGCCGCCGTCGGCGCGCCGACCACCCATACGTCGATGCGGTCCAGCCCCGCCCAGCGAGCACTACTCCCGGAGCTCCTCCAGACGGGCTCGGGAAGGCGCGTGGTTCGGGTCCGCCTGCACGGCGCGCTCGTACATCTGCTTCGCCTTCGGCTTCTCGTCCAGCCGGAGATGGGTTTCTCCGATCTTGTAGAAGACCTCGGCCTTGGTGATGGGTGCCCCCTCCTCGAGCCGCTGGAGCAATAGCGCCCGGAACATCTGCTGCGCCTTCTTGAAGTCACCGGTTTCCAGCGCCACCTCCCCGAGCTTGACCAGCACGTGCACGTTGCCCGGCTCGATCCGGAACGCCTTGTCGAGCTCCGCCAGCGCGCGGGCAGCGTCGCCGTCAGCCAGGTACGCCTCTCCGAGACGCCGGTGGATGTCGGCCAGCTCCTTGCTGCGCTTCCCGCCGTAGGACTCGACGACCCGCTCCAGCACCGCCGCCGCCTCGCGACCGCGGCCCGAAGCGCTGTAGGCGTCGCACAGTTGGAGCAGCAGCGCGCGGTCGTCGGGGCGCAGCTCGCTGGCTCGCTCGAGCATCCGCGCCGCGGCCGCCAGATCCGCGCGCCGGGTGGCGTGGATTTCCGCCGCCTCGCGCAGCAGGGCGATCCTCCGGTCCAGGTCCTCCGCGAGGTCGGCATCGCGGGCGATCAGATCCGCGAGTCGCTCCCAGTCCTCCGTCTTGGCGTAGAGCTCCCGCAGCCGCTGCCGCAGGCCGAGGTTCGCTCCGTCGACCTCCAGCGCGCGCTCGAGGGCGCGCGCCGCAGCGCTGCGATCGTCCACCCGCTCATAGACGTCGGCCAGGGCGCTCGTCAGCGCAACGACGTTGCTCACGTCCACCACCTCGACGAGCTGCTCCAGGGCCGCCGCGGCCGCGACGAAGTTCCCCGCCGCCTGGTGCAGGCGCCCGAGCGCCGCGAGCGCGAGCTGGTTCCTCGCGTCGCACTGCAGCACCTGCTGGTAGGTCCCGATGGCTCGGTCGCGGTCGCCCAGGCGAACCTCGCACACCTCGGCGAGCCGGAGCAGGAACCGCACCTGAGCCTCCGTGTCATGACGGTCGTATGCGCCGCGGATCTGCGACTCCAGCAGCTCGGCCAGCTCCTCATCGCGCCCGGTCTTCTCGAGCAACTCGCTGAGCGCGACCACCGCCTCCGGCTGTCCAGGCTCCTCCTCCAGCACGTCCCGCAGCTGGTTGATGGCGGTATCGTGCGCCTGGAAGTGCACGTCGTTCAGGTGGGCGAGCTCGATCCGCAGGGCCGACCGCGCACCGGGGCTGTCCGCCAGATCGACGAGGCGCTCGACCAGCCGCACGAGGTCATCCCAGCGCCGTGTCTCGCTGTAGAGGGCGCGCAGTGCGTCGGCCGCCACGTGATCGTCCGGGTCGTCCTCGAACAGCGCGGCGTAGAGATCGATCGCCTCCTCCGGACGACCGAGGCGATCGCGAGCGATCGTGGCCGCCTGATGACGGAGCGCCTTCACGGCGTCTCCGCTCGCCGGCAGCTCGCTGCGCTTGACCACCAGCGCGAAGGTCTCCTCCCAGTCGTTGGCCGCCTCGCGCAGCGCGGTTAGCTCGGCCAGCGCCCAGGCGTTCACGTCGTCGTGAGCGAGCAGCTCGCGCAGGATCTCCTCCCCCAACGCCGCGTCCCCGATGCGATCGGCCAGATCCTTCGCCTGCCGGTGCAGTTCTTCGCGCCGAGCATCGTCCACCTGAAGCGAAGCCCGCTGCCGCAGCGTAGCCACCAGATCCCGCTCGCGCCCCGGATCTCGCTGCAGCTCCTCCAGCTGCATCAGCACCTCGTCACTGGTGGCGTCAAACGCGAGCGCGCGCTTCAACGCCGCCTCCGCGCCGGCGCGGTCCCCGCCGCGATCGCGCAGCCAGCCCGCGCAGCGGACCAGGAGCTCCCGCGCGCTCTCGGCCGAGAGATCGCTCGAACCATCGACGGCGGCGCGCAGGACAGTCGCCGCCCCGACCCAGTCTCCGGTCATCGGCGCCAGCCGCTCGATTTCCTCGAGCAGGATCGGGTCGGATGGCGCTTCTCGCAGCGCCTCCTCGAGCACGCGCTGCGCGCCGAGCGGGTCACGCGCGTCGTCCTCGAGCACGCGCGCCAGGCTCCGGCGCATCTCGACGCGCTCCCCCGTCGAACGGGCGAGCTGCACCCGCCGCCCGTAGAGAGCGGCCAGACGATCGGTGCTCCCCTGGCTCCGGTAGACCTGCTCGAGCACCTCCGCGGCCTCCTCGAACAGGTCCTCGCGCTGCCCGAGCCGCTCGAGCTCCTCGGTGGCACGCGCGTGCGCCGGGTTCCGCTCCAGCGCCGCTCGCAAGGAGCCGAGCCCGCTCGCGGGATCGCTGAACTCGCGGATCTGCAGCGACGCCAACCGGAAGAGGAGCTCCGCCTCCGCGTTCGGATCACTTGCGACGCCCACGCGACGCTCGATCACGTCAGCCAGCGCCCGCAGGTCGCCCACCCGCTCGTACAGCCGGTCCAGCGCGGCCAGCAGCTCCGGGTCGTCACCGGCCTGTTCGACGGCATGGACGTAGGCCCCGATCGCGCGCGCGTCATCGCGCAGGTGCTCCTCGGCGACTCTCCCGAGCCGCACGTACAGGTCCCGAAGCAGCCGGGGCTCGAACACCCCTTGCGCGCGCTCCGCGAGCGCGTCCGCGACCTGGCCCCAGCCCCCCGAGGTGGTGGCGGCGAGCCGCTCGATGTCCTGGTGGGTCTGCTCGTCCTCCGGGCGCTCCGCCATCGCCCGCAGCTGCGCGCCGAGGGCGCCCGCCTGGTCGCGGAGCGAAGTCTCCAGCAGCTCCGCGATCGAGCGGAGCGTCTCCCCCCGCTGCACGGGATCCGACTCCACGGTGAGCCGCATCTCCAGCACCTCGACCAGCTCAGCCGGGCGCTCGGCCGCGCGAAGGACCGGCACCAGCACCGACGCCGCCGTCTCGCGCAACTCCTCGCGCTCAGCCCCGATCGCGCGCACCGCCGCGATCGCCTCCGCGTCGCCTGGCACCTCCTCGAGCACCAGGCGATAGGCCTCGATCGCCTCCGCGTGACTCGCGAGCTCGCCGGCCAGGATGGCGCCCATGTCCCGACGCACGCGCGCGCGCTCGGCAGGGGTTTCCGCGACCGCCGCCTCGGCGCGCAGGTTCTCGAGCAGTTCGGGCCACAGGCGCTCGGCCCGATAGAGCCGCCCCAGGGCGGCGAGCACAACGCGATCCGTGGGGCGCACGGCGAGCGCCTGCCTCAGGGCCTCGATGGCCTGCGGCCGGTCCCCGAGCGCCTCCTCGACGATCCGCGCGACCCGCAGCAACAGGTCGTACCGCAGCTCCGGATCGTCCTCGGCGAGTTCGACGCGCCGTTGATAGAGTTCCACCAGGCGACCGGCGTCCCCCGTCGTCTGGTAGCGCGCCTCGAGCAACTCGATCAGGCAGTCCACGGTGAACGCGCTCGCGGGCTCGAGCTCGTAGGCTCGCTCGTAGGCCTCGACGGCGCCCGCGGCGTCATCCAACATGTCGCGCTTCGCCTCACCGATGCGGCGCCAGGTCGAAGCGCGCTCCTCGTCGCCGACGAGCAGCTCCGCCTTGGCAGTCAGCGCCTCGACCAGCGCGGGCCAGTCCGAGAGCAGCATCGCGAGCCGCTCCACCTGCTCCAACGGCTCGAGCTCCGACGGATCCGCGGCGTGCAAGCGCTGGTAGGCGGCCAGCGCGCGGCGCGGGTCGTCCAGCCTCTCGTCGGTGACCGCCGCCAGCACCGCGAGCAGATCGTGCCGGCTCGCCAGGTCCGGGTTCGCGTCCAGGATCTCCTCGTAGCCCTGCGCCAGGGCAGACCAGGCCCCCGTGACCGCGGTGAGACGCTCGAACTCCGCGCGCGTCGCCGCGTCTTCCGGGTCGAGCGCCACGGCCGCGCGCAGCGCGCGCCGGGCCTTCTCCGGGTCCTTCCCCCGGTGTTCCCAGAGCTCCGCGGTTTCGCGCAGGACGGCCACGCGCTCCGCCGGGGCATCGGCGAGCGCGAACCGCTCCTCGTTGAGGCGAATGGTGCGCCGCCAGTCATCCCGAGTCTCGTACAGCGGCCGCAGGATCTCCACCACGCGCGCCTTCTGCCCCGGATCACCGAGGAGGCCCTCGAGCTCCTTGATCGCCTCGGCGTGGTCGGGGACTCGCCGCACGATCTCCTCGAGCTGGTCCACGGAACGATCGACGTCATCGAGCTCCCGGCGGTACAGCCGTGCCAGCGCCAAGCGGTGGACCGCCGAGGCGGCGGCGTCCTCCGCCGCCTCGGCGCGGCGCAGGTAGAGCTCGGCGAGCTCCGGCCACCGCGCCCGCTCGCGGTAGAGCTCCGTCAACGCGTCCAACGCGGCGAGGTCTCCCTCGTCCGCGTCCACGGCGGCCCGGTACGTCTCGATGGCGTCGTCCGGCCTCCCGAGCCGCTGCCGCTGGAGCTCAGCGATGGTGTGCAGGAGGCGCGTCCGCGCGGCCGCCTCGTAGCGGTGATCGAGCGCCGTCCGGTAGAGCTCGACCCGCTCCTCGTGGCGCTGCGCCCGCTCGAGCAGGGCGTCGACGGCGGCGAACAGTCCTTCGTCCTCGGGCGCGAAGGCGAGCGCGCGCCGCAGGTACTCGAGCGCCCGATCGACCTCGCCGAGGTCGGCGAAGATCTCGCCCGTGCGTCGGGCCAAGCGCGCGCTGGCCTCGTCGTCGCCCGAGAGAGGCGCCAGCACCCTGGCGTAGATCTCGGCCAGGTGCCGCTCCGCCCCCGCCACCTTCGCCAGGCGCTCCAACTCGGCGATGGTTCCCCGATCGGACAGGTCGTCGTCGAGGAGCTGAGCCGTCGTCTCCAGGGCAGAGACGTAGTCCTCCTTCTGCTCCTCGTAGAGCTGAGCCAGACGACCCAGCAGCTCCCGCCGCTCGGTCGGGTCGTCGGTGAAGTCGAGCCGCGCCCGGAGCGTGACGAGCACGCGGTCGTAGTCCGCCCGGATCAGGTAGACCGGCTCGAGCAGCCGGGACGCCCGGGCGCGATGCTCGGGCTCTCCGCCCTCGGCGAGCAGCGCCTCGAGCTCCGCGATGGCCCCCGGGTGCTGCCGCTCGACGGCGAGGGCTTGCTCGAGTTCCTCGAAGGCGCGCGAGACGTCACCGATCCGCCGCGAAGCGACACTCGCAATCTTCACCCGGAGGTCCGCCGGGGCCGCGTGCCCTGCCTCGACCTGCCGCTCGTAGAGGGCGACGAGATCGGCCCAGCGGCACTCGTCCTGGTAGAGCTGCTCCAACGCCCTGACCGCCGGTGGCTCGAGGGCGATGTCGAGGATCGATTCGTAGACCTCGATCGCACGCGGCCGATCCTGCATGGTTTCGGCCAGCAGGCGCGCGCGGCGGTACAGAAGCTCCTTTCGCTCCTCGTCCCGCTCGGCTATCTCGACGCGCCGCTCGAGCACGCCGAGCAGCGCCGCGCTTTCCCCGCTCTCCTCGTACAGTGCCTCGAGGGCCACCAGAGCCCGCGGATCGTCAGCCCGCAGCTCCAGCGCCCGTGCGTACGACTCCTTGGCGAGCGCCCGGTCACCGAGGCGGTGTCGCGCCAGATCGGCGATCCTCATCGTGACGTCGAACTGCGCGTCGCCGTCGAAGATCTCGGGAACGATCTCGCGCAGCAGGGCGACCTGCGCGGCCTGCTGCCCCGTCAGCTCCGCGAGCCGGTCCACCTGCCCTAGCCAGGGTGCGAGGTCCTCCTGGCCGAGCGCCGCGCGGAGCGCCCGCCGAGCGTACTCGAACGCGCGTCCGGGATCGCCCAGCGCGACCTCCGCGACCTGCATCGCCTTGGCGAAGCCGGCGAGCCGCGCCTCCGGATCATCAGTGGCGTCCAGCTCGATTTCGATCACGCGGAGCAGGCGCGGCTGGTCACCGTCCGCCTCGTAGATCGGGCGCAGCACCTCCGCGACCTCCCGGCGGGTCACGTGGTCCTCGCAGTCGAGGAGCCGCTCGAGGGCGTCCCGGCTGCGCTGGTGCGTGATGTCGATGGACAACGCTGTGCGATAGGCGTCCAGCGCCCCCGACACGTCGTTGAGGTGATCCCGCCGCAGGTCTCCGAGCTCGACGAGCACGTCCACCCGTTCCCGATCGCTCTCCACGAGCTCCAGGTGCCGCTCGTAGACGTCCGTGAGCTCGTCCCAGCGTCCGGCCCGGACCAGCAGCCCCTCCAGCGCCCGCAGCGAGGCGTCATCCGGACCGAATTCCTCGATGACGGCCCGCCAGGCGTCGATGGCGTCCGCCACGCTGTCGAGGCGCGTCGCCAGGACCGTCGCGCCGCGCGTCATCAGGCGCCGACGCTCGACGGGGTCGGGACAGGCGTCCCGGCGCCGATCGATCACCGCCACGAGATCGCTCCAGGCCTCCGTCCGCTCATACAGCCCGTCCAGCGCCGCGAGCGCCGCGGGGTCCTGCGGATCGTCCTCGAGCCGCGCGCGCCACGCCGCGATGGCGCCGGCGCGATCATCCAGGGCCGTGTCGCATAGCTCGCCGAGGCGCCCGAGCAGGCTCGACCGCACGCCGGCGTCCCGCTCCAGCCTCACCTGAACCCGCAACATCTCGGCGAGCTCGAGCTGGCGATTCGTCGCCGCGTAGATCGCCTCCAGGGCGCGCGCCGCCGGGAGCACCAGCTCGGGGTTCTCCGCGTCGATGGCGAGCACCCGCCGGTAGGTCGCCTCGGCGCGCTGCGCGTCGCCGACAGCGTCAGCGTAGATGGCCGCCACGCGCATCAGGATCTCGCCGCGGAGCGCGGGCGTCTCCGCCCGCTCCGCCGCCGCCGCCAGCACCTCGGCCACGCGCGCGTGCGCGCCCAGACGGCGCCCGATCTCGAGCAGGCGCTGGCGGGCGTCGGCGTCACCCGGATCCTCCGGGACCAGCCGCGCGAGCACCGCCAAGGCGCCCTCGTCGTCGTGGAGCCGGTCGTCGCGAAGGACCGCGATGCGCCGCAGCAGCTCGCGGCGCTCCTCCTGGACCTCCGGCGGCGCCGCGACGACGGCGTCGAGCTCCTCGAGCCGGATCGCGAGCACCCGGACCAGGTCGCGGGTGTCGTCGCGCTGCTCGTAGACGTGCTCGAGCATCCGCGCCGCGCGCCCGCGCAGGCTCCCGATCTCCAGCAGCTTCTCCGCCAATTCGCGCGCAGCGTAGTCCTGCGGTCGCTCCGAGAGGACGTGCTCGATGTGCACCGCCGCCTCGGCGGGCCGCAGGAGCTTCTCGAGCTGGATGCGGGCCAGCCGCAGCTCCAGGTCGAGCAGCTCCTCGCCCGCGGCGCTGCTCAGGCGGCGCTCGAGCAACCGGGCCAACTCGGCGTCCTGACCCTGGTGCGCGTAGAGGCGGTCGAGGGCCTTCAGCGCCGTCTCGTTCTCGGCGTCGATCTCCAGGATTCGCTCGTAGTAGCGCGTCGCCTTCGGACCGTCCTCGATGATGTCCTCGCAGACCAGCGCCACCTCGGTCAGCATCGCGATGCGGCGCCCGGGATCCTCGGTCGTCTGCGAGGTCCGGTCGTAGAGCGCCTCGAGCTCCGACCAGCGTTCGGCCCCGGTGAGGATGTCGCGCAGACGGAGGAACGCCTGCTCCCGGCCCGGGTCGAGGGCGAGGACCTTCTCCAGATAGGGGATCGCCCCGGTGGGATCGCCCAGCCGGTCCTCGTGCAGACGCGCGGCTCGATCGCTGAGCTCGACGACCAGGTCCGGGTCGAGGTTTCCGCGCAGCACCTCGCGCAGCGCCTCGCCGAGGTCCGTCGGGCGTCCGGCGCGCGCGGCGAGGCCTTCCGCTCGGTCCCAAAGCGCGAGCTCACTCGGGTACTCGCGGACGGCCAGCAGGGCGGCCTCGAGCGCGGCCCCGTAGGACTCGAGCTTCTCCTCGTTGACCACGATCAGGCGCTCGATGAGGCGGAGGCGCTCGGCGCGCTGCGTCGTGTGCTTCAGCATCACCTCGAGGGCGCGCGCCTCGCGGCGAGCGTCACCCGAGAGGGCGTACTGCTCGGCCAGAACGGCGGCGGCGCGCGCCTGCGTCTCGGGCAGGCCGAGGGTCCGCTCGAGGACGTCGATGGCGCGCGGCTCCCCTCCCCGGATCGCGAGCACGCGCTCCGCGGCCTCCAGGGCGTCCCGCGGCCGCCCGAGGCGGTCGAGATAGAGCGCGGCCAGCTCGAGCTCGAGCGCCGCCCGCTCCTCCCCCTCGGCGCGATCGCGGTGGCGCTCGATCACGACCGCCGCGCCGGCGGCGTCACCGGCACTCAGCAGCAGCCGGGGCAGGGCCCGCAGCGCCGTCGGCTCCCCCGGATCGAGCTCGAGCACCCGCGCGTAGAGCGCCGCGGCCCGATCCTGGGCCTCGAAGACGTCCTCCTCCAACGCCGCCCACTCCACCAGCACGCGCACCCGGGTGGCATCGTCGACGGCGTGGTTCACCCGCAGGTCGAGCAGCCACCGGAGGTCGTCGCGACGATCCTCCCGCCGCAGGATCCTCTCGCGCGCCGCGGCCGCGGCCTCGTCGGTGGGGTCGCGCTCGAGGAGCCGCCGGTAGCTCTGCACGGCCTCGTCCGTCCGCCCCAGCTGCTCGGCGTTGACCTCGGCCAGGCGCAGGTGCAGGCGCCGTCGCTCCTCGCGATCGGGCCCCGACCTGGCCGCCGCCGCCTCCGGCGCGGCCTCTTCCGCCGCCTCCGGCTCGCCGGCGTCGACGCCCTCGTCGCTCTCGCCCTTGCGCCGCCGGCGCCGCCGCTTCGGCCGCGCGCTCCCCTCGCTCGCCTCCTCCCCGGCAGGAGCCGCCGCGGCCGGGGGCGGGATCGTGCCCCCTTGATCGAGCCGTCGCTGGATGCACTCCACCAGCACGTCCCACGCGCCCGCCGCGCGGACGGTGCTCTCGAGCAGCTCCAGCGCCGACGCTGGAGCCACCTCGTAGGCGCGGCGGGCGTACCCGACCGCCGCGCGGCGGTCGCCGAGGCGCCCGCCCGTCACCTCCACCAGCTTCTCGAGCAGGCTGAGCTGCTCCTCAGGCTCCGTGACCCGGTTGAGGAGCACCTCGTAGAGCGCCGGGAGGCGCGCCCATTTCTCGTCCCGCTCGTAGAGCGGGATGAGCGCCCGCGCCGCGCGCGCGTCCGTCGGATCGGTCGCCAGGATGCGCTCATACGAGCGAAACGCGCGATCGGGAACGCCCAGCCGCTCCTCGTAGACGGCGGCCGCCCGGTACGACAGGTCGATCTTCGTCGAGGCGTCCTTGGCCCGGTCCGCGGCGTTGCTCAGCACGTCGGCGAGCCCCTCGAAGTCGCCCTGCGAGGCGTAGAGCGCCTCCAGACCGGAGAAGTCCCCGCTCTCGAGGCAGGCGTCGCGGAGCACGCGCAGCGCCCGATGGTGGCCCGGCTGCAGCTCCAGCACGCGCCGCCAGGTGCGGGCGGCCGCGGCGCCGTCGGACAGGTGCTCGGCGTACACGGCGCCGAGCTTCTGCAGGACGTTGAGCCGATCCTTCTCGTCGTCCTGCAAGGCGACGCGCCGCTCCAGCGCGTCCGCGAGCGTGGCCCAGTCGCGCGTACGCTCGGCGTGCTTCTCCAGCGCGTCCAGCACGTCCACGCGCGACGGGTCCTCGTCCAGGATCTCCCGGTAGAGGCGCGCAGCGTCCTCGTTGCGGTTCAAGCGCTCGGCGGCGAGCTGCGCCATCTCCACCATCACGGACACCCGGTCCTGCCCGGTGCGCCGGGCGAGGTCCCGCTGGTAGAGCTCGAAGAGAGCCGGCCACGCGCGGCGCTTGCGATAGAGCTCCTCGAGCTTGCGGCGCGCGTCGTCGTCCTCCGGGGCGAGCTCCAGGAGCCGCTCGAACGCCTCGGTGGCGTTCTGGACGTTGGTGAACTGCTCGAGCCAGCGCTCGCCGGCCGCACGGTAGAGCGACTTCTTCTCCTCGACGTCGGGCGAGAGCTCGGCGAGCTTCAGCTGCCAGGTGAGCAGATCGCGCCAACGCCCCAGCCGCTCGTAGAGCTGGACCAGCTCCCGGAGCTCGGCCACGTCCTCCGCGTCGACCTTCTCGTCGAGCTGGACGATCTGGTTCAGGACGCTGACGAGCGCCGTGTCGCTCCGGAGGTAGACGCGGTAGACCTCGGCGACCTCCCGCAGGATCCCGAGGCGGGCGGGGTAGTCGGTCGGGTCCGTCCGCTCGAGCTGCTGGCGCAGCAGCTCGACCAGGGCGTTGTAGCCCTCGGTCTGCTTGTAGAGCCGCTTCAGCGCCTCACGCGCCTCCACGGCGTCGGGATCGTGACGCAGGACGCTCTTGTACTGCTCGATCGCCTTCGGCGCGTTCTGCAGCCCCTCGCTCAACCGGGCGATCTCGGTCCCCAGGCGGACCTTCTCCTCGTCGTCGACCGCGGCGCGCTGTGCGGCCTGGAGCACCTGGACCAGACGGGAGTCGTCGCCCAGACTGGTGAGGTGCTCGCGAAGGAACGCCAGCGCCCCCGGGTGCGCCGGCGCGAGCTTGCGCACGCGCTCGAACCACCGCTCCGCCTCCTGGGGGCGCCCGAGCTTGCGCCAGTACAGCATGGCGATCTGGACCATGTCCCCCAGCCGCTCCGACCCGCCGGCGTCACGCTCGATCTCGCGCTCGTAGAGCCGCACGAGCTCCTCCCACCGCTCCTCGCGAGAGAAGAGCTCGGACAGGAAGGCCTTGGCCTCGCCGTCGTCGGGCGCGTCGGTCAACACGCGCTGGTAGGCACGAATGCAGCGCTCCGGATCGTGGAGCTGGCGCAGGTAGAGGCGCGCGAGGCGGCGCCCCGCCGTGGCCCGGACCCGCGGCTCCTCCGCGGAGTCCGCGGCGCGCTCCAGCACGCGAGCGGCGTCCTCCCAGGCGCCGGCGCGACGATGGAGGCGCTCGAGCATGCGCACGGCGCGCTCGTTGTTGGTGTCGAGGCGGACCGCCAGCTCGAGCTGATCGACGGCGGCGCGCAGATCGGCGTCGGCGCCCCCGAAGCGAACCGCGATCTCGGCCGAGCGCATCAGCATGGCGCTCCGGTAGACGTCGTCGGGGGCTCCCTCGGCCTCGGCCGCATAGGTGGCGGCGAGCTGCCGCCACTTGGCCTCGCGCTCGAGGCTGTCGTTGAGGGCCGCGGCCACGGTCCGATCGTCGGGGGCGAGCGCCTGCAGCCGCTCCCACACGGCCCGGGCGGCCACCTCGTCGAGCTGCTCCTCGCCACGCACCCTCGCCAGCTCGGCGAGCTGCGCCGGCAGCGCGTCCGGCGGCGCGACCTCGGCGCCGACCTCCAGGAGCCTCGCCACCGCGTCCCACTCTCCCCGGGCGCGGTACTGCTCCCGCGCCGCGGCAAAGAGGTCCAGGAGGTCACCGCGTGAGAGATCGCCCTCGGCGACCAGCGATGCCTCGCGCAGCGACGCCCAGCCGGTCTCGTTCTCGGGGTCTTCCAGCAGCAGGCCCAGGGTCGTTCGGATCGTTTGAGAATCCATTCTCCACCACGAGCAAAACCGGCGCGCTCACGCCGCGAATCCTGAGGGGCGAGGAACGAGAGTACGCCGCGTGGGGGGGGGTTACAAGCCTCCGAAACCGCGAGCATCTCCGCCAAATCGCGCGTCGTCCGACGGCCGCCCGGACCGCGCCGCCGCCGCGCCCGACGCGCCCTTCGGACGGCCGCTGCGCCCGCGGGGACGGCGCGCCTGCCCGGGGCGCCTCGCCCCAGCCCCGCGGGCTGCTCGGGTGTGCGCGGTCGCGCGCGGCGCGTTCATGCTTGATCGCGCGCAGGAAGATCCCGCACAACGGGGCGGTGAAGCGCAGCGGCCCGCCCCCCTCCAACCTCGCTGAGCCCGACGATCAACCGGCCGGACGAGACACGGTGGGAAACCCGCCCGGGAGCAAGACGCGCGCGTCACCGCGCGGACTCAAGCTCGAGTCCGCCGCCGGCTGGCGGTCGGCGCTGCTCGCGGTGGCCGCGCTCGGCACGCCTTGGGCCGGTGTCGCCGGGTGCCGCGGCTGCTCGGAGGACCACCCCTACACGCCCTTCACCGTCACCGAGTCCGCGGCGCTGCCCCGAACGTCCGCGGCGCCCTCCGCCGCCGCGCCGAGCGCGAGCGCGAGCGCTTCGACAGCTTTTGCACCCTCGCCAGCAGTCCGGGGTGGAGCCGAAATCCGCCGCCTCGCGATCGGGGGAAGGGTGGTGTCGGCGCCGCCCGATCACTGGCTCGCGGCCGCGCTCGCCGCCGACTTCGACGCGGACGGCGCCGAGGAGATCGTCGCGTGGGTCGCGCCCGACCGGGGCCGTGACGGCGCGCTGTGGCTCTTCCCCGCGGCGGGCGCCGCGCGGGAGGTGTGGCGACTCCCGACCTTCGTGCCCACCGGCGAGGACTGCACGCTCCACCCCGAGCTCACCCGCACCGGCCCCCAGACGGTGACGGTGGACGTCGCCGCCGAGTGCGCCACGGCCGGGATCGCGCGCGCGCCCACGCGGAGCCTGGCGGTGCTGCTGCCCCTCGCCCAGCGAGTCGAGGTGCTCGCGCTGCGGCTGGCCGCGCCGGCGCCGGGCGAGCGCCTCACGGCAACCGTGCGCTCGACCGATCGCGACGGGGATGGGCGCGACGACGTCGCGATCGCGCTGGCGCTGAGCACGACGGCCGCGGCGCAGCCGGTCGAGGCGAAGCTCGAGTGGATCGACCGCGCCGCGGGACCGTCGCGGGAAGCACGGGAGCCCCTGGCATCGCTGCTGCGCGCGACGCGCGCCGAAGCCGCCGTCGCCGGTCGCCGCGATCGCTGCGCCGGCGTGCTCGAGCGCGTCGATCTGCTCCGCCGGCTCGCCGCCAGCCTCTGCGGGGAAGCGGGGACGGCGCGGGTCTTCGACCGGGAGGGGAGCCCGTTCCGGTGCGGCGAGCCGACGCCGCTGGTAGACGCGATCGCGGGGGCGGAGGTCACCGCGGCGCTGGCGTGCGAGGACGTGGGACGTGCCGCCTCCGTGATCACCCGTGACGGGTGGTTCCTCGGGGCGACGTCGCCCGCGCAGCGAGCCGCGCTGGTCGCGCGCATCGAGGCGGTCGCGACCGTGGTGGCCCCGGCGAGCGTCACGACTCTGGTGGCCCGGGTCGCGCCCCCGAGCGCACCCCGCTGGTCGCCGCTCCGATTCGAGCAGCCGGAGCCCTCGCTCCTGGTCGAAACCCCCGCCGGAATGCTGCGGGCGAGCGCCGATGGTGCCACCGAGCAGGTCGCGAATCCGAGCTCGGGGGCGGTGGCGTGGCCGCTGACGGTGCAGAGCGGTGACGGCAGGCGCTGGATCTCGGTGTCCCAGGCCTGCGACCGCTCCGAGCTGCTCCTGGGCTTCTCGGGCGGCGACCGGAGCTCGGTCCCCGCCACGGTCCTCGCCGCGCGCCCCGGGGTCTGCGCGGGCCGGCCGGTGCCAGCCGTGCCGGCGCCCGTCCCCCTGGGCTTCGTCCAGCGCGACGGCACCACCGAACTCGCGGCCATCGTCGCGGGCCGGGTGACGGGCAGGCCCGGTACGTGGGCCGAGCCGGGCTCCCCGCGCTCGCCGGACGGGACCCGGCTCGCGCACGCGACGGCGCTGGGGGTACTGGTGACAGGCGGCGAGCGCCCCGAGCTGTGGCGCAGCGCGGACCTGGGCTCCCCCCTCGAGCTGTCCGACTGCGTGCCCGCGAACGGCGGGGCCGCCATCGCCTGCGTGCGCGGGGACCGCGTGCTGCTGGCGCGACGCTAGGTGCTGCTGGCGCGACGCCAGAGCACCGCTCGGTTCGCGATCTGCACCCGCGCTCCGAGAGCACCCCTCGGAAGAAGCGGGGCGAAACGCGTGAGCGGCGCCGTTCGCGCGGCGCCGAGCCGGACCGGCTCACCGCGGCGATCGGACCGACGGCCGCACGAGCCGGCGGCGGCCGCGCGGCCTCCCCGCCCGATCCGCTGGACCCCCGGGGTCAGGGTGCCTTGACGCGCTCGAGGTACTCCCGACTGCGGGTGTCGACCTTGATCCACTCGCCCTCGTTGACGAATAGCGGCACGGGCAGGGTCGCCCCGCTGGAAACCTTGGCGGGCTTGGTGACGTTGGTCGCCGTGTCGCCCTTCACGCCCGGCTCGGTTTCGACGATCTGCACGGTCACGTGCGGCGGGAGCTGCACGCTCACCGGGTTGCCCCGGTAGAGCGTGATCACGCAGTCGATCCCATCGACGAGCAGATCGGCGCCGTCGCCCATCACGTCCGCGTTCACCACGATCTGGTCGCCCGACTGCTGGTGCATGAAGACGTAGCCGTCGCCGTCGGGGTAGATGTACTGAAGCGTGCGATCCTCCACGTCGGCGGGATCGAGCTTCTCGCCAGAGCGGATGTTCTTCTCGATGATCCCACCGGTGAGCAGATTCTTCATCTTGGTCCGCGTGAAAGCCTGCCCCTTGCCGGGCTTCACGAACTGAAACTCGACCACGATGTAGGGCTGGCCGTCCCACATGAGCTTGACGCCCTTCTTGATGTCGCTGGTGTCCATGTGCGGTGTCTCGGAGTGCGGGGGGCAGGCGGGGGCCGCCCGCGAGGAGCGGGAGGCGCCCGTCCCGGGGGGCCCGTGGCCGGGCGCTCCGCTCTACCCAGAACCCCCAGGTTGTCAAGGAAGGGCGCCGCTTCAGCGCTTCGCCGGCCCCGCCTCGAGGCGATCCGCACCGGTTCAGCCACGCCCGGCGCCCCGCCCGCGGCCAACCGGCAGGCGGGGCGGCGCCCGGCTCGAAGGCGCCGCGGGCCGCCGCCCTCGGCGCGCCTCCGTATCCGGAGCGCCTCGCTGGCCGTGCGGGCGGCTCGAAGGCGCCGCGCGCCGCCGCCCTCGGCGCGCCGGCGCGCGCCCCGGCCCCGAGCTTGCGGGGCACGCCCGGCGGCGATAGGGGACGGACGTGCCGGGCCTGGACGAGTACGAGCTCGAGGAGATCAAGCGAGAGATCGTCGAGAGCCGCTCGCTCACCATCAAGACGAACAACCTCGTCAACGCGCTCGCCGCCGACCTGAAGAGCCTCGCCAAGCGGCAGCAGGCCGCGGAACGCCAGCTCCTCTTCCGCAGTGCGACCGCCTACGTCGTCACGGTCATCGTCATCTTCGTCTCCCTCGGCATCGCCTGGAACTTCCGCCTCGCCGCCGTCCGCGCAGAAACCAAGGAGCAGCGCGAGCGGCTGGCGCAGATGGAGGCGCAGTATGGGGCCGTCCAGGAGCGCGAGGAGGCCCGGGCGCGCGCGAGCCGCAAGGCCGCCCAGTACTACGAACTCGTCCGGCAGAACAAGCGCGCGGAGCTGGTGAAGGGCTTCGATGAGGTGAGCGCGCTCGACCTTTCACCGACGGAACGCGCGGTGTTCGAGAGCGCGGTGGAGCGAGCCCGGAACGAGCTCTCGATCATCGCCTACCAGAACGGCCTCGACCACGCGCGCAACGGCCGCTGGCACGAGGCCCAGGCCCAATTGCGCGAGTCACTCGCCCACAAGAGCGACGCCGCTCACAGCCCGCAGGCCACCTTCGTGCTGGCCCAGGCGCTCGTCGCGCTCGGTCGTCAGCGCGAGGCGATCCGCTTGCTCCAGCCGCTGTCCGAGGCCTCCGCGGATCGCGAGGTGATGGACGACGCCGCGCTCTTGCTCGCCGAGACGCAGGCCGGGATCCAGGCCTGGAACGACGCCAAGAACACCCTGCGCTCCTTCCTGCGCCGGTTCCCCGACAGCCCGCTCGCCCTCGAGGCCAAGCGCCGCCTCGCGGAGATCCAGCTCGTGCACTGATCGGGTCGTGCGCCGCCAGCGCCAGGCGCCGGGGGCGGACCTTCGGTCACTCCTGCGCGCCCGCGGGATCCACGAGGACCACCTGGGATGGGTTCCAGGGACCGCCCTGGTCCGCGACGCCCGGGGCCGGACCCACCACCACCAGGGCCACGCTTTCGCCCGCCACGGGACCCGCGCGCCCGGCAACCTCGAGCAGCTCGGTCCACGGCACCTCGAGCTCGCCGGGCGGCGCCCGCTGAGCGACGACCGACACCGCGCCCGCCGGGACCCGGGTCTGCCACGCCACCTCGGTGAGGAAGCGCGGCGGTACGGGACCGACGGCGCCAGGCCCGAGATCCGTGGCGATCGCGAGCCACCCCATCCCCGACACGGAGAGACCGACCGACAGCCGCTCGTCGGAGGTGAACGGGGTAGCCGCGTGGACGGCCATCAGGCCCACCGACCCCGCCTCGGTGAGCCGAGAGAGCCGGGCGAAGACCGGCGCCAGCGTGGCGCCGCCCTCCGCGCCGCAGATCCCCGGCGCGTCGGCGTCCGGGGTGCCGGCGCCACCGAGGCATCCACGCGCCACCAGGAGCGTGCTCCGCTCGAACGCCAGCGTACCCGCAGGGATGGTCACCAGCGGCCGGGCGCGCAGCGCCGGCGGGACTGTCGACGGGGGCGAGAGGCCCCCTGCCCCTGCGCCCGCGGCCCCCGCGGCGCCGGGCGAAAGCGCTGCCGAACCGGCCTGCTCGTGCCCGCCGCGCCCAGCCGCCGGAGCGCCACCGGCGCCTCCGCCCCCGCTGACCCCCTCCGACGCGCGGCCGAGCGCTCCCACGCAATCCAGCGCCGTGAGCACTTCCGCGGCACCGGCCACGACGTAGACGGTCGCGTCCTCGTTGGCCACGTCCACGCCCGGGAGCGTGCCCAGCGAGCAGGCACCTCCGAAGGGTAGCCCGCCCTCGGGGAGCGGAGAGCCCCCGGGGACGGCCACGCCGCCCCGGTGGGGCGAGACGCAGAAGGCGACACGCGGAGCGTCCACTACCCCGTGCAAGAGCGTGATGACGGGCGGCCCCGGAGGCTCGATGGGGCCGGCCCCGGCCGCGCTCCCGCCGGCACCGGCCGCCACCCCCGCAGCGCCGCCGGTGGACACGTCGCCGACGACCCCGGCGCCGCCGCTCGCCGGTCGTGGGCGCCTGGCCAGCGCCGCATGGTCCGTCGCGCAGGCGCCGGTCAGCAACACCGCCAGACCCGGGCTGACCCACCGGGCGGCGCCCCGGCCGCGACGGCAGCCGCGGCTGGCGGGCTCAGGCCTCCACGGGCTGGCGAAACGTGTGCGCGTGATAGAGCGGTCCATGCCCCTTGCCGAAGCCGGGCGCCAGGCGAATCGCCTGCTCGAGGTAGCCCCGGGCGCGCTCGACGGCGTGCTCGAGGGTCAACCCCTCCGCGATCCCCGTCGCCACCGCCGACGCCAGCGTGCACCCGGTGCCGTGGGTGTTCGTCGTGTCGAGGCGCGGGCGCTCGAAACGACGCTCGAAGCCGTCCGCCGTGCGCAGCAAATCGACGACGACGGAGCCCGGGAGGTGACCGCCCTTGACCAGGACCGCGGACGGACCTAGGAGCAGCAATCGCTCCGCCACCGGGCCGAGATCCTCGACGCCACGTACGGGGTAGCCGGTGAGGGCCTCGGCCTCCGGGACGTTCGGCGTCACCAGCGCGGCGCGCGGGAGGAGCTTCTCGATCAGCGCCGCGCGCGCCGATGGCTCGAGCAGCGTGGCCCCGCCCTTGGCGACCATCACCGGGTCGACCACCAGCGGGACGTCACGCGCGTGCGTGTCGAGCGTACCCGCCACCGCGGAAACCACGCCGGCCGAGTGGAGCATCCCGGTCTTGATCACGTCGGCGCCCAGATCACCGAGCACCACCTCGAGCTGTTGCCGGACAAACTCCGTGTCCACCGGCAACACGCCGAACACGCCGCGGGTGTTCTGCGCCGTCAGCGCGGTGATGGCGGTCATCGCATAGCCCCCGAGGGCGGTGACGGTCTTGACGTCTGCCTGGATCCCCGCCCCGCCCCCCGAGTCGGACCCCGCCACCACCAGCACCCGTGCGACCATGCGGGAGCTATAGGCGCTCGCCGACCCGGGGGGAAGCCACTCGGCGACCCGGGCGCAGCGCCGCGTCGCTGCACGGGCCGCGCGGACCACTCCGGTCAGAGGATCGGAACCACGCTCGTGACGCAGATGGTGCCCGAGCCTGCGGCGTCGCCGCCCGGGATCTGGATCTGCAGGTCGTAGGAGGACCTCGCCTGCGCCGGCGTGCAGCCCTTGGAGGTGGCCCAGCTCGGGCAGGTCGCGTCGCTGAACGACACGTTGTAGGTGCCCGGGCCGTCGACCTCGGTGAACGGCGACACGATGTCGGTCGTGTCGGACAGCTGGGTGAAGCCGATGCGGATCGGGTTCGGCGCGGAGGTGCCGCCGATGATGATCGCGAAGCCCGTCGCCGAGCCCGTGTAGGCGCTCTTGGTCGGGGCGTCGCCGCCGGAGGAGTTCAGCTCCATGCCGATGCCGCAGCCCCAGGACGCGTACGTCGAGTCGACGATGGTGGTCCAGGCGAGGCAGCAGCCGTCCGCCGTGCAGGGGTTGCCCGAAGCTGGCACGTTGCAGGTGACGTTGTCGCCGTACGGGTACCAGGCGCCCTGGACGCCCGCAGGGTTGTCCTCGGTGCTGTCCGGATCGCCGCCGACCCAGCCCTCGACCGTGACCAGGTTGTCACCCGCGCCCGCGCCGCCCGTCGTGCCCGCGCCGCCCGTCGTGCCCGCGCCGCCCGTCGTGCCCGCGCCTGGTTGAAGGCGACGAGCTCCGTGAAATAGGCGCTCGCGGCCCCCTCCAGCCGGCACGCCGCGGCGAACCGCCCCGCCATGGTCGGGCTGAGGTTGCGGACCCCGTCCATGACCAGCTTGAGGTAGTTGGGCGAGCCGAGGCCCGCGCGCTGGGTAAAGGCGCGGTAGGAGAGCTTGGCGTGGGCGTTGCGCTCCGCGTAGTAGGCACGCAGAAACTCGCGGTAGTCCTGGAACTGGAAGACGTCGACCTCGGCCGCGGCCACCGGTCGAGTATTCACCGGGCCGCGGCGAGGGCGTTCCGACCCCCGGCGCCCCGCGTCCGGGCGGGCACGCCCCGCTGACCGCCAAGTGCCCTCCGTCGGCGCGCCGCCAGGCTGGCGTCAGATGCCGCCGGTGACGCGCATCGCGTCGCGGCGATGGACCCGGAAATAGGCGGCGGAGGCGACGACGAGGCCGGCGGCGACCGCGGACACCCCCAGCGAGGCGCGCGCGAGCCCGTCGAGCGAGCCGACCAGCGGCCCGTGCACGATCTCGAGCGCGAGGACGACCAGCCTCCCCGCATGCCCGAAGGCGCCCGCGACGAACACCATGAAGACGGCGGTACCGACCAGCCCCAGCGCGGCGACGAGGCGATCGAAGAGCACCGACATGAAGGGGACGTGGACGAGGAAGAGGCCCGCGCCGACACTCACCATCCAGGGCGTCGGCGCGAGCGCGCCACCGAGGTAGAGGAGCGTGCTGCCAGCGATGACGCCAAGCCCCAGCAAGATCAACCCGTGCACCGCCGCCAGCGCGCGGCGGTGGTCGCGGAACGCCATCAGGCCCCCCACGGCAACCACGGTGACGACGGCGACGGGCAGCTCCGCGGCGGTGAGCACGCTCGGCGCATCGGGCGGGGCGAGGACGCCCCACAGCTCGAGCGCCATCCGAGCGCGGAGCTCGCGATACCCCGAGAGCAGGGCGTGCGCGGCGACCAGCAGGCCGAGCCCGAGCGCCGAGGACCGCAGGAACTGGGCGCGCATCGCTCCCGTCATGGGGGCACGAAAGAGCCGCTCCGCCTCGTCGTGGCGGTTGGGCGGCGGGAACTGCGCCAGCAGCCACAGGGCGCCGGCGAGAGGGAGCGCCGCGGTCGCCCCCGCGGCGGCCGGCGCCCAGAGCCCGGGAACGCCCAGCGACTCCACGACGCGGCCGAGGCTCCTCATCGCGCCCCCCGCGAGCAGGTAGCCGGCCGCCGCCACCGCGCCCAGCCCGTCCGACACCCGCCTCCCCTCGAGGAAGGAGTAGACGAGCCCCCACACGAGCCCGAGCGCCAGTCCGTCGAGGAACAGGCAGAGCGGGGCGAGGTGCGCCGGGACCAGCGCCAGGGCGATGAGCGAAACCTCGGCCGCGCCCAGTACGAGCGCCAGCGCAGGAACGCGCCGCGCCGGATCCAGCTCCACCACCGCCACGGCGCCGATCGGCTGCGAGAGCGCCAGACCGAGCGCCTGCGCGGCGATGCAGGCCGCACGCAGGTCGACGGGCGGGGCGCCGAGGAAGGAGACGGTCCCGACCAGCGACGTCGTCAGGAACGGCTCCCGCAGGGCGAAGGCCCCCAGGCAGATGGAGAAGCTCGTCAACCCACCGAACGCGAGCTGGACGGGCGGACCGGCACGGTAGAGCCACCGCCCGAGGCGACCCGGGATCTCGACCAGCTCGGCGAGCGAAGTGAGCGACTTCCGGTACGGACGCGCCATGCGAGTGCCCGTAGCGGGCCGCTCCGCTCGTGCGGTCGCGGCCGCGACGACTTGCGCTCGCAGTCGAATCACGAATCCTGGCGCACCGCAACCTCGTCTCGAACCCGGACGGCCCCGCGACTGAGGGCGCGCCGGCGTCGCCGCCGCCGGGGGGCTGACGCCGCCGCGCTCCCCACGTGCGGCCGCCGCCGCACCGGCGGCGGCCGCGGCCGCCGGTGGTCACTCGGTCAGCGTCGCGCCTTGTAGTAGTTGATGAGCGCGTTGGTGGAGCAGTCGTGGGTGGTGACCTCGCCCGGCGATTCCAGCTCGGGCTGGATCACCTTGGCGAGCTGCTTGCCGAGCTCGACGCCCCACTGGTCGAAGGACAGGATGTTCCAGATCATGCCCTGCACGAAGATCTTGTGCTCGTAGAGGGCCACCAGCCGCCCGAGCGTCCTCGGGTCGAGCTTCTGGAAGAGGAAGCTGTTGGTGGGACGATTCCCCGGGAACTGCTTATGGGCGACGAGCTGGGCCCTCCGCTCGGCGCTGAGGCTCGGATCCAGCTCCGCCTCGACCTCCTCGCGGGTCTTGCCGCGCATGAGCGCCTCGGTCTGGGCGAAGAAGTTGGCAAGGAGCACGGTGTGGTGCTTGCCCAGGGGATTGTGGGTGTGAATCGGCGCCAGAAAATCGCAGGGGATGAGGCGCGTGCCCTGGTGTATGAGCTGATAGAAGGCGTGCTGCCCGTTGGTCCCCGGCTCGCCGAAGATCACCGGCCCCGTGTGGTAGTCGACCGGCTGGTTCTGCTGGTCGACCGACTTCCCGTTGCTCTCCATGTCGCCCTGCTGGAAATAGGCGGCGAAGCGGCTGAGATACTGGTCGTAGGGGAGGATGGCGTGCGCGTGCGCGTCGAAGAAGCCACCGTACCAGACCCCCAGCAGGCCCATGATCACGGGGATGTTGCGGGCGAGGGGGGCGGTCCGGAAGTGCTCGTCCACGTCGTGAGCACCGGCCAGCAGCTGCTCAAAGGCATCCATCCCGATGACGCAGGCGATGGGGAGACCGATGGCGCTCCACAGGGAGTAGCGACCGCCGACCCAGTCCCAGAACTCGAACATGTTCCGGGGGTCGATGCCGAACGCAGCCACCCCCTGGGCGTTGGTGGAGAGGGCCACGAAGTGCCTGGCGACCGCGGCTGGATCGCGCAGCTTCGAGAGCAGCCAGGCCTTGGCGCTCTCCGCGTTCATCATGGTTTCCTGCGTCGTGAAGGTCTTCGACGCGATCATGAAGAGCGAAGTCTCGGGCTCGATGCGCTTCAACGTCTCGGCCAGGTGGGTCCCGTCGACGTTGGAGACGAAATGGACCCTCAGCCCCGGCATCCAGTAGGGGCGGAGCGCCTCGGTGACCATGACCGGGCCGAGGTCCGAGCCGCCGATGCCGATGTTGACGATATCGGTGATCGCCTGGCCCGTGTGGCCCTTCCACGCCCCGCTGCGGACCGCCTCGCTGAGCTCGCGCATCTGCGCGAGCACGCGGTTCACATCGGGCATCACGTCCCGGCCGTCGACGAGGACGGGGCGGTTCGAGCGGTTGCGGAGCGCCGTGTGCAGGACGGCACGCCCCTCCGTCAGGTTGATCCGCTCGCCCGCGAACATGGCGGCGATCTTGCGCGGCAGCTCCGCCTGCTCCGCCAGCGCGATGAGCAGCTCCAGGGTGCGCTCGGTGATCCGGTTCTTGGAGAAGTCGAAGAGCACGTCGTCGAGGGTGAGCGAGAACTTGGCGAACCGCTGCGGATCCGCCGCGAACAGCGCGCGCATATGGGTGTCGGCGATCTCGGCGCGGTGGGCCGCAAGCGCCTTCCACGCCGGGGACTCGGTCAGCTTGGACATGCGAAGATGGACTCCTTCGCCCGGCCGGCGCGCCCGGTTCGAGCGCGGCCCGCGGCCGAGACGGGCAATGCCTCTTTCACGCACGCACCCCGCCGTCAAGCTCCGCCTGCGGGCTCGCCGCGCTCGCGGCGCGGACCCGTGCCGCGAGCGCCACCACCCGCGGATACGCCCGCGCCCCGCCAGGTGCCCAGGCTCCGTGCGCGGGCGCGGGTGCGGGGGCGGCGGCGAATCGGTGCGCGCTCCAGCGCCTGCGTCCCCGCCGCGTCGAGGTCGGCGGGGAAATCCGCGCGCCGAGGCCGCGGCCGCGGGGGGGCTCTCGAGCACGGCGGGCGAGGTCGCCGCGGCGCCCGGCCGCCGGAAGCGGCGCCATCCGGTGGCGAGCTCATGCCCGAGCACGCCGAACGCCAAGACGTCTACGCGGCCGTCGCCCTCGAAACCGCGCTCCCGCTCCGGCGCGGCGCAGGCCGGCGTGCCGACGAACGCCCGGGGTGGCGGCGGCCGTGCCCAAGCGGCGGCGAGCCCGAAGTCGAGAGGCTTGACCCGACCGTCGGGACGCACGACGACGTTCCGGCGGAAGACTTCGCGGTGCACTGCCGGTAGCGGGGCCCCGTCCGCGGTCGCCCGGTGCGCCTGAGCCGGGCCCTCGGCGACGTTCGCGACCAGCGTAGCGACGACCTCGAGCTGGAGCTCGACGCCGGCGAGGGCGGCCGTGAGCCGGACTCCGAGTGTCACCCCTCGGCGAGTTCGAGGGCGACCGAGGGGCGCCCCTGGTAGAGCCCCGCCCCCGAAGGCCAACGACATGCGGGAGGACGGCCAGGACAGGATCCTTGTCCTCGGGGCGAAGGCGCGCGGCCGCAGGCGCCTACTCGAGCAGGGAGTGCGCTGGTCGCTCGAGGACGACTCGGCGCGGCGGCGCCGCCGGAGCGTGGACCGCCGCCAGGACGGTTTCGGCCCTGCCGCCGAGGACGATCCGGGTCAGGTCCCGAGAAACCGGCGCCGCCCCGGCGAACACCGGCTCCACTGTCCGCGTCCCCGCCGGTGGTTCCTGCGCCTTCTTGGTCATCCCGACCCTCCACGTGCCACGACCGCACCGCGAGCGGTGCCCCCCTGCCCCAGCGCGGCAGGCAGGGCGCGCTCCGCGTGCGCTGGCGCCGGCGGAAGGCGCCCCGACCTCGTAGAGGGATTTCGGAATCTTCCCGAGACGAGAAACGCCTTGCGTCGATCTGGGACCCGCGCGATGAAGACTGCAGCGCCGGCTCCTCGACGCCGGTCGGACCTCTGTCGACCCGCGCCCGGGCTTCGGCCGCAGCAGGAGCTCCGATGTACCCCGCACCTCGCGACCCCCTCGCGTCGACTCCGGCGTCGGTGAGCGATGTGCGGGAGCTGCTGCGGCCACCGCCCACGCCCGCGTTCTCCTCGGTCCCCCCGGCGGCGACGGAGACGGTCACCGTCACCGTGTCGTCCAACCCCGCCGACGCGAGCCGGGTGCTGGCCGACGCGACGCGCCACCGTCTCCTCTTCGTCCTGCATGCCACCGTGACGCTCTCGGTCGGCGGCGTGGCGACGCGGCTCGACGCCACCGACGCGATCTGGATCCCGCCCGAATTGATCGCGGACGCGCTCACGGCGCCCGCCGGGGCGCAGGTGGTGGTCCTCGGCGCGAGCTGGAACGGCGCCGCCCCGGAGGCGCGGAACCCGATCCACGACGCCGCCGGGCGGCTGCGGGAGCTGGCGCAGTGGCTGCAGATGGAGCGGCAGACGTCCTTCCCCGGCGCCGACGCCTACCGGAGCGCGCTGCTCGAGCTGATGGTCCGGGAATGGCAGCGGCTCGCCACCGACGAGACGGGCGCTCTGGAGAAGCGCCTCCGCTCCTTCGTGCTCGAGCACCTCGACCGACCGTTGACGCTCGAACAGCTCGCACGCCACCTGGGGATGGGCCGCTATCACCTGTGCCGCAAGTACCGTGAGGTCACCGGCATGTCACCGATGCACGCCGTCCGTGCGGTGCGCATCGAGCAGGCGCTGGAGCTCATCCGCGGGACGTCGATGCCGATGCGCCTGATCGCGCGGCAGGTCGGCCTGCGCAGCGAGCAGCACCTCAGCCGTTTGCTCCGCCTGCACTTCGACGTCGGGGCGCGCAAGCTCCGCAGGCAAAGCGCTCCCGAGGCGCCGTGAGCCGGGAGTGACGGCGCGCGCCGATCCGCGTCCTGCGGGGCGCCCCGGGCCGACGCCCGCCGCCGGCGAGGCCACCGGCGGAACGGCCGCGCCGCCGGTCGCTCGCATCGCGGTCGTCGGATCGCCCGCCCGCCGTCGCAGCGCCACTGCTTGCGGTGGCACCCCGCCCGCGTATCCTCACTGACGGCGACGTTCCGACGGACGGCGGAGCCAGAGCGCGAGATCCGCGAGATGTCAGGACGAGTCACGATGCGAGGGGAGTTCGGAGCGACCTCGCTCGCCAACCTCCTCGCCTCCGTAGAGCAGGGGGGGGCGAACGCCGAGGTGCGCCTCTTCACCGAGCTCGGCGTCGGGCACGTCTGGTTCACCGCCGGCGCGCTGGCCGACGCGGAGATCGGGGGGATCACCGGCGAGGCGGCGCTCGGGCGGCTGATGGCAGCCGAGGAGGGGCGCTTCGAGGTCCTCCTGGACGCCGGCACGCGCCCGCGGCGGATCGACGCCAGCGTCAGGCAGGCGCTCCAACGCCAGGTCGCCCGTGCCGCCGAGTGGAGCCGGCTGGTCGACCTGACCCCGGGGCTCCAGGCGCGGCTCTGGCGCACGGACGCCGTCGGCGCCGAGGAGCGACTGCTCCCCGCGAGGCGGGCGATCATCGAGCTTTGCAACGGCGAGCGCACGGTGACCGACGTCATCGACGCCACCGGGCGCGACGCGGTGGAGGTGTTGCGCGAGATCGTGGAGCTGATCGACGCCGGCTACATCCGCGCCCTCCCCGCCCGGAACCAGCTCCCGCCCCTGGAGGAGCCGCTGCTCCGGGACCCAGCCAGGGCGATCCCGCGACCGCCTCCCCTGCCGCGCTTCGAGCCCGAGCTGGTGACCCGTTTGGGCAACCCCGTCCCCGAGGTGGAGCCGGAGGTCCCCGTGGCGACAACTCGCTACTCGTCGCGCCCGGGCACCGTCGAGGTCATCGCCGTGCGCACCCCCTCCACCCCGCCGCCGCCCGATCGCCGACGGGACTCGAGCCGACGGCCTCGCTCGACGACGCCACCAGTGAGCCCCACACCGCAGCCGCGCAACCTGGATCGCATGGCGATGACCCGGCGTGACGGGACCTGGGTGCAGACCGGGGCTCAGATCCCCACCCCCCCGGCGCCGCCCGCCCCGGCAGCCGCCGCGCCGGCTCCGCTCCTGGTCCCGGAGGCCCACGCGAGCGACGCCCGCTTCGTCGGGCGCTACGAGGTCCTGTGCCGGCTCGGGCGAGGAGGGATGGGCACCGTCTACCTCTGCCGCGTGACCGGGGAGGCCGGCTTCCGCCGGCTGTTCGCGCTCAAGGTCCTGCGTCCCCGGATCGGGGCCGATCCCGCCATCGAGCGCGCGTTCCTGCGCGAGGCCTACGTCGCCTCCCGCCTCCATCACCCGAACGCGGTCGCGGTGGTAGACGCCGCCATCCACGCCCGTCAGCCCTACCTCGTCCTCGAGTACGTGGAGGGCTGCAGCCTGGCGACGTTGCTCCAACGCAACCTCGGCGCGCGCCCGCCCGCGCTCGTCGCGGCCATCGTCATCGACGCGCTCGAAGGCCTCGCCGCCGCGCACGCGCTCACCGACGACGATGGGCGGCCCCTCGGCCTGGTGCACGGGGACGTATCGCCGGAGAACGTCCTCGTCGGCGTCGATGGAGCGGCGCGCATCTCCGACTTCGGCGTGAGCCGACTCGGCCGACTCGGCGCCAGCGAAGACCCTTGGGAGCCGCTGCTGAGCCGCGCGGGGTACGTCGCGCCCGAGCGCGCGCTCGGGCGGGCGAGCACGCCCCAGGCCGACGTCTTCTCGATGGGGGTGGTGCTCTGGAGCGCGCTCACGGGCCACGACCTGTTCCACGGGGCCTCGGCCGAGGAAACCCTCGAGAACGTCCGCGCCTGCCGCGTGCCCCCCCCGAGCACGGTCGGCCTGCGCCCGCCGGCCTGCTTCGACGCGATCTGCTTGGCGGCGCTCGAGCGGGACCCCGATCGGCGCTTGCCGAGCGCCCAGGCGATGGCGGACGAGCTCCGGCGGACCGCCGCGCGTCACCAGCTCATCGCTGGCAGGTCGGACGTGTCACGCTGGGTGCGCGAGCACTTCCGGCGCGAGCTGGAGCAGCGCCGCCTCGCCATCCTCGACGCCGCCCGCGGCACCCCGGCGAGCTCATCCGCGCCCGCGCTGCCCCGCACCCTGTCGGTGGCCCCCCCTCCGGTCAGAGCTCGGGAGGCCGCCGACGTCGGTGAGGTCGCGGCGCGCGAGGACGCGCGCGTCGCTGAGGGGACGGCACCCGGCAGCGCGGCGCCCCCGGACACCGACGGTTCGGATGCCGGGGAAGGGACCTTGCCCTCGACGGAGCGCCCACCGCGCGGCGTCGAGACGGAAGGGACGACGTCCAGCCGAACGCGCAACGCGGTCGTCGTCGTTTCCATCCTGCTTGCCTTGGCCGCTATCGGGATCAGTATTCTCCGACCGGACATGGTCGCGAGGTGGTTCAAGCTGGACGTGGCGCGGCGCTCCTACGGGCCGATACCCACGGATCTGGGCGCGCCTGGTGCCCGGTTGGAGGTGGACGACGACGTGCTGCAATCGCTCCCCGGCGAGGCGGCGTCGGCGGCGCCCGGCTCCCCGATCTCCCCAAAAAACCGGCCGACCGACGTGGGCACGCTCCAGAGCTCCCGCCCCGCCCCCGAGAAGGCGAACCCATGAACGATCCCGCTCGCCCGCCGAGTCCTGGACCGAGCGCGCCGGGACCGGCGACCCGAGAGGCCAAGGACGACACGCCTGCCGTCGAGGTGTCCACCGCCGAGGTCGAGCTCGACGCCGCGCTGGCCGGGATGGATCCCCCGCCCCGGGCCGGAGACGAGGATCTCGAGGCGGCGCTCGATCGCGCCCTGGCGCGCTCGGCGGCGCCGCCCGTGGACACCGAGCCGATCGAGGCAGCCGTCGTCGTGCTGCGGGGTCGCGACGCCGGTCGCGTCTACGGCTTCCGCGGCGGCGCGGTGCTCATCGGCCGCGCCCCGTCCGCCCAGATCCGCCTCGAAGAACCGTCGGTTTCCCAGCGTCACGCCCTCATCGAGCGGGTCGGCACGCGCTACTTCATCACCGACCTCGGGAGCTCGAACGGGACCTCCGTGAACGGGATCCCGATCTCCGGCGCGACCCCGCTGCGCCACGGAGACCGCGTGGAGGTGGTGAACGTCGTGCTCCTGTTTCGCCTCGGCAGCGGCGCGCCGAACCACGACACCGTCCCGCTCGAGCGGTGGCCTCGAGAGCTGGCGCTCGCCCCCCTGCCGATCGGCCCCGCCCCCTTGTACCCGCACGGCGGCGACTCGACGCTCGCCCTCGCCCGGGACGAGGACCGCGCCCCGCCCCTCGAAGAGCAGATCCAGAAGGTGCTGGTCGCGCTCGCCTACGTCCGGCGACACTGGCGGATCCTGATCGGCGCCCCCGCGGTCGCTGGCGTGTTCGGCATCCTCTCCGTGGGGGTCTTCCCGCCCCCGAACCGCGCCGAGTGCACGGTGTCCCTCGACACGACCCCCCCGGAGAACCCGCTCGAGCGCGAGCGCGTGGCGCACCGAGGCGCCGAGCCCGAGTTCTTCCGTGACGCCGCGACCACTTTCGCGGAGGGACGCCTCGTGCGCGCGACCCTGGCCGAGCTCGGTGAGCCCAACCCCAGCGAATACCGCGTGAGGGACGTCTCCGAGGCGCTCTCCTTCACTCAGGCGAGCGAAACCCTGTTCGTCGGCTCCATCACCGACCGCGACGGCGACTGGGCCCTGCGGTTCCTGCGCACACACCTCGAGCTCTATCTGTCGCGGGAAATCGAGAAGACCCTCCGGGTCTACCAGGCCGAGGTCGATCTGCTCAACACCCGGGTCCAGGAAACCGAGGCCCGGCTCGAGCGCGGCGAGGCGGAGCTCCGCCGCTTCCGCGAGAAGAACCTCGAGCACCTGCCGGAGTTCGCGACCAACCGGGTCGCGGCCGCCGCGAGCATGGAGAGCCGGGCCGGCGAGCTCAGCGCCAACGTCGCGCGCCTGCGCGGCGAGCTCGCGCTGGCGCGGCAGCGGCTGGCGCGGGAGAGCCCCCTGATCGAGGCGAAGGTGCGCGAGGCGAGCCCCTACCAGGAGGCCCTGGCGGCCGCCAACCGGCGGCTGGCCGAGCTGCGTGCGCGCGGCCTCGGGGCGGAACACCCCGAGATCCGGCAGGCGCTGGCGGAGACCGAGAACCTGCAGCGACAAGTGGAGGAGACGACGCGGGCGTCGCCGACCGATCTCGACCGAGTGTCGAACCCCGAGTACACACGCCTCAAGGATCAGGTCGCCGAGCTCGAGGTCGCACTGGCCAGCGCGCAGCAGGAGCAGGCGGCGGTCGGCGGACAGCTCGGGTGGGCGGACGAGGCCCTGCGCAAGCTGCCCGGGGTGGAGGCGGAGCTCGGGCGGCTCACACGCGGCCTGGAGACGGACCGGGCGCTCCACGGGCGGCTGCTCGAGCGGCTGCGACAGGCCGAGACGCAGCTCGAGAGCGGCCGCGCCACGGCCCGGGCTCGCTACGACATCGTGGCGCCGCCGCACACGGTCGGGGGCGCAATCCGGCGCACGCTGGCCCTGCGGGCCGCGATGGGCATGGGAGCGGGGCTGCTGCTCGCGATCCTGTGGGTGGTCTGGGTCGAGATCCTGACGATCGCGCGTCGCCTGCCGCGCGTGGATCTCGTCGAGCAGCGCGCCCCCGGTGAACCGCGCGCGCTTCGCCGCCGCTGAGGCGTGCCGGTCGTGAGCGGCGGGTGCGCGCCGCCGCTCAGGGCAGGGCCACCTGCGCGAGGATCTTGCCCTCGCCGACGGCCACGCACTGGCCACCCACGCGGACGGAGGTGACGCTGTCCGCGTCGCGCTCGATGGCGACGTGGAGGAAGCTCGGCCGCCCCACCTCGGCGCCCTGCTCGAGCACCAGCATCTGCGGCGATTCGGCGGCGAGAAACCCGTAGCGGCAGAGGAACGCCGTGAGGGGCCCGCAGACCGTCTCGGTCGCTGGCTCCTCCTCGACGCCGATGTCGGGAGTGAAGACCCGGACCTTCGCGGTCGATCCAGCGCGGTCCGTCTCCAGCGTGAACGCGGCGATCCGCGGGGCCTCGAAGCGCCGGATGGTGCGCTCCCAGATGTCCTGACGGAAGCGGATGGAGCGGAGCGCGGCGCGGTTGCGCAGCGCCATGATGAGGTAGCTCACGCCGCCCGAGGCCGCCTGGAAGGGCACCCCCGCCATGCGCTGGTCCTCGCGGAGCCCGAGCGTGGCCAACGCGGCGTCGGTGTCCGAGTAGATGGCGCCGAGCGCCGGCGCCGGCTGGCGCACCGTCATCACGCGGGCGAACGTGGAGACGGAAACCGGACCCGAGTCGCCCTGGAAGACCATGCGGAGCGCCGGCGCGGTCTGCACGCCCCGCTCGAGCGCGAGCGCGAAGGCCGCCCCGATGCTCGGGTAGTGACCCGCCGGGACCTCCCCCAGCGGCGTGAAGACGCGCATCCGCGGGACCCCGTCGGTCGATTCGTCGGGGAAGAGGAACGCCGTCTGCGCCCGGTTCAGCTCCCGCGCGATCGTCTTCATCGCCGACGCGTCCAGCCCGCGCGCGTCGGTGAACACCGCGAGCGGGGCACCCGTGAAGGGCCGCTCCGCGAACACGTCGATGGAGCGATACGCGTACTCCCGGAAGCCCCGACGTGACGAGGCCGGGTTGGGATCGCCAGGATCTCCAGGTCGAGATGGGGTGGACATCGATGGTGGCGCGAGTTCGACCATCGCCGGCGGGCGCTCCGGTTTCTCCCCGAGGCGAGAGAAGCCGCCGGGTGGCGCTCGACGCCGGAGGGTAGCCGAGATCGGGCCCGCCGGCGTGGGGGAGCGAGCAGGATGCTACCCATCGACCTCACGGGGCGTGGACCCGTAGCGCTAGTGGCCCGAAGCGAACCCGCGCCAGGGGACGAACTCGCCCCCGCACGGCGAGCGTGGTCCGTTCGACCGGCCTGCTCAGTTGCGGCGCTCGCTGGTCGGGTCCGCGGGCCGCATGTCACTTCCGTCCCCTCCGCCAGTTCACGATCCTCAGGAGCGCCTCGCGCCTCGCCATGCCCTGAGGACCAGGCCGGGGAGACGCGCCCCATCGCGAAGGTACCGTCCCGCCAGCCGCCGTGGCTCCCGCGCGACCCGGAAGCTCCACTCGAGGCCCCCCCGGCGCATCCACACGGGCGCGCGCGGCTGGGCCTCGGCGAGAAAATCGATGGTCGCACCGACGCAGAGCGCCACCTTCGCCGCGATGGCGCCCCGGTGCCGATCCGCCCAGAGCTCCTGCTTCGGGGCACCCAGGCCGAGCACCAGGACATCGGGCGCAGCAGCCGCGATGCGCGCGAGGATCCTCGTGGTTTCCGCGGGGTCGCCCTCGAACCCCAGGGGGGGACTGTAGGTCCCGACCACCTCCACGCCCGGATATCGCGCGCGGACGTTGGCCGCCGCGCGCTCGCCGATCCCGGGTGCGGCCCCGAGAAGGAAGACGCGAATTCGTCGCTCCGGGGCGGCCGCGGCGAAGAGGCTCGGCACCAGGTCGCTCCCCGCGACGCGCCCCGGGAGCGGGACGCCCGCCAGCCGCGCGAACCAGACGAGCGGCGTTCCGTCGACCACGACCAGGGACGCGTGCCGGTAGGCCTCCTGAAGCCCCGCGTGTCGCTCGAGCATGACCAGGTGGTTGACGTTGGGGGTGACGACGAAGCGGCATTCGGCTCCCCGTTCCCCGAGCGCCCATTCGAGCACGCGCTGGACCGCACCCGGCAGATCGAGCGGATCCACGGCGATTCCCAACAGCTCGACTCGCCCGTCGCTCGACATCGCTGGCACTGGCACGATTCGTGAGCCGTCGATAGGACGCCTCCGGCGGCTCCGCAATCGCGAAGCGTCGCGACCTCCACCGGTCCCGAGCCGCCTCCGGGGGCGCGCGCAGGCCAGCCCCACCCGTGGCTGCCTGGACCGCTCTCCGGTGCTGCGCTCGAGCCTTGGGGAACGTTGACCCGCAGCGTCTGCGCCGGCCAGCGAGCCCTTCCCTGGGCTCGCGGTCAGGACCGTGGGGAGATTTGTACAGGCTTGCGACCCGCATCAATTACGTACAACTTCGGTTGTGTGGCCGGGACTCGCGAGCCGCCAGCGGCGAGCGCACACGACCGGCCGCGACGCAGGCGACCACCGGCTGGCTCGCCACCCACCCCGCGCCCCCGCTGGAGCTCCGGCCAAAGCGCACCGCGCACCTACGATTGGGGTTGCGTCGGCTCGGAAATGATCGCTTCTAGATGCCGTTGTTCGACCCCTGGGGTCGCGCGACAGGCCCGGATCGATGGCAGCCCCGAGGACGGATCGCAAGGGCGGTATCCTGAAGTCTCACGCTTCCGAGATCTCGGCGTTGATCCGTCTCGCCGACGCGGCGGTGATCTTCGGGACGTACTGGGTGACGTCGACCCTCTACGCCCGCGGGGGCTGGGGGCGCCAGGAGCTGATCGCCGCCTCCATCGCGGTGGTGGTGTTCTCCCTCGCCGCCGAGGTGAACGGCCTCTACCGCTCCTGGCGCGGCTCGGACCTGCGCCAGGAGGGCTTCCGGGTAATCTCGAGCTGGGTCGCCTCGGTGGGCGCCCTGCTCTTCGTGGCCTTCCTGGCGAAGGCCAGCGCCGAGTACTCCCGCGTGGCGACGATCGCGTGGACGGTCGCCACCCCTGTCCTGCTCATCCTGCTCCGCGTGGTGCTGCGCCGCGTCCTGCGCGAATTGCGCGCCCGGGGGCTCAATACCCGCACCGTCGCCATCGCGGGCTCGACCGTGAACGGCGAGCGACTCGCGCGCACCATCGCCAGCGACGTCACCTTGGGGCTCAAGATCCACGGGGTCTACGACGATCGCAACCGGCGACGGAGCATCCCCGAGACGGTCGCGCCCGTCGCGGGCACGCTCGATCAGCTCGTGGAGGACGCGCGCGCAGGGGCGGTCGACATCGTCTACATCACCCTGCCTCTGCGCGCCGAGCACCGGATCACCTCCCTCATTACGCGCCTGGCCGACACGACCGCCACCGTGTACATCGTCCCGGAGTTTTACGCCTACGACCTGCTCCACGCGCGCTGGGGCTCGATCGGCGACCAGCCCGTGGTGAGCATCTTCGACACCCCCTTCAATGGCGTCGGGGGGTGGCTCAAGCGCATCGAGGATCTGGTGCTGGGCACGCTGATCCTCGCCGTCATCGCGGTGCCCATGGTGTTCATCGCCATCGCGGTGAAGCTCGACTCGCGCGGTCCCGTCTTCTTCCGCCAGCGCCGCTACGGCCTGAACGGGAAGCCGATCCACGTCTGGAAGTTCCGGAGCATGACCGTGTGTCAGGACGGCCCCGACGTGCCGCAGGCGAAGGTGGGCGACGCTCGCATCACGCGGCTCGGCGCGTTCCTGCGCCGCTACTCGCTCGACGAGCTCCCCCAGTTCTTCAACGTGATCGCCGGTGACATGTCGATCGTCGGGCCCCGCCCCCACGCGGTCGCCCACAACGAGATCTACCGCGGCAAGATCAAGGGATACATGCTGCGCCACAAGGTCAAGCCGGGCATCACGGGCTGGGCGCAGGTGAACGGGTGGCGCGGCGAAACCGACACCATGGACAAGATGGAGCGCCGCATCGAGCACGACCTCTACTACATCCACAACTGGCGGCTCGACTGGGACCTCAAGATCATCCTGCTCACCATCTTCGGCCGATCGGTGCACAAGAACGCCGTCTGACGGCGCCCTCGCCACGCGCGGCGGGGCCGCCGGGCGCCAGGCGGGCGGCCCCGCCGCCAGGTTCAGCCCGGGGCGAGCGTGAGCAACGCGACCTCGGGGCGACAGCAGACCCGGACCGGGGGCGTGATGGTGCCCACGCCGCGGGTCACGAACACCTGCGTGGCGGGGGCGCGCACCAGCCCGCTAGCGTACTTCCGGGCCAGGCGCGTCGGAAGCACCGGCGGCCCATAGCCCGGCACGTGCACCTGGCCGCCGTGGGTATGGCCGCTGAGCACGAGGGAAACCCGTTCATCGGTGATCCCCTCCGCGAAGTCGGGCTCGTGAGAGAGCAGCACCGTCACGTCGTCGGCCCGGGCGTCGCCGAGGGCACCGGCGAGATCCTGCCGGTCCTCGAGCAGGTCCCCCACCCCCGCGACGCGGATCCGGGCGCCACCGCGGTGGATCCAGTGGCCCCCGTTCCGGAGCTCGGGAATGCGGGCAGCGGCGAGGGCGCGCCGCGTCGCCGCGGCGCCGTCCCAGTGATCGTGGTTGCCGAGCACGGCCACCACGCCCGCCCGCCCCCGCAGGGCAGCGAGCGCCTCGCCGACGGGCGCGATGAATCGGCGCCCCCGGTGAACGTAGTCCCCGCACAGGCACACGAGGTCGGCCGCGAGCGCGTTGGCGAGCGCGACCACGTGCTGAACGTACATCAGCGGTACGAACGGCCCGTGGTGAACGTCGCTGAGCAGGGCGATGGAGAAGCCCGCGAACGCCGCCGGCAGCGCCTCCAGGACGACGCGCTGCCGCGTCACCCGGCACCACTTCGCCTCGAGCAGGGGGTAGCCCCCGACCATCGCGAGCGCTCCGCTCGCGGCCGCGCCCTGGAGCAGTCTGCGCCGGGACAGGACCACGGCCGTGAGACGCCCGGGACGCCGCCCCTATTCCCGGCGCGGCGGGGGGACGAAGGCCGCGTAGATCGCGCGCAGGGCGCGCTCGAAGTCGTCGGGGAGCACCCCGACGATGATGTTGACCTCGGAGGCCCCCTGGTTGATCACGCGGACGTTGACGCCGGCGTCACGGAGCGCCGCGAACACCTTCGCCGCGATCCCGACCGACCGGATCATCCCCTCGCCCACCACCGCGACGAGCGCGAGGTCGGTGACCAGCGAGACGCTGTCGGGATCGAGAACGCGACGGATCTCCTCGATGACCTCCGCGGCGGCGTCCCCGAGGTGCCGCTGCTCGACGATGACGTTGATCCCGTCGATGCTGGACGGGCAGTGTTCGATGCTGATGCCGCGCCGCTCGAAGATCCCGAGGAGCCGGTACGCGAAGCCGACCTCGGCGTTCATCAGGCTCTTCTCCACGCAGATCATGGAGAAGCCGCGCTTGCCAGCGACGCCGGCGATCTCGGAGCTCTGATCCTCCTCCGCGCTGAGCCGTGCCACGATGCGCGTCCCGGGGTGCTCCGGCTCGTTGGTGTTCTTGATGCAGATCGGCGTCCCGATCTCCCGCACCGGCAGGATCGCCTCGTCGTGCAGCACCGCCGCGCCCATGTACGACAGCTCCCGGATCTCGCGGTAGGTCACCTCCGCCATCGGGCGCGGCGCGTCCACGATGCGCGGATCGGCCATCAGGAGCCCCGAGACGTCGGTCCAGTTCTCGTACAGCTCCGCCCCCGCGGCGCGCGCCGCGATGGCGCCGGAGATGTCCGAGCCGCCGCGCGAGAAGGTCTTCACCTCGCCGTTGGGTCCGCGGCCATAGAACCCGGGCATGACGTAGCGGCGAGGCCCGTCCAGGCGCGCCGCGAGCCGCTCGTAGGTCGCCGGCTCCACCCGGCCGGTGGAGGTGATGAACACGTAGTCGACCGGGTCGACGAACTCCGCGTCGAGGAGGGCGGCGAGCAGCAGGCCGTTCCAGAACTCCCCGCGCGACGCGGCGAAATCGCGCGTGCAGCCGGCGCGAACCTGCCCGAGGAAGGCGTCGATCGCGTCCCCGATCCCCACCGCCAGCCCGAGGTCGGCTTCGATCTCCACGAAGCGCTGCCGCAGCGTGCCGAAGGGGCCGGTCAGGTCGGCGTGCATCTCGGCCATGTCGTGGCAGAGGTAGAGTAGATCGGTGACCTTGGGATCGTCCCGGGAGCGCTTCCCGGGCGCGGAGGGCACGATGATCCGGCGCCGCGGATCCGCGTCCACGATGGCCTTGACCTTCCGCATCTGGCTGGCGTCAGCGAGGCTCGTGCCGCCGAACTTGCAGACGATTCGACTCATGGGCACTCCGTCGGGAGGCGGCGTATAGCACCGTCCGGCCTGCCCGAGAACGGGCGCGGCGCGCACGACCGCGCCTCGACGGCGGCGGCGCCGGTGGCGCGTTCCACCGCGAGCCAGACGAAGGCGAGCACGAGCGCGGCGGTCGGCTTCTGGCCCGCCGGCAGCGCGGCGGAGAGGGGGGCCTGCCGGAGGAAGTGGTCGAGGTACAAGGCGAGGTCGGCGCTCGCGACGACCAGCGCGAGGACACCGAGCCCGACGAGCCAGCGGGGCGCGGAGCCGCCTCGGGCGAGGCCCCCGAGCGCGAGCGCCCCGGTCCCGAGCGCCGTCCCACCCGCCGCCGCCAGGATCCACCCGTGGAGGACCGACGCCGAGAGCGACGGGGTGAAGGGCACCCCGAGCAGCCCGACGGTGCTGAGCCAGCCGAGCGCCGGGACGACGCGCCGAAGCCGGGTCGCGTCCGGCCGGAAGAGTCGCGGCACCGCCGTCCAGAACGAGCCGCCCCCGAACACCAGGACCAGGCCCATGGCGGCGCGGGACAAGAGCGCCGCGGCGAAGTTCGGACGGCCCCCGATGGCGCGGAGCGGCAACAGGTCGCAGAGGAAGTTGTGCACGAGATCGAACCCGGGTCGATCGGGGTGCGCCCAGCTCCCTCCCGGGTAGACGGCCGTCGCCAGGACCACGAGCACGACGAACGCCGGCAGCGACGTGCGCACCGCCCAGCGCTCGTACGCGGCGCGCGCGCGCGACCGCGGGGAGACGGATCCGGGACCCCGGACGCCCGCGGGCGCTCCGCGGTCACCGTGCCCCGCGGCCGGGAACTCAGCAGAGCGCAGCCTGATAGACCCCCTCGGTGTAGCGAGCCACGTTGTCCCAGTTGAACCGATCCTCCACCGCGATGCGCCCGTTGCGCCCGAGCGCTCGACAGTGGTCGTGGTCGGCGAGGAGCGAGCCGATTCCGTGCGCCAGCCCGCCCGGGTTGGCGTCCACCAGGAACCCGTTCACGTCGTGCCACACGAACTCGCGCGGGCCCCCGGCGGTGGTCGCGACGACGGGCTTGCCCGCCGCCCACGCCTCGAGCACGACGATCCCGAAGGGCTCGTTGCGGCTCGGCACCACGACGATGTCGCACGCCTTCACCAGGTCGATGTACTCCCGACGCGGGAGGGCGCCGAGGAAGCGGATCGCCCCCGCCGCCCCGACCTCGTGCGCCCGGGCCACCACGGCGGCCTTCTCCGGGCCTTCGCCGGCGATGACGAACTTGGCCGACGGGTAGCTCGCGAGCACCATCGGCACCGCCTCCACGAGGAGGTCCATCCCCTTCTGCGCCATCATCCGGCCGGAGGCGAACAGGGTCGGATCCATGGGGCCGATGGCGTAGCGCCCCTTGACCGGTCCCGGATCGATGAAGCCGTCGAACTGGTGGTACGCGACGCCGTTGGGGACGACGTGGATTCGATCGTGGGGCACGCCGTAGATGCGCTGGAGCTCGGACGCGAGGAACGACGAGACGGCGATCACCAGCCGCGCGTGCCGGCAGCCCGCCGCCTCCGTGTCCCGGATCCAGCGCGCCATGCCGTCGTGGAAGACGTTGCCATCACGGCCGTACTCCGTGGAGTGCATGGTGAGGATCCCGGGCGTGCCCCAGCCGTCCCGTACGTAGGCGAGGGTGTTGGCGGTGAGCCAGTCGTGGGCGTGCACCAGATCGAACCCACCCACCAGGGAGGTCACCTCGTGGAAGCGGTGGACCATCGCCTTGCACATGAGATCCATCATCACGACGAAGTTCTCGTCCAAGGCGTGGTCGATGCGGTGGTAGTGGACCCCGTCGACCCGGTCGTAGTCGGACTGCCCCGGACCCCGCCGGGTGATGACGTGCACCTCGTGTCCCCGTCGCTCGAGCCCCGCAGCGAGCTCGGTCACGTGAACCCCGAGCCCGCCGAGGAGGATGGAGTGCAGCGACTCCCAGGAGAAGAGCGCGACGCGCATGCCGGTGTTCCCTTCGTCGGCCCGAGCAGCGCCCGGACCCCCTGGCGGGGCGGACGTGGAGCGACGGGAGAAGCTCGACACGACCGCCGCGCCGACGCAAGCCCCCTGCGCGGCTCGGCTCCCCGGCGCGCGCGGAAGCCCGCACCCGCGGCCCGGCGGCGGCACCAGGGGACCCCGAACGGGGAGCCCCCTTGTCGCTCGCCTCGCCCCCGGACCGCCACCCAGGGGCGGCGATCCCGCCAAGTCGAGCCGCGCAACGCGGGGCGTAGCGTCGTGCTCGCCGGCCCTTGGTGGTAGGATCGTTCGTGTCCATGGCCGACCCGCTGGACACCGCGAGAGCCGCCGGAGCTGCCGTGGCGATGGCGACCAACGCGGCGATCCTGCTGGCGAGCCCCGACCGCTACGCGCTCTGGGTCGAGCACGTCGGGGCCGACGTGGCCCGGATGCGGGTCGTGGACGCGATGAGTCGACTGGGCGGCTGGGTCCGGCGGCTCTCCGGCGATGGCTCGGATCCGAGCCACGGTTGGCTCGCCCTCGAAGGCCCCGTGCTGGCGATGCTGCAAGAGGTCGTGGCGTGGGACGGTTCGCCGCCGCTGCCCGAGCGGCTCGCGGCCCACGCGGCGGGGGCGCTGCCGCTGCTCGGCGTCAACACGTCGACCGGGGCGTTCGATCCCGCCGAGGCCCCGACGCTGCCGCTCCTGCGGGGGCCGCTGGATCCGATGGCGGCGCTGGCTGACGAGGCGCTGCTGGACGAGCGAAGCGAGCTGCGCCTGGTCGTACGGCGGATCGTCCAGCGTTCGCGCCTGCTCGACGCGGTGCTGGCGTTTCGCGGCGGCGAGGTCGTCCTGCGCGCGTCCGACGCGGTGACCGCCCCCGAGCCCACGGCGCCGGCGCTGGACCTGGCGGACATCACCCCCCGCGTCGCCGACGTCCTCGAGCGGACGGATCTCTGCCTCGGGCTCTGCACCGGCGGAACCCACACCGCCATCCGCCTGAGCGGATCGCGGCTGCTGCTGGTGGCCTCGGCGCCCACGCGGGCATCCCTGGAGGTGCTGCGTGACGCCGCGCTGGGGCCGATGCTGGACCTGATGCTGCAGGGCCTGGAAGACCGGGTCGAGCGCGTCTCGGCGCCGCCCTGGGCCCCCGAGTCGGCGCTCACCCGGTGAGCGCCGCGGAGCCCTGGCGCCCGATCCGCGCCAAGGCGGTCCCCGCGTGACCCCGCAGCGCCGAGCGAGCCCATGCGCTAGACTCTTCGATCGCAGTCCGGGCACCCGATGATCGCACCCGATTCGATCTTGATCGGCGGCACGCTGGTGGTGGGTGTGCTGCTGGGGGTGGTCGCGCTCGGCGTCTCGCTCGCCGTCGCCCGACACCTGCACCGCATCCGGCTCCAGCTCGACGAAACCCGCGAGGCGCTCCTGGCGCGGCTCTCCGAAACCCAGCGACAACGCGCCGAGTCGATGCGGCTCGACGTCTTCGTGCGGGCCGTCGAGTCGGTCGAGGCCTGCACGCGCGCCCTCATCACCTTCTCCCAGCTCATGGCCGAGCACGCGACGTCGGTGGTGTTCGACAGCGACGACACCGGGTTTCGGCAGACCGCGGGCGAGCTCGCCGCGCTGCGAGCCCAGGCCGAGAAGGCGGGGCTCTTCTTGCCGCCCGAGCTCGACCGGCCGTACCAGCGCGCCTTCAAGACCGTCGTTGGCGTGCAGGTCGCCGCCGAGGCGGCGCTGCGCCTGCCGGGGCGCGCGGAGCGCAAGGAGCTCTGCCGCCCGGCGGTGGTGGCCATGGACCAGGAGGTCCTCACCTTCCTGAACACCTCGCGGGTGTGGAAGAAGCGCAGGTGGTTCCAGGCCACGACCGGGGAGGAGGCCGCACCCGACGCCTTCGCGGACGCGACCAGCCCGGCGCTGATGCGGCCGCACGGGCTGCTCGGGGAGGACAACGCGCTCGAGCGGTGACGCCGACCCGAGGCCCGGCGCGGGAGCGCGGTCAGCCGATCTTCAGCTCCACTCCCTCCCGCGCCCCGAAGACGACGAGCGCGGAGCCCGCGGCGCGCGCCCGCGCCGTGGCACGCTCCACCTTCGCCTCGACGTCCGCGTCGGTCTGGGTCGGATCGTGGTGGAACAGCGCGAGCTGCTTGGCCCCCGCCTGGAGCGCCAGGTCCACCACCGTGTGGGCCCGGGCGTGCCCCCAGCCGTCACGGTAGTCGTCGTCGTTGTACTGCGCGTCCGCGATCAGGAGATCGGCGCCCGAGACGAAGTCCAGGAGCGCGCTCGGCAACCGGCGGAGGGACGCCGGTCGGGCCACGATGTCGTCGCGATTCGACACGATGCGGTCGAGCTCGCTGTCGGTCGCGTACACGACCTTGTGCGCGCCCTTGGCGAAGGAGTAGGCGAAGCTCCGCCCCGGGTGCACCTGCTCGAAGGCGCGGACGGTGACCCCTTCGAGGGTGGTGTGGCCACCCTGGAGATCGCTCGGCACGATCCGCGAGCCGAGGTCCGAGAAGCTCACCGGGAAGTACTCGGATCGCATCTGGCCCATCAGCAAGCGGTGCGCCCGGTCGTCGTCCCGCGCCACGTCGTAGACGCGCAGCGTGGTCGTCGGACGGTAGGCCGGCACGAAGAACGGGAACCCCTGGATGTGATCCCAATGGGTGTGGCTGAACAGCAGGTGCGCGTCCACCGGATCGTCGCCGCGGCGCAGGAGGGCGGCGCCGAGCTCCCGCATCCCCGTGCCGCCATCGCAGATGAACAGGGCTCCGTCCACCCGGATCTCGACGCAGGAGGTGTTGCCCCCGTAGCGGCGCGTGGAGTGGCCGGGCGTCGGGATCGAGCCGCGCGTGCCCCAGAACCGGGTGAAGAACGTCATGCGTCACCCTCCCGATACAGCAGCACGACGTCCCCGATCTGCAGGACGTCACCGTCGCGCAGCACCGCGGAGTGTACCCGCAACCCGTTCAGGTACAGCCCGTTGACGCTGTCGAGATCGACGCAGACGTAGTCCGGTCCCTGCCGGCGCAGCGCGAGATGCTGGCGCGAGATCAGGGTGCTCTCGATCGCGAGGTGCGCCTGGAGCGAGCGCCCGACCACCATCTCGGGCAGGTCCAGCTTGACCTCCCGAGGCGCCCCGGGCCCCTCGACCTGGAGGAGCAGGAAGGGCTTGCGAGCCACCTCGAAGCGCGAGCCGATCCCGCGCTCCACCACTCTCGTCGCCTCGGTGACGAGCCCGTCATGACAGGAACCTCGGGGACCGCCGGTTGACATGGGGTGCTCCGCACTCTACCACCGATGCACGACGACCGGGGCGGCGCGACCGCCTCCCGGCGTGAGCGCCCGGCGCGCGACGACCTCATGGCCAAGCGGACGTTCGCGATCGGTGACATCCACGGTGACAGGGCGGCTTTGTTTCGCCTGCTCTCCTGCCTCCCGGCGCTGGACGCCGGCGACACCCTGGTGTTCCTCGGCGACTACGTGGACCGGGGGCCCGACTCGGCCCCGGTCGTGGCCTACGTCCGGGAGCTCGCGCGCCGGCAGCCCGCACGCGTGGTGACGCTCCGAGGCAACCACGAGGACGCCTGGCTGCGGGTGGTCGATGGCGGCTGGGATCCCTTCGTGATCCCCGTCGGCAACGGCTGCCTCGCCGCCTACCGGTCCTTCACGGGTGGACCCCCGCCGCGGGAGGAAGAGCACCCGCAGCCGGAGGAGCTCGCCGCGATGCAGCGCGGCGCGTTCCTGCCGCCGGAGGTCGTGGAGTGGTTTCGCTCGCTGCCGTACTACTACGAGGACGAGCACGCGATCTACGTGCACGCCGGGCTCCCGCGGGGCGAGGGAGGGTTCGCCCACCCCCGCGACGTCACGCCGCCGTCCACCCTGCTCTGGTGCCGCGACGAGGATTTCTTCACGAGCTACCGGGGCAAGCTCTGCGTCTTCGGACACACCAGGACCGAGTATCTCCCGGAGGAGCTCAGCGCCTACACGCCGGAGGATCCGACCGATCTCTGGGCGGGCGAGTGCTGTGTGGGCCTTGACACCGGCGCCGGGAGCGGAGGGTTCCTGACGGCGCTCGAGCTACCGGCGGGTCGCGTCTACGAGTCCCGAGATTAGGCCCTGTAGCCGGCACCCCCGCATCCCCCATCTCCCTCCGCGGGAGCGTCCGGGAGCCGGTCCCTGAGCCGGTACGGGCTGGCCTGAAGTTCATAGTTGAAAATGAATTTCAAAACGCTATACCCACCTCGATCGATGAAGCTCAGCGACTGTGCCCCCGGCTCCACGCACCGCCTCGAACGGCTCGGGGGCGAGGCCTCGTTCCGGCGCCGGCTGATGGAGCTCGGGCTGTTGCCCGGCACGCTCCTCACGATCCTCGGCCGCGCACCGCTCGGAGGACCGCTCGAGCTGCTCGTTCGAGGCTGCAGCTTGACCGTCGGTCGCGAGGACGCGAGCAACATCGACGTGTCGAGCTCGCCGGTGAGTTGCCCGACCCCACCCCGGCGCGACCGCGCCCGCGCGGCGGCGCAGGCGCTCGCGAGCGGGCCGCGCGGCTGGCTCCGCGCGGCCCTGCGCGGACCCCGGCCTTCGACCTGAGCGGCGGGCTGCGTCATCCCCGCCCGGAGGCACCGCCGATGGTCGATCCGCCCGCCGTCGCCCCGAGCGCCGCCGCGAGCCCCCTCCCGCCCGTCGTCCTCATCGTCGGCAACCCCAACGTCGGCAAGACCACGCTCTTCAACGCGCTCACCGGGGCCACCGCGCGCGTCGGCAACTACCCCGGGGTCACGGTCGAGCGGCGCGCGGGGCGACTCGAGCTGCCCACGCCCCCCGGTCCGGTCGAGCTCGTCGATCTCCCGGGCGCGTACTCGCTCGCGGCACGCTCCCCGGAGGAGCAGGTCACCGTCGATGCCGCGCTCGGCCTGCGCGGGCACGCCGAACCCAAGCTCGTGGTGGTCGTCGTAGACGCGGGGCAGCTCGGCCGCAGCCTTTACCTCGTGCTCCAGCTCGTGGAGGCACGCGTCCCGGTGGTCGTCGCCCTCAACATGATCGACGAGGTGGCGGCCCCTCGTCCCCGAGCAGAGGCGGTCGGGGCGCTGTTCGGCGTACCCTGCGTGGCGACCGACGCGCGCCACGGGGAGGGCATCGACGAGCTCCGAGCGGTCATCGCGCGCGCCGTCGTCGCCCCGTCCTTGGGCGCGATCCGGGTCGCCTACCCCGCGGCGCTGAAGCGGGACCTGGATCGAGTCGCCGAGGCGCTCCCCGCACCCCTGCGGCGCGACGTCGAGCGCGACCGCGCGCTCGCGTTGTGGGCGCTCTCCAGCCTCGAGACCGACGACGCGCTCCAGGGGATCCCCCCGGCGCTCCGGGAGCGGTGCCAGGCCGTCCGCGCCGAAGCGACGGGTCGCGACCTCGACAGCGAGATCATCGGGAGCCGGTACGCGCTGCTCGACGAGGCGCTACCCCGGCTGCTCGGCGCGCGCGCCCCCCATCCGCCGAAGCACGCGGTCTCGGAGCGCCTGGATCGGATCCTCTTGCACCCCGTCCTGGGCTTCCTCTGCTTCGCCGCGGGGCTGCTGCTGCTCTTCTACGGGCTCTTCGCCGGGACCGAGCCGGCGATCCGGGCCATCGAGGCAGCGGTGATGGCCGCCCAGTCCGGCGTGACCGCGGCGCTGCCCAGGTCCATCCTGCGCGATCTGCTGGTGGTGGGCGTGATCGGCGGCGTCGGGAACGTCTTGGTGTTCTTGCCCCAGATCCTGCTCCTCTTCCTCTGCTTCGGGCTGCTCGAGGACTCGGGCTACATGGCGCGGGTCGCCTACCTCATGGACCGCATCATGAAGGTGCTCGGGCTGCACGGACGGTCCTTCGTCCCCATGCTGTCGGGCCTGGCCTGCGCAGTGCCGGCGATCCTGGCGACCCGCACCCTGGAGCGCCGTCGCGATCGCCTGCTCACGATGCTGGTGATCCCGCTGATGACCTGCTCGGGGCGACTGCCGGTATACACGCTCGTGTGCGGCGCCTTCATCCCGCTCACGCTGGTGGCCGGGGTGTTGCCGCTCCCGTCGCTGGCGCTCCTCGGCGTGTACCTCCTCTCGCTCGCGCTCCCCATCCTGGCCGCGACCCTCCTCGGCCGCACGGTGCTCCCGGGCCGTCGGGTCCCGCTCGTCCTCGAGCTGCCGCCCTATCGGTGGCCAAGCCCGTCCGTGACGCTGCGCGGGGTGCTCGAGCGCGCCCTCGTCTTCCTTAAGGCGGCCGGCACGGTCATCCTGGTGGCGACGGTGCTGCTGTGGGGGTTGCTCTCCTTCCCTCGCGGCGCCGCCCCGGCCGGGGCGCCCGCGCCGGCCGTCCTCGCCCCGGCGCCGGACGGTCACGCGACCGCCATCGAGCAGAGCTTCGCCGGCCGGCTCGGGCGGGCGATCGAGCCGGCACTGGAGCCGCTCGGCTTCGATTGGAAGATCGGGGTGGGGCTGCTCAGCTCCTTCGCGGCGCGCGAGGTGTTCGTGTCGACCATGGCGGTCGTCCACGGCATCGGCGCCGAGGACGCCGGGGCGCCCCTCCGCGCCCGGCTCCGGGCCGAGCGGCGCCCGGACGGCACGCCCCGCTACACGCCGCTCACGGCCTTCTCCCTGCTCGTCTTCATGGCGCTGGCCTGCCAGTGCACGAGCACGCTCGCCGTCGTCCGCAGCGAAACCCGCTCCTGGCGCTGGCCGGTCTTCCTCTTCGCGTACACGACGGCCCTCGCGTGGATCGCGAGCTTCGCCGTCTACCAGGGTGGACGAGCGCTGGGTTTCTGAGCGGCGCGCGAGGGCGGGGCGAACCCCGCGGGCTCCCGTGCCCCCCGGAGCGACCGACCGGGCGCCGTCCGGGGCCCCGGCGGGCAGAAGGCGGCGCGGCGGCGTGGTAGATGGGAAGCGCCCGCGCCGCCCCCTGCGCAGCGCCGCACCCGATGGAATTCGAGCCGCTGCCCCGCTCCTTCTACGCCCGGCCCGTGCTGGCGGTGGCGCGGGCGGCCCTCGGTCAGTGGCTCGTGCATCGGACCCGGGAGGGCACGGTGGCGGGGCGGATCGTGGAAACCGAAGCGTATCGCGGCCCGGAGGACCGTGCCGCCCACAGCTACGGCGGTCGCCGCACCGCGCGCACCGCGTCGATGTTCGGGCCTCCCGGCCACGCCTACGTCTTCTTCGTGTACGGGATGCATCACCACTTCAACCTGGTGACCGGCGCCGAGGGCGAGCCCCACGCCGTGCTCGTGCGCGCCGTCGAACCGCTCCTCGGGCTCGAGCTGATGGCGAAGCGCCGCGGCGGGCCCGCCGACCGGGCCTCGCTGACGAACGGCCCCGGGAAGGTCTGCCAGGCCTTCGCGATCGATCGGGCGCACGACGGCCGCGATCTCTGCCAGGGCGACCTGTTCCTCGCCGCTGGCGCGCGCTGGCCCGCGGAGCGGTCGGCGCGGATCGGCGTGGAGTACGCGGGGGCATGGGCAAAACGGCCGTGGCGCTTCTTCGCGCGCGCAAACCGCTACGTTTCCCGGCCCCATGGCGGTACCCTACGCCGGTCATGACCGGCGATCCTCCGCGCCCGCCCGCCACCCCGCCCCGACCCCCGACGAAGGAAGCGAGCCGGCCGCAACACGCCGCGGTGACGGCGGCCCCGACGCGGGCGGCCGGTCGCTTCGCGGGCCGGCAGGTCGTCCTCGCGGTGACCGGCAGCGTCGCCGCCGACAAGGCGGCGATCGTGGCGCGCCTGCTGGTGAAGGAGGGCGCCACGGTCCAGGTCCTGATGACCCGCGCGGCGCGCGAGTTCGTCGGCCCGGCAACCTTCGCCGGCATCACCGGGCGTCCTCCGACCACCGATCTGTTCGCGCTGGACCGGGGTGGCGAATCGCACGTTCAGATCGCCCGGGAGAGCCAGCTCATCATCGTCGCGCCCGCGACGGCAGACACGCTGGCGCGCCTCGCCGCCGGTCGCGCGGACGATCCGGTCACGGCCACGGTGCTCTGCGCCGACTGTCCGGTGCTGCTCGCCCCGGCGATGCACCCCGGGATGTGGGCCAACGCCGCCACCCAGCGCAACGTGGAAACCCTCTCCCGCGACGGTCGCGTGGAGTGGGTCGGTCCCCAGCTCGGGGAGGTGGCCTCCGGCGACCAGGGACTGGGGCGTCTGGCGGAGCCTGAGGAGATCGTCACCCGTGCCGCGCGCCACCTCGTCGCGGCCGACCTCGCGGGGCGGCACGTGGTGGTGACCGCCGGTCCGACGTTGGAGGACCTGGACCCGGTCCGCTACATCTCCAACCGGTCCTCGGGGAAGATGGGCTTCGCGGTCGCCGAGCGCGCGTACACGCGGGGCGCCCGCGTGACCCTGATCTCCGGTCCCGTCCCGCTCAGGACCCCCTACGGCGTCGCGCGCGTCGACGTGCGGAGCGCGATCGCCATGCGCGGGGCACTCTGGCAGGCGCTGGGCCCCGACCTCGGCCACGCCGACGCGCTGGTGATGGTCGCCGCCGTCGCGGACTACCGTCCCGCCGAGGTCCGCTCCTCCAAGATCCGCCGGCAGAGCCAGGGGCTCACGCTGGAGCTCGTCTCCAACCCGGACCTCCTCGCCGAGATCGGTCAGGCCCGACGGACCCGCCGCCCCCTGCTCATCGGATTCGCCCTCGAAACCGACTCGGATGAGCGCGTCATCGCCGCAGCGCGACAGAAGCTCGAGGAGAAGCGCGTGGATCTCGTGGTGGCGAACCACGCCGGGGACGCCCTCGAGCGCGACGACAACCGCGCGAGCCTGGTCACCGCCACCCACCAGGAGCCGCTGCGGGAGATCTCGAAGGCGGCGCTGGCCGAGCGCATCCTCGACTGGATGGCGCAGTGCTTCCGGGTGGAAGGGTGATGCTGCTCGCGCTCCTGGCCGGTTTCGTCAGCGCGAGCGCGACCGCCCTCGCGCTCTCCCCGCTCTGCGCCGGCCGCGCGCTGGTCTGGGGGGCGATCATCGGCGCGCACGCGGGCCTGGCTGGCCTCGCCGGGTGGCGGATGCGCGAGGACGGCTCGCTCTCCGAGCGCCTCACCCCGCGCGGCGGGGACTTCACCATCGGCGTCCTCGCGGCGACGGCGCTGCTGATCGGGTCCTGGATGATGCGCGCCAGGCTCGTGCCTCCGGGGTCGGTCGCCGCGGGATGGATCGCGCGCATCTACCTCGTGATCGGGGACCCCAACGCGGTGCAGCGCTCCGTCGGGCTCACGCTCGCGGTGCTCGCCGCGGCTGGGCTCGTGGAGCTGACGTGGCGCGGCCTGATCCAGACTCTGCTCGAGGAGCGCCTCGGTGCACGCTGGGGTTGGCTCGCCACGGCCGGACTGTTCACGCTCGCCTCCACACCGTCCCTGGTGCTCCTCGCGGACACCGCGGCGGGGCTCAACCCGCTCTTCATGGTGGCCACCGGGGCCTGCGGGCTGACCTGGGGTTTCCTCACGCGCGCGATGGGACGGCTGTGGCCCGCCATCTTCTCACACATGACCTTCCTCTACTTCACCGCGGTGCAGTTCCGCGTCCCCGGGATCACCCCCCCGGGCCTGTGAGCGCCGTCACCGCGGCAGGTCACCCGCCGGCAATGCGCTGGAGCTCCTCGTCGGACACGTCGAAGTCCGCGTAGACGTTCTGCACGTCGTCGTGCTCGTCGAGCGCGTCCACGAGGTTGAGGCAGACCTCGGCGTCGCGACCCGTCAGCGGCTTCTTCACCTTGGGCACGTAGGCGATCTTGCTGTCCTGAATGGGGAGCTTGGCGCCCTCCAGCGCGCGCAGCACGGCGTCGAACTGATCGATCGGCGTGTACACGACCCAGACCTCGCCCTCGTCCCGGTAGTCGTCCGCGCCGGCCTCGACCGCGGCCTCCATCAGCGCCTCCTCCGTGACGCTCGACCGATCCAGGGAGATGGTCCCCAGCCGATCGAAGGCCCATCCGGCCGTCCCGCTCTGGCCCAGAGCGCCGTTGTGGCGCTCGAACACCTTGCGCAGCTCGGCGACGGTCCGGTTGCGGTTGTCGGTCATGCTCTCGACCATGATGAGCGTGCCGCCCGGGCCCGTCCCCTCGTAGACGACCTCCTCGTAGGTCGCGCCCTCGATCTCACCAGTGCCCCGCTGGATCGCCCGCTTGATGCTGTCGGCCGACATCTGCTGGGCCTTGGCATCCGCGACGGCCTTGCGCAGGCGAGGGTTGCCGTTGATGTCGCCCCCTCCCATGCGAGCCGCCGTCGTAAGCTCGCGGATCAGCTTGGTGAAGACCTTGCCGCGGGCGGCATCCAGCGCGCCCTTCTTCCGCTTGATCGTTGCCCATTTGGAATGGCCGCTCATGGTGCGCTCTCCTCGGCCGGGCGCTCCTCCCGGGCCGTCTTCACCCACGATCGCAGGCCGGGGCCGGTGCGCCGAGGCACCTCGGTCGCGCGCTCGTACCACCGCCGTCGCCGCCCACGCAAGGACGTCCCGCCGGGCCGGCTGAATTTCGCTGCGAAGACGCCTCTGTTCGGTAAACCACTGTAATCGAAGCAAAATTCATGTGGCAAAGCGGGGGCGCCTCCCGGCCCCCAGAGGCGTTTTTCCGCTGGATCCGAGCTCCAATCGGGAAAATCGCGGTCAAATATCCGGTCGAGCCGCCGAACGGGGCGCGGTCGCAGGGGAGAAATGCCACCCCGCCAGCAAAACCCGTTTGCAGAGGTAGAGAAATGCGCCACATCCTCCTACGTGTTGGCGCGACGTGGTCTGCCTTCCGACCCGGAGACCCTGGCGGAGCTGCGCGAAGCGGCCGTCTCGGCCCTCGGCGCGGGACGGGTGGAGTCCGCGTTGCAGAGCTACCGCGAGCTCGAGCGTCAGGACGACTCCGTTCCGGTCTGGTCCCTGCGCGTCGCGGAGTGCTACCGCCGGCTCGGTCGCGTGGACGGCGAGCTCTCCGCGCTGATGCGCGCCGCGCACCGCTACGAGCGCCGCGGCTTCCTGAACGAGGCGCTCGCGCTGTGGTCGCGGATCCAGGCGCGCGATCCTGCTGACGTCAGCGCCCGTCTCGCCGTGACGCGCCTGATGCAGCGCTGCGACCGGGGCCTCGACCGGCTGCGCTCGACGCTCCCGCCCGGCTCCGAGCCCCCACGCTCGGCGCCGGGCGAGGTGCTCCGCAGCGGCGTCGTGCCGACGGCGAGCGTGGAGCCGCCGACCATCCCACGCGAGCCGCGCCTGCCCGCGTTCGAGCCGCAGGCGACCTTCGACCGCACCGCCACGGACACGGGAGCCCGGGGAACCGGTCGCGCGTGGACCCACGCGACCACGCCGACTGCCCCCGAAGACGCGTCGGAGGCGCTGCGGCCCGTGCCCCTCGACCGCGGCGCCCGTTCGGGTTCGGAGGCGCCGGCCGCCCCGATGACACGCGCGCCCGCGCCGGTCCCGCCGCCGAGCTCGGCGCGCCTGCGCCGATCCGTGCTCGTCCCGCCGCGCCTCGCCGAGGACGCAGCCCCAGGGGCGCCACCGCGGCGAACCCCGCCGATGCCCTTCGGCGCGCCGGTTTCCCCCATCACCCCCAAGCCGATCATCGGCGTCGGCGCCACCGAGACGCGCGGCGCTCGGGTGCCATGCCCGCGCCCACCCACCGTCGCGATCAACCCGCCGCGCGAGGCGCCGCCGACGCCGCGGGCCGCGCCCGCCCCGCGGACGAGCATCGCCCGGGCGGGAAGCTCGGTCCTGCCCGCGCCGATCGTCGCCGTGGAGGCCGACGCGGGGGCGGCGGACGAGGTCGAGTACCTCGAGGCCGAGCTCTGCCCCTTCCTCGACGAAATCGACGCGGAGTGGTGAGGGCTCCCGCGGAGCCGCTGCCCCGCTACCAGGCGACCCCCGTGTAGGGGCAGCGGGCCGCGAAGGCCTCGAGATCCGCGCACGCGGCGTCGGCCGAGCCGGGCATGCAGTCGATCCAATCGGGGCAGTCCGCGCTCTGCTCGCAGCCGCAGCCACAGTCGTTGTTGAACGTCCTGGTGGACTCGACGCAGAGGTAGTCGATCAGCGCGCACTCCACGGGGTCGGTGCTGACGTACTCGCGCCGGTTCGTCTCCGCCGCCGGGTCGCAGGTCGGGCACACCATCTCCGTGCAGGCGATCGCGCCGTCCGCCTGGCAGACGCACGTGTTGCAACCGTCACGGGCAGGGAACGTCTCCCCGACGCGGTAGGGCTCGCCCTGCCATTCGCACGCGGCGTCCGCGGGCGCCCAGCAGCCACCGACGCACTGGTGCTTCACTCCTTCGAGCTCGATCGCCTCGCCCTCGACGCAGGCGCAGCAGCCGCACTGGGCCGAGCACCCGTCCGCACAGAGCGGCGGCGCAGCGCAGCCGACGACGTCGCACGAAGTCACGCCCGCGCCGCCGGTGCCAGGTGCCCCCGCCATGCCGCCCGTCGCGGGCGTCGAGCCACCCGCGGCGACGCCGCCGAGCCCGGCGGTTCCCCCCGTCGGTCGGCCACCTGAGGCGGTAACCCCGCCGGTCAGGGCGCCACCGCTGCCGTCGCCCCCGTCGCTCGCCGACGCCCCCGCCTCGTCGCCGCCGCCGGCGCCAGACTCGCCGCCGGGCTCGTTCCCGCCCGACGCAGGGGCGCCGCCGTCGTCTGCCCCGCCCTCCTCCACGTTGACCGGCTCGAGGCCGCACCCGGCGAGGACCCAGACCAGCGCCGACACCGACACCGTCCACCCTGCGCCACGCGTCATGGATCCGTCTCCTCTCACCGCAAGGATGGCACGGCATACGGCTGCGACCATCCGGACCGACGGCGTCGACCGGCTGGCACGAGCCGAACCGCGCGCCGCAAACCACGCCGCGGCGCCCGCCGGGCACGATCTCGGCGCGCCCGAGCCCGCCCCCGAGCACGAAGCTCCGGAGCGACATCGCGACGTGCGCGTGCTGGAGCAGATGGGATCGAGGTCCGAGGTCCGGAGGCGAGGTGGCCGAGAGCGCGTCTCGAGCGAGCGCCGAATCCGCGAAGCCCGAAGGACGCCCCGCGGCCGGACCCCGCGTTGACGACCCGCGGGGGCGGGAGTAGCCAAACCTCGTGGCCCGCAGCGAGCACGTGCTCCACCTGTTGATCCGCGATCAGGGCGACCCTGAGGGCGACGGTCGCCCCACCGAGGTCCGCTTCCTCTTTTACCGAAACGACGAGGACGGCAAGCTCGTCTTGCCCTACCGCCGACTCGCGGTCGACGACGATTTCCCAGGCCGCTCGCTCGACGACGCCGTGGACGAGCTCTGCCGTTCCATCCGGTTGCCGGAGGACTCCTACGCCATCCTCACCGAGCTGCCGGGCCGCCAGGTGGTGACCGACGCGCCCCGGTCGGACCGCTCGACGGCCCTGTACGTGTACGCCGTCGATCTCTGGGTCGACCCGGTGCAGCGCTACCTGCTCGCCGACCCCGACTCGGCAGAGCGATCCCGCCTCGCGGGAGCGATCTGGCTCAGCTTCGAGGACGCGATGAGTCGCCTGGATCTCTCGGAGCCGGCCCGTCACGTGCTGCACGGGGTGACCGAGCACGACACGGCCAACGACGCCCGACGAGCCGCCGAGAGCGCTGACGATTCGGTGCCGGCCCGACACGGGCTGCGCGGCGTGACCACGGGTGACTCGGCGAACGACGCGCGACGCGCGGACGAGGCCACCGAAGAGCCCGAGGAGCCCCTCCTCCCGCTGCGCACCCACCCGCCGGAGCTCACCATGCACGCGCTGGCCCGCAAGTGGGCCGCGCGTAACGCCGGCGCGGTGCGGATCCTCCGGCGCCAGGAGCTCGATCGCCTCTTTGGCGCCGCCGAGACGCAGCCCGTTCAGGCTGCGCGCGGTCGACCCGATCCTGAAGTACCAGCGGCAGAGCGTGGGCTTCGTGTGGAGCTTCTTCACCCACCGGGATCCGCAGCAGCGTCACGTCCACGGCTCCCCGACCATCGAGATCTACGGAGTCTTGTCCGGGGAGCTCGAGGTCTGGTGGAAGAACTACCAGGACCGCGGCGTGTCGGCCTGGCACAAGACCACGCTGTACGAGGGGGACTGGCTCGAGCTCGGCTCGCTCCAGTGTCACATCGTGCACTGGAAGAGCGCCGAGGGCCGCGGCGTGGTGTTCCGGGCGGGGCCGGGACCTCTCGCCGGCAGGGGCAAGCTCGGCGTGGCCGGGATGACCCCTTGCGCGGCGTGCAGGTGCGTCTTGCCGCCCCAGGTCAAGGCCTTGAGCGAGCCGGCAGAGCATCGCTCGTCGAAGCCGGCCTCGCCTCCAGTCCGACCTGCTTGAGGTGGAGCAGCGCGGCCTGCGCCGCCCGCCGCACGGCGGCCGGCGGGTTCCCCTTGAGCGCCCGGCGACCGAGGCGTTGAAGCTCCCTCCGTTGCTGCGTCGTGTGCGCCTGGCGGGTGAGCGCGACGAGCAGGTGCGACCAGCCCGACGGCGCGGTGGCGTCGAGGGCGCCGCGCAAGGCGCTCCACCGCCGGGACCCGGCGACCGACAGGCGCTCGATGACCGCGACCGCGGCACTCGTGATCGGCCCCGAGCCGCTCGCGGCGAGCCGCTCGGTCACCGCCAGCAGGCGGAGCCGATCCCGGAGCGAGAATTCATCGAGCCGGCGCTCGATCGCCGCCAGCGCCTTGAGCACGACCCGCTCGGGGGCGTCGGGCTCCCGCGCGAGGTGGTCGAGGATCACGGCCAGCTCGGGATCGCCCCGGAGCACGTGCTCCAACGTCACGGCGCCCCCCGCCGCGGGACGCCCGCTCCGTCGCTCCGGATCGCGGCGGCGGTACCGCCCGTCGCCGGCCGCCCGCGGCGCCGGACGCAGGTTCTGCGCCTGGCGCACGTAGCGCAGCGCCGCCAGCCGCCAGCGGCAGGCGTCGAAGCGCTCTCCGACGTCCTGCCCGGACCAGCGGAGGGCAGCGTTGAGCACCCGGCCGGGGTGCTCCTCCCGCAGGGGCACCTTCCGGTCGGCGGCGAGTCGATCCCGGGCCGGACGGATCACGAACCGGGTGTATCCATCGGGGCCGTAGGTGGCCCACTGCTCGCAGGTCCACTCCCGGGGACCCCTGATGAGCGCGGCCGGATCCCGGAGCAGGGACGCCACCGCCGCCGCGATCCGTCCTTCGTTGGCCTCGAGCCACGCGCTCAGCAAGAACTCGAGCGCCTCGTGCAGCTCAAGGATCGGGACGCTTCGGACGCCCTTGGGGGTCTGCGCGCCCTGCTCGGGCACGAGGAACGGCACCGGGCCGTCCTGCATCTGCATCGCGTCCAGCCACCTCAGGAGGCCGTCGAGCTTGACCGGCATGTCCTCGACGGGGAGGACGTCCCCGTTCTTGAGCGCCCCGGTGGCCACGAGGCAGGGGTCGAACCGGGCGACGACCACGCCCTCGAGGTCGACCAGGTCGGTGAGCAGCTGGATCACGTGCAGGAAGAGCGCCAGCGCGACCGGTAGCTCGAGCGAGGCCCCGGCGATCTCCTGATCCTCCGGCAGGCGCGTGCGCCCCTCCCGGTCACGGCGCCAGGCCTCGATGGTGACGCGACGGTTCGCCATCCCGCTGCCCGTGCTCGGGAGCCCCTCGTTGGCGTAGTATCCGAGGCTCGAGGAGCGACACTGCTTCATCGTCTCGAGCAGCGTCACGGCCGCGATCACCGCAGGGGTGAACGTCCGCGGCGTGCAGCTCCACTGCGGATCCCCGGCGAGCAGCACGGAGAGCTCGACGGGACCGCGCGTCGTCGCGATGCTGACGGGCATCGCGGCGAGCATGCCATTACGGCGCGCCCTGCTCCACGCGGAGCGAGTAGCGATCGATCCGGGGCAGGCGCCCGAGCCACTCGACCCGGTAGCTGCCGTCCGGGCGGAATTCTCCCCGGCGGTGCGGGAAGACCTGATCGAGGAGCAGCGCGAACGCCGCCTCGGTCCCCGAGGCGATCCGCGCGAGCCCTAGCGTGATCCGATCGAGGCCGAGCCCGTGCAGGTGGACCTCCTCGTCCCCCGGCTCGAACGTGAAGCGCCACCTCACCCTCGGTGGAGGCAGCTCGGAGGGGTACGGGTAGCTCACCCGGGTCACGACGCCGGCGGGATGCGGGAACTCCTCCACGACGAGGCAGCGCTCGTCCTCGACGGAGGTCGGCTGCGTGGGACGCAGGTGGAACGCCCCCCCGCTCGAGGCCAGGAGCTCCCGCGCCGGCTCCACCGTGTCCTCCTCGCCCTGCCGGGCGGCCCGCCACGCGGAGAGATCGAAGCGATCGCCCACGCGCTCTTCGGTCACCTGGGTCGCCCACGCGCCGAGGACCTCGCGCAGCGCGGCGACGTGCTCGGCGAGCTCCGCGGGCGTCAGCTCGAGCGCGGCCGCGATCAGGGCGAGCGGTCGAGCGCTGCCGAGGTGCCAGAGCAGGCGCTGGTCGGCCGCGCTGGGAGCGGGCGTGACCCCCGGATCGTCGAGGCGGATCCCCAGCGCGGCGACCCGCGCGCGCACGGCTGGATCCCCGCGCTGAACCAGGAGCTCCAGACACACCCGCCAGTCCCGTCGCCGGACGCGCTCGGCGACGCGATCCTGGAGCTCGGCGAAGCCAGGATCACCCGGGGAAGCCCACCACGCCGGCAGCGGCGCGCGAGCCGCCTCAGTCAGCGTCCGCTCGTCGATCCCGAGGATCTCGCTGGCGGCCGCGTCGAGCAGGACGCCGAGCGGCGCCATCGGATCTGCGATCTGGTTCATCCGTCTCTCCTTTTGCACGCCGGGTCGCCGTGCGCCTCGGCTCGCTGTGACCGTCGGGGTAGAGCAAGGCGACCACGTAGAGGGCGTCGAGTGCGCTCGCGGGCCGGTTCGTGGACAGGCCGAGCGCGTGCGCGAGCTCCTTCAGCTCGGCGCGCGTGAGGTCCACGAGCCTGGTCGAGCCCCCTTTGCGCGCGAGCAGGGCAGCGAGGCGCTCCGGGCGGCTCCGGCGCTGACCCGCAGGGTCCTCCGCCCCCGCGCCCTGCCGCGGTTGGGACTCGTCGAGACGCTCGCGGCAGAGTCGCCCGAGATCCGTCGCTTCCGCGAGGCGCGAGAGCGCCTCGATCTCGGCGGGAAAGGCCGCGCGGGCGAAGGGGCCGTGCCCCCACTCGAAGCACTGCCAGTCCCGGCAGTACTGGACGACGTCGCCCTCCGGTACATAGGGCCCCTCCGCGCGCACCTCCCGGCGAGGCGCGGCCGCTGGGCGCTGCCGGTCCTCCCAGCGCTCCTGCGCCAACCTCCAAAAGCTGCTGCCCGCGCCGTCGTCCATCGCAGCGGGCTCCTCGGGCTCGGGCTCGAAACCCCCGCGCGACCGATCCCAGGACGCGAGGGCGAGCTCGCCCCGCAGCGTGGACAGGACGTAGGCGTGCAGGGACTGACCACTCAGCAGCCGGAGCAGCGCCTGGTGCTCGGGGAGGAGCTTGCCCTCCTGTCGCCAGAGCCGCTCCAGGGCAGCGCCGGAGATCTTGCTCGCCTGGACGTTCTGGGCCTGCGTCCCGACGCTGACCTCCGGGAGGTGACTCGCGGCGTCCCGACGTGGCGAGCTCGCCGGGAGCTTCGCCTGGTAGAGCGCACCGAAGAAGAGTCGCGCGGCGAGCCGCTCGAAGTACCCCTGGGGCGCCCGCGCCGGATCGAAGCTCCGGAACTTCCGGTAGACCTCGCGCTGCAGGTGCGAGACGAGCCAGTCGAAGGTGCTCCGGTCGGCGCCCAGGAAATCCTCGAGCTGGGTGCCGTGGCGGGCCATCAGGCGATGGAGCGCAGGCCAGAGGCTCACCTCTCGCCCCTCCTCGAGGTGCTCCATCGTGAAGACCAGACGAGGGTCCTCCTCCCGCTTCGACGGCGGCCGGGACGCGCGCCCCGGTTCGACGGCCCGGGGTCGAACGATCAGGAAGCCACGCAGGAACGCCGCGGCTTCGGCCGCGGTGGACAGCTCCACGGTCAGGTCGGGGGTCAGGTGCGGGAGCGCCCGCGCCGGATCTTGCGCGGCGACCAGCAGATCCCCGAGCCACGCTGCCAGCGGCCCGAGCGCCAGCGCCGGCGCGCCGTCCCCGGCCACGACGGACGCGGGCAGGCCCGCGGAGAGCGGCGTTCCCTCGACCAGCCTCCACAAGCGCTCCGGTGACATCCACGGCGTGGAGGCCTCCGCCGTCTCCTTCCGTCTCGGCGCGCCGGCGCCGTCCGCGACGAGCATGACGACGGTCACTACGAGCCTTCCCTTGAGACCGCGCAGCGGGTGACGCCTGAGCACCTCGGTCGCGGAGGCGAGCAGCTCGCCCAGCGGCGCTGGCTGGTCGGGCGAAGCCGCCATGGCCGCGAGGGCCACCAGCGCCGAGGAATCCTCCGCGAACTCTCCCCGCACCGTCACCGCTTCGAACCAGGCACGAGCGGTGGCGGACCCCTCTCCCGTCCGCGACGGCGTCGCGCCTGCGCGCTTGCGCCGACGGGCTGCCCGCCCGGATCGCGCGGGCTCTCCCGAGTCGGGCGCCGGACGGAGAGCCAGAAGCGCGTCGCCCCCGCCACCGGGGCGGGCCTCGAGGGCGCCGTCGTCACCGGGCGCAACCGCACCGGGGCCAGCTATCCGCTCGCCCGCCCCCTGACCCGACGAGTCGTCGCGATCCGGGGGTGACCCGCTTCGAGCCCGCCGCCCCCGCGGAGCGTGGACGACGGGCTTGCAGGGCAGGACGCAGGTGGCCGCGGACGCGAGGCGCCGCCCCAGCCGCTCGCGGGTCGCCTTCCCCGCCCGCCAGGAGGCGGCGGCCCCCCCGTCCTCGCCTTCGTCACCCTCGGCCAGAGAGGAAACCGAGTCTAGCACCGCGGCGAGGTGCGCCGCGCCGACGGGGTTTTCCGAGACGTGGAGGTGGAGAGGCGGCGCCGCCCGCCCCCCCTCCGCGCGCCGCTCGCTCGCCCCGGCGCGCCCCCGCGACTGGCGCGCGAAAAAGCTCCGAGCCTCCCGGAGTGGCTCGCTCTCGGCACCCGCTCGCTCGCATGCGTCGAGGAAGGCCGCGAAGTTGCGGAAGGGCACCGTCGAGAGAGCCGGGCTCACGTCTTCCATGATCACCTCACCATGACCCCGTCCAGACACCGAACCCTGGTCTCGGAGGGTTCTTCGCTCCGCCAGCCAGCCCCGCCGAAGCGGCCGCGACGTCGGCCCCGATCAGCCCTTGGCATGTCCGCGTCCCTGCCTCTCGTTTCTACCGCTTCGCGCCGCGGTGGCCCGCCGCGAACGGGCGACCTCGAGGGAGCCAGCTTCGATTCCGCCCTGACGACCTCGCCACGATCGGCCCCACGCCGGGAGGCTTCGGAGGATTCGTGCCCAGCCGGCCACGCTCCTGGACCCCGTCCATGGCTAGCACCGCGGGCCGGGGGGCCACCGGCGCCGAGCCCTCGCCCCTCCGGGGACGCGCGCACCGCCCCGGTCAGCTGGGAGGGCGAGGGAGCTCGACGAATGGCTCCGAAGCAGGGGGCCGAGCGGTGGAGGTACGTCATGGATGGACAGCAGCAGAAGAAACGACTCACGGCCCGGATCGCAGGACGCAGGGCGGGAAGGGCCATCGAGCTCGACGATCGGCTCGGTGGCCACACGGTGCGTGACGCCCTGCAGCGCATGCTACCCGAGGCGGCGTCCCTCGGCCTGACCGAGCGCCGGAGCTTCGTCGTCAACGCCGGCGGCCAGGCCCGCCAGGTCGACGCGACCACGACGCTGGACGAGCTCGAGCGGATGTTCCGCGAGGGCGAGGAGCTCCTGGTCGACCTCAACGTCGCCGCCCGGGGCGGGCGCTCCCCTCGCGAGGTGCGCGGTGCCTGACCGGATCGACGGGGGCGCTCCCGCGCCCGCGGAACCGGACCGAGCTTGCCTCGCGCTGAGCGCCAGCGCTTGCGCGAAGCTCCGCGCCTACGCCGCGGCGGTCACCCGCCGGCACGGCTCGAAGGAGCTCGCGGCGTTGCTGCTGGGCCCGGCGGACGAGCCGCGGCGGTGCACCGACGTCTTCCTGCTGCGCCACCAGGTCGTGTCATCGGCTTCCTTCGACTGCACCGCCGGGAACGTGCAGCGCACGATCAGCGAGGCCCTGGAGCGCACCGGGCTGGAGTTGCTCGGGCTCGCTCACCTGCACCCGCCGTACGCGTTCCTCTGCCACAGCTCGACGGACGACGAGTGGATCTCCGAGAAGCTCGCGCCTCACCTCGCGGCGCTGCCCCGCTTCGAGCGCCGGTGGTCACGGGCGCTCCAGCCCACCCACGACGGGACCGGCTCGGTCCTGGACCTGGACGACGCGGGCCTCGTCCGCGTGCGCTGCCCCGGCGTGGAGCTCGCCGCCGCTACCGTCGAGGGGGTCCAGACTCACGACCGCGTGTTCAGCGTCGTCTTCCAGGCCGAGCGCGACCGGATCCGGTTCTACGCGCTCGAGCTCACGTTCACCTACGACCCGGTCCCCGCGGAGGGCGGCGAGGTGCGCCTGCTGAGCTCGGTGACCACCGACGAGCCCGACGTCGTCGTGGAGCCGGGCGAGCCCGAGCCGATCGACCTCGACGAGATCGACGGCGAGGTCCGGCGGTACGTGTCCACTTCCTGGGGAGGCAGCCGGCGCTGCACCGAGGAGGAAGATGACCTCGACTCCGGGTGGTCCTCGCGCGAGCGCCGGCTCGTGCTGCCGCGCGGGCATCGCCCCGCGCGAGCGCTCCCCGGCGGAGTGAGCACCCCCCGGCTGCTGGAGCGAGCGCTCGCCGACGTGCGCCGGGCCCTCGGCAACGGGGAGCCCGAGCTCCGCGAGCGCCTCCTGGCGATCGCGGAGCTCATCCGCGAGGCGACCCGCCTCCCGAGCGGACCGGTCCGTGCCGCGGCCGAGCGAGGCGCGCCGTGACGCACCTCCGCTACACCCGCCAGCTCATCGCGCCAGGCTTCCGGCAAGCCGCGCTCGAGCGGCGCCTGGTGTGCCTGAGCCCGGGGCGGCTCGACCCCGCCCTGCACCACCTCGCGCTCGTCGCTGGCGCGATGGGCGTCACCCGGCAGACACTCGCGCTGCCGGCCCCGCGGTGTGCCCCCCTCGCGGGGCCGGCCCGTCTGCTGCGGCTGAACCCGAGCGTAGCGCTCGAGATCGTCTCGCTCGACCTCGGGCTGGCGCTCTGCGCGCCGGAGGACCCGGAGGGCCCCTACGTCGTGGCCGATGTGACCGACGCCCCGCGCACGTTCGCGGCCAGCATGCGCCGCCTGGGCAAGCGAGCCCCGGAGCGCGTGCGCTTCTTCGCGCGCGGTCGTGACTCGATCGTGATCGGCCGCAGCCTCCGCGAGGTCCGCGCCCAGGCCGGACGCCCTCCCGTGGCGTCCCTGGCGAGCACCGCGCCGCTCGGCCTCCACGGGGTGGAGGCGGCCGGGCACCTGCTCGGCGACTACCTCGCGGCCGCGAGGGCCTACGACGATCCCGCCCTCGACGAGCCGATGCCCCGCGCCCCGGAGCTGCTCGAGATCCGACCTGCGACCGCGATCGCGAGGCCGCCGGCGCCCCTGACGGCGCTGCTGGTCGGCGGTGGCGGCGCGCTCGCGCACGCCTTCCTGGAAGCGCTGCTGCACGAACCGCCGCTCGCGCGTGCCCTCGGCCGGCTGGTGGTGGTGGATCCGGACGCGGTCGAGCTCAGCAACCTCTCCCGGCAGATCCTGTACGCCGGCGCGGAGCTCGGCGAGCCGAAGGCCGCCGCCACCGCGCGCGCCTTCACGGGCCGGCGCGCGGCCGACGCCGGGGCGCCCCCGCCCGAGGTCGTCGCCGTCCCCAGCCGGTTCGCTCCCGAGCATCTCCAGCGCTTCCGCCCGGACGTGGTGGGCCTCTTCCCGGATGCGTTCGAACCCCGCGCGGCAGCCTTCGCGCACCTGAAGCGCGGCGCGCCGGGGGTGCTGGTGCTCGACGGCGGCACGGAGTTCACCTACGGCACCTTCCGATCGGTGGTCATCGGCGCTGGCGCGCCCTGCCTCGATTGCGGTCCCGAGGAGCTCGACCGCAGCGCGGCGACGGAGCGTCGCGAGCGCGCCCGGCGCGCCGGCTGCAGCCAGGAGAGCACCCCGTCCAACGTCCTGACCAACCTGTTCGCCGGCGTCCTCGCGGCCCGTGCGCTGGCCGCCTTCCTCACGTCGGGGGCGGTCCCACCGGCGCAGGAGGTGGTGAACTGGATGCTCCCCGGTCGCCTGCACCGCGGCCCGGCCCTCCCGGCGTGTGGCTGCTGGACGGCAGCGCGGAGGTCCGCGTGACGGGGGAGCGGGTGGCCTGGGTGGAGACCGGCGGGGCGCGGCTCCCCGTCGAGGCGTCCGGGTCGGTCCGCCTCCCGGGCGGGGCGCGGGGCTACGCCGCCGCGCGGGCCGGTGGGCGCCACGACCTCTTGCTGGTGCTCCCGCCGGGCGTCGCGACGCGGGTCGGCACCGAGCCGCCCTCACGCGGCGTGGCGATCGTCGTCGCTCCGGCCGAATTCGTCCTCGACACGCCGGGGGGGCTCCACCGCTGCCGCTACGCCGAAGCGCCGCGCTGGCAGACCGCGGCGGCGGCGGGGGTGACGCGCTGCGGGATCTGCCGGCAGGCGCTGGCGCCCGGGGCGGCGGCGCTGCGGTGCCCCGCCTGTGACGTCGTGTCCTGCTCCCTCTGCGCCGAGGCGGCGCAGTGCACGCGATGTGGAGAGATGCTGGATGGAAGCGATGGCTGAACGCGGCGCTGACGCCGCGCGGGTGGCGGTCGACACGAGCTCGGAGCCGGTGCGCGAAGGCGGCTCCCCCAGCGCCTGGATCGAACGCTGCGAGATCCCGGCGCTCGGCGGGGCCTTCCCGGTCGGGATCCGGAGGACCGAGCTCGGCACGGTGATCGCGGTGCAGGGGCGTCCGGCGCCGCTGCTCGCCGACGAGCGGTTCGAGCCCGCGCACCGCGTGCCGCTGCGCCGATTCGGGCCGCGCTTCACCGTCAGCGCGGGCGACGGCCCAGACCCGGGGCGCTACTTCGTGCTGGGGGTGCTCGCCCTCGGGCGAGCTGCCGCCCTCGCCGCGCTGACGGTGGAGCCCGATCGCTTCGGTGCCCTCCCCTGGGTGCCCGCCCCGAAGATCCACGCCCAGCTGGCCGCCCCCTCGGTGCTGGCGCTCGCCGAGCTCCCCCTGCCGATGGTGGTCCTCACGGGCAGCGGCGCACGGCCGCCCATCGGGGCGACCCCCCGCTTCGCGGAAGCGGCGCGGCAGGTGGAGGAGGTCTGCCTCCGCGCCGACAACCGGGCGGCGCTGCTGCACGGCCCGAGTGGGGTGGGCAAGTCGCCCTTCGTCCAGTACTTCGCCGAGCGCGTGGTGCAGGGCCGGGTGAGCGGTCCGCTGCGCGGCACCACGCTGATCACGATCGACCCGTCCCTGCTCGACGGAGGGCGCGCGCCGGACGCCGAGCTCGTGCGCAACCGTGCGCTGCAGCGGCTCGCCGCGCTCGACGTGATCCTGTTCATCGACGAGGCGCATCGCCTGTTTCGCGCCGTCAACGGCCGGAATGACGCGGTGGATCTGCTCAAGCTGCTGGTCAGCGAGCACGGCCTGCGCCTCCTGCTGGCCACCAACGAAACGTCGCGGGTGGTGGGGGACGAGGCGTGGGATCGCCGGCAGACCCTGGTGCCCCTGGACGAGGCGAGCGCGGAGGAGATGCTGGAGCAGGTGCTCCCCGCGCGCGCGCGGGGGGCGGCGGCGCGGGGTGTCGCGGTGACCGTGGAGGCCCAGCGCGCGGTCCTCGCGCGGTCGTCCCTGGTCGACGGCCAGGCCCAGCCCCACGCCGGGGTCGCGCTCCTCGAGCGGGCCGTCGCCCGCGCGCTGCGGCTAGGGCAGGACTCGGTTCCGGCGGCCGCGGTAGAGGCGCTGGTCAACGAGCTCGCAGGGCGCGCCGTCACCGATCCGGGCCGCGCCCTCGCCATCCTCCGGGAGCGCGTCGTGGGCCACCAGGAGGCGCTCGCCGACCTGGCGCGCTGGTACGCCGCCCACCGGCGGCGGCGCGCGCGGCTCCGCGGGGTGCCCGAGCACCGCCCGTTCGTGGCGGTCCTGGCGGGCCCCCCCGGCGTCGGCAAGAGCGAGCTCGCGCGCGCGCTGCAGGTGGCGTGTGACGGCGACGGCACCGAGCCCTTCGTGATCCGGGGCGGCGACTTCGCCCACGAGTCGCACGTCAACCGCCTCGTCGGGGCGCCGCCGAGCTACGTCGGCTTCGGCGGCGGGGGCGAGCTCTTCCGCTGGTTGAAGCGCCGGAGCGGTCGCGGCGTCATCGAGCTGGCCGAGCCGGAGCGCGGGTGCGTGGAGCTGCTGGAGCGCGTCGTCCTGCCGCTGCTGGACGGGAGCCTGACCTCCAACGAGGGCGACACGGTCCCAACGCGTGGCCTGTGCCTCCTCGTCACCACCAACGTGGGGGCGGGCCGGCGCAGCATCGGTTTTCGGGGCGACGAGCGCCGCCGCGTCCTCGACGACCTCGGGCGCGAGCTCCGCCGCCTGCTCCCGCAGCCCGTCCTGAGTCGCTGCGGCGGGCGGGTGCTCTGGTTGGGCCCGCTGCGGCCCGAAGACCACCTCGCCCTGCTCCGCCGCTGGTGCCACGAGCTCGGCACCCGCGAGGGCGTCGCCCTGGAGGCGGAGGAGGAGGCGCTGCGCCACCTGATCGACGCCACCCCGGGCCTCGACGCGCTCGGAGCCCGCGCCCTGCGCACGGCGTTCGAGGACCGCGTCGCGTCCCCCCTCGAGGAGCTGCTGCTCCACGCGGGCGACGCGGGCGAAGCCCGGCTCCGACTCGACGCCGACCGGGACCTCTCGGTCACCATCGAGGAGGCGTCATGACGACCGCGCTGGTCTGCGGGCTCGGGACCGTGGGGCTCCCCTTCGCCCTCGCGCTCCCGCGCGTGGGCGTGGACCACCTCGTCCTGGTCGACTTCGACCGGGTCGAGGCGCGTAACGTCGCGGTGCAGCCGTACCTGCCCGAGCAGGTCGGCCTGCTGAAGGTGGAGGCCGCGCGCGCCCTGCTCCGCGCCGCCTCGCCCGTGCGCGTGGACGTGGTGGCCGACGACGTGCGGGTGCTCGGGATCGGCGCGCTCGCGCGCGCGGATCTGCTGGCGGCTTGCCCCGACAACCGCGCGGCCGAGCTGGCGCTCGGCCGCGCCGCGAGCTTGCTCGGGCGGCCCTACCTCCGCCTCGCCACGGCACGGCGCGGAGTGTCCGTCACCCTCGTCCCCGACCACGGGGGCGACGGCGAGCCTTGCGCCGGGTGCTTGCTCACGGCGGACGACGTGCGCCTCGCCAACGTGCGCGAGTCGTGCCTGGCGACGCTGGAGCACAACCCGGACGCGGGGGTCCCCACCTCTTCGCCGATGGGGGCGCTGGCCGCCGCGCTCGCCGCCGACGCGGTCAGCCACGCCGAACTGGCTCCGGCGCGGCTGATCGCGCTGCAAGGTGGGACCGAGCCGCGTCTCTCGACGCCCCCGCTCACCGCCTCACCGGGCTGTCGGCTGCACCCGTTCCCCTTCCGACACGGCGCCGTCCCCTGGCGCCCGGTGCCCACCACCACGACCCTCGCCGAGCTGGTCGCCCTCGCCGCGGCGGCCCTCTCCGCGCCGCCTCGCGACCTGATCGCGGAGGCGGCCGTCCCGCTCTGCCCGGCGAGGGTCTGTGGCGGCGCCTGCGGCCGCTCGCTCGGCCCCGCGTTCATGACCTTCACGCGGCAGGGGCTCTGGTGTCCCGACTGTGGAGGACCCGTCGTGCAGGAGGCGTTGCCCGCGCGGGCGACCCTCGAGGTGGCCGCCCTGCTCGGCCTCGGGCGTCTTCCGCTCTCCGCGCTCCACCCCCCCGCCGGTCTCGGCCTCCGCTTCGCAACGGCGACGGGGGCCACCTGCGGCCTCGCCGCCGAATGCTCCGAAGCGGAGCTGCGACAGGAGAGTGACGATGAAGCCTTTGAGTGAGCTCGCCCGCCGCGTCGCCGCGGAGGCCGTCCGCCGCCGTGTCGAGGTAGAGCTCGAGGCGATCGCGGAGCTCGGGCGGCTGAACCCGGGGCGCCTGACGCGGCTCGGGATCCGGGAAGCCGCCGGGCGGATCCTCGCCCTGGCCGTGGTGCTGCGCGCGCGAACCAGCGTGCTCCCGGAGGCCGGCTCCGAGCCGGAGCTCCGCGAGGAGGAGGTCCGCGCCGAGCTCGTCGTCGAACGCTACCCGGACGCACAGCCCAAGGTGTGCCTCGCCAGCCGCGCGCCGCTGTTCCTGCCCGGGGGGGCCACCTTCGGGCCCATCCATGGCGAGTTCGCCGGTGTCCCGTGCCTCTTCCGCGGGCCATGGGATCCCGAACGGATGGATCTGCCGTTCCTGGTGCGCCAGGCGCACGCGGCGCTGATCGCCGAGCCAGCCGTGCTGAACGCCCCCGCTGACTGCCTGAACCAGCGGGCCGCGCTCCACTTCCTCGAGCGCCGCGGCGAGCTCCCGCTCGACGCCCCGCTGAGCGCGCCGGCCGACGCGAGCGCGCCCGCGCCGCGCCGCCGGCGCTTCGCCGCGGAGGTCCGATGACCTCGAGCCTAGAGGAGGCCTTCCGTTCGCGCGCCGCCGCCGCCTGCGAGCGCCGACCGCAGGAGGAGCTCACGCTGGCGGGGTGCGCCCTCGACTGCGCCATCTCCGGCAGCGGACTGGCCGCCGTGCGCACACGCGGCGGCCGGGCCACGCCGCACGACGCGCTGGAGGCGCTCCGCGCGAACCCGGCGCGGGGCTGGTCGACCGTGCTGACGCCGGACGGGCGCCTCGTCCGCCGCCTGCTGCTCGAGCCGGCGATCTGGATGTTCCCTGACCGCCTGCGGGGCGCGCTCGACCGGCTGGCCGCGGGCGTGGCGGAGCCGGGTCCGGATCCGGAGCAGGAGCCGGTGCTGCGGGCGGTCGAGGCGTTCGAGCCCACGCCCGGGACCGAGGCGGCGCTCGCCGCCTACCTCTTGCTGCTCGACGAGGGGGCCGTCGACGGCAGCCGCCACCGGCTCTCCGACCCGTCGATCCTCGCCGTCACGATCGCGGGCACCGGGCTCGCACGAAGACGGCACCGCACGCGTGGAGAGGCCGCGGTGCTGCGAGCGCTCGCCCCGCGCCTCGACGCCGCGACGTTCTTCCTTCGCTCGCTCGGGGTCGACCGGGCGGGAGATCTCTCCGAACCAGGACGCGAGGTGAACGATGACTGAGCTGCAGGCGACCAAACCCGAGACGACGAGCGACCCGCGGGGGTCCTCGCTGAGGATCCGCGCGGTGACGCCCTCTGGCGAGGCGAAGGACCTCGAGATCCGCCCCGACCCCGTCGGCGACGGCACCGGGGAGGAGCTCACGGATCTGCTGCTGGAGTCCCTCGGGATCGAGGAGGTGGAGCCGGACGGGACGGACGAGGCGCCCCGCCGCAACCGCTCCCGGAGCTGGAAGCTCCGGAACGTGACTCGAAACCGGTTCATCGACCCCAGCCAGCCGCTGAGCCGCGACGATCTCCAGCCGGGCGACACGGTCGAGGTGGTCGGATCCATGGTCGCGGGAGGCGTGGCGGAATGAGCGCGCTGCTCGAGGTCACCTATTTCAAAGCCCCCGGCGGCGATCCAGGACGCCGCGAGCGCCTGTTCGCGCTGCGGTCGCGAGAGACGTTCCAGCTCGAGCACGCGTGCCGGGATCTCGGCCTCTTCGTGGCGCGCCACCACCCCGACACACCACCCGGCGAGTACCCGGTCACGGTCGACTGGAGGGATCTCGTGCCCGAGCTGACGATGAGGCTCCCGGACGGGACCGCGGTGCGACGCCGCTACTCCCAGTCCGCCCTGCGGGGCTCGGAGCTGCTGCGCACCCAGCCCCCCGAGCGCGCCAGGGACGCGGACTACTACGTCGCGGCCCCGGCCGCGGACGCGGCGGTGACCCCGCGCCGCGGTCGCTTCGCCGTGGACGGCGGCGCCGAGCTCAAGGTGGTGGTGCCCGCGTTCCCCCCCGCGTCCGCGCCGCTGCCGCTCGACGACCTGCTCCTGCTCGGCGGGCCCTACGCCCTGCCGACGGAGCTGCCGGTCGTCTGCTCCCCCGCGCTCCTCCGCGCGGTGGCCGAGCAGGAGCACGCCCTGGCCGGCGGGGAGTGGCGGGAGCGAGGCGCCTTCCTGCTCGGCCGCGTCTGCCGTGACCCCGAGACCCGGGATCTGGTGACGCTCATCGACGACACCTTCTGCCCCGCGGCCCACGGCACCGTCTCCACGCTCGAGTGGACCCCCGACGCGAGAGCCGCGCTGACCGACGAGCTCGAGCGCCGGCGGGGGGCGGGGGAGCCCCACCTGCGGAGCGTGGGCTGGCTGCACACGCACCACCTCGGGGAGCTGCGCCGCCGCGGGGAGACGGGGGAGCCGACCCCCGGCGAGGCCGCGGGGACGCCGGCCACGAGCGGCGGCGCCGGCGCGCTGCGCGACGGGCGGTTCTTCAGCGCGCAGGACAAGGAGACGCAGCGCACGTTCTTCGACGCGGCCTCCGTGGGCATCGTGCTCGACGCGCCCGCGGCGCTCGCGGCGCCCGACGACGTCGGGCGTTGCTTCGCCGTCTACGGCGTTGCCCGCGCCGTGGTCGCCCGGCGGGGCCTCTACCTCGGCGATCCCGCGGCCGTGCGGCTGCGGAGCGAAGCGTGACCATTCAGGAGCAGCGATGATGAGCGAGCAACGACACGGAGACGGAGCCCCCAACGAGCTTCTACGGCTGGACGCGACGCTGGAGGGCATACGGCGCTTCATGCCACGCCCGAACGACGACGCGGCGACCATCAAGGGCAAGAGCGAGCTGGTGCTCAACGCGGTGACGGCCCTGGTCGACCAGACCAAGGAGATCGTGAGGCGCCAGGCCATCTCCACCCAGCGCGCCGTCTACGTCCGCCCGGCGCCGGCCATGGACGGCGTCGCGCGGGCGACGCTGGCGCTGGGGGACACCATCCTGAACCTCGCGCTCGGGGCGGGGCTCGTCCCGGCCGATCTCATCCCCGGGCAATACGTGGAGATCGGCGCCAACAGCACCAGCGTGACGGCGGTGGACCCCGCGCTCCCGCGCGAGGGGGACGTCGTGGACGTGGTGGCCGTCCCCGAGGCCGGCCGCGACGGCGAGATCTGGGTCGAGGTCGAGGACGGCCTCAAGGAGCGCCGGCACCGCGTCATGGTGTCCGGCTTCGTCAAGGACCCCATCGAGCCCGGGATGAAGGTGCGCGTGAACCGCGGCTTCCTCTACGAGATCGTGCGCTCGCGGGCGGCGCGGGACGCCGACTTCATCGACGAGAGCCGGCTCCGGATCGACCCGGACGATCCCCGGACCACCACCTTCGCCGACGTGAAGGGGCAGGACGCGGCCGTCCGGCGGCTGCAACTGGCGCTGGATCGGGCGCTGTCTCCCGAGGCCTACCCCGGCGCCGCCTCGCTCGGCAGCGCGGCCTACCTGCTGGTCGGGGTCCCGGGCCAGGGGAAGACCATGCTCTCGCGCGCCGTGGCGCGGGAGCTCGTCGCCCGCCGGGGCGACCGCGCCCGGGTGCTGTACATCCGCTCGGCGGCGGTGCTCTCCAAATGGGTCGGCGAATCCGAGCAGCGGGTCCGGTCCATCTTCGACCAGGCCTCGCGCGACGCCGCCGAGCGCGGGATCTTCACCCTGATCATCTTCGACGAGGCGGACTCCCTGCTCATCGGCCGCGAGCACTACGACAGCACCGGCACTCGCAGCAGCGTGACCACGACCCTGCTCACCTACCTCGATGGGGCCGTGCCGCTGCCCCCGGGCGTGATGATCCTGGCGCTCAGCAATTTCGAGGGGCGCATCGACAAGGCCCTGCTCCGCAGCCAGCGGCTGGGCGGAGGCCGCCGGATCGAGCTTGACCGCATCCCGGAGGAGGCGACCCTCGAGATCGTGCGCTCCGAGCTCGGCAAGGACCGGACCCTGCTCAACGGCAGCCCGACCGAGGAGCTGGTGGACGCCGTGCGGGCAGCCAACGAGACGGTGATCGGGTCCTGCGTGGTGGGCAAGGAGAGGGTTCCCATCCGCGGCCGCCACGTCCAGGGCGGCGCCAGCGCCCGCGGCGCCATCGACACGGCGCTCGACCTCTTGCACGAGCACCTCCACGCCGTGCGCCAGCGGGGGATCGCGACGCCGTTCGAGCACCTCACGCCGGCGCTCCTCTTCGAGGGGACCCGGCGGACGCTGCACTCCGTCCTCGCCTCCCATGCGGGCGACGTCAACCTCGAGCGAGCCCGCGAGATGCTCGCGGGCTCGCTCGTACACCCGGACGAGGTCACGTCCGTGGTCGACGTCCGTTGCCTGCCGTTGAAGGAGATCGCAGTGCCCGCCCAGTACGACCTCGGCGCGATGCGCCGCCTCGAGGCATCGTGAGGCGCTTCTTCGCCCGGTGGGTGCCCGTCGATCCCGTGGTGGAGGCCCTGGCCGGGGCCGCGCCGAACGGCGCCCTCTTCGCCCCCGAGGGGTGCCGACCGCACTTCTGCGATCTGCCCCCTCTCGTCGACGCGCCGTACCACCTCCGGATGAACGGACTCCTCGGCGCGGCCGCGACGCCGCCCCTGCCCTCCCTCACGGCCTTCGCGGAGTGGACGCGCGCGCGGCTGATCATCGCGGCGCTCCACCGGGCCACGGGGCGCCCGGGCGCCGTCGATCTGACGGTCCTCGGCGTCTTCGCTCGCCTCGGACACGTCATCACCGGCGGCGAGCCGCTGGCCGCCGCGCAGGGTCCGGACGTGATCGACCTCTGGGAGCGCTGCCAGCGCGAGCTGCCGCTCCCCGAGGTCCCCGCGGACGTGACGCGGGCCCTGGAGGCGGCAGGGGCGCGTGCCACCGCGCAGTGGCTGGACAGCACGCTGGTGATCGCGCGGCCCTTCGAAGAACGACGGCGGCACGTCACCGCCCTGCGGGCGACCCTGCGGGACCAGCTCGCCGGCGCCGCCTGGGCCCCGCTGCGGGAGCTGGCGGCGCTGGAGGCGGTGGGGCGGGTGAGCGTGGGTCCCGCGAGCGCCGCGCTCGAGCGGCTGTTCCTGGATCGGCTCCGCGCGGGTCCCGTGCGCGGTTCGGTAGCCCCGTACGAGTCCATCACGTTGAGCCTCGAGCCGGATGGCCTGCTCCGGGCGGTCGTCGCGCTGCCCGAACACCTGGTGGAGACACCGGTGGAGCTCGGCGAACCGGGACGCCGCTACGTGCGCTGGCCCGCGTCGAGGGCGGGCTTCGAGCTGCCGCTCGGCGGTCGCACCGGGCTCGCGCCGGGCCTGCTCACCTGGGATCCGGCGTACCAGTGCCACCCCACCGTGCGGTGGGAGGCCACGAGCGGACGGGTGTGCGTCGGGAAGTCCGCGCAGGTGGTCGCCAACGAGCTCGAGTCGCGTGGCGTGACCGACGCGGGGCTGCTCCTCGCAGAGACGCTCCTCACCCTGCGCAACGCGATGCTGTACGGGGTGCTCCCGGGCGAGCGGTACTATCACCCCTACGAGGAGTCGATCCCGCGCGGTCAGGTCGCCTCCTGCTCGGCCGAGGAGGCGCGCCGGCTGGCGCAGGAGCGCGGGATCGAGCTCGTGCGCTGGCCCGGCTGAGGAGGCGCGCGCTCGGACGGCCTCCGCGCGGCCGTCAAGCGCCAGGGGGGGCAGCCCGGCGCGCGTCGTCGCCGAGCGGCCAGACCGGCGCGGGGAAGCCCGCCGCCGGCTGCGCGAGCAGGAACCCCTGGAAGAGATCGCAGCCGAGACGCACGAGCTCCTCGAGCTCCGCGACGGTCTCGACGCCCTCAGCGACCACCTGGACCCCGAGGTCGTGGCAGAGCTGCACGATGCGCCCCAGGATGTGGGCCTGGCGCCGGTCCCGATCGACGCCGCGCACCAGGGACATGTCGATCTTGACGATGTCCGGCTCGAGCTGCGCGAACGACGTGAGCCCGGCGTAGCCCGCGCCGAGGTCGTCGACGGCGACCCGACAGCCCAGCTTGCGCAGCGCCGCGACGAGGGAGCGCGGGTCGGGCAGGTGATCCAGCGTCTCGCGCTCCGTCACCTCGAAGACCACGAGGCGGCCGTGCACTCCGAGCAGCGCACGGTCGGCGAGCAGCGCCGGATCGCCGAGGTCGCTCGGGTGCAGGTTCACGAAGCAGACCGTGCCGTCGGGGATCCGCGCGAGGTCCGCGGCCACCAGCTCTCGCGTGCGCCGCCCCACGTCGCTGAGCCTCCCCAGCCGCTCGGCGGCCGAGAGGACCGCCCCCGGGTGGGGCAAGGTCGGCTCGGACGATCGCATCAGCGCCTCGTACCCGAAGGTGACCCCGTCCCGCCCCACGATGGGCTGATAGGCCATGTAGAGCGACTCGAGCGTCTGGCTCAGGGCGACGTCGAGCCCCAGAAGATCCCCTGGCTCCATCGAGGGGCGACCGGCGCCGGACTGCGCCTCCCGCTTCAGCCGCGCGAGGCGGGAGACGGCGGCGGCCCGGGCTACCGTCGTGGAGAGCGCACCGGCGGCGTCGACCTTGTTCAGGTAGTCGAAGGCGCCGAGGCGAAGGGCCTCCACGGCGGTCCCGACCTCGGGTCGACCGGTCACGATGATGCACGACGCGTCGAGGTTTCGCTCCCGTACAGCCCGCAGCACCGCGAGGCCGCTGGTGCCGGGCATGACGACGTCCACGATCACGACGTCGAACTCGACCCGCGAGAGCGCCTCGATCGCGGCCTGCGCGTCGGCCGCCACGACGACGGACGCGCCCGCGTGCGCCAACAGCCGCTCGAAGGCGTCACGGACCAGCCCCTCGTCGTCGACGAGCAGGACGCTCACCCCAGCGAGCATCGGAACGCTGACGGCACCGGGACCGTCGGCTGCCATGGAACCATTCCTACGTCGACGGGGGCCTGGTCCGCAATTGGCGCATGCAGCGCTCGCTCCCGCGGCGCCCACGCGCATCTCCCGTCGCAGCCACCGATCGGCCTCGTCCAGCCCTCAGGCCCCGGTGCCACCGGCCGCGGTGCGCGTCACGATCCGAGCGTCAGCCACCCGTGGCGCCGGTGGCGCCGGTCGCGCCCGTGCCGCCCGTGGGGCCAGTGCCGCCGGTGGGGCCAGTGCCGCCGGTGGCGCCCGTGGGACCGGTGCCGCCCGTGGGGCCAGTGCCACCCGTGGCGCCGGTGCCGCCGGTGGGGCCCGTGCCGCCCGTCGGACCCGTGCCGCCCGTCGGCCCCGTGCCGCCCGTCGGCCCCGTGCCGCCCGTCGCCGCGCCAGTACCGCCCGTCGCCGCGCCAGTGCCACCCGTCGTCGCCTGACCGCCGGTGGTGGTACCGCCCGTGGGACCGCCGCCGGTGGTCGCGCCACCCGTAGTTGCGCCGCCGGTGGTCGCACCGCCGGTGGTCGCGCCGCCGCTGCCCCCGGCAGACTGCCCACCCGTGCCGTCATCGGTCGTGTCGTCGGATTCGAAGCAGCCCGAAGCGGCCAGAGCCAGAGCGACCACCACGGAGCCCACGTGGATCCTGTTGTTCATGACGGTGAAAGCCCTCTTCATTCTCCGAGAACCGGGTCGAGGATCGGCCCGATGCGGCTTGCCTGCCCGTGAAGCGAAGCAGGCCCCACGAGCAGAAGTTCTACATGAATGCGAAGCCAAGCCTACCAGCAACGTCGGCTCGTGCCAGCCGTCGCCAGCGCTCTGCGGATGCCCGATACCACGAACGGGCCAGAGCGGTCGCATAAATACATCCTTCCCAACCAAATGCCCAGAGCTCGATGGTTCGGCGGCACCCGCGCTCCGGGCAGCGAACGGCGGCGACCGAGGCCAGTCCCCTGCGCCGCCTCGGCGCTCGTCCCGAACCGAGCGGGCTGCGATCCCCTACACGACCGGCCGACCCGGTTACCTCGCCGGAGCGAGCGGGAAGCGGGGGCGGGTGCCGCGAGGCCTGCCGGCCGTGCTCACCCCGCAAGCCCCGGCCCACCGCACCAACGGCTCGCCCAGCCTGCATGGAGCCCGTGCCGATTGGAACGGGTGTCGTCGAGCTGGGACCACTGCGTGAGGGACCGCGCGCGGCCGCACGTGCGACGAGCGACGCTCGCACCGATGGCAGCCGTCAATACTGAGAAATCTTGAGAGATGAATCAGAGAGGTCTGCGGGGCGGCGCGCGGCCGTTCGCGTGCGCTCAGGGCACCTCGCGATCGAACGTCTCGTCGTTTGACCGACCCCCTGCCACAGGCTACACCTGAACTGTTTCCGCGCTGGTGCAAAGAAGATGTCGGCTCGGGCGGGGTGGCGCGACCACCCGACCGCACCGGACGCCGCGAGTGGATGCGAGAAGACGGCGAGTCGGCTCAGCAGATTGCTGGCGAGGGTGGGTAGCAGGGGCCGAGGGGATGTCGCCTCCCATGAGGTCGGAGTGGTCCAGCTGGACGGAGACGGTGGGCGTCGCGCCGGTCGCGGTCGAGCGAACCGATTCGAGCGTCGCGGTCGGTCCTCCCGTCTCCGCTCGGGCCGCTCATCGCGGCCCGGGTCGCCCGTTGGCGTCGCCGAGCAGGCCCCGCGGCACTCCGCTGGCGGCGCAACTGCAGACGAAGTCAGCGGAAAGGAACCCCTTGGAGAGATTCCCCTTGTGCGTCCCGGCGGTTTTTCCTTCAACTCGAGCCGGGGTCCCCGATCAGGGAGCGCTTGCCCGGGAATCGCTCCCTCAGAGCAGGAATCGTCAGTCATGAGAAGCCTATCCCACCTGATTGGTCTATTGGGTCTGTCCTTCGTGGTGCTCGCCTGCGGCGATGACGGCGGCACGTCAGAACCCGGCGGCGCCTCGGTCGGCGGCGCCGGAACCACCGGCGGCGCGCCGGGGACCGGCGCCATGGCCCAGTTGGGAGGGGTCCCGACGACGGGCGGGATCGGCGCAGGGGGAACCCCCATGACCGGCGGCGTCGGACCGACTGGAGGCGTCGGTGGGGGCGCGGGCACAGGCGGGGTCGCCCCGACGGGCGGGGGCGCGCCAACGGGCGGGGTCGCCCCGACGGGCGGGGTCGCCCCGACAGGCGGGGTCGCCCCGACGGGTGGGGTCGCGCCGACCGGCGGGGTCGCCCCGACGGGCGGGGTCGCCCCGACGGGCGGGGTCGCCCCGACGGGTGGGGTCGCGCCGACCGGCGGGGTCGCGCCGACGGGCGGCGTCTCTCCTTCCGGGGGCGATCCGGGTACTGGCGGCGATCCGGGTACCGGCGGCGATCCGGGCACCGGTGGCGACCCGGGTACCGGCGGCACCCCGCCGGTGGACGAGCCCGAGCTCGTGCCGTCCGCGCAGCACGCATACTGGCAGGAGGGGACGCTCACCCCGGCGAGCGGGAACGCCGACGTCACCGTCACGACCACCCGGCGCCAGCTCTGGAAGGGGTTCGGCGGCACCTTCAACGAGAAGGGCTGGCAGCAGCTGCTCCTGCTCAGCGAGCAGAAGCGGTCGGAGGTGATGCAGTATCTGTTCGGGCAGGATGGCTGCCGCTTCACCTACGGTCGGATCCCGATCGGCGCCAGCGACTACGGCCTCGATCGGTACACGCTCGCCGAGACGCCGAACGACTACGAGATGAACAGCTTCTCGATCGCTCGCGATCGGCAGCACCTCATCCCGTACATCAAGGCCGCGCAGGCGGTGAAGAGCGACATCATCTTCTGGGCCAGCCCCTGGACGCCGCCCCCTTGGATGAAGGACAACAACGCCTACGATCGCGGGTACATGAAGACGGACGCGCAGACCCTCGGCGCGCACGCCCTCTACCTGGCCCGGTTCGTGGAGGAGTACCAGAAGGAGGGGATCCCGATCGCCTTCGTCATGCCCCAGAACGAGGCCGGCTACCCGCAGGACTACCCGTCCTGCCAATGGACGGCGTCGCAGATGGCGGGGTACATCGCCAACCATCTCGGGCCGCTCTTCGAGCAGCGCAACGTCCCCGCGGGGATCTGGGCCGGCACCTACTCCAACCCCACCGCCGACAACGAGATCGGCCAGGCGGTGATGTCGAACGCGACGGCCGCCAGCTACATCGAGGGCATCGGCCTGCAGTGGGGCATGGAGCAGCACGCCGCCAACTACGTGCGGGACTACGCGAGCCGCTTGAACAACAACATCATGCAGTCCGAGCACCAGTGCGGCAACTACCCCTGGGAATCCGGGACCTACAAGCAGACGGCCCCGAACGATCACGCCTACGGGGTGGAGAGCTGGGGGCTCATTTCCAAGTGGATCAAGGACGGGGTCAACGCGTACCTCGCCTGGAACATGGTGCTCGACTCCGTGGGGTTGAGCCTCGACCAGGTGCGGCCCTGGGCTCAGAACGCCCTGATCACGGTCAACGGGTCGAACTACACCCTCACGCCCTACTACTACGTCTTCCGGCACCTCGCGAACTTCGTGGACCCGGGTGCGTACCGCGTCGACACGAGCGGAAGCTTCAGCGACGTGCTGGCGTTCGAGAACCCCGATGGCAGCGTGGTCGCGGTGCTCTACAACAGCGGCGGCTCCGCGCGGCAGACGACCCTCACCGCCAAGGGGACCACGGTGAGCTTCAGCGTCCCGGCCAACGGCTGGGCGACGGTGAACCTCCAGTAGCCGGTCCCTCCGCCACCGAGGCGCCCCCCGGGCCGCGCGCTCCGAGGCGCGCGGCCCGGGCGCTTCTTGGAGCCAGAAGGGCTCCAGCCCCCGGCGAAGCGATAGACTCGCCGCGCCGGCGCGGTCCCCGGGGGCAGTGCCGAGCCGGCCCCGGCGGCCACCGACGGGACCGCCCCCGGCCCCCCAGAGCGAGCTCGATGTCCCGGCCGCGCACCAACATCTGCCTGTCGATGATCGTGAAGAACGAGGCGGCGGTGCTGCCACGCCTGTTCCGATCGGTGAAGGACTACATCGACTACTACGTCATCGTCGACACTGGCTCCACCGACGACACCATCGCCCTCATCCGCCGCGAGATGGCGGCCTACGGCATCGAGGGCGAGGTGCACGAGCGCGAGTGGGTCAACTTCGGCGTCAACCGCCAGCAAGCGCTCGAGCTGGCGCTGGCAGCGGACCGCTGTGACTGGCTGCTCTTCATCGACGCCGACGAGGAGCTCGGCGTCTCCGATCCGAGGTTCTACGAGCGGCTCGAGCCGGGGGTCAGCTACGTCATCGAGAAACACCACGATCACCTGCGCTATGCCGTCCCCCACCTCGTCAACGTGCGCGCGACCCGCTGGCGGTGGGAGGGGCCCGTCCACAACTACCTGGTGACCGTGGAGGGCGCGCGCGCACGCCAGCGGCTCGAGGGCGTCTTCATCATCTACCACTCGGGCGAAGGGGCCAAATCCCACGGTCTGACCCAGGAGCAGAAGTACCTGCGCGACGCCCGGCTCCTCGAGCAGGACCTCGCCGAGCACCCCGATCACGCCCGCAGCCAGTTCTACCTCGGGCAGTCCTACAAGCACGCGGGCCACCCCGAGCGGGCCCAGGTGGAGTACCGCAAGCGCGCGGCGATGACGGGCTGGGACGAGGAGACGTTCATGGCCCAGCTGGAGGTGGGCCGGCTCGCGATCGAGCTCGACCAACCCGAGGAGGTCATCGTGCGCGAGCTGCTCGCCGCCTTCGAGCTTCGCCCTTCCCGGGCCGAGCCGCTCTACGAGCTCGCGCGCTATTTCCGGTCGAAGAAGCAGTACGCGAAGGCATACCTCTTCGGCAGCGCCGGGCTGCGGGTGCCCAGGCCGAACGACCACCTCTTCATCGCCCAGGACGTCTACGACTGGCGGCTCTCGGACGAGGTCGGGATCTCGGCGTACTACGTCGGCCGCTACGGCGAGGCCAAGGCGGCCTGTGAGGCGGTCCTCGCCCGCGCCGAGCAAGGGGTCGCCGTCCCGGCCGCGGACGTGAGACGCGTCCGCGACAACCTCGCCTACTCCGAGCGCAAGCTCGCCGAGCCGAGCCGCACCCCGGCCGATGCCGGGAGCGACGGCTCGGGCTGAGCCGGATCCCTCCTCCGCGGCGGCGCGGCCGAGATCTCGGCGCGGGCCCACCGCCGCGCCAGAGGCCCACGGGAGTCAGGATCGTATCGGCGCGCTGCCACGCGTCCATCAGCGCCGCGCCGGGGAGATTTCCATGGAAACCCGGGGCGCCAGCGCGGCTGGAAATTTCGAGATCGCACGGGGGACGTCGCGGGCGTGCCGTGCGTCGGTCCTCGCGCCGTCAGCACTTCGGCTATACTGAAGCGGCTCATGGTGGAGTCGGTAGCGCCTCGCCGCACCCCTACGCCATCCAGAGAGCTGCTCGGATCCGCTGCCACCTCGACTCACCGGGGCTCGCGCGGCGCCGCTTGGGAGAACCTAATGACCACGCTCAGACTGACGCGCCTCGGTACCTGCTTCGCGATGCTGTTCACGCTTCCGCACTGCGGCAGCGAGGACCCGCTCCCGGTCGGGGGCAGCCTCGGGGGGAACCCGACCGGCGGCGCGGCCACCACGGGCGGGACCGGCGGCACCGGCGGCGTGACGACGACCGGCGGCGTGGCGACCACCGGCGGCGTGGCGACCACCGGCGGCGTGGCGACCACCGGCGGCGTGGCGACCACCGGCGGCACCTCGGGCACCGGCGGCACCTCGGGCACCGGCGGCGACACGCCCACCGGCGGCGCCGAGCCCACCGGCGGTGTCGCGACCTGCGGCCCCGCGGGGGATCCGATCCCGCCGCTGGCCGCGCCGGGCGACTCCACCAGCACGCACAGCGACTACCTGAACCTGGGCGAGATCCGCCTGCTCAACAACGCCTGGGGCTCCGACGAGCGCGGCTGCAACACCCCGCTGACCGTCTACGTCAACGCGGACGGCTCGCTCGGCTGGACCATCAACCGCGGCGCCTGCGGCGGCGAGCACACCCAGCCCGATTTCCCGGAGCTCGAGTTCGGGATCCACCCGTTCGGCATCGGCGACGAGCTGGTGACCTCACCGGAGTGCAGCTCCACCAGCCTGCTCCCGCTGCAGATCAAGGACATCACCAGCGCCAGCGTGCAGGTGGACAACATGAACATCACCTTCAACGGCTCCGCGATGTCGTGGAACATCGCCTTCGAGTTCTGGTTGAGCGAACGGCACCCGGTCAACGATCCCAACCCCGGCGTCTACGCCGAGATCCTCGGCATGTGGGGGTGGCAAGCCGATCGCTGGCCGTGCGGTGACGACAACGTCCCGGGCAACGAGTACCAGGGGATCTCGGTGTCCGCGGGCAGCAGGTCCTACGACCTCTGCCACCAGTCGGACACCTGGGCCGACGGTCGCTGGCGCTACACCCAGCTATGGATGCAGGGCGGGCCCAGCACCAACTTCTCCGGCACGGTCGACATCAAGGCGATGCTCGACTGGGTCGTCAGCTACAAGGGCTACTCCCGGGACCTCTGGGTGACGCGGATCGAGGTCGGCAGCGAGATCGACGACAACACCAACGCCACGGTGTCGGTCCGCGACATCACCTTCGAGGGCAACGGCCAGAGCCGCTCCGTCGAGCTCGCGCAGTAGCGGGTTCGGCCCCCGCGCAGCGCGCCCGGTCGGTGCTCCCGAGCGGGCGCGGCGCGCGCTCACTCCCGATACGGCGGCGCGGCCGCGAAGGCGTCCCCGAGCTCCGTCCGCACCCGGGCCCCGCTCTCGTCCGGCAGGTACAGGTGGTTGTAGGTGTTCCACGGGTACCACGCGTAGCGCTCGACCAGGGGGTGCCCTTCGAGCATCGCGATCGCGCCGTCGAAGAAGTCGAGCAGCGTCTGCTCATCGGTGTTGCTCGAGCCCATGCAGCCAAACTCGGTGATCCAGACGGGCAGCCCCCACTGCGACGCCCAGTTGACGGCGCCCTCGAGCTGGCTTGCCACGCAGGATCCCGCGTTCCAGCCGTACCAGTGCATGGCGACGAAGTCGACGCGAAGACCGCGGATCTGCGCCTCCGCCATGAACTCCTCGAGCCAGGCGCGCCCGTCGTCGGAGACGGCGGGGCTGCCCACGCGGATGCTCGGATCACTGGTGAGGTCCGGCCAGAGCTCGATGGCTTCCGCCACCGTCATGTTGGCCTGGTCGGCCTTGTTCGGCTCGTTGAAGCCGAGCACGGTGGTGTACCCCGCGGCGCCGATCGCCCGGATGGTGGCCGCGACGTCGCCCGGGCCCCAGACCATCGGCACGAAGAGCGGATCGCCGCAGTCCGTCGCGCTCGGTGACGCCGTCCAGTTGTAGCACCACGTGGCGCCGAGCGACGCGAGCTCGGCGGCGGGCGAGTTCGCCACCCCCTTGTAGGGCGCGTCGACGGGGACGATCGGCTCGCCGGGGACGCAGGTGACCTCGACGGCGAGCGTCTTCACCGTGCTACGACAGGGATCGCCGAAGGCGCCGTTGGCGGCCGGGACGCCGCAGGCGGCGCGGCCGATGCAGAGGGACTCGACCACGGTCTGGCTCGACTCGGCGTGACAGGCGCCGACGGCGAAGGAGCCGCAGGCTCCGGTGGGCGTGCCGTAGCTCGCGAAGGCGACCGAGTCGATGATCCGTCCCTCGGGGCACCGCAAGGTGGCGCTCTCCGCCTCCGCGGCGGTAGCGCAGAGCCGCTCGCCGCCATCCGCGCCGCCGGCGCCGCCGGCTTCCGCCGCGCCGCCGGTGATCGCGCCTCCACTCTCGGCGCCGCCGGTCGGTGCCGCGCCGCCGGGCGGCGCCGCGCCGCCGGTCGGCGCTACGCCGCCGGTGATCGCTCCCCCAACGCCGCCCGTGCCCGCCGCGCCGCCGGCGAGGGCACCTCCATTCACCGTGCCGCCGCCCGTGCCGGCGCCGCCGGTGCTCTGTGCGACACCGCCCGCACCAGCGCTGCCCGTGACCTCGCTCCCACCCGTCGTGGCCGCGCCGCCGCTCGCGCCGCTCGCGGGCGTGGTGCCGCCTGCGCCCCCGCTCGCGCCACCCGTGGCGCTCTGTCCGCCCCCGCCCCCCGCCGCCCCGTCGTCACCGGAGCCTTCCTGGTGCTCGCAGGCCAAGAGCGCGGCGGCGAGCAGCACGATAGGGAAACGAGTCCGACGAGATGGGGCGAGGATCACCATCTGAACCGGGCCTCCGGACCCGGTCGTCAAGGCGCTCCGCTCCTCGGCCCACCGCCGCCGCCGATTCGGAGCCGAGCGCGCCTGTCGACCGCTCGCCAACCCTAGCACGTCGGCTCGGCGTCACCCCACCCGAGGTAGCCACGACCAGGCGGCGCACGGGGGAGGCCGCGGGCGATCTCCGGGACTGCTTGCCGCGACGCCCGCGCCTCGGTCGTATTCCAGATCGGGATCTCAGGAATTTTCCAGGGAACGAGGCGTCGACTCCCGTGGCGCGAGGAACCGTGCGACGACCGAAACCGCGGTCGGTGGGTGGCGGTGCGCGCGGCGATCGACGAGGTGCGACCCCGAGTTTCGAGAGCCAGGCGATCGCCAGCTGGATCCGGCGCTCCCAGGCTGGCGCGAGCAGAGGGCGCCGCCTAGACTGGGGAGCACCGACCGCGCCCGGAACGGGCGCCGCGGCTTCCGCCCTAGCCTCCAGGAATCACTCGATGCGATTGCGATCCCTGCCGGTCTTCTTGCCCTTGCTCCTCGTACTCTCCTGTTCCAGCGAAGACGACTTCGATCCCTCGGCTTTCTTCGAAGCTCAGGATGCACCCGGGAGCGGTGGCGTCGGCGGGGGCGCGGCCGGTACGGGCGGCGGCGGCGGTGATGGGGGTGGCCCCCAGGCCGGCGGCGGGGCCGCCACCGGCGGCGGTGGCGCGAGCACCGGCGGCGTGACACCGGCGACCGGCGGCGCCGGCAGCGGCGGGGTCACGCCGACCAGCGGCGGCGTCCAGGGCACTGGCGGCACGACGCCGACCAGCGGCGGCGTCCAGAGCACCGGCGGCACGACGCCGACCGGCGGGGGCGGGGCGAACACTGGCGGCGTCACGCCGACCAGCGGCGGCGTCCAGGGCACCGGCGGCTCCACTCCCGACGAGAGCCCCGAGTACACGGTCCACGACGGCGGCTTCGTCACCGTCTGCAACTGGACGGGCTACGCCTGGACCAACGCGGACGACGCCAGCAGCATCAGCCCCAGCGGCTTCGATTCCCTGTCCGCAGGCGCCGAGCTCTGCGCCAGCGGCACGGTGCAGCCGCGATCCGACTGGGGCGGCTACGCCATGCTCGGCATCAACGTCGGGCAGGCGGAGGGCGAGGAGACGGAAGCCTTCGACGTCGCGACCGAGGGGGATGGCCTCTACGTCGATCTCGACAACCGCGGCGGGGGCGAGCTGCGCGTCCAGATCCAGACCTCCCAGGCGGACGCCGACGAGAACGCCCGGTGGTGCGCGGTCTACTCGAGGCCTGGGGTCATCCCCTGGAGCGATTTCAACACGAAGTGCTGGGACGGTTCCGGCAACGCCTACGCCGGACAGGACATCGCCGCCGTCCTGATCATGGCCCCCGGTCACAACACCGATCCCAAGAGCTTCGATTTCTGCATCAACCGCGTCGAGCCTTCCGGGGGCTCCTGCGGCGGCAGCCCCGGCACCGGCGGCAGCTCCGGCACCGGCGGCAGCTCCGGCACCGGCGGCAGCTCCGGCACCGGCGGCAGCTC